>CAUEQD010000008.1 GCA_959019945.1 uncultured Collinsella sp. | reverse complement strand
ATCCAAGGGTTATACCCTAAGAGCAAACCACCCCTTTTAGGGGTGGTTTTGATTTTGGTTCGCGCCATGTGGGGGTGGTGGCGACGTGCATTTTTGCGAGTATTCTGCAATCGAAGGCCCCTGCATACCGACCTCGGGCAAAAAATCGGGAGTTCTCGATGTTTTCTACGGATGATGGGCGGGGTTATGGGCTGGCAGCGCTTGATTTGCAGGGATATTCGCGGTCTTTGGCATTTATCGTGGCGCCCGAAGCCCTTGGTTATGTTGAATACTCCTAAAAATGCACGACGCTTAGAGGGGGACCTTCGCGAAAAAGGAAACCGCCCCGTCGAAGTATGCATTCGACGGGGCGGTTTATGCATTTAGCCGATTAAGGATGCGCTGTCAAACTACTAGAACTTGACGGTCGGGGCCTGGCGGGCGGCTTCGGCGGCCTCGAAGCCCTGGCGCTCCTTAAACTGGAAGATGCCGGCAAAGATGACAGCCGGGAACGTCTGAATGGCGTTGTTGTAGCTGAGCACGCAATCATTGTAGCTCTGGCGTGCATAGCTAATCTTGTTCTCGGTATCCTCGAGCGATGCCTGCAGCTGCGTAAAGTTGGTGTTTGCCTTAAGATCGGGATAGGCCTCGGCCACGGCAAAGAGCTGGCGCAGCGCACCGGTCAGCACGTTGTCGGCTTCCATCTTGGCCTCGGGCGTGGTGGCCTTGACGGCGGTGTTACGCGCGCTGATCACGGCGGAGAGCGTCTCCTGCTCGTGCTTGGCGTAGCCCTTGACGGTCTCGACCAGGTTGGGGATCAGGTCGTTGCGACGCTGCAGCTGCGTATCGATGTTCTGCCAGGCGTTATCGATGCGGTTACGCTTGGTGACCATGTTGTTGTAGATGCCGGCGATGGCGCAGACAATCACAATGACAACAACGATGCCGATGATGACGGTAATCATGATGTCTCCGTTTCGAAAGGCCGCGGCGGCATGCGCCAGCTGCCGTTGGTATAACGCTACTAGTATACCCGCAACGTTTTGCCGTGCCGAACTTTCCGGTAAGCGTTATGTTTTCGGTAGGGTTGGCACCAGGGCAAAGCGCGCGAGGTACAGGTGTAAGATATGCGACAGATTGACGAGTGTTGTCTTTGCCCTGAGGATGGCGATACCAGTGGACCTTCGCATCAAGAAAACCTATCGTGCCCTGTTCGATGCCTTTACCGAGCTTCTCGAGGAGCATCGTTTTGAGGACCTGACGGTTGCCATGCTGTGCGACCGCGCCATGATTCGCCGCACGACGTTCTACAAGCATTTTCGCGACAAGAACGATTACTTTGCCTTTTATATCGATGAGCTTATGTCGGGCTTGCCGCAAAAACAGCCCGATGAGGCCGGCGCAGTGTCTGCCGAGGACGTGCGCGCGCTTCGGCACGCGATTTTGGACGATGCCATGGATTTGATTCTGACGCACGAGCAGCTCATGGATAACATTTTGGCAAGCAGCATGTCGGGCATGTTGACCAACGTTATTTGCGACCGTATTGCCCGCTCCATCCGCGAGCGTGTGATGAACGTGCTTGCCGAGGATGCCCTGGCCCCCGTGTCGCTCGAGACGACGTCTGAGTTTGTCGCCGGCGGTATTATTCGACTTTTCACGATATGGTGGGAATCGGGCCACGATCTTGAGCGTCGACCCGAGATGGCCGACGTGGTCGATGCACTGTTTGAGCGGACCATGACACCGGTGCATCACTAAAAGTGGCGGAGAGAGGGGGATTCGAACCCCCGGAACGCTCTCGCGCTCAACGGTTTTCAAGACCGCCGCATTCAACCGCTCTGCCATCTCTCCGTGAGTCGTAATGATAGCATCGTTTTGGATTTGCAACAGGGAAGGCGAACGATGACGAGCACCGGAATCGATGAGAAGTTCATGCGCGAGGCGCTGGCGGAGGCGAGTGCCGCCGCAGCGGTGGGCGAGGTGCCGATCGGTGCCGTAGTGGTGCGTGCGGGAGAGATCGTCGCGAGGGCGCATAATCGCCGCGAGCTCGACCAGGATCCTTCGGCGCATGCCGAGTTTTCGGCCCTGTGCGCCGCCGCTCAGTCGCTCGGTCGCTGGCGCCTTTCCGATTGCACGGTCTACGTGACGCTCGAGCCCTGCTGCATGTGCGCGGGGCTTATGGTTAACGCGCGCGTGGGGCGTTGCGTGTATGGCGCGACCGATGCCAAGGCGGGTGCGCTGGGCTCGTTGTATGACCTGAATGCCGATTCACGCCTGAATCATCGGTTTAATGTGACCGCCGGCGTGCTGGCGGACGAGTGTCGCGCGGTGCTGAGCGGTTATTTTGCTGGCCTGCGCGGTGTCGACGGCATCGGCCGCGGAGTCGAGCTTGACGCGCATGCCGCTCACGCTGAGGCGCTCGCGTGTGCCGAAGATATCGTCGTTGAGGCGGTCGATTTTGGTGCCGCGTGCCGCCGGCCCCGCCGTGTGCTGTTGGCGATTGATTCCTTTAAGGGCAGCGTGTCGAGTGCGCAGGCGGAGGAGACCGTTGCCGAAGGCGTGCGCCGCGTTTGGCCCGATGCCCAGGTGGCCGCGTTGCCGCTGGCGGATGGCGGTGAGGGAACGCTCGATGCCATCGCCGCCTGCGGTGGCGAGCTTGTGACCTGCGAGGTGGCAGGTCCCTTGGGCGAGCGTGTGCCTGCCCGGATGCTGGTTGATGTCGAGCGCGAGTCCGCGGTCATCGAGATGGCCGAAGCCGCGGGCATCGGGTACTCGCCTTGCACGGAGTCGTCGGCGCTGGCTGCTACAACCTATGGCGTGGGTGGGCTGATGCTCCGTGCGGTTCGTGCCGGGGCAAAGACTATCTATATTGGCTTGGGCGGCAGCGCCACCAACGACGGTGGCGCCGGTATGCTGCAGGCGCTGGGCGCGCGTCTTGTCGATGAGCACGGCCGCGATATCGCTCCCGGTCTCGCGGGTCTCGAACACGTGGTGAGTATCGATTTGGCGCCAGCGCTTCGGGCGCTGAGCGGCGCGCGTGTCGTGGTGCTTTCCGATGTCGAGAATCCGCTTGTGGGACGCCGAGGCGCCCTAGCGGTGTTCGGTGGGCAGAAGGGCCTGCCGACGGATGATGCCGAGGCGCTGAGCAGGTGCGACAGCTGGATGGTCGACTACGGTCGCCTGCTCGATGCGGCGATTGCCGAGGCACGGGCTCAGGGGTTACTGCGCGTGCCCGAGGGTGCGCGGACGTTTGGCTCGGTGCTCGGCGTGCCCGGTGCCGGTGCCGCCGGCGGCCTGGGTGCCGCGCTGCTGGCGCTCGGCGCGGAGCTGCGTTCGGGCGTGGAGACGGTGCTCGATCTGATTGGGTTTGACGAGCGCGTGCGCGATGTCGACCTGGTCATAACGGGCGAGGGCAATATGGACGAGCAATCCGCCGCCGGTAAGGCGCCGGTGGGTGTGGCCCGCCGCGCCAAGCGATATGGCAAGCCGGTGGCCGCCGTCGTGGGCGGTCGTGCCGACAACCTGGATGCGGTGTACGAGCAGGGTATCGACTTGGTTTTGCCGATTTGCCGCAAGCCCATGGATCTGGAGCAGGCACTCGATCCGCAAGAAGCCACAACCAACCTCATCTGCGCCGGCGAGGCAACTGCCCAAGCCTACGACCTCGCCCGCCTCTAAAACCCATCCCCCAATAACTTGCGGTGAAATACGGAGTGTTTTTGCCTTTAAGGTGCCAATTCAGTCCGTATTCCACCGCAACTTCGTGAATGGTCATCCGAGGCTGGCCGCCTTGGGCCTTGGGTCGGACCTTCCGTCACGAAATGCGGCCATCTACTACGTTTAGCCGAGCACCCTCGACCATCCTGGATTTTGCGAAATTATCAGTGCAGGTAGAAAGCTTGCCGATTTTCGAAAAAGCCGGCTATGGTTGACCCCTGCGGCCTAAACGTAGTAGATAGGACCTTTTCGTGGTGCAGCGTCAGACCGGTCTTTTTGGGTCGGGGCTATTTTGACTACATGTCGATCCGATTACCCCGGGTAGCCAAAAAGCCCATCCCAAATTAGCTACCTTGTGGGGCTGTGGGGGTAAAGATTACTGGTGGATTTACCCCGCCGAGCTCCTTTGATGGCGCGAATGGTTCGATTTGACGACCGAGTGGCAACCTGACGCGGAATAGTGGGTCGTTTAAATTGCTACAATTTTTGCTATATTGCGATGTCCCGCCTTGCGTTTCTGCGCGGGGGGGGGCGTATATTTGCATTGATGGGGACGACGACACACATATAATGAGCCGCTTCTTGCCGTCCTCATGGATTGGGGAGGCCTTCATGAATCGCGTGTGCGTGAGAGCTCGAGAAATGCTAAAGCCTTTTGGCAAGAAAACCAATACCGCTAAGCGTGTTCTGAGAGTTTTGGCCGTCCCGCTGGCGGCATGTGCGCTCATGTTTGGTGCGACGAGCGCGTCGGCCGATCAAACGGTTCCCTTTAGCAACCACACCGTGCAGACGGTGAATCCCACCGGCACTACGGTCAATCTGTTTGACTACTGGGTCGTGGATGGCGACAACGATAAATCGGCAACTGTCAATAATATCAACGGCGGCATCAATAAGGGTCATCAGCTCAAATTTAATAGTGGCGCAGGCACGGGCATTAACAAATGGACGGGCAAAAGCGTTATTGATGGTTCCGGACGCCTTTCTTTTGTGAAGAAGAAGCTGGTAGGCGGTTACCCGTCGATCGATGCCGGTACGTATACCTCCTACGGTTCGAGCGATAAGTACACTGACGAATCGCTCGCATACCTCTTTAACAACGCCAGCCAGGAAAATCACCAGCAGGACGGCAAAGCCGTCTACAACAATGTGCAGGGCCTTTTCCAACTTGAGAACGGATACTACGTTTACGACTCGTACGGCTCTAAAGGCAACTATGCCGTGTATAACTACACAACGAATTCCTTTAACGTCTACGATAAAGCGGGTGTTTATAAGGACAGCGTATCAAGTGATAACTTGGGTCAGTTCTTCCCCTTTGACTCGGCTGACAAGGTTTTTGAAGAAAAGAACAGCCAGCTCTCTCCTTTAAAAATAACGGACGGAACGAACGATACACTCAACCACCACTTTGGCATGTCCATGACCACGGAGTTTGTCCAGCCTAACGGTGGCAAGACCACCAAAAACGAGGACATGATTTTTGAGTTCTCGGGCGACGACGACGTGTGGGTCTATATCGATGGTGTGCTCGTGGGTGACTTGGGCGGCATTCACGAGAAAGCAACGCTTAAGATCAACTTTGCTACCGGTGAAGTGAAAGTCGGTCATATTGACGGCGCGAATGGAACCAAGAAAGAAATCGAAACAACCAACATCAAGACGAAGTTCCAAGCTGCCGGCGCGGATACCACCAACTTCTCCGGCAACACCTTCAGCAATAGCACCAAGCACACCCTGAGCTTCTTCTATCTGGAGCGCGGCGCGGGCGCATCGAACATGTCGCTCAAGTTCAACCTCACCACCCTGCCGTCGTCCGAGGTCGAGAAGGTCGACCAGAACGGCGAGGCGGTCAATGATGCAACCTTCGCGTTGTATCGGTCCGGTGGACCAAGTGTCGACTGGAACGAGGGCGAACTCATCGCTCAGGGCACGACGAAAGACAGGGGTCAGCTGATACTTAAAAAGGCGGATGGCTCCGTTCTTTCTTTCGACGAAGAGCACAATACCAGCCAAAGCGATTACTTTGTACTCAAAGAGATAAGCCTGCCCGCGGGGTACCGCTCGAGTCTGACCTCGTCGACCTCCGCAAAGTCAGGTGAGCTGCATCTGCAGTACAAGGAAGCTGCGAGCGGCACGGGCGGCGTGGTTGTTGCACCGGAAACAACGGTCACCACGGCCGACGGCAGCCCATGGACAGGCAGCCGCATGTGGCTGAACGGTGGCTATCTGGCCGCCAAGGAGACCATCTCCCTGTCCAAAGAAACAAAAGACAATAAGAAAAATCCCATTAGTTCGGGTACGACCTTTGCCGTTGTGCTCAAGCTCACCGGTGCGGGCGAGGACCACACAAGCGAAGACGCATGGACGGCGGTCACGGGCAATCCGCTCGATGGCTACAAACTGTGCTCCAAACACGGCATTGAGGGCGCAGTCGAGGCTGCCCAATCGGCGGACACGAGCGTCTTTGCCGTCAACACCAAGGGCGATTACGAGGTGACGGTCAGGTCGCTGCCCGGCGATATCGAGAAGTATGCCGCCATGATGGAGGACAAGTCGAAGTCCGAATATACCGTGGCGGCGTATCACACCACGGCGTCGTCTCTGGCAGAGGCAACCACGGAGAACACCTCCATGGTTCAATACCTGTCGATAAACAGGCAGTTCTCAACCGTGATCCACCTTACGAACGTTCAGAACCGTCTGTTTGTGCAGAAGATCGACGACCTGGGCAAGCCTGTGAACGGCGCGACGTTTGAACTGTATAAGTCCGACGACGTTACCGGCGAAAGCCCCAGCACGTATGCCATCAAGCCCAATGCCGAGCCGTATGACACCGTGCAGGCAAACGGCATGACCTATCCGTATGACATTGAGGGTGCTGCATGCTTCCCGCTCGATTCGATAAAGCATGCGCCCCTTATCAAGGGTACGTACTATCTGCGCGAATCGTTGAGCCCGGATGGCTACGAGATAAATTCCACCATTACCAAGGTGATCGTGGACGATTCGGGCGTGTACGTGGATGCCGGTGAGAAGAACGACGGCGTGCGCAGTATGAGCGGCGCGGGCTCGCTGATTGCCTCGTTGGCGCAGTTTGGCTCTCCTGACTCGATCGACAACACGCTTACACACATCAAGGGCAAGCTGCAGAGCGCGACTGGTGCAGATGTCAAGGGTAACCTGACGTGGGGCCAGACGAGCACCGCCGAGGGAGTGACGCCTTCTCTGGCGGACGACTTGATGCACATGCGTTATGACAAGGCGCCTCAGGGCACCAAGACCGTTCTGCGTTATGTCGAGGACAAGGGCGTCCGCGACGGCCAGCTGGCGACGATCTTTGCCGATACGGGTATCAACCGTATGGCCCTCTACCAAGAGGACGACTCATCATATATCGATGATGCCTCCAAGGCTCGTACTAACCTGGGCACGCTCCAGCTCAATCATCTCTTTACCACGGCGACGGCCGTGCAGTATACCGACCGTCGCGTGGCGCGTCTGCAAGTGACCAAGACCGTGACGGCGGATACGGGGCTTACCGCGCCTACCAAGGATGGTGACAAAGACCTGACCTTTACGTTTAAGTTCACCCTGCCGAAGTCCGAGAAGGGCTACGAGGCGCAGGTGTTCGATGCGAACGGCAAGCCAGCGGGCGAGTCCTTCAAACTCAATAACGGCGACACCCATTCCATCAAGGCCGGCGAGACCATTCGCGTGTACGACCTTAAGCAGGGTGATAGCTATAGCGTGAGCGAGCTCACCACCAAGGGCGAGTCGGCGGGCGGCAACGTGCTGGCAAGCATCGTCAATACCGTGACCGGTTCTGCCGACGACTCGGTGCTTCCGGCCGGCTTTAGCCTCGTGAGCCGCAAAGCCGGCGGCGTGGAGCAGTCCGGAGCCGGCAACACCATCGAGGGCAAGATTGTTGCGCTCGTGGACGGGAAGATCCCTGCGAGCAACAAGCTTGAGTTCGTCAATAACTACAGCGCCAGCTCTGTAACCCAGAATGCCCTGAGCGTCAAGAAGGTCCTCAACGGCCGCGATTGGAACGATTCCGATACCTTTACTGTGCAGCTTGCGGCCAAGGACGGCGTCCCCATGCCCAACGGCGCCAAGAGCCAGGTGTCGACGGTCGAGATCACCGAGAAAGCCCCGACGGAAAAGATTGGAGACATCACCTATAAGACGGCAACGTTTGGCGACATCACCTATACCAAGCCGGGCACCTACACCTATACCATCTCGGAGGTTATCCCCGGTTCCGATGCCGGGGCGGGCGGCATAAGCTATTCTGCCGCCTCCTATACCGCGACGGTCGTGGTGGAGGACAACCATGCCGGCGCTCTGTTCGTTAAGAGCGTGACGGTGATGCAGGAGCGCAACGATGCGGGCGTCGAGACTAAGAAGGAGATTACCGATAAGGTAGCGACCTTCACCAATCACTACGACGAGCATGAGAAGAACATCATCATCCATGCTCAAAAGAACTTGATCGACAAGGCGGGGACGTTCCCGCTTGCCCAGAACACCTTTGGCTTTAAGCTCGAGGGTATGGGCGGCTATGCAAATGCCAGTGCAACGTTCAGCCCCGATACGGTCGACACGAGCATCAAGGCCCCCATGCCCCAGGGCGCCGAGGGCAACATCGCCATCGTGGGCAATGACGACAACGGCCCGGTGGCGTGGCCGCCAATCTCCTATACCGCCATGGCGGATGCGGGGCGCGCCTACGTCTACAAGCTCACTGAGAACTCCGGCAAAGCCGCGGGCATGACCTACGACGAATCGGTCTATTACGCCGTGGTGCGCAATGCCGAGAAGGGTGCTGGCATCCAGACTTCGGTCGAGTACTACTACAATGACGCAAAGGATGGCTCGGTAAAGCAGCTGGGCAACAACGCCACGCCTTCCTTTACCAATATATATATTGTGGAGCCCACGAGCGTGACCCTGCAGGGTCAGAAGACCGTGAGCGGTCGCGACTGGAACCAGGGCGAGAGCTATACCTTTAACCTTACCGCCGCTACGGACGATGCCAGCGCAACTAGTCTGGGTAAGACCACAAAGCAGGCGGTAGCGGATGGTGCCGTTGTCATTAACACTAACCAGGCCGTCGCTAGCGCGCCCGAGTCGGGACGCGTTGCCTCGTTCTCCTTTGGCACCGAAGCCGCCCCGACCGTGACATTCAACCGCGCGGGCACCTTTAGCTTCAATATCACCGAGAATGTCGCGCTTGGTGCCCCGGCGAGCATGTCCATGGACAGGCACACCGCACGTGCGACCGTCGTGGTGACCGATCTGGACGAGCGGGGCAACCACACGGGCAAGCTGCACGTGTCGAGCGTGACCTATGCCAACACCGGCGCCTCCGATGTGGACAAGGCCGTAACTGATAAGGCCGCCTTCACCAATGCATACCATGCGTCGGGCACCTTTGGCGGCGTGACGGTGAGCAAGACCCTTGAGGGTCGCGCCTCCAACGCGGGCCAGTTTACCTTTGCCGTGACGGGTCTTTGGTACAACGGCGTTCAGACGTCGGTCGATGGCGCCGAGGCTACCCTGTCCAACAAAGCGGCGAAGGCCGGCGTGTCCGGTGCCGTGGTGGGCGCGAACGGGAAAGAGAAGCTCTTCGCCCGCAAGCTTGCGGAGCAGGACCTGGGCCATACATTTGCCTATCGCATCCACGAGAACCAGCCTGCTGCTGCCGGCTACACCTATGACACCGGCTACACCGGCGACGCCATCGTGCTCGTTAAGGTTCTTGCACGCCAGAACGACCCCGCCAAGCTCTACACCGTGACGACTGTGCTCAAGGGTGCGGGTGTGACGGAGCTGCTGGGCGATACCGGCGATGCGAGCGCGTTGACGGACGAGAAAATTGCCGAGCTCAAGCAAGATTCGGCTACCTACGTGCAACAGTACGATGCAAGTGAGGCCGGTACCACAACGCCTGCCGTATCGTTTGTGAACCGTTATGCGGCAAGCCTCGACTATGGTGCCGCTGGCGGCCTGAAGATCGAGAAGACACTGACGTACCCCGAGGGTGCGACGGTGTTTGGCTCGCCCAAGAGCACGTTCCGCTATATCGTCAAGCCCGCCGATGAGACATCTGCCAAGAAGGTCGGCATTACCATGGACGGCAAGGTCTTTGAGACCGCAAACGTCGAGGCCAATACCCCCAAGACCGTGAGCTTGGTTCCTGAGCGCGGGCTGACTTTCACTCAGAATGATGCTGGCAAGACGTTTACCTATACCGTGGCCGAGATTGACGACAAGGCGACGGGCTATACGTACGACAAGACGGTCCATACGGTTAAGGCTGTCGTGGCGGACAACGGCGACGGCACGCTCAAGGTCACGACATCGGTAAGCAAGACGGTTGATGGCGAGGACGAGCTCGAGGGCCAGTGGATCTACCCATCGGATGCGACGTCTACCGGTGTCGCGACGGTTAAGTTCAAGAACACCTATACGGTTACCGAGGCGGCAACCTATACCCCGTCCGTGACGAAGGTGGTTGCCGGTGCCGATGCTGAGGGCAAGTTCACCTTTACCATGACCGCGGCTGACGATGTTACCCGGGCTGCCATCGACGGCAAGCTCATCACCGGCTCTTCGATGAGCAAGGGCAATGGCTACACCGAGCAGAAGCAGACGAAGGAGGACCTCAAGGACGGGGAGCACTACCAGCTTGACTTCTCGAAGCTCACCTTTAACAAGCCGGGCACGTATAAGTTTGCTATTAACGAGCTGACCCCGAACGGCGGTCCTGGCGAGTGGAAGTATGACCAGCATGTCTATACCGTGACGGTTACCGTAACCGATGAGGGCGGCAAGCTTGTGGCGCGCCCCGATGGCACGACCGGTTCGGAAGGTTTCATCTTTACCAATAGGTACCAAACTTCGACGAGCTACGAGCTCCAGGGCGGTCTGGAGATCGTCAAGACGCTCAAGGGCAAAGACCTGCATGCCGGCATGTTTGGCTTTACGGTGACGGGCAAAGATCCCGCCTCGACCGCAAAGCTTAATAAGCTGCTGCGCGCGGACAAGGGCAAACTCATCGTTACCAACGATGAGCCCGAAGCCAATGGCACGTCCCATACCGGCATTTTGGGCGGCCTGACCTTTACGACGGACGACGCAGGCAAGACGTTTACCTACAAGGTGGTCGAGAACAACGGAGGCCAAGGCGGCTATAAATACGACTCCACCTATTGGACGGTAGAGATTGCGGTTAAGAAGCGCGATAACGGTTCGCTCTATACCGTGACTACCGTCAAGCATTTTGACGCCAAGGGGACTGAGCTTCCCGCGAATACACAGCCCGATAGCTCCGAGAGCGGTACCGCCAAGGCCAAAGTGTCCTTTGCCAACAGCTACGCCGCGAGCGGAACGTTTGGGGGTCCTCGCGCCGAGAAGAAGATGGACTCTGGCGATAAGATCAAGGCTGGCCAGTATACGTTTGACCTGTACGCGGAGAAGAAGGACGACGGCTCTCTCAAACCGATTGATGAGGGCACGACCCAGGCGAGCGAGAGCGGTACCGCAACGGTCAACTTTGGTACGGTCACCTTTAAGCTCGGCGGCGATACCGGCACATCTGAAGAGAAGACGGTCAATCTTGCCGACGAAGTGGCAAATGGCTTTGCCGACAAGCGCCACAATGCCGACCACACCACTACCTACAGCTTTAACCTGGTGGCAAAGGAGCGCTTGGCCAACCTGCCAGATGGCGTTCGTCCCGTGGATACGTCCGCGACGTGCCGCGTGCTGCTCGAGGTGACCGACGACAACAACGGTAACCTTACGTCCAAGGTGACCTATCGCGATGGTACCGAGGACGGCAAGATCGTCTTCCACAACACACGCGATAAGGTCAAGACGATCGGCACGGTCACGGAGCCCAGCGTGGATATCGACGGGCAGCTGCTCTCCGTGGGTGACTCCTATGTCTACACCATCAACTGGGTTAACAACGAGGCCGATGATAGTGGCACTGCCAACGTGACCGTGACCGACGAGCTGCCCGCCGGCGTTGTGTTCGAGGCCTTTGAGGGCAAGAACGCCGATAAGGGCACCGCGAGCGGCCAGTCACTCGCTTGGAGCCTGGGCAATCAACCTGCAGGCAGCCACGGTTCGGTGCGCGTGCGCGTCAAGATTGCCGAGGATGTTGTGAAGGACGCCCAGGGCGCCGTCGGCACCATCAAGAACAACGCCACCGTTACGGTCGGCGACAAGAGCTATACCGGCACCACGACCAACTACGTGCCCAAGAAGTCCGAGAGCGACGCTCAGGATGCGACGGGGGCGGGTGTTAAGCTGGGCGATGAGCTCACCTATACCATTGGCTACAAGAATACCGAGAGCACGCCGGCCACGGTGACGGTCACCGATGCCGTTCCCGCGGGAACCGAGTTCGTGGAGTTCACGGGCGACCATGCGAATGCTGGCTCTAAGGACAAGGACGGCAATCTCACCTGGACGTTGACGGATGTTCCCGCTGGCGAGGAGGGCACGGTTCAGTTTAAGGTTCGCGTGACCGAGGATGCATTTAAGAGCGGAGGTGCGTCGGACGACATCTCCAACCAGGCATCGGTGAAGGTTGGTAACAACCCTGTCGTCAAGACCAACACTACCACCGATGAGGTCTCTGACGGTCGTTTGACGCTGAGCAAGACGGTCACGGCCGCCGAGGGTATCACGGCGCCCAACAAGGCATTCACCTTTAAGGTGTTGCTCTACCAGGCCGATGGCGCAATGCCTCTGACCGGTAGCTTTGCGTATGCCGGCCGCCCCAGCGGCACCAACGGCACCTATGTAAGCGGACAGATCAAGAGCGGTGACACCATCGCGCTTAAGGCCGGTGGCTCCGTGACGGTTACCGTGCCCGTGGGCGCGCACTACGAGGTGCAGGAGCTCGACTCCAAGGGCAACCTCATGACGAGCGAGGACGGCTTTGCGGTTGCCGATAAGGCGAACTCCAAGATGGGCACCGTCGGAAAGGAGACGCAGGTCGGCTTCACCAACATCTATAGCGTGGAGTCCACGAAGGTGGAGAATGCCTTTAAGGTCCAAAAGAAGATCTCCGGACGCAACTGGACGACGTCGGATGCCTTTACCATGACGCTGACCGCCCAGGGCGAGGCACCCATGCCCAAGGGCGCCAAGGACGGTGTGTCGACGATTACGCTGAAGAAGGACGTTCAGGTTGGCAACTTCGGAACCATCGAGTACGCCAAGCCCGGAACCTATACCTATATGATTGCCGAGCAGGCGGGTGACGAGACAGCCCTCACCTTCTCGAAGGCCACCTATCGTGCCACCGTCACGGTGACCGACAACGGTGCCGGCAAGCTGACTACCAAGACCAAGATTGCACAGCTGACCGACGATGCCGGTAATGCTGCCGAGTGCACGGTCGAGGCGGCGATCTTTACCAATACCGCTAAGACCGGCAGCCTCACCGTCAAGAAGACGGTCGTCGGCGGCGACGGCCAGCGCGAGTTCGGCTTCACGGTCGCGCTGGCCGACGGGGACGGCGAGCCCGTCTCCGGCACCTTCGGCAAGGGCGAGCACGCCGTGACGTTCACGGACGGCAGGGCGACCTTCACGCTCAAGCACGGCGGGGAGAAGACCATCACCGGCCTGCCCGTGGGCGCAAACTACACCGTGACCGAGGACGCCGCCGAGGGCTACACGACTACGGTTGACGGGGCCGACGGCTCCAAGGCCGAGGGCACCGTGACCGAGGCCGGCGCGACCGTTGCGTTCACCAACACGTACGGGACGACCACCGAGGGCAGGGACGTCTCCACGGCGGGACTCTTCACCAAGACGCTCAAGGGCCGCGACTGGGCGGAGGGCGACAGCTTCCAGTTCACGCTCACGGGCGAGGCCGGCGCTCCCATGCCCGAGGGCTCCTCCGACGGCTCCAAGACCGTCAGCGTGACGGCCGCCGACGGCACCAAGGCGGGCACTAAGGTCGCCTTCGACTTCGGCTCTATCCGCTACACGCTTAACGACATCAAGGACGCCAGGTTCGCGGAGGTCGGCGGCAAGCGCGTGCGTGCCAAGACCTTCACCTACACGGTGCGCGAGGCCAAGCCCGATGACGGCTCGGCGATTGCCGGCGTGTCCTATGACGGCCGCGTCGCCACGATGACGGTGACTGTGACCGACGACGGCTCCGGCAACCTCACGGCCTCGACGCCCGCGATCGCGCAGGTGAGCGGCGGCGACTTCGTCAACACCTACACGACCGAGCTCGACTACTCGGCCCGCGCGGGCGTGCGCCTGTCCAAGACGCTCTCTGGCCGCGCCATGGAGGCGGGCCAGTTCGCCTTCACCGTGACCGCCGACGCCGAGACGGCAGCCAAGCTCGGCCTCAAGACCGGCAAGGATGCCTACACCGTGGCCGCGGCAGATGACGGGCAGGCCGATCTCATCGGCCTCATCGGCGGCGCCGCGGAGGGCGACGTTAAGTTCACCGGCGCCGACGCGGGCAAGACCTACAGCTTCACCGTCACCGAGACCAGGCTCGGCGGCGAGGGCTACACCAACGACACCGAGCCGCGCACGGTGACCATCGCGCCCGCCTACGATGCCGCGACGGGCAAGCTCACGGTCACGACCGCGGTTGTCGAGGACGGTGTCGAGGTCGCCCGCAGCGAGGTCTCGACGGCCGATGACGCTGCGTCGCTGCCCGCGCCCGTGACGGTCGCGTTCCAGAACTCCTACGAGGCCACCGGCACGCTCGGCGGCGAGAGCAGCGCGTCCATCGAGGCCACCAAGACGCTGACGGGTCGCGCCGCGGCGGCGGGCGAGTTCTCGTTCTCCGTCCGCGATGCCCGGGGCAACGTGGTCGCGACCGCGACCAACCAGGCCTCCGGCGACGGCGAGGCCGCGGGGCTCTCGTTCTCGCCCATCGCCTACACCACCGACGCTCTCGAGCAGATGGTGGCAGATGGCACCGCCACCAGGGCCGCCGACGGCTCCTGGGTCATTCCCTATACCGTATCCGAGGACGGCACGGACCGGCTGCCCGCGGGCGTGACGGCGACCGCCTCGAGCTTCGACATCACGGTCAAGGTGACCGATAACGGCAAGGGCGGGCTGGACACTGCCGTGGTCTACCCCGAGGGCTCCGACGGCACGCTGTCGTTCGTGAACGGCTACGGCACCAACGAGGCGACAGTTGACCTCGCGGGCACCAAGACGCTGGCGCTCGGCCAGGCCGGGCTCGGCCTGGCGCAGGCCGACATCGCGGGCAAGTACACCTTTAAGATTGAGCCGCTGGACGGCGCGCCCGCACCGGCCGACGCCTCCGGCAAGACGGTGACCGAGGCGACCAACGACGCCGCCGGCAACGTCGAGCTGGGCCACGTCACGTTCAGGCAGCCGAGCGACCTCGATGACGCCGAGATCGACGGCCAAGGTCTGCGCACCAAGACGTTCGCCTACCGGGTGAGCGAGTCCGGTTCGGTCGACGGCGTGGTCAACGACGCGACGGCGGCCAGGACCTTCACGATCAGGGTCGTCGAGGACACCGCCGCGGGCACGCTCGCCGCGGAGGTCCTGCCCGCAGAGGGCACGCCCGAGGGCAAGGGCGCGTTCGAGTTCACCAACACCTACGGCGTGAATCCGACACCGAGCTCCGTCACCGACCAGATCAAGGTGAACAAGAAGCTCAAGGGCCGCGACCTGGCCGAGGGCGAGTTCGAGTTCCAGCTGGTCGAGATTGCCGCCGACGGCAGTGAGAGCGTCGCGGCGACGGGCAGGAACGCCGCCGACGGCACGGTCGCTCTCAGCCCCGTCACCTACACCGCGCCCGGCACGCACAGCTACGAGCTGCGCGAGGTCGCCGGCACGGCGGGCGGCGTGACGTACGACAGGGCGACGTACCGCGTGCGCACGACGGTCACCGATGCCAAAAACGGCACGCTCGCCGTCAAGCACGAGCTGGCGGATGCCGAGGGCAATCCCACGGGCGACGACTCGGTGACGTTCACCAACGGCTACGAGGCCGCACCCGTCACCCTCAAGCTGGGCGCCGCCAAGGTGCTCAAGGGCGCCGAGCTCAAGGCGGGCCAGTTTAGCTTTGAGCTCAAGAGCCGGGACGGCAAGGTCATGTCGACCGCCAGGAACGCCGCGGACGGCAGCGTCACGTTCGATGCACTGACGTTCAAGCAGGCCGGCACCTACACCTTCACGGTGAGCGAGGTCGACGACGGCCGGGCGCACGTGACCTACGACAAGGCGGTGCGCAAGATCGTCGTCACGGTGAGCGACGAGGCGGCCGACGGCACCAAGACGGGCTATCTGTCGGCGAAGGTCTCCTACGAGGGCGACGCCAACGTGCCGCCGGTCTTCACCAACAGCTACGCCGAGAATCCCGGGACCCCCGGCACCCCCGAGAACCCCGGCACGCCGGGCGGCGGCTCGGGCGGCGGTTCAGATAACGGCTCCGGCAGCGGCTCTAGCGGCGACGGCTCCAAGGGCGGCATGCCCGACACCGGCGACCGCAGCCTACCGGTCGAGGCGCTCGCTGTCATGGCCGGCATCGGCGCGCTGACCGCAGTGGGCGGCGCGGTCCTGTACCGCAGGCGCCGTTAGCGATATGCACGAGTGGGGCGAATCCATCCGATGGGTTCGCCCCACTTGCCCTGTTGGGCGGGAGCAGGTAAGATATACCGAGCGCCTAGCGCGTTCGATGGGTTCGGATGACGACATGTTCCGAATCTGGTCAGGTCCGGAAGGAAGCAGCCATAAGGAGCCTCTGTCGGGCATCCGAATCCATCGAGTGCGCAGGCGCTTTTTGGTGCCGCGGCAACCCGCGAGAGCCGGCAGGGCGTTTGGTGTCTCGCTGGTCCTCGGCTTCGCCTGCGGGATCGCTCGACTACCAAACGCCCTGCCGGCTCTCGCGGGTTGCCGACCAAAACCACCTGAAGGGTCACATTTATCTGATAATCTGATCCCGTGCTTCTTGCTGCTTGCTGGCGTTGCCGGGAGCGCGGTGGCCACGTGGTTCATGAGACGGCGGTGCTGTCTCCTTTTTTGCAAGTAAAGAGGTCCGTTTGCGAACGAGCTTCGACTACTGAAGATGCGATGTTCGCACTAACGACATAGCGTAATTACGGCATTGTTGGTTTACGCACAAATTGAAGAAATCTAAAAGATGCGTCGATTTCACTTCGCCCGCAGCGTTACGGCGCGAGAACGTCCAATGGAACAACTTGGACGCCGCGGTCGGTAACATAGGCTTGTGAACCAAATCCAATAATCGCTACTTTAGAAACCGGCGGGGTGTTTCCGGCAGCAACCATCCGCTCTTCGACGGCAACAAGATTGTCAGATGCCTCTTCGATTTGAGCGGAACTGAGCTTGACCTCAACGGGAATCCACATCCCACCTGGAGCCGCTATGACAGCGTCGACCTCAAGATCGCGGGAATCGTGATAGTGATAAAGGCCCATTCCGTTTGCCCTCGCATAGACCCATAGATCATGGAGCGCCAACGATTCGAAAAGCAGCCCAAGTGTCTTGAAGTCTGACAACAACGTCTCCACAGTCGCCCCGAGCGCAGCCGCTGCAAGCGACGGATCGGCAAGATGATGCTTACGCGCCTCCCTCAGATGCACCGGAGATCTCATCGCGGGATTCCATGCGGGGATATCGCAGACGAAACTCAATCTGCTAAGAAGGGATATGTATGATGCCGCTGTTTGTCTCGATACGTCGCCACCCAAATCGGCCACAAGCGTCTTGAGCGTCGCAAGAGTGGATTCGTTGCGCGCCAACGACGCGATGACGGCTTTCACTTTCTCAGGATCTCGTCGAGAGCCATCGACGCGGGGGATGTCTTCCTCAGCGACTATCTCGATATATCGTTTTGCCGTCGCGGACGCAATTCGCGCGTCACGCCCAATCGACGCCGGCCATCCACCGCAAACGATGCGCTCGGCGATCTCGGCAGAACCCATCGATCCGAAGGCGCCCCTGAACTTTTCGCCAGAAATGATGCCCGACAGCTTAACCGCACCGCTAGATTTCCCAAGTTCGAAAAGCGTCATGGTGTCCATGCGCAATTTAGCGAACCTTCCAGCGCCACTGTGCATCGGCCGCTCATTGTCTCGCGGTGTCGCCGACCCCGTAAATATGAACTGGCCAGGCTCGCCGCCGCGGTTGTCGCACTCAAACCGTGCCGCGTCCCAAAGTTTCGGAACCTCCTGCCATTCGTCGATCAGCCGCGGCACCTCGCCGGAAACGGCAAGCGCCGGGTCCGTCTCGGCACGGAAGCGATTCTCGAAGTTGCGCGACGGGTCCATGAGGAGGAGCCTGGACGCCGCACGGGTCCCGGCCGTGGTTGTCTTCCCGCACCATTTAGGTCCTTCGATGAGAACGGCACCGAATATCCCAAGCATCTGGTCGAGCTCATTTTCGATAATTCTAGCGTAGTACTTATTTGGCATAGTTTTCACCATTGCTTACCAGCGCGTTTAACCAAATTTACAGTTTTCATTTAACCAGATTCCAATTATTTGATTAACCAGATTTGCATATTTCGGTTAACGAGACAGATTAAACATGAACGAGCCAAGTCAGATGAGAATCATCTACTCGACACCGCGCATGAGCTCCGAAATGGTGATGTGAAAGCCGTCGGCAATCTTCTTGAGATTTGAAAGGCTGACATTGCGCTGCCCGACCTCAATGCTCGCGTAGTAGGAGCGATCCATCTCAATTAAATTAGCGGACGGAGTGCCCGGGCTCGTTGCGCCTAGGGCGCGGCGGGGTCGGCGACGTCGGAGGTGTCGATCTCGCCAAGAATGGCGAGCCGGCTGATGAACGGGATGCCCTCGGGTTCGTCCACCTCGACGCCGCCGAGCACGATGGTGTTGTCACGCATGTCGATTTGGGTCGTGAACACGGCCTGATCGCGGCCCGAGGCGATAAAGCCGATGCCCGCGAGTACGATGCCCGCGGCAATAAGCCCGCCCGCCACGGCGAGGTAAATCTTCTTCGCGCTGGTCATGGTACTCACTCCTTTCTACGCCGCGAGATACGCGGCAGCAGCCCGGAGAGCGTCGCCCCCGCCGCGAACTCCTCATCCTGGACGAGCTGGGCTACGTGCCGCTGGACATCGAGGGCGCGAGGCTGCTGTTCCAGGTGATGTCGGTGCCGGAGGGCAGGCAGAGCATGATCGTCACGGCCAACATAGAGTTCAGCAAGTGGGTGACCGTGTTCGGCGACGACAAGATGGCGGCGGCTGTCGTGGACAGGCTCGTCTACACGGGCAGGCTCGTGGAGTTCAACGGCGCAAGCTGCAGAATTGAATCCCGTGTTTTGTGCTGCTTGCTGGCGTTGCCTGGGCATCGGTGGCTACGTGGTTCAAGGGACGGCGGCGTTGCCGTCTGTTTTTACAAGTAAAGAGGCCCGTTTCCCTGGGGGGAAACGGGCCTCTTTTGTTTCTGGGTTCGTGATTGGCGAAGGCGATATGCTCTGGCGGCTATTTTGAGTTCTTGAGGCGGCGTGTGGCTGTGGCGGTTATGCCGAGGCCTGCGACGGCGATTCCTGCTAGTGCGATTGCGCTCGGCGCTGGGTCGCCTGTGTTTGCGAGCTTGTCGGCGGTCGTAGTTGCTTGCTTGCCGTTGCTCGAGTTCGCTTGCTTGGCGGAGCTCGGTGCTGCGTCTTTGCCGGTCGCGGGCGAGCTGGCGGGCTGTGTCGTCTCGGCCGGTTGCGTCGAGCCGGAGGGAGGCGTTGTCTCGGTGGGTTGCGTTATCTCGGGCGAGGTGGCCTTGTCTGCTGCGGCTTTTGCCTCTTCGTATGCTTTGCGGGCGTCGTCATAAGCCGTTTGCGCTTTTTTCAAATTGTCGAGGAGCGTATCTCGCTTGGCTGTTTCTCCGTCGAGGTGGGTTTTATTAAACTCTACTTCGCTTTCTAAGAAATAAATCAGGCTTTTCTGACTTTCGAGGCGCATTCGGCAGAGCTCAAGATTATCTTCACAACGAGATTCTTGCTCTTGTGCATCCATGATCGCCAGTTCCAACTGCCATCTAGTTTCGTAATCCGTGTGGGGGATTTTATTTAATTCTGCCTCAAGGTCTCTTGTTCGGTTGTGGGCCTTATCGCATTCGGATTGGGCTGCATCGATGTCCGCTTGCATGGTAGGAAGGGATTCCTTATATATGGCAGCTCGCGCCAAATTAGTGTCGTAGTTCTTTTGAAAAATGGCAATTTTAGTATCGATTTCCGCAATTTTCTCGGGACTTGCGGCGTCTTTTGCGGCCTCGAGGTTTTTGAGCGCTTCCTGCATGGCCGCATGCGCTTTTTCTTTTTCGGTGGCCGCGTCTTCCGTCTGCAAGGCGACTGCATCGACAGGGGAGCTGGTTTCTGCCGCGATCGCCGTTACGGGGGCGATTCCCGCGACAAGTGCCGCGGAAAGGGCGATGCCCATGGTTGCTCGTCTTGCTCTTCTTGCGAGAATGTCGTTCATCTCGGCACCTCATTTCAAGGGTCGGCGGCTCAACTTGGTAGCACTAAGGTAAGTATATCAGGCGATTGACCTGCTCTTGAATCTCGCCAGAAATGACTCGTTGTTTACGCATGCTCTAGGGCGACAGTACTATCATGGTTCGAATTGAGTGTGAATGATGATAGGGAGCGCCTTTTTATGATTGAGTTGCTCAGGCGTTTTGGCGGTAAGTTTCGCCGATATATGGTGATCGGCCCTGCGTGCAAGTTGATCGAAGTGATCTTTGACCTGCTGACGCCGCTCGTGATTGCCCAGATGATCGACAAGGGCATCGGCGCGCACGACGTCAGCGCCGTCGTCCACTACGGTATGCTGCTTGGCGCCATGGCTGTGATCGGCATCTCGTTTACGCTCGTTTGCCAAAAGATGGCGGCGCTGACCTCACAGGGCATGGGCACCGATATTCGCGGCGCACTCTATGAGCATATCAACAAGCTGAGCTATGCCGAGCTCGATCGCTTTGGTACGCCGTCGCTCATCACGCGCATCACCAACGACGTCAACCAAGTCCAGCTCGCCGTGGCGCTGGGCGTGCGCATGCTCATCCGCTGGCCTTTCCTGGCGGTGGGCTCCATGGTTGCGGCCCTTGCCATCGACCTTAAGCTCGGCATTATCTTTTTGATCTGCACGCCCGCCATTGGCCTGGTGTTTTGGTTTGTCATGGCGCGCTGTATTCCGTACTACAAGCAGCTGCAGGCAAAGCTCGACCGCATTGCGCTTATCTGCCGCGAGGGGCTTTCGGGCGCCCGCGTGGTCCGTGCGTTTGTGCGCGAAGATTACGAGCGCGAGCGTTTTGCCCAGGCTGCCGATGACCAGGCACATGTCGCCATCGCGGTGGGCAAGCTCTCGTCGATTCTCAACCCCGTCACGTTTTTGGTGATGAACCTGGGCGTGTGCGCCATCCTGTGGGTGGGCGGCATCCAGGTGAATGTGGGCGAGCTTACGCAGGGCCAGGTCATGGCGTTTGTGAACTACATGACGCAGACCCTCACCTCCATCGTCTACGTTGCCAACCTGGTCGTGGTCTTTACCAAGGCGAGCGCCAGCGCGTCGCGTATCAACGAGGTGCTCAACTGCGTGCCGAGTATCACCGACGAGGGCAACCGGCCGGTCGTCCTGCCCGAGCCGAGCACGGCGGACAATGCCGCCCCGGTCCCCGCGCTGAGCTTTAGCCACGCGAGCTTCTCCTTTGGCGCTGGCGCGGCCAACGCCGTCAACGATGTAACTTTGGAACTGCCGCTGGGCAAAACGCTCGGTATTATCGGCGGTACGGGCAGCGGCAAGTCGACGCTCGTTTCGCTCATCCCACGCCTGTACGACGCGGGCGTCGGCAGCGTGAGCGTGATGGGTGCCGATGTGCGCGCCTGGCCGCTCGATCAGCTGCGCCACGTGGTCGCGACCGTCCCGCAGCGCGCGTCACTCGTGAGCGGCACAATCCGCAGCAATCTGACCTGGCGCGGCGAGTCGGCAACCGATGAGGAACTGTGGGCGGCGCTCGATATGGCGCAGGCCAGCGAGTTCGTGCGCAACAAGCCGCAGGGGCTCGATGCCCCGGTCGAGGCAGGCGGCAAGAACTTTAGCGGTGGCCAGCGCCAGCGCCTGACCATCGCGCGCGCCCTGGTGGGCTCGCCGCAGATTCTGATCATGGACGACTCCGCCTCGGCGCTCGACTTTAAGACCGACGCGGCGCTTCGCCATGCCATCCGCGAGCGCAGTGTGCGCGGTGCCGCCGAGGGCGGGCTGCCGCTGACTACGGTGATCGTAAGCCAGCGCGTTTCGACCGTGCGCGACGCCGATATGATCTGCGTACTTGACCACGGTTCGGTCGCGGGCCTGGGCGCGCACGATGAGCTCTACACGACCTGCCAGCTCTACCGCGAGATTTGCCAGTCGCAGCTTCGCCGCGAGGAGCTCGAGGGCCAGCAGGGGAGTGCGACGCCCGCTTCGGACTCCGCCCCTGCATCCACCCGCGCAAAGGAGGGCTGCTAAATGAATCCGTATACTTCTTCCGGTTCGGTCGCCACGATGACGGCCAATGTGTCCGGTAGCGATAACCTCAACGATCTGGGTGGCGGCCCGCGCCAGCCCGGCGATCCCGAGCGCTACCCCGTGGGCGCGGTGACTCGCCGCCTGATGGGCTACGTCCGTCCGCACCGCATCTCGTTTGCGGCGTCGTTTGTGAGTGCCGCCATCTCGGTGATTCTGCAACTCTATACGCCCATCCTCGTCGGCGAGGGCATCGATCTCATCGTTGCCGCCGGACAGGTGGACTTCGATGCGCTGCTGCCGCTTGTCACCAAGCTCGCGATTGTCGTGATGGGCGCTGCGGCGTTCCAGTGGCTGCAGGGCTACTGTGTTAACCGCCTGTCCTACGAGACGGTGCGCGACATGCGCGTGGAGGCGAGCGACAAGCTCAGCCGCATGCCGCTCAGCTTTATCGACAGCCATGCCCACGGCGACCTTATGAGCCGTGTGGTTAACGATGTCGACCAGGTGGGCGACGGCCTGCTGCAGGGCTTCACGCAACTCTTTACTGGAGTCATCACTATCGTGGGCACGCTCGCGTTTATGCTCTCCATCAACCTGACCATGACGCTCGTGGTGGTGCTTGTCACACCTCTTTCCATCTTTGCGGCGGGCGCCATCGCCAAGCTCTCCAACAAGAGCTTTACAGCGCAGCAGCGCATTCAGGGCCAGCTGGGCGGCCATATCGAGGAGTATGTGGGTGAGCAAAAGCTCGTGGACGCCTTCGCCTATGGACCGAACGCGCAGCAGCGTTTCGACGCCCTCAACGCCGAGCTCTACACCGCGGGTGAGCGCGCGCAGTTTATGGGTTCGCTCTCTAACCCCGGCACGCGCTTTATCAATAACATCATCTATGCCGTGGTCGCTGTGATCGGCTGCGTGGGCGTGGTCACGGGCGTGCCTGCGGCGCTCACGGTGGGCGGCGTGCAGATTTTCCTGTCCTATGCCAACCAGTACACCAAGCCGTTCAACGAGGTCACCAACGTCATTACGCAGATCCAGACCGCGTACGCCTCGGCGCGCCGCATGTTTGCGCTGCTCGATGCGCGCGAGCGGGAACCCGACGCGTCGGACGCCGTAGAGCTTGCCGCCCCGCAGGGCGAGGTCGCCTTTGAGCATGTGGACTTTAGCTACGTGCTCGACCGCAAGCTGCTGCAGGACATTTGCATTGACGCCAAACCCGGCATGCGGTTTGCCCTGGTCGGTCCCACGGGCTGCGGCAAGACGACGCTCATCAACCTTCTGCTGCGCTTTTACGATATCGATGCCGGGCGCATCATGGTCGACGGGCATTCCTCGCGCGACTACACGCGTGAGAGCCTGCGCCGCGCCTTTGGCATGGTGCTGCAGGACACCTGGCTGTTCGAGGGCACGGTGGCCCAGAATATCGCCTACGGTTGCCCCGACGCCACGCGCGAGCAGATTATCGAGGCGGCCAAGTGCGCGCATGCGCACAAGTTTATCGTGCAGCTGCCAGGCGGCTACGACACGGTGATCGGCGAGGACGGTGGCACGTTTAGCCAGGGCCAAAAGCAGCTGCTGTGCATCGCGCGCGTCATGCTCACCGACCCGGCGATTCTGCTGCTGGACGAGGCGACCTCGAGCATCGATACGCGCACCGAGCTGCAGGTGCAGGCGGCATTTGACGAGCTCATGGCCGGTCGCACGAGCTTTGTCGTGGCGCACCGCCTATCGACGATCCGTAACGCCGATTGCATCCTGGTCATGCGCGACGGGCAGATTATCGAGCGTGGCACGCACGACGAGCTGCTAGCGGCAGGCGGCTTCTACGCCGAACTCTACCGCAGCCAATTCGCCCAGTGAGCAAGACGCGGGACATGTAACGCAGCGCTAGGGCGCGAGCGTGTCAACGGGGGCAACGATGATGCCCTCGGGCGTTGTGTGGACCGGCATGCCGAACCCGATGACGATGAGTTTGGCCGCGGGAGGCCTCTCGCCGCGTTCGACCAGCTTGCGCTCGAGTCGAAGCAGGTTTGCAGACGCCTCGGGGATCTGCGGGCTTCCGAGTTTTACTTCCACGGCAATCCAAGTTCCATCGCGCCTGTGTATAACGGCATCGACCTCGAGATCGTCGGCGTCGTGGTAGTGGGACACCGATGAGTCATTTACGGCTGCATAGACCTTAAGGTCGTGCAGGACGAGGGATTCGAAGAGCAGTCCCAGCGTCTTCGGGTCGGATGCCAATGACTCCGGATTTGCTCCGAGCAGTGCGACGGCAAGCGAAGGGTCGGCGAGGTGCCTTTTCGCACTCTGCCGCAGCTTTACCGGAGACCTGAGCGCCGGATGCCAAGCCGGGATATCATCGATGATATGTATCCTGCGCAAGGCATCCGTATAGCGCCGCAGCGTACTTCTCGATACATCACCGCCGAGGTCTTTCTCAAGAGACTTTTCGCCGGCAAGAGTGGATTCGTTGCGCGCAAGCGAAGACAGAAGAGCCCTGACTTTCTCCGGGTCACGCTTCACGCCGTCAACCCTCGAAACATCCGATTCGCAGACACCGTCGATGTAGGCAGCGGATATACGCATTGCATCGGCAGTCGTCTTGCCAACCGCCTGAGGCCAACCACCACGACATAGCAAATCGGCGATATCGGCGATGCCGTTGATGGATCCAAGTGCCGCTTTGATGGGGCATCCGTTAAGCAGCGATTCGAGCGAGACCGCCCCTGAGGAAACTCCGAGTTCGGCCAGAGTCATTGTTTCCATGCGTAAGCGTGATATGCGCCCGATGCCGCTGTGCATCGGTTGGTCGGCGTCGTTTGGTGTTGCTGACCCCGTAAGCAAAAACTGCCCTGGCTTACCGGCCCGACGATCGCATTCGAAACGTATTGCGTCCCACAGTTTTGGCTCTTCCTGCCACTCATCGATGAGTCTCGGCGTTGCGCCGACTATTGCTTGAGCTGGGTCGATCCTGGCAAGCTGCAGTGCGGCAAAGTCTCCGGCAGGGTCGGAGAGAGACAGCGATGATTCTGCGAATCGCTGGGCCGTAGTCGTCTTTCCGCACCACTTCGGTCCCTGAATGAGCACGGCACCAAAAATGCCAAGATCGCGTTCGATTGAGCGATCGATGCATCTATCCATATATCCATTCATAGAACTCCCCGCCAATCATAGAGCCGTCATGTTATATAGCATTCTACCAGCGCGTGAAACATTTTGACGACAATCTATGACACAATTTGACGATGTCTTGTGAAACAAATTGATGAAATTACGTGACACAATTTGGCGAAGTTTCGGAAACACTTTTAGGCCATCCGTGAAACACTCTGCGGCGGCATTAATCCAAGTGCGCGCGGTCTAAAACCCGTCCAAGGATGTCGCCTGTATCGCCAATCGGCAGAAGGTGGTTTACAACTGTGGTTTTAGTACTAAGATATGCTTCTAATAAATTGCATTAGTGGCTTTAGTTTTGGGGGAAACGAGCAACGTGACTATGACATGCTCTTTGGTGGTTAACAGCAAGAGCGGTAATACCAGGATGGTTTCGGGCGCGATCAAGCGCGCACTGCAGGCTGCGGGTGTTGAGTTTGTCCATGCCGCGGCGTTGAGCGACGATGCGGATGCAGATCAGGTTGCGCTCGAGGCGCAGGGGGCCTGCGCGGCCGACATGGTGCTTGTCGGTTTTTGGTGCGACAAGGGCGCGTGCACACCTTCGGTCGCGGCGTTGCTCTCCGCCCTGCACGGCAAGCGCGCCTTCCTGTTTGGCACCTGTGGCTTTGGCGCCGATCAGAGCTACTACCAGCAGATTATCAATCGCGTGACCTCCAATTTGGCCGAGGATGCCGAGCTTGTGGGTTGGGCAATGTGCCAGGGCAAGATGGGTCCCGCGGTCAAGCAGCGCTACGAGGCCATGCTCGAGCAAGATCCCGACAATGTCCGCTTTAAGATGCTGCTCGATAACTGGGTCGCCGCAAAGGATCACCCCACCAAGGAAGATCTGGACAACATGGCTGCAGCCGCCAAAAAGGCCGTGCTGGGGGAGTAGCTCCCATCGCTGACGGCGATCGGTCCATCTTTCTAAATGAAACGTCCTCCCGGGCGTCGGGGCACGAAGTTCCCTGCTCTACAGTCCTGCGCAAGACGAAGGCCACATTAAGTGGCCTTCTTTGCGTGCGGAACTCGCGATGAACTTCGTGCCCCGTCGTCCGGGAGGGCGCCTCTTTATTGATGGAAGGCCTGATAGGTCGATGGTTCCGTGCCCGGATGCGTCCAAAGTGGGACGGGCTTTCCGGATGGGCAGGCTTTCGGAAAGTGCGTCCCAGAATCGACGCTTGAAATGGGATGCAGTTTCCCGATGAGGCACTCGATGGAAAATACATCCCAGAAATGGCCTTTGAGCTGGGATAAGATTTCCGCGGCATCTCGGATTCTCAAAAATGAGACACGCCGTTGGCGAAAATGAGACACGTGATATCGGGCATCGGACGTATCATTTGCAAAAATGAGTCCACTCCACTCGAGTAAAGCGAGGTCCCTCATGTACGTTCCACACCCCCGTATCCGTAGGCTGTCGAAAATCCCGCTTGTTGGGACGGCGGCGCTTGCTGCGTTGATCGCCACGAGCGTCGCCTGCTTCACGGCCACGCCCCAGGTTGCCCAGGCGGCAGACGCGCCCGCAATCACCGATATGACCGAGCAGGATTATCAAGCCCTGGGTCTGGGCACGAGCGAGGACATTCCGGCCGATACCATTGGCCCCTATTCCACTGATACCCCCACGACGTTTGCCACGCGCAGCGAGGTCTATATGGCAGCTAACGGTAGCCATGGCAATCGCTACACTCTGCGCGACAAGCTCGAGAACGTCGAGCGCGGTGACATTGGCGGCAGCAGCAAACTCACCGATGGCTATGGAAGTGTGTGGGGCGCCGCAAAGTTCTGGCAAAACGTCAACAAATTCGATACGAACAGCGATCTCTACAAGCATAGCGACTACGGTGGCGGCACCTGGTCGTACCTAAGCAACAATGAGTCCTCAACAGTACTCGCCAACGACAACAACGGTTTCTCGGGCATTCACGCCACGAGTGTTGAGTTCTGCAGCGACGCCAGCACGGGCAAAAAGAGCCGCGTTGCCGAGCTCCGTGCCTACGGCGACAGTTCTTCCACGACGATTGACGGCAAGTCATACGCCGGAAAGGTTGAGCTGGTCCTCTACTCGTTTAGCAACGGGCGTACGCGCACTCTCGACACACACCTGCCGGTGACGGTCAACACTAATATGATGTACGAAGGCCGTTTTAAGTACCTGGATGCCGGTTACCTGCAAGAGCACGACGCCGTCTTTGATGTCGAGGCGGGCGATGTCGATGGCGACGGCGTCGACGAGCTTTTTGTCTACGCGGGCTGCTATGTCGACGAGAACGGCGTGCGCAAGGCTGTAGTCGACATGTATGACTTGGAGGGCGGCAACTGGAAGCAAAGCGTCGTCAAGATCGATGCCGGTAACGCCGCGGACTACACCACGCACAACAAGGGCGGGAACGACTCCTGGACGCAGCTTCAGTCAGCTCCTGTCGTTTCGCTAGCGGCCGGCGACCTCGATCGCGATTTTTGCGATGACCTCGCCATCGTGGTCTCGGCACCCTACGGCAAGAAGAATATTGATAGGTCGACGCATTGCGAGCTGTTTTCGTGGGATGCATCCAAGGGTGCGCTCGTCCATGTCGATGCTCTGGGCGACGCGGGCGCAATCTCCCTCTCCGCGAACGGCAAGACCATGGTCGCTGCGAATGCGACGTTCGGCACGTTTGCCGCCTACGATGAAGAAGGAAAGAAGACGGGTGAAACCGTCACGGGCCTTATTCTTGCGGGCTATGACTGGCAACGCAGCGCTTTTGATTACGGCGCTTCTGACGGCAGCAAGGGGCTGTACGGCGCGCTGTACCGCTACGCGTATTTTGACTCGGAGTCTGGCGAGTTCAAGCTTTCCGATTGTAAGGAATACAGAGACGGGCTCCTCGCCTCCTATGGGCTGATGCATGTGCCCAACAGCGCATGGAAGGATAGCGCTCAGGATAAGCGCTATCCGTGCA
Organism: uncultured Collinsella sp.; assembly: GCA_959019945.1. Classification (GTDB taxonomy): domain Bacteria; phylum Actinomycetota; class Coriobacteriia; order Coriobacteriales; family Coriobacteriaceae; genus Collinsella. The sequence continues at coordinate 71,682 of CAUEQD010000008.1, read as the reverse complement.
CCTTAGCGCCCATTGCCCTTGCCACTGCCAACCTTGACGGCCTGTCCGAGCAGCTGGCGGTTGACGAGGTGCTCGTGGGCGGCGATGTGTTCCGCGACTTTGCCTGCAACACGGCACAGAGCGGGGCTCAGGGCTTGGGGTCCATGGTCGGAACCATGAGCATGAGCGGTCAGCAATACAACAGCAGCAACAAGCATGACCACAAGGGTATAGAACAGGTGTGGATCAGCGACGTCAAGGCGGGCAGCGTCTCGGGTTCGGACCGCTATAACGAGAGCTTTATCGCCGTGGTGGGCAAGCACCGCGACGAGGACCTGCGCAAGAACGATGACTACTATTGGATGACCGCCTCGCATTTTTCGCTCGACGAGAACGGAAAGGTGCGCCGCGGCGAGGAGCAGGTGATTAGCGAGAGCAACCGTCGCGGCACTACCTACGGCACATTTATCTCGCTCGCGCTGCCCGATGTCGACAACGACAGCGTCAAGATCACGTACAAGGACCGCTACAAGGTCTATACCAACCCGCGCGTGCTTGCCGTGCTGCAGGATGCGCCCTATGTTGAGGATCTGGAGCAGGCATACGGCTATCTGGTGTTGGGCGGCACGTCATACGGAGAGGAAAAGGGCACGGGGACATCCCAGGGCTATACCATTGGCGCCGAGTTGGGCGTTGCCGTCGAGGTGCAGACCGGTCCGCCCCTGGTCGCGATGAATGCTTCAGTCGATTTTGCCGCCGAGGGATGCTATGACTACCGGAGCGAGCGCACGGTCAGCGCAAGCGTAAGCTATGAGTCGCATGCCGGCGAGGGTGACAAGGCCGTGCTCTACACGATTCCGATGGTCTATTACGAGTATGAGATCGAAAATGAGGAAACTGGTGGCAAGGGCGTGATGGCGACGCCCGTGTCGCTCGGCGCGCAGACCTCGGTCGTTAATGTCGAGGCCTATGACCGCATTGCCAAACAGCACAATATGACGCCGCTCAGCTACTTTTTGACCAACCGGTCGGGAGAACCCGGAACCTATCAAACGACGCTCAACGGCGAGACTCCCGTTGGGGATTCCTTTGGCCTGGGCAAGCCTGGCGTAACGCGCGCCTACACGCACGATGGGTTTAACGGCGCCGCCGCGCAGTCGGGGGCGAGCATTGAGCAGACCATCGAAGTCGAGGAGGGCAAGGAGCAGGAGCTCGAGCTCGGCTTGACGCTGAACGGCAGCGTTGTCATGGGCGCGAAGCTCGCAAAGCACGAGTTGTTTGGCGGCCTGTGCTTTGGTGCCAACGCCGGCTTTACTACGGGTAACTCCTCGAGTGAATCGACCGAATACGGCGGCACCGTCGACAACCTGCCCGAGGCCGCGCAGGGCAAGTACGGTTTTGTGTGGCGTCTGGGCGTCAACGCGGTGGATGTCGACAAGTTCGAGGCAGACTCGGGCGACAAGCTCGGCACCAAGGACACCGACCAGTTCTGGATCGTGGGCTATGACGTTAAGGACGTCGAGATGCCCGACGCGCCGGCCGTGACGGGCTTTACGGCAAACGCCGTCGATTCGACCAGCGTTACGTTTAGCTGGGACGATGTACTCGCAAACAAGAGTGGCTTTAGCTACGGCGTGGGCATGCTGCAGAGCAATGCGGCGGATGCGGTCGTCAATAGCTGGAAGATTGCCGACAACACGCAGACCTCGCTCAAGTGGGATGGGCTGCAGCCCAATACGGAGTATCGATTCGCCATCGCCGCCGTTAAGAATGGATCCACGACCGAAACAGGTATTCGCTCGGCAATCATCACGGTCAAGACCATGCCCGATGGCATGACGATGACCGTGAGCGGACCTGCGGCGGATGCTGCGGAGGGGTCGGATCTTGGATACGACTCTTCGGTTGAGCGCACGGCGGGAAGCCACCTGACGCTCTCGGCTATCGGCAACGTGACGCAGCTCGGTGCCGACGGTAGCGAAACGGAGCTGGCGCCGACATATATGTGGTATCGCAAGGGTCGCGGCGAGACCGAGTTCAAGCGTGTGGGTGCCGATGGCAACCTCGAAGCCGGAACGGCCTCGACGCTCGGAATCGATCTGACGGCAGACGATGACGGCGCGCAGTACTACTGCCACGTGGGATACAACGACGTGGGCCTCGACACCGGTGTGACGCTCGTGAACATCAAGGCCGAGGAGACAGCACCCACAACGGTGAACGCCACCCCAATCCGCATGCGCCTGTTCAAGCGGGCAAGCGCGGGTGCCAAGAAGTTCCTGGATCACACGTTGGTGAACACCGCCGGCTCCACTGATTCCGAAGGCTCGAAGGACCCCGAGACTCCGACAGCCCCGGAGACCCCGACGAATCCGGACAAGCCAAAGTCAGACAACGGCACCGACGCCAAGACAAAGACCAAGACTACGACCACGGCCAAGAGCCTCGCAAACACCGGCGACCAAACATTCGCCCTAGTTGCCACCGCAGCGGCAGCGGGTGTAACGCTCGTAGTAATAGCCCCCATCATGCTGATCAAGCGCCGCAAGAACCACTAGGAGTCAGTCGAACATATCGACAAAGTAAAACCCGGGTAGCCAAACAACTGGCTACCCGGGTTTTCTTGATCGAGAACTCCGCATGCGGAAACTGTATCCCGGAATTGACGCTCAGAATGGGACACGCTTTCCGGACAAGCCCTCAACCGGAAACCACGTCCCAGAATCAGCCCCCAAAGCGGGACACGCTTTCCCGTTGAGCGCCTAGCGGAAAGTTCATCCCGGAATTCGCCCTAAATGTGGGACACACTTTCCGCGACGTGCATGTCAAGCCGCGCATCTGCAGTGAGGCGATGGCGGGCGGGCGCAGGGTAACGTCTGTCGCGAGTTCCGCACGCAAAGAAGGCCACTTAATGTGGCCTTCGTCTTGCGCAGGACTGTCCGAGCAGCAGATGTTACCCTGCGCCCGCCCGCCATCGTTGGGGACTGCCCGAGCAGGGAATCTTACATTCCGCGCCGCCCGGGCAGACGAACCGGGATAGACCCGCAGCGACCCGCTACTTGATCTTGGTCGTGCCCGGCGCCAGGTTGGGGTCGGTTTCGTTGGCCTCGGTCTGGAAATGCTCGGTGTAGACGTTCTTGCCGTCGCGGAACATCTCGTAGTACTGCATCTTGGCGTAATCCTCGCGCGCCTTGGTGGCGGCTGCCGCTGCGGCGTCGTCACCGGTGACGTTGGAGGAGAGCGCCCAGCGCAGGCTGGCGTCCTCGTAGCCGACCGAGTTGATGGCGGGCAGCGACTCGCGCAGCGTCATGTGCGCTTTCTGGTAGTCGGTCAGCGGTGCGCCGATCAGTTGCATCAGCTGGGTGGACAGGTAGTTGGTGGACAGGTCGTCGACCTCGCTTGTCTGGTCGCAGCCGGCAACGTCGTAGTTGGCCCAGATGATGTAGTCGGTCTGCCACAGACGTTCCTGGTGCGTGGCATCGTCCTCGCCGGTAAACCACTTATCGTTGAACTTGGACGGGAAGAACGGCTGGTGGTCGCCCCAGAACACCACGACCACCTTGCGATCGAGTTTGCTCAGGGCGTTGAGGAAGTAGCGAAGCGCCTGGTCGGACTGCTCGATGCACGAGACGTACTCGTCGACATCGGACAGCGTGCCGTCCTCAACGGTCTTGGCGTCCAGGTCGGTTGTGTCGATGTTGAGATGCATCTGCTTGTCGACCGGCAGCAGGCCCGTGTCGTAGCCCGAGTGGTTCTGCATGGTCACGTCGAAGATAAACTGCGGATCGGCGTTCTGGTCGAGCAACTCGAGAATCTTGTCGTAGGTAGCCTGGTCGGTCACCATGCCGCGCAGGGTGTCGGCTCCCTGGAAGTCGTTGATGGACAGGAACTGGTCAAAGCCAAAGTCCTTGTAGACGTTCTCGCGGTTCCAGTTGGTCGCGTGGTTGGGGTGCATGGCTGTGGTGGAATATCCGAGCGACTTGAACTGCTCTGCCAGGTTCCCGGTCGTTTCCATGTTGTAGATGGTGTAGGGGTACACACCCGAGCCCAGGTTGGCCATGGAGTTGCCGGTCATAAACTCAAACTCGGTATTGGCGGTACCGCCGCCGTAGGCGCTCACGTAGAGCTTGCCGCGGCTGAGGCAGTTGGACAGGCTCTTAAAGTACTGCGGGCCCTCGTAGCCGGCGCGCATATTCTGGTAGATGGATAGATCCGAGAAGGTCTCGTTCATGATGGCGATGACCGTAGGCTTCTCGCTGTCGAATTGCTCTTTTGCGGCGGCGCGCTCGTCGCTCTTGGCCGCGTCGGACTTGTCGTAGGCCTTGGCGTACTTTTTGAGCGTGGCCTTGGCATCGTCGACGGAGTAGTCGGCGGGTTTGGGCGGCTTGATGGACTGCGCCGCACTAATAAAGGCGGGCAGGTAGCCCTCGCGCCAGTAGCTCTCGAGCGGGCGCCAGGTGTAGACGGTGATGCCGAGGGTGTTGTAGTAGTCGATGAGCGTGACATGCGCGGTTACGCCGCCCAGGCACAGCACTGCCACGAGCAGGTTGGTGAGCAGCATACGCTTGGCGTTGGCGGCACCCTTCTGACGGTGCGGTGCCACCAGGCCGGCGTACTCGCACAGCAGCATGGCGATGGCGGTAAAGCCCATGGACAGCACGCAGAACAGCGAGATCGAGAAGGTGTAGCCGTTGCCGGCGACCGCGGCGGCGGTGGAGATGGCCGAAAGGTCGCCCGGCTGGATGGGCATGGATTTAAACGTGATGACGAAGAACTCGGCAATGCCCAGGACAAAGAGGGCAAAGGCCAGGACCGCGGGAGCTGCGCCGTGGCGCTGGAATAGGAAGAACAAGCCGGTCATGAGCACGGTGATGATGGCCCACTCGAGCAGGATGCACAGGGGGTAGACCCAGGTAAAGTCGTGGTTGGACGAGACTTCCATTCCCAGCAGCGCAAAGACGCCGGCGAGCAGCAGGCACAAGACAGCGGCGACGAGCGGTTTGCCCACAAAGGCGCCGCGCAGGCGGGCGAGCTTGCCGGTGGGGGCGGGGGCGTCGGGCGCGGCGAACGCAAAGACGCGCGGGGCGATGCGGTCGCGTGCGATGCTGGCCCAAGCGCAGCCGGTGAGGATGGCGTTGGTTAGGATGAGCATCACAAAGGCGAGCGGCTCGTTTTGGGCGACGAGGCCAATGGCGCCCCAAATGGTCAAAAAGAGCTGGAACAGGCCGAAGGCGACGCTCCACCCAAGAGCGCTTTTGGCAACGGTGCCCGACTGAGCGCGAATGGCCTTGGCCTCGCGCAAGACAAGGTAGACGGTCGCCGCAAGACCGACGAGCGAGATGGCGGCAGCGAACATGCTGAGACTCCTCACAAACTAAAACCTACGAAAGCGGGGGTTTACCCGATTGTTACCAAGATATGCGCTGCAATTGGTGGCTGCGCACAACAACCAGCCATATTAACGCGCACGTGTGGCGGTGTGGCGCAATGGAGTGGCGACCTGCGCGATAATGGACGGGAATTACACGGAAACGTAAAGGCTTCTTAAAGAATTAGCGAGGATGAGGCGATGAACGAGCAGGTTTGCACCAAGGCTGTGGATACGTGCGGCTATCCGGTCGAGACGACGGGCAATGCGGTGCTGGACACGTTGGAGCACCGTTCCTCCACGCGTGCCTTCGCGCGTGATGACGATGACCGTCCCGTGGCGGTGACCGACGAGCAGCGGGCGGCGATTCTGCATGCGGCGAGTCGTGCGCCGTCGGCGGGCGCCATGATGATGTATTCCATCGTGAGCATCCGCGAGCAGGCAACGCTCGACCGCCTGGCCGACCTGTGCGACCACCAGCCCATGATCGCCAAGGCGCCCTGGGCACTGATATTTGTGGTCGATTATGCCAAGTGGATCGATCTGTTTGAGCACGTGGGCTGCTTTGAGCCCGAGTTTGTAGAGCGTACGGGCAAGGCGCCCCGCCGCGCGCCGGGTTTGGGCGACTTTGCCATCGCGGCCCAGGACGCCGTGATCGCCGCGCAAAACGCCGTGGTTGCCGCCGAGGCTCTGGGCCTGGGGAGCTGCTATATCGGTGATATCGTCGAGAATGCCGAGGAAGTTGCCGAGCTGCTCGATCTGCCGCCCTATACCATGCCGCTGTCGATGCTCATCATCGGCACGCCCCGCAAGGAGCGCCCGGCTATTGCGCATCCCGTGGTGAACCTGGTGCACGAGGAGCGCTACTGCCGCGCCGATGCTGCGACCATGGACGCGCAGGTGGCCGAGATGGACGCGATGTTCCGTCCGCATGCCCGCGAGGTAGGCGAGCGCGTGGTGGATATCTACACCCGCAAGCACACGAGCCCCTTTATGGCCGAGATGAGCCGTTCCATGGAGTGGTGGTTCAAAAACTGGCTCGGCAAGTAACGAATGCGGCGATGTGACAAAGGGACAGTCCCTTTGTCACATTCCATATCGCCGAGGTGGCCTAAAGGCCGTATAAATGTTTATTTAGCTGGGAAAACAGTGCATTAAAACATGGGCCGATTACCTATAATCCCTTCGAACATTAAAGTTGGGAGGAAACCGGCTTATGGAACAAAAGGCCAAGGAGGCAGCCTCGCACGCTGCGATTCCTGTGAGCATCTCGGCGATGCTCGTCACGCTGGGCGTGGTGTACGGCGATATCGGCACCAGCCCTATGTATGTAACCAAGGCGCTCGTCGCCGGCAACGGCGGCATCGGAAGCGTCACGGAGGAGTTCGTGCTCGGCGCGCTCTCCCTTGTCGTGTGGACGGTCACGTTGCTGACCACCATCAAGTATGTGCTCATCTCGCTGCGCGCCGATAACCATGGTGAGGGCGGCATCTTTGCCCTGTACAGCCTGGTCAAGCGCTGCGGCAAGTGGCTTATCATCCCCGCCATGCTGGGTGGCGCCGCGCTTCTCGCCGACGGCATCCTGACGCCGGCCGTTACCGTTACCACGGCCATCGAGGGCCTGCGCACCATCCCGGCGGTCCATGCCGTGCTGGGCGATGACCAGGGTCGCGTCGTCGCCATTACGCTCGCCATCATCATCGCGCTTTTTTTGGTGCAGCGCATCGGTACGGCCAAGATCGGTCACGCCTTTGGCCCCATCATGACGCTGTGGTTCCTGTTCCTGGGCGGCACGGGTCTGTTTTTTGTATTCCAGCACCCCGCCGTGCTGCTGTGCCTCAACCCGCTGCGCGGCATCGCCTTTTTGCTGAGCCCCAACAACCACGCGGGCATCATGATTCTGGGCAGCTGCTTCCTCGCCACCACCGGTGCCGAGGCGCTCTACTCCGACATGGGCCACGTCGGCCGCGGCAACATCTACGCTACCTGGCCATTCGTTAAGTGCTGCCTGCTGCTGTCCTATATGGGTCAGGGCGCTTGGCTTATGAACAACGCTGCCAACCCCGAGCTCATGGGCATTGCCGACCTCAACCCGTTCTACCAGATGCTCGCCCCGGGCCTGCGCCCGTTTGCCGTCGGCCTTTCCACCGTCGCGGCCATCATCGCCTCGCAGGCGCTCATCACCGGCGCATTCTCGCTGGTGTCCGAGGCCAGCCGCCTGGACCTTATGCCGCACATGCAGGTCTTCTACCCTGCCGAGACCAAGGGCCAGCTCTACATCCCCATGGTCAACAACGTCATGCTTGTCGGCTGCGTCATCGTGGTGCTGCTGTTCCAGAACTCGGCGCATATGGAAGCCGCCTACGGCCTTGCCATTACGCTGACTATGATGTGCACCACGCTGCTGCTCTTCTTCTACCTGCACGAGGAGCGCAAGCTCAAGGTTGCTCCGTGGATCTTCGCGGCCTTCTTCCTTTTGCTCGAAGGCTTCTTCTTCGTGAGCTCACTCACCAAGTTCTTCCACGGCGGCTACTTCACCATCCTCATGGCTGCACTCATCATGGGCATTATGGTGTGCTGGTACAACGGCACGGCGGTCGAGCAGCGCCAGTTTACGCTGCTGCCGCTGCGCAGCTACCTGCCGCAGCTCAAGCGCCTGCGTGACGACGACCGTTACGAGCGCATGAGCGACAACGTCGTGTACCTGACCAAGGACACCCATACCGACTACATCGACCGCGATATCGTCTACTCGATCTTGGACAAGCATCCCAAGCGTGCCCACGCCTGGTGGTTTGTGAACGTCGAGACCATGGACGAACCGCACACCTTTGCCTATTCGGTCGAGACGTTCGGCACCGACTACGTGTTCCGCGTGCATCTTTACCTGGGCTACAAGATCAACCAGCGCGTCAATGCCTACCTGCGTCAGGTTGTTCAGGACCTGGCTGCCACCGGCGAGCTGCCGCCGCAGACGCATGACTACTCGGTCTACAAGGATCCGGGTAACATCGGCACGTTCAAGTTCGTCCTGATCCGTAAGCTTCTGGCGCCCGAAAGCGATGTGGAGCCCAGCGAGCGTACGGCCATCACGCTCAAGTACATCATCCGCCGCGCCGCCGGCACGCCCGCGCGTTGGTACGGCCTGGAGAACTCCAACGTGAGCTTTGAGTACGTGCCGCTGTTCACCAAGTTCAAGGCCGTGAATAAGATGCAGCGCCTGGCTCCCAACGAGCGGCCGTAGTCGACGCTCGAGGTTTGTCTGCGAACGGGCGGGTTTGTATTGACGGGGATTGAGTCCTGGGAGGAAACCATGGATGCAAAGGTGCTTGACGGTTGCGATCTTGCGACCGAGCTGGTGCGTGAGGTACGCGCCGATGCTGCCGAAGATCGGTTCTTTACGAATCGGGCCAACATGGATATGGCCGACCGCGTGATTTCGATCGTGGTGACGGTGCTTGTCGCGGCGTGCGTGTGCGCATTGCTCGCGCACGTGCTGTTTGTCTAGCGACCGCAGGTTGCAAAGGCTTTACACTTGGAACCACCACAAGGGGAAACCACCACAAAGGTGCCTGTCCCCTTTGTGGTGGTTTTTGTTTTTGAGAGAGGGGCGGGACGCTGATGGACGTCCGTACGGACGGCGATATTGCCGATAGCTTTTGGTGGCGGCGCACAACGCTGACGCGCCGCACTCCTCTGTATGACGCCTGCGTATCGGTGGGGCTGCTGGTCGCGGCGACGATTGTGGGCGCGCTGCTCGACCATCCGGGTCTCGCGCCGAGCATCATGATCGTCTATGTGTTCGCCGTTCAGCTGTGCGCATTCTTTACCTGGAGTCGCCTGTATTGCTTGCTGAGCTCGGCTGCCGCCGTGGCGCTCTACAACTTCTTGTTTGTCGACCCGCGCTACTCGCTGTCGCTTATCGACCGCGGCTATCCCGGCATGTTCTTCATCATGTTCGTGGTCTCGCTTGTATCGAGCTCGATTGCGTTGGCCCTGCGCCGTGCCTTGGCACAGGCTGCCGCCAGCGACCGTCGCACGCATATGGTGCTCGAGACCAACCGCATGCTACAGCGGTGCGCCGACGAGCAGCAGATCGTTCACGCCATGGCAACGCAGCTGGCGCGTCTTTCGGGCTGTCCGGTCGTGTGGTACAGCGCCGACGCCGAGGGCGATGACCTGCTGCCGCGTGCGACATACACGGCCGTGGGCGATGCCGCACCGGTGCACGAACTGGCGCCGCAGATGCCGCCGCGGCTCTCGGCATCCGCCTATGTGGGAACGCCGCTCGACGCCACGTTTGGCGGCTCGGCGTTTTATGGCATCTACCTGACGGTTCGCACAGGCGACGGCTTCGCGCGCTCGGGCGACCCCGCCTCGGTGGTGGGCGTGCTGGCTATCGTTGCCGAACCCGACGTGCTAACGCACGAGGAACGGACACTTGCCGATGCCATCGTGAGCGAAGGCGAGCTGGCGCTCGATCGCGCCCGCGCCATGGAGGCCCGCGAGGAGGCGGCGGTGCTTGCCAAAAATGAGCAGCTGCGCGCCAACCTGCTGCGCTCCATCTCGCACGACCTGCGCACACCGCTTACCAGTATTTCGGGTAATGCCGACGTGCTGCTCGACCAGGGCTCGACCGGCACCGCCGTGCTCGATGCCCAGACGCGCCGCGGCCTGCTTCTATCCATTCGCTCGGATGCGCTGTGGCTCAACGCCACCGTCGAGAATCTGCTCGCCATCACCAAGCTCGAGGGCGGCGGTATGCGTCTGTCGACTACGCTCGAGCTCATGGACGATATCGTCGAGGAGGCGCTGCGCCACGTGAACCCTGCCGTGCGCGAGCACGACCTTAAGGTGGTGGCGTGCGATGAGCCGGCGCTTGTCAACGTCGATGCGCGCCTGATGGTGCAGCTGGTGGTCAATCTGGTGAACAACGCCATCACCTATACGCCCGCGGGCTCGCATATCATGATTTCGATTAACGTCGACGATGGACGCGTGGCGTGCTCGGTGGCCGACGATGGTCCGGGCATCGCATCCGAGGACCGCGAGCGGATCTTTGAGTCGTTCTATACCGCCAACCATGGTCTGGCCGACAGCCACCGCAGCGTTGGCCTGGGTCTTTCGCTCTGCCGTTCCATTGCGTTGGCGCATGGCGGTAGCATAGAGGTTGCCGCGGCGGACCCGCACGGTTCGGTCTTTACGATTGAACTTCCCGCCGCCGACGTTTCGTTTGATAAGGAGTAGCGCTGTGCCGAACTCTGCCGTAAAACCGCTCATCTTGGTCGTTGAGGACGACCCCGCCGTTCGCAATCTTATTGTTGCCGCGCTCGAGGCGCACGGCTTGCGCCATATGGCTGTGGAGACCGCCCATGCCGCCATCGCCGCCGCCTCATCGCAGGCGCCGAGCATTGTGCTGCTCGATCTGGGCCTGCCCGATATGGACGGCGTCAAGGTGGTGGAGTCGGTGCGCGCATGGTCGGGCATGCCGATTATCGTGGTCTCGGCGCGCAGCGAGGATGCGGACAAAATCCGCGCGCTCGATGCCGGTGCCGACGACTATCTGACCAAGCCGTTTTCGGTCGAGGAACTGCTCGCGCGCATTCGCACGACGCTCAGGCGCCTTTCGTATGCGCAGACGGGCGGCGTTGTCTCCGAGGGCTCGTTCGATACCGGTGAGCTGCATATCGATTTTGATGCCGGCATCGCCACGATGGATGGCGAGGAACTGCATCTGACGCCGATCGAGTATAAGCTCCTGTGCCTGCTGGCGCATAACGCCGACAAGGTACTGACGCACCAGTTTATCCTGCACGAGATTTGGGGCACGGCGACCAAGAGTGACCTAGCGAGCCTGCGTGTCTTTATGGGCACGCTGCGCAAGAAGATCGAGTCCGACCCCGCGCATCCGCGCTATATCCAAACGCACGTAGGCATTGGCTATCGCCTGGTCACCCAAGGCTAGATCGCCGACCACCATCCCAATATGAGTTGCGGTGGAATACGGTCTAAATTTGCCTAATTCAAGGCAAAACAGTCCGTATTCCAACGCAACTTTGTTATTTGCCCTTGGGCTTGCTGGCGTAGAACTTCTTCTTTTTGGGCTTGCCGGCGGGGAAGGGCTTGCCGGCAAAGTTGGACTTGCCGTTGCCGGCCTGCGCGTGCGCGGGTACTGCCGCACGGGGCTTGCGGGCCTCGGGGTTGCGCAGTTCCTCGACGCGCTCGGCAATTTCCTCGGCGCTAAAGCCGACTTCGGCCATGGCGTCCTCGATGGGCAGGCGGCGCACGATGTAGCAGTGGTGCACCTTCTGGTTGCGCGCGAAGTCCTCGGGGATGGTCTGCGCCGTTATGTCCTCCAGCACGACGCCCGCGCGTGCGAGCTTGCGCGTCTCGGGACGGAAGCCGCGCAGGTTGCAGCTAAAGATGGCGTGGCCACCCTGTGCGAGCAGGCGCGATACGCCGGCCAAAAGCTCAACATGGTCACGTTGGACATCCCAGGTGCGACGGCCCATCTTGGACGAGTTCGAGAACGTGGGCGGGTCGACAAAGATCAGGTCCCAGCGGTTGCGCGTCTGGCGCTGGTCACGAATCCAAGCGAGCACGTCGTCGCGCACAAAATGATGCTGAGGCCCTACAAAGCCGTTCTGGCGCATATTGCGCTCGGCCCAGTCTAGGTAGGTGTTCGAGAGATCGACCGTCACGGTCTCCTCGACGCCGCCGTCGGCCGCGTAGCAGGTGGCGGTGCCGGTGTAGGCGAACAGGTTGAGGAAGCGGCGCGCCTGCTTGGCGTGCTCGCGCACCAGGTTGCGCGTGACGCGGTGGTCCAAGAAGATGCCGACGTCCAGGTAGTCGTCAAAGTTGACGGCAAAGGTGAGGCCGCCCTCTTCGATGAGCGGCAGACGACGGCGCGCGATGTTGGCGCGTTCGCCCGATCCGCCCTTGCCGGCGCCCTGCTTGCCGTACTGCGAGCCGCCGCGCGAGCGCATGCGGGCCTTGGCGTGCACGTGCTCGGCCGGGACATCTAGGATACGCGGCGCGATGGCCAGAATATCGAGCATACGGGCCTGGGCCAGTGCGGGGTCGATGGTCTTGGGCGCGGCGTATTCGGCAATGACGAGCCAGCGGCCCGGCGTCTGCGGGCAACCCTCGTACAGATCGATGGCGGCAGAGTAATCGGGCAGGTCGGCATCGTAGACGCGGTAGCAGCTCACGCCCTCGCGCTTTGCCCACTTGCGACGCAGGCGGGCGTTCTTGCGCAGGCGGTTGGCGAACTGCTCGGACTCGGGGATGAGCACGGGCAGCGGCTTGCCGTCACCCAGGTCGAGCGTGGCGGCAGACTCGGGCATGAGGGCGTCGGCGGCTTCGTCTTGAGCGTCTGCGGTCTGCTCCTCGGCATCTGCGCTGGTCGCAGCTTCGAATGCCGCGGCGGCGTGGTCGAGCGAGGGCCAAACCTCAATAGTTGCCTCTTCATTATTGGGCATGACGGCGATGGAGCGCTCGGGCTCGGCGTGGAGCGCGCGGGCCAGCAAGCCGTCGCGGGTGAGAGCGGCGACCGGCGCCGAAGCGAGCTCGGGGGCGCGGCGCAGCTCGCCGACCAGCGTCATGGCGTCGTGCATGAGCGACAGCGGGGTCTCGGTGGTGTCTGCGACCAGGGCGGCACCGGCAACGGCACCTGCGTGGTCCAGCACGGTGGCGGACTTGGCGGCACAAAAATCGACAAAGCGCTTGTAGCCGGCACATTTAACCATGCGTTCAGCAGTCTTGCGGGCGGCGGGGTCAATGTCTACGGCCACGATGCGCGCCTGCCGCTCGCGCGCTGCCGCCTCGCGCTCGCGCGCCTCGGCAAGTAGCTGCTCCCACAGGGCGGCGTCGTGCAGCTGCCAGCCCTCAAAGCCCCAGTGCTCGCGGGCGGCGCCCGGGGCGCGGTCGGTCAGAATGTTCACGGCCTCCAACAGCAGGCCGCCGCCGGCGCACGAAGCGTCGACCAGCGTGGGCAGGGCTTCGTTCTCGTAATCGTCGGCCGTCAGCTCGCGCTCGCACAGTGCAGTCCAGCCGACCTGCGCCAGCACCAGGGCGGCGTAGTCGGGGCGCAGCACGTGTGTGTCCTCGCCGGCGCGGGTCGCGGCGGGCGGCAGGCGTTTGAACAGCGGGTCGCCCGAAAGGTCCAGGTTGATGCTCGCGCGGCGCTGACGCAGCGAAAGCAGTAGGTGAACATCGGGGTCGGCGGCATCGACGTCGGCGCGACGGCCCGTGGTCTCGGCCAGACGGTCGCACAGCGCGTCCTTGGCGCGCAGGGCCGAGAAGCGCGTGTTGCGCAGCTGCTCGGTCACGCCGCGGGCGGTGATGGCGATGGTGGCGCCGGGGCGAACAATGCTTTCCCAGGCGATGTCGTAAACGCCGTCGTACAACTCATCGGCATCCTGCGCCTCAAAGCGCCCAAGCACCACAAACACGCGGCTGGCCAGGCGCGACCACAGGCAGGAGCGGTAGCCTTCTTCGAGTTCGCCCTCAAACGTAGCGCGGCCCTTCAGCCGGCGAACGTGCGAAAGCCCGAGGCGTTTAAGCTCATCGGCGAGTGCGGACTCAAAGCCCTCGGGGCAGCTTGCGTAAAATTCCATGGATGACCTCTCTGGTTGCGTCGCTCCATTATATGATGGATGCTCCGTTTGCCCTTATCCTCGAAAGGAACCCATATGATTGATGCGTGCCCCGAATCCGCTGTGCTCTTTTTTGACGTGGACGGCACGCTGACGTCGTTCGATCCCGACGATATGACCGATAAGGACTTTTCGGCGGTTCGCCCTTCGCAGGCGGTGATCGAGGCGTTTCATCGTCTGCGCGACGCAGGGCATAAGGCGTTTATCTGCACGGGTCGCCCCCTGTGGCTCATCGCCGATAGCCTGCGCGCGCTCGACCCCGCGGGCGTCGTTGCCATGGCGGGCGCCACGCTTGAGGTCGAGGGCCGCGTGGTGCATGAGGACTGCTTTGACGAAGACATTGTTGAGGAGCTCGCGCGCCGCATTGCCGCGGCGGGCGGCGAGGCTTTTTTCGAGGCCAACGCTGCGACCTTTGCGCTGGAGCCCGCGGGCGCTGAGCAGTCATCTTTGATTGGTGCTTCTGTGGTGCATAGCGCCGGGGAAATGCACGTCGACGGTCGTCTGCGCGTGGGCAAGGTGTGCCTTAATGCGCCCAACCTGGCTCGCGTGGCCAACGACGACGGCTTTATCGAACGCAACTTTGAGCTGTGTAACACCGGCGGCCAGAATCGCGAGCTGAGCCCCAAGGGCATCGACAAGGGCGTGGGCGTGGCGCGGGCGCTTGAGTATCTGGGCCGTTCTGGCAACGCGCGCACCTTTGGCTTTGGCGATTCGGGCAACGACCTGGGCATGCTCGCCGCCGTCGAGACGGCCGTGGCCATGGGCAACGCCATGCCCGAGGTCAAGGCGGTCGCCGACTACGTGACCGACGATGTCGCCCACGACGGCACCGTCACAGCGATGCAACATTTCGGCCTCATCTAATGAATCTCGCCTTCTGACGTTTGCTTAAACTGCGACTCTTTGCGTTTGCATGCTCAATCGATTTATCAATCCAAACACTGAGGTGTTTATACCGTTCGCCGAGAAGATAAAAACCCGCAGTTCACGCCTTGATAAACGTAGGTAAAGTGTTTAGCAGTTTATCGGCCGTATGCTAACGAAAGGAATCAGGCAGATGGCAATCAAGGTGTTCGCTGACGGTGCAAACCTCGAGGGCATGCTCGACATGTACGAGAACGGCAACGTTCAGGGTTTCACGACCAACCCGTCCCTTATGAAGAAGGGCGGCGTGACGGATTACCGCGCGTTTGCCAAGGAGGCCTTGGCCCACATCACCGATGTGTCCGTGTCGTTTGAGGTCTTTGCCGACGACGTCGAGACCATGGAGATCGAGGCTCGCGAGATCGCTACCTGGGCCGAGAACGTCTACGTCAAGATTCCGTGCGTGACCACCAAGGGCGAGTCCACCGCCGAGCTGGTGCGCAAGCTTTCGGCCGACGGCATCAAGGTCAACGTCACTACCATCTTTACGACTAAGCAGGTCGATGAGATGGTCGAGGCCGTTGACGTCGAGACGCCGTCCATCATCTCGCTCTTTGCCGGCCGCATCGCCGATACCGGCGTCGATCCCATTCCGTTTATGACGGAGTCGGTCAAGAAGGCCGCCGCCAAGCCCAACTGCGAGGTCCTGTGGGCGTCCACGCGCGAGCTCATCAACATTTACCAGGCGGAAGGATGCGGTTGCCAGATTATTACGGTGCCCAACAGCATCCTGGCCAAGCGCAAGAATATCGGCCGTGACCCGTACGAGGTCTCGCTCGATACCGTGCGCGGCTTTGCCAAGGATATCGCCGCTTTGGGCTTCCATATTCTGCCGTAACGCGAACACTGACTACGCCGCGGGCTGCTCGCCCCGGCCTTTCCTTTCCCTATCGCTCACGCGCTTTGCGAGGGTCGCGCTAGGCAAAGGAAAGGCCAGGGCTGCCAACACGAGCTTGCCGGTAGGTTGGTAATCGGCTTCCATATCCTGCCGTGGGCAAAGGTACCCCCGCCCGCGACGTGCAAAATTGAGAGTATTCAGCAAGGTAAAGGCTTTTACCAGTTAACCGAAGCACGGAACAGCCCCCGTTTTGGCTCTGATGACGCTAAAACGGGGGCTGTTTTTTTGCTTTTTCGTCTCTGAGGGGCATCCGGAACGGCGGAATTTGCAGAATACTCGCGATTTTGCACGCCGCGAGAGGGGGGACCCTTGCTTTAGGCGGTTTACTTCCCCTGCACCATGGTGAGCGAGATTTTCTTGCGGTCGCGATCGACCTTTTCTACCCATACCTTGACCGTGTCGCCGACGCGCACTACGTCGCTCGGGTGCTTGATAAAGCGGTTGGCCAGCTTGGAGATATGCACGAGGCCGTCCTGATGTACGCCCACGTCGACGAAGGCGCCAAAGTCCACAACGTTGCGCACCGTGCCCTTGAGCTCCATGCCCGGCTCCAGGTCGTCGATAGAAAGTGCCGAGCGGCTAAAGACCACCTCGGGCGCGTCGTCGCGCGGGTCGCGACCGGGCTTCTTGAGCTCGTTGACGATATCGATGAGCGTCAGGGTGCCGCAGTCCAGGTCGCTTGCCAGCGTCGAGATGCTGCCCAGACGGCGCTCGATGTCGGGCACGCCGCCGCGGCTGAGCTCGCTGGCTTTAACGCCTGCGCGCTCCAGGACGGACGTGGCCACCTCGTAGCTCTCGGGGTGGACACTTGTCGCGTCGAGCGGGTTCTTGCCGCCGCTGATGCGCAAAAAGCCCGCGGCGTTGAGATATGCCTTGGGTCCCAACTTGGGGACCTTCTTGAGCTGGCGGCGATCGGTGAAGGCGCCGTGTTCCTCGCGGTAGGCCACGATGTTTTTGGCAACGCTCGGCGTGATGCCCGATACGTATCCCAGCAGGCTTGCGCTCGCGGTGTTTACGTCGACGCCCACGCGGTTGACGACGTCCTCCACCACATGTCCCAGGGTGCGCGAAAGCTCTGCCTGGTCAAGGTCGTGCTGGTACTGGCCCACACCGATGGACTGGGGCGGAATCTTGACGAGCTCTGCCAACGGATCCTGCAGGCGGCGGCCCAGGCTCATGGCGCCACGCACGGTGACGTCCAGGTCGGGATACTCCTGGCTGGCGAGCTCGGAGGCGGAGTACACCGATGCGCCGGCCTCGTTGACGATGGTGTATCGTAGCCCGGGCGCCTGCTCGGCAATGAACTCCGAGACGACTTCCTCGGTCTCACGGCTGGCGGTGCCGTTGCCGATGACGATAGTGTTGACGCCGTCCTTCTTGACGAGGCGGGCGAGTTCGCGCTTGGTGCCGGCGACGTCGTGGCGCGGCTTGGTGGGATAGACCACGCCGTGGTCGAGCAGCTTGCCGGTCTCGTCCATGACGGCGATCTTGCAGCCGGTGCGATAGCCCGGATCGAGCGCGAGCACGCGGGCGCCGCGCACGGGGCGCGCCGAGAGCAGGCCCTCGAGATTCTTGGCAAAGACGTTGATGGCCTCGGTCTGGGCGCGAACGGTGAGTTTGGCGCGGGCCTCGCGCTCCAGCGAGGGGGCCATGAGGCGCTTGTAGCCGTCGGCGATGGCGGCATCGAAGATGGGAGCAAACACGCCCTGACGGCGGGGCCAACGGCTTCCGAGGCGTGCCGTGGCGGCGGCGCCGTCGACGTTCACGCGCACGCGGAGCTTGCCCTCGCGCTCACCGCGATCGATAGCCAACACGCGGTGGTTGGGTATACGGCGCAGCGGCTCGTCATAGCTGTAGTACGGCTCGTAGGGGGTCTTCTCGGCGGGGTCGGTGGCTTCGACGACGATATCGGCGGTGTTTTGCGTAAAGGCGCGCAGGTCGGCGACGTTCTCGGGGTCCTCGGCTACCGTTTCGGCCACGATGTCGGCGGCACCGGCGAGCGCCTTTTCGGGCGTGTCGAAGCCGGCCTCATCATTGACGTATACCGCGGCGGCGTCGAGCGCGCTGCCCTTGGCCGAGGCTTGCATGATGATCATGTTGGCGAGCGGCTCCAGGCCGGCCTCGCGGGCCTTCTGCGCGCGGGTCATGCGCTTTTTGCGGTAGGGCTTGTAGAGGTCCTCGACACGCTGGAGCTGCGTGGCCTCGCGAATCTGCTGCTCGAGTTCGGGCGTGAGTTTGCCCTGGGCATCGATAAGCAGGATGACGTCCTCTTTACGCTGCTCAAGATTGCGCAGGTAGGACAGGCGCTCGTCGAGGGCGCGCAGGGCGACGTCGTCCATGCCGCCCGTGGCCTCCTTGCGGTAGCGCGAGATAAAGGGAATGGTGTTGCCCTCGTCGATGAGCTTGACGGCCGCTTCGATGTTGGCGGCCTTAAGGTTGAGCTCGCGGGTGAGCTGGGCGATAAGATCCATGGGACTCCTTGCGTTTAAGGTGCGTTTGCAGCACAGGGCTACCAAGGATACCACCCGTCTCAAAAGACTGTTTTGGAGCCGCGCCACGAAAACGACCTATCTACTACGTTTGAACCGTATGGGTCGACCATGCCTGGTTTTACCGAAAATCGGCAAGCCGTCTACCTGCGGTTTTTATTTCGCGAAATTTGGCATGGTTGGGGGCGATCGGTTAAACGTAGTAGATAGGCCCATTTCGTGGCGAACGAATCAAGCCGAGGTGCAAAGTAGCCCCCGCCCCAGAAAAATCATCGGCAAGGTAGCAAAATGCCCCGCGGGTAGAAGGCTGCTCGCGGGGCAAAGAAGAGGGGCTTATTTGCGGCGGTCCGAGGTGCTCGGCGTGGAGTTTTATCGTGGCCCACCCTAAGGCATTACAGCTCGACGAGCTGGCCGGTCTCGGCGGCCTCCTTGATGGCGTTGAGAAGTGTGAGCGTCTTGACGTTATCGGCGGGGGTCACGACGGGCTCAACCTCGCGGCGGACGACCTTCACAAAGTGCTTGAGCTGCATCTTGTGCGGTAGTGCCGGGTCCACGGCCGGAATCTCCATCTGCAGCGGCTTGTGCCAGTTGGAGGCGCCGTCGTAGGAGAACTGATGCAGGCGGGGCAGCGACAAGGCGCCCAAGGTACCGCCAATAAAGTAGGCGTCGGCGTCGAAGGGACGGTACTGCGGATCCTCGCGAGCGGTTGCCTCCCAGTTCCAGGGGCTGGCGGTGGCGTCGGAGATGGTCATGCTTGCGAGCGCGCCATCGGCAAAACGAACGTTGACCACGGCGGAGTCCTCGGTCTCAAAACCGCGGGCGGCGCTGGACTGCATACCCTGGACGGCAACGGGCTCGCCCAGCAGGTAGCGGAGCAGGTCGACGTCGTGCACCAGGTTGACCAGGATCGGGCCGGCACCCTTCTTGCGGCGCCACTCGACATCGAAGTACTCGTCATTCTTATAGATCATGTAGTGGAAGCTCGACACGGTGAGCTTGCCCAGCTCGCCGGACTCGATGATCTCCTTAGCCTTGTTGACGAAGGGGTTGTGGCGACGGTGCTGACCCACGAGCACGGGCACGCCGGCGGTCTCGGCCTCGGCGGCGAAGGCCTGGGCATCCTCAAGGTCGTTGGAGATCGGCTTTTCGACCAGCGGCACGATGTTGCGCTTGATGGCCTCGCGAGCAACGCCCAGGTGCAGGTCGTTGGGGGTGGCGATAATGACGGCCTCGGGCTTGACCTCGTCCATCATCTGGGCGGGATCGGTATAGAACGGCACGCCGGCGGCCTCGGCCGTGGCGCGGGCGCCCTCAAAGGCGTCGGCGATGGCGACGAGCTCGGCCTCGGGCTCCTCGGTGACAAAGCGGATGTGGTTGCGGCCCATGGCGCCGGCGCCGATAACGGCAATGCGGACGGGGTTGAGCTCAGACATTTCGACTCCTTAATACTGGTGACCGGTGGAATGCGACAAAGGGGCTGTCCCTTTGTCGCATCGGTAAAACTAGGCGGACTTCTTCTTGCTGTCGGAGACCATCATGTAGACGGTGAGCACGACGGCGATGGCGGCGATCACAATGGCACCGTAGAAGGACTGCTGGTAGGCGGCGCTGCCGGCCTCGGCGTGATACAGCACGGCGGTGATGGGCTGGCTGATCCAGGTGGAAGCGGCGTAACCCAAAAACATGATGCCGTAGTTGACGCCGATGTTGCTGGTGCCAAAGGCGCCACCGGTGAGCGGCGGGTAGATGACGAGCAGGGCGCCAAAGCTAAAGCCGAGCAGGGCGAGCGCCACAAAGAACATGCTCTGCGTAAAGCTCATCGACATGATGACGAGCGCGACGATGGTGACGACAAGGCTGATGAGCAGCGACTTATAGGCGCCGAGCTTGTCGATGATCTGGCCAAAGGACAGACGGCCAACCAGGTTGGCGCAGGTGTTGACGGAGACCACCACACCGCCGAGGGCGACGGCCGCGGCGCTCGTGGGGTCGGCGAAGAGCTGGACGGCGGCGATGGAGGCAACCTTGCCCACGAGCAGGGTGCCCGCGGTGGCGGCAAAGGCGAAGGTGACGATGAGGACCCAGAAGCGCGGGGTCTTGACCATCTCGCCCGGGGTGAGGTCGCCGAAGGTGCCGGCATGTGCACCGCCCTTGGGGGCCTCGAAGCCCTCGGGCAGCCAACCGGCCTCGGGGGCCTTCAGGAACAGGGCGGAGGCGGCGATCGTCACAAAGAAGATGACGCCGAGTGCCTTGAGGGCGCCAAAGATGCCCAGGCTCGGGATGAGCAGCGAGGCGAGTACCGGGGACAGCACGGCGGGACCGGCGGTCGAAGCGGCCAGGGTGATGCCGGAGGCGAGACCCTTCTTGTCGATGAACCACTTTTGGCCGGTGGTGAGCGCCGGGTTGTAGCCCAGACCGTTACCGACGGCGGCGACGAGCGAGAACCACAGGTAGAACTGCCACGGCTCGGTGACGGTACCGGACATGAACCAGCCCACGCCGTAGCACACGGCGGCGGCGATCACGACGTTGCGGGGGCCGATCTTATCGGAGATGCGGCCGGCGAAGATGCCCGTCACAGCCATGATGGTCTGGAAGACGGGGAAGGCCCAGGTGAGGGCGCTGGACCACTCGGGATAGACAGCGAGCAGGTTCTTGCTCACGACGGAATACAGCGCGATGGAGCTGATGAAGAACATGGTGACGCACGCGGCGGAAAGCACGACGGCGCGACCCTTGTTGGAGTTGGTGGAAGCCATTGGACTCTTTCTAATCGATGCGGGGAGGGGAGGGACTTGTCCCGCGCCCCTCTCTACCGGGTTGGTTTACTGGTCGGTCGGCTTAGCGACGCCGGATTCATCGGACCAGAGCTCGACACCCTTGTTCTTAAGGTAGTTGTCGGCATAGGCGCGACGGCCGCCGGGCTTGGCGGTGAGGTCGCCCATCATGTTGGAGAAGCCGCCGTCGACCTTGATGGCGTCGCCGGTGGTAAAGTCCGAGCGCTTGGACGCCAGGAACATGACGGCGTTGGCGATATCGCTGACCTCGCCGATGCGGCGCGTGGCGATCAGACGGCTGCGGCTCTTCTCGACCTCGGGGTCGGCGTAGAAGTTGGCCGACATGGGGGTCTTGACGAAGCAGGGCTCAACGCAGTTGGAGCGCACGCCGTACGGGCCCCACTCGGCGGCGAGCATCTTGGACATCATGTTGACGCCGGCCTTGGTGGAGCTGTACACGCCCGAGAACGTCTCGGGGGAGTGGCTGGCGACGGTGGAGATGTGCACCAGGCGGCCCTGGCCGGCCTTGATCATCTCGCGACCAAAGCGCTGCGAGGTGATGAAGTAGCCGGTGAGGTTGACGTTGAGCACCTGCTCCCAGTCGCTCAGCGGCAGGTCCTCCATAGCGGCGAAGCGCAGGATGCCGGCGGTGTTGACGAGGACGTCGACGCGGCCGAAGTTGGCGATGGTGGCATCGACGGCGGCCTGAACCTCGGCCTCGTCGGTGGCGTTCATCTTGTAGCCCTCGGCGTGGATGCCAAACTCGGCAGCGAGGTCGGCGGCAGCGGCCTTGACCTTCTCCTCGTCCAGGTCGAGCATGACGACGTTGGCGCCATTGCGGGCGAACTCGCGGCAGATCTCGGCGCCCATACCGCCGAGTGCGCCAGTCACGGCGCAGACATCGCCCTCGAGCTTAAGCCAATTGCTCATAGGAACTTCCCTTCTTGTGCCTCCCAGTGGGTCGCTTCCATTAACTGACCCACGTGGTTTTCGCTGGTTATCGTATGCTTTGCGTTTGCGCAGGTGAATTGCATATTTGTTAGAATGGCGTTAACCGTAGGTTTACACCGCTTGATGCGATTTGTATTCGATTGAGCATGTGACCTGCGAAAACGACCCCCTGCGGCACCGTGTGGCCGTACGTGCGAAAACGGAGAGATGACGTGTACGATCGACGACTTGAGGCCATTTCGGCCGCCGCGGAGCTGGGAAGTTTCTCGCGCGCCGCGGCAAAGCTGCGCGTGTCGACGCCGGCGCTCGTCAAACAGGTGTCGGGGTTCGAGGCCGAGTTTGGCATCACGCTGTTCGAGCGCTCACATTCGGGCGTCAAGGTGACGCCGGCGGGTGCGTTGCTGGTAGACGACGCGCGCTCGATCATGCGTCAGTCCGAGGATGCCCTGCGCCGTGCCCGACGCGCGGCGGGCGATGACGGTGCGGTGCGCCTGGGCGTGTCGATGATGTGCCCGGGCCGTCAGACGCTTTCGATGTGGACGGGCGTGCACGAGCTGGAGCCGTCGCTGCGTTTTGAGATCGTACCGGTGAGCGACCTGTACGACGAGCGCGAGACCGTTATGCGCAGCTTGGGCCGCGAGGTCGACGTGGTGCAGTCGAGTTTTTCGACCCCGCGCTGGGGCGATGCGTGCCAAAAGCTCCTCATCGTCAACGTGCCGTTTTATATCGATGTGCCGCGCACGAGCTCACTTGCGCGCAAGAGCCGCATTACGGTCGCCGATCTGGAGGGCATGCGTCTGCGCGTGCTCCGCCACGGCAACGACGCCATGGATAGCCTGCGCATCGATCTGTTGGCCGACGGCGGCGTGGATGTCATCGACGTCGACAGCTTCGACTTCGCACTCTTTAACGAGGCCGAGGAAAAAGGCGACGCGGTGCTCACCTGCGGTGCATGGTCGGGTGTGCACCCGGCCTTTGTGGGCGTGCCCTTCCTGTGCGGCCGCGAGGTGCCGGTCTTTTTGCACTATCCGCTCGAGCCAACCCTCCAAGTCCAAAAATTCGTCAACGCCATGGCCCAACTTCTCAAATAGCTCATTTGGGACGGGGCTTTTTGACTCCTTACAAAATGAGGCCCTGGCCAAACGGCCAGGGCCTCACCACTTCTTTTCAGGCTGCGAGAAAAGACTGTGTGCGTAGGACCTCCCCGAGGGAGACGGGGTGTTTGCTCCGCGCGCAGTTTCGCAGCGAAGCGAGAATGTTTGAGCACGGAGTAAACACCCCGTCTCCCTCGGGGAGGTCCGTTGGGAGCGTAGGGGCTGTTTTGAGCTACTCCAGCTCAAACGCTCCGGTATAGAGCTGATAGTAGTAGCCGCGCTTGGCGATCAGCTCGTCGTGGTTGCCGCGCTCGATGATGCGGCCGTGGTCCAGGCAGATGATCGCGTCGGAATTGCGCACGGTGGAGAGGCGATGCGCGATGACAAACGTCGTGCGGCCCTCCATGAGCTTATCCATGCCCTCCTGCACGATAGCCTCGGTGCGGGTGTCGATACTCGACGTGGCCTCGTCCAGAATCATCGCCGGCGGATCGGCGACGGCGGCGCGCGCGATCGAGATCAGCTGGCGCTGGCCCTGCGACAGCTGCGCGCCGTTACCGGTGAGCATGGTGTCGTAGCCGTCGGGCAGGCGGGTGATAAAGTCGTCCGCTCCCGCGAGCTTGGCCGCCTTGATGCACTCCTCGTCGGTGGCGTCCAGGTTGCCGTAGCGGATGTTGTCCATCACGGTGCCGGTGAACAGGTTCACGTCCTGCAGCACCACGCCGAGCGAGCGACGCAGATCGGACTTGCGAATCTTGTTGACGTTGATGCCGTCGTAGCGGATCTTGCCGTCGGCAATGTCGTAGAAGCGGTTGATGAGGTTGGTGATGGTCGTCTTACCGGCGCCGGTGGCACCGACAAACGCGACCTTCTGGCCCGGCTTGGCATATACGGACACGCCGTGCAGCACCTCGTGGTCGGGCGTGTAGCCAAAGTCCACGTTATCCATGACCAGGTCACCACGCAGCGGCACGTACTCGATCTCGCCGGTCGCGCGGTGCGGGTGCTTCCAGGCCCACATGCCGGTGCGGTGGTCGGCCTCCTCGAGCTGCCAGGTGTCGGGATTCACCTGTGCGTTGACAAGCGTCACGTAGCCCTCGTCGGCCTCGGGCTCCTCGTCGAGTAGCTCAAAGATACGCTCGGCGCCGGCAAGGCCCATGACCACGGCGTTGATCTGCTGCGAGATCTGGCCGATCTGGCCGCAGAACTGCTTGGTCATGTTGAGGAACGGCACCACGACGGCGATGGAGAGCGCCATGCCCGAGAGGCTCAGGTTGGGCACGCCCAGCGCCAGGAAGATGCCGCCGGTCAGCGCGACCAGCACGTAGAGCAAGTCGCCCAGGTTCCCGAGGATCGGCATGAGGATGTTGGCGTACATGTTGGCCTTCTGCGAGACCTCGAAGAGCTTCTCGTTGCGCTCGTCAAAATCGGCCTCGGCGGCGGACTCGTGACAGAACGCCTTGACGACTTTCTGGCCGTTCATGACTTCCTCGATATGGCCCTCGACCACGCCGAGCTCGGTTTGCTGCGCGATAAAGAAGCGCGCGGAGTTGGAGCCGAGCAGCTTGGTCATAAAGGTCATAAAGGCGATGCCGGCAATGATGACCAGGCACATCCACGCGCTGTAGTACAGCATGATGAAGAACACGGTGACGATGACGATGATCGTCATGAGCAGGTTGGGTAGCGACTGGCTGATCATCTGACGCAGCGTGTCGATGTCGTTGGTGTAGTGGCTCATGATGTCGCCGCGCTGGTGCGTGTCGAAGTAGCGAATCGGCAGGTCCTGCATGCGGTTGAACATCTTTTCGCGCAGCTTCTCGAGCGAGCCCTGCGTGATGACGGCCATGGCGCGGTTCCAGAAGAGCGAGGAGGCGACGCCCACGGCGTAGATGCAGCCGAGGGTGGTCACGAGCTTCAGAATCTTGGGCTGCGCGGCCGTCCAGTCGCCCGACTGCCACGATTCGCTAATGACCTGCAGCGCGCTCTGGAGAAACGTCGCGCCGATGGAGTTGATGATGGCGCAGAGCACAACGCCGGCGACGACGAGGGGCAAAAGCACGGGGTAGAAGCCAAAGAGCATCTTGATCAGGCGCGTCATGGTGCCGCCCTTGCGGTTGCGCGCGCGCTCGGCGGTAGCTGCCTTACTCATGTGCCTCGCCTCCTTCCTGGGTCTGAGCTTGCGGCGCGGATGCCTCGGTGTCGGCTGCGACGGTCTCGGCCGCCTCCTCGCCCTCGGCACTCATCTTGTTTTGCGAGGTAAAGGTCTCGCGGTAGATCTCGCTCGTCTTGAGCAGCTCGTCATGGTTGCCGATGTCCTTGATGCGGCCACCCTCCATGACGATGATGCGGTCAGCATCCTGCACGGAGCTAATACGCTGGGCGATGATGAGCTTGGTCGTGTTGGGCAGGTAGCTCGCCAGGCCCTCGCGAATCTTGGCATCGGTCTTGGTGTCAACGGCGCTCGTGGAGTCGTCCAGGATCAGAATCTTGGGGCGACGCAGCAGGGCGCGGGCGATGCACAGGCGCTGCTTCTGGCCGCCGGAGACGTTGGAGCCGCCCTGCTCAATCCAGGTGTCGTAGCCCTTGGGGAAGCCGTCGACAAACTCGTCGGCGCAGGCCAGGTGTGCGGCCTCGCGGACTTCCTCGTCGGTGGCGTTCGGGTCGCCCCAGCGTAGGTTCTCGGCGATGGTGCCGCTAAACAGCACGTTTTTCTGCAGGACCATGGCAACCTGGTGGCGCAGCGCGTCCAGATCGTAGCTGCGTACGTCAACGCCGCCGACGCGCACGGTGCCCTCGGTGACATCGTACAGGCGGGCGATCAGGTTCACGAGCGTCGACTTGGCCGAGCCGGTGCCGCCGATAATACCGATGGTCTCGCCGCTCTTAATGTGTAGGTCGACGTCGTCGAGCGCCTGGCGGCGGGCATGCTCGGAATACTTAAAGCTCACGTGATCGAAGTCGATGGAGCCGTCGGCAACCTCGTGCACGGGCTCGGTCGGGTTGGCGATCGTGGGCTCGGCGGCCAGCACCTCGGTAATGCGGTGCGCCGACTCGTCTGCCATGGTTACCATGACAAAGATCATCGACAGCTGCATTAGGCTCATCAGAATCTGGAAGCCGTAGGTAAAGATGGAGGAGAGCTGGCCCACGTCGAACAGGGTGCCCTGGCTCGTGATGATGAGCTTGGAGCCCAGGTAGATGATGACGACGAACGCGCCGTTGACGCAGATGTTCATCATGGGGTTGTTAAAGGCAAGGAGCTTCTCGGCGCGGGTGAAGTCCATCTGGACGTCGCGCGCAGCGGTCGCGAACTTCTCCTTCTCAAAGTCTTCGCGCACATAGCTCTTGACCACGCGCATGCCGGTGACGTTTTCCTCGACGGATTCGTTGAGGGCGTCGTACTTGTGGAACACGCGGGCAAAGATCGGACGTACCTTGTAGATGATAAAGAACAGGCCAAAGCCCAGCAGTGGGATGATGACCAGGTAGACAAACGAGACGCTGCCGCCCATGGCGTAGGCCATGGTAAAGGCGAAGATCAGCACCAACGGCGAGCGCACGGCGATGCGGATGAGCATCATAAAGGCCTGCTGCACGTTGTTGATGTCGGTGGTGAGGCGGGTGACGAGCGAGGAGCTCGAGAACTCGTCGATGTTCGCGAAGCTGAACGTCTGGATCTTGTAGAACAGGTCGTGACGCAGGTTCTTGGCGAAGCCGCAGCTCGCATGGCTGCAGGTGACGCCGGCTGCCGCACCAAAGGCGAGCGACGTGAGCGCGATGAGCATCAGAAGGCCGGCGGTGGGCAGCATCTCGGTAACGGCGGTGCCGTCCTTGATGGCATCGATCATGTCGGCGGTGATAAACGGGATCATCATCTGGCAGATTACCTCGCCAAGCACCAGCAGCGGCGTGGCGATCGTGACCTTCATGTAATCGCGGATGCTGCCCATAAGGGTTTTAATCATCCAGTTCCTCCCAGGTTACGCGGATTTTCTCGAGCATCTCGGCAAGCTGTTCGCACTCGTCGTGAGTGAGGGCACTAAAGGCCTGCTCCCTAAAGCGGATGCGGGCGGCCTGGTCGATGCGGGCCTTCTCCCAGCCGATCTCGGTCAGGCGAATGGTGAGCTGCCGGCGATCTTTTGGATTGCGGCTGCGCTCGATAATGCCGGCGCACTCGAGCTTGGACAAGATTTCGGAAAGCGACCCCGGCTTGAGGTCGAAGTGCATGCCGAGTTCCTGCTGCGACATTTCGCCGTTTTCCTGCTTGGCGAGCAGGCAGACGATAGGTGCCTTGCCGGACACACCGCCGCCGTGAAAGTGCATGTAGTGGCCGCAAAAGCCTAGGCCGCTCAGGATGCGCTTGGCGAGCTTGTCTTCGCCGTTAACTGCTTCGGGCACGTCTGCCGGCTCCGAAGGATCGCCGCCGGGCTCATGCGGGCGAAGGTTAAGGGGTTCATCGCACATGAATTCGTATCGCTCCTTTCTTTAGTTAGGTAGTGGAATTGTTTTGTGCCTAACTAATCTAGGAGCATGAGAAATCAATGTCAAGGTACCAAACTTATTATGTTACGGCGTTTTGCCAAACGCCGTAACCGCTCGACGCTGCAAGCGTTCCTAAGCGGCAATCTGGCGTTCAATCGTCGGGCATGGCCACAAGGCCTATGCCCTCCTCTTTCACGCCACCTTGCTCGCTTAGGAGCGTTTTCGCTGTCCGTCCTCTACCTGCGGCGTTGCCCTGGTTGGCACTTGGGGACGTTCCTTTTCTGACGGCACCTAGGGACACTCCTTGTCAAGGCTTTGGTGCAAACTTCCGTCTGCAGCGTTCCCTGCGCTACACTTAGTCGCACTGTGGCGACTATGCGCCGCTCCCGACCCAAGGGGGACACTCATGAAGAACACTCAGCTGCTGCTGATCAACGATATGTGCGGCTATGGCAAGGTCGCGCTTTCCGCCATGCTTCCGGTGCTGTCGCACATGGGCTACCGTATCCACAACCTGCCGACGGCACTTGTGTCCGATACGCTCAACTACCCCAAGTTCTACATCCACGACACCACGGAGTACGTGCGTCAGAGTCTCGCCATCTGGGAAGAGCTCGGCTTTGAGTTCGACGCCATCTCCACTGGCTTTATCGTGACCGAAGAAGAGACGCGCATCATCTCAGACTTTTGCCACCGCCGCGCGCAAAAGGGCACCAAGGTATTCGTCGACCCCATCATGGGCGACAACGGCAAACTTTACGCCGGTGTGCCCGAGTCCACGATCGGTCTCATGAGGCATCTGCTCGAGTGCGCCGACTATGCGGTGCCCAACTATACCGAGGCGTGCCTGCTCACCGACACGCCCATTGCCGAGCAAATCACGCCTGACGAGGCCCACGCCCTTGTGGACGCCATGCGCGCGCTGGGCGCCAAGTCGGTGGTCATTACGAGCGCTGTGGTCGACGGCACGAACGCCGTCATCGGTTACGACCACGTGGCGGGGGAGTACTTCACGATTCCCTTTGACCTGATCCCGGTTTACTTCCCGGGTACGGGCGATACGTTCTCGGCGGTGCTCGTCGGTCGCGTGATGGCCGGCTGGAGTCTGCAGCGTGCAACGGCCGATGCCATGCGCGTGGTGGCAGAGCTTATCGAGCGCAACGCCGACCAGGAGGACAAGTCCGCCGGCCTGCCCATCGAGGCCTGCCTGGATGTGATCGACCATGAGTAGCGCCGGCGAAAGCATCCCCGAGCCCGCGAGCGAGAACAAGCCGCTCGGTGCGCCGCGTGGCAAGCGCCCGCGTATTCGCATTAGCTGCGTGGACCAGCTGGGTACGTGTCGCTGCCACCATGGGCACAAGCCGGGCGACGTCTTCGACTTCGACCGCGATCGCGGCAAGATGTGCTCCATGGCCTGCCACGTGGGCTTTCCCTATATCGACATCCTGCGCTACGGTGGAACCGTGCCCGGCAACGAACTCGGCACGGCAAAGTTCTGCTGCCCCGAGGTCGATACGTTGAACGTCTGGCTCGCCGAGATCGTCGACGAGTAGTCGAGCGCAATGTGGCAAAGGGACAGCCCCTTTGACACATTCGCCGGTGGTGCCCCTTCTTTCGCTTATAATCTCAAATCTTTGCATTTCATCCGCTTTTAGGTTCTAAAAAATCTGCGTTTCATCGATAATCAAGCATATAAAACTTTGCATTTCATTCGATGACACCGAGGGGAGAGCCTATGCTGCGTAGGAAAATAGCGGCAGAGCTGGAGCGTTGGCTGAAGTCTTCCGAGCAAAAGGCCTTGTTCATTACGGGTTCTCGCCAGATTGGCAAAAGCTATTCGATTCGCGCATTTGGCAAAGCCAACCATGCAACCTACATCGAGCTTAACCTCATGGAAAATCGCCAGGCAAAAGATGCTCTTCTCGAGGCGCGGGATGCCGATGATTTCATCAGCAGGGTGACGCTTCTTTCGGGAAAGTCGATTGCACCAGGCAAAACGCTCGTGTTTATCGATGAGGTCCAAGAGGCCCCCGACATCATGACGATGGCAAAGTTCCTTGTTGAGGACGGGAGGTGCCGTTGGGCGTTTTCGGGGTCAATGCTCGGGACTCAGTTCAAGGGCGTCAGGTCCTATCCCGTGGGG
This sequence comes from uncultured Collinsella sp., assembly GCA_959019945.1. Classification (GTDB taxonomy): domain Bacteria; phylum Actinomycetota; class Coriobacteriia; order Coriobacteriales; family Coriobacteriaceae; genus Collinsella. The sequence goes on along the minus strand of CAUEQD010000008.1, from coordinate 41,917 downwards.
TATGTTCACGAGCTTAGGATGTTCCCGCTCGATTTTGAGGAGTTTTGCTGGGCAATCGGGGTGAGCGAGGGGGCTCGCCAAACGATACGTGACGCGTGTATCAGCGAGAGGCCCATTCCTGATTACATTCATGACGCGATGATGGCAAACTTCAGGACCTATACCGTTGTCGGCGGAATGCCGGAGGTCGTGCAGCGTTTCCTCGACACACAGGGCGACCTTGCCTCTGTTCGTCAGCTACAGTCAGAGCTCAACGAACAGTACCGGCGGGATATCTCCAAGTATGCAAGCGGGCGAGCCCTTCAGGCGCAGAGCATCTACGATCAGCTCCCTATTATGCTCGAGGGCGAAAACAAGCGCTTCGTGCTCAATTCCATTGACCCCAAGGCTCACTACGAGAAGTATCAGCGAGATTTTGTATGGCTTGTCGATGCCGGCGTTGCTCTCAAAGCCGATATCGTAACCGAGCCAAAATCGCCCCTGCTCAAGACGGCGCGGCCATCGCAGTTCAAGCTATATCAATCGGATACGGGCATGTTGATGGCGCGCTACCCCGTTGGAGTCGCCCAAGCGGCGTATCTTGATAGCAAGGAGCCCAATCTGGGCGGCATTTACGAAAACGTGGTGGCCCAGCAGCTGGCTACCCATAATCGCCAGCTTTACTACTATCAGACAAAAAAGCGCGGTGAAGTGGACTTTGTGGTCGATGGACCGGATGGGACGGCTGTTCCGATCGAGGTTAAATCGGGCTCCTATTACCACGCGCACGCTGCGCTCGGTCATGTGCTTGATACGGCTGAATATGGCGTAAGGCTCGGGATTGTTTTCTCGAGAGGCAACGTTGAGCGCAACGGAGCGGTTCTCTATTTGCCGCTATATGCGACCTGGGCCCTTTCGGATGTTCTGGGCGACTCCTGCGCCGAGGGGATAAAGCTGGAGGTCAAGCCGGTCTAGGGCTAGTCCCGGATGCGACAAAGGGACAGTCCCTTTGTCGCATTCATGAGCGTGGATTTTCTCCCGTTTAGGGCGCGGTTCGTGCGCCCACGAACCTACAGCTGCTCGAGCATGGCGGTGCAGCCGGCGATCACGTCGCGGTAGGTGGCATCGAAATTGCCGGTGTACCAGGGATCGGCCACGTCGCCGGGGCGATCAGTCCAATCGAGCAAGCGCGTAATCTTGCCGTCGGGGTCGTCGCCAAAGATGCGACGCAGGCCACGCGCGTTCTCAGCATCCATATAGACAATATGGTCCCAGTCGCCATACTCCGCGCGACGCACCTGACGTGCGCGATGTGCGACGACGGGAATCCCGACCTCGCGTAGCTTGGCAACGGTACCGTGATGTGGCGGGTTGCCAATCTCCTCGGTCGAGGTCGCAGCGGAATCAATGACAAACTCGCCCGCGCGCCCGGCGCGCCGCACCAGCTCGGTAAACACCGACTCGGCCATCGTCGAGCGACAGATGTTGCCGTGACAGATAAACAGTACGCGTTGCACATGCGGTTTCCTTTCGATCGCCATCATCGAGTTCGAGTATCGCATCTACGCCTACGCCCTCGCTCGCCTGCGCTCCCAGCGAGCCAACTTAATCGTCACCAGCGTGAGCGCCCAGGCCACAAGTGAGAACGCGGCGCCCACGGCGCCCACGCACGCAATGCCAACTCCGCTTACCACGGCGCCGCCCACTGCGGTGCCAAACGAGATGCCGACGTTAAACGCCATGGGCTCAACCGAACTTGCGAGTACCATCGACTTGGGATGGCGGCTGCGTGCCACGTCCATAAAGTGCGTGATGCACGACACCGAGAACAGGTACATGAGCAGCGCCAAGCTAAAGACAAAGACCAGCGCGAGCGGCATGGTGCCGCCCACAGCAAACAGCCCGAGTAACGCCGCAGCTTGCAGCACAAACGTCACAAGCAGCGCTTTCATGCCAAAGCGCGCATCGATCCATCCGCCCAGGATGTTCGAGATCAGGCAGAATACGCCGTAGGCCATAAGCGTGGTACTGGCTTCGACCGTGCCCATGCCCAACACCTGCTCTAGATAAGGCGTCACATAGCCGTAGAACACATAGACCGACCCCACACCAAACAAAAAGATGAGCATGCCGGTGATGATGCTCGGCTCGCGCAGAAGCCCCGCCTGCTCGCGGAAGGTGGCGGGCTCATCGGTCTGACCGGCGCGCGGCATAAACGCCACGAGCGCTCCGCAGATTAGAACGGCAAAGGTAAGCGTGCCGTACATGGCTACGTGCCAGTCGAGCGTGTCGGCCACAAACTTGCCGATTGAAGTGACAAAGACCATTGCCACGGAAAACGCACCATATACCACCGAGATGGCAAGCGAAGTTTGCTGCGGGGACAGCAGCTCGGGGATGTACGTCACACCCACGGCGAGCAGTGCGCCCGAGACGGATCCCAAGACAATGCGCGAGATAAAGAGCACTTGGAAGTTGGGTGCTAGCGCCATAACCAAATTGCCGAGCACAAAGACGATGCTGTAGCACACGAGCAGCTGGTAGCGGCGGAACCGCCCCGTGCTGAGCGCAAGCACCGGCGTCGCGATAGCGTAGACAAGTGCGAAAACGCTGATGAGCTGGCCTGCGGTGGCAAGTGATATGCCGAGTTCCGTCGCCAAGTCACTTTCGATGCCGATGACCACGAACTCGGAGCAGCCGAGCGAGAACCCCAACAGCACGAGCAGTGCCAGGCAGAGCTTGGTGCGCGCGGGGGAGAGCGCGGCGGCGGTTGACTTACTTTTAGGCGTGGTTGCGGCGGTCAAGGTTGTCACTCCAATGGCGCATGAATAAGCGGGATTCAATCCCTGCAACTCTAACAGAATGTGACAAAGGGACAGTCCCTTTGTCAGGTCGGGACCTTGCTTGTATAGTCGCAATACAGGTGAAGATGGTCTCGGGTACATTGCGGGCGACAGGAGATCCCATGGGTATGCACACGACAAAGGTTGCAGTGGGCGAGGGCAAGTTTGCGCTCGAGGCCCAGCTGACGGTGACGCCGCGAGGCATGGCGGTGTACGCCTGCTCGCCGGAGTATGCGCACCTGGGCGCCACGGCGCAGGCCATTCCGCGCCCCGAGCCCGGCCGTACGGCGACGGTGAGCATCCTGGCCGTTCCGTGCCATCGAGACGAGATTCCGGCGCACGATATCGCAGCGGCGCTGGCCACGCGCTTTGACGTGCCGGTCGTTGCAAGCACCGGTTTTCATGTTGAGCAGGCGAGCGGGGACGACCTGCAGCGTGTGCTCGACACCACCAAGGAGCTCATCGCCGCGCTCGAGGAGGCCGCCGCGCGCATCCTGCGCGCCGGCTGGGATGAGGGCGGCGCAGGCGCCGAGGTTGTGGGGGTCGATGCCGCGACCGGCGAGGCGCTTGGCCCCGTCGACCGCATTGAGGCCCATACCGGCGAGGGCATTTTGCATCAAGCATTTCTGACGCTTTTGGTCGAGGGCCGGGGCGAAGACGCGCGCCTGCTGCTCTGTCGCCGCAGTCCGCTCAAGCGACTGTGGGGCGGGGTGCTGGCCGATAGCTGTGCCGGCCATCCGTTCCCCGGGGAAGACGTCGCGGCCGCCGCGGCGCGCCGCATCAACGAAGAGCTCGGCATTACGCGCGAGCCCGATCAGCTCGAGCACCTCGGACACGTGGTGTACCGCGAGGATCACGGCGACGGCCGCTGCGAGTGCGAGTGGTGCGAGGTCTACCTTGCCCATGTTGAGCCGGGCGAGCTGCATATCAACCAAGAGGAGATCTCGGAGGTGCGCCGCGTGGCCCCGTCCGAGCTCGACGGCTACCTGCAGGGTCATCCCGAGCAGCTGGCCCCCTGGCTCCGCGAGGCCCTCAGCGACCCATCCATCCGTACGGTCCTCGCTATGTAAAAAAGACAGTCCCTTTGTCGCATCCAAACCATCACAACATTCGATGAAAATCTCGAAATCGAGGAAAAGCGTCGAATGTTGTGACGGTTTTTGTGTCCGGCGCGGGTGAGCTTCGGTGTCGTCTGGGGGTATAAAACTAGCGAGTGTTTATTTGCGAGGCCTAAGGGGCGCCCCGTATGGATATCGATAACTTTGAATGGTGGTATAGCGAGGGTGAGGCTCCGGACGAGGGGTGGGACGAGCCTACGCCGCGTGACGTGTCGAGCGACGAGGACGAGACCGGCAACGACGTCGCCGCCGACTCGGACGCCGCCCTCGATTCCGTCGAGCCCCTGACCTTCGAACAAGCTTGGGCCCAGGCCGAGGCAGACGAGGCCAAGGCCGACGCTACGGCCACGCTCGGCGAGCCAGCCGACATGTCGATCTCGCCGGCAAAGACCCCGCAGCCGCGTCACACCATCGACCCCGACAGCACGGCATCCTTCAGCATTCTCGACGTGCCCTCGCAGGGCGCTCAGGCGCCCGCGCCCACACGTCGCCCCAATCTGTCTCGCGAGGAAGATGCAGGACGTCGCTCTCCGCTTGGCCCCATCCTTATCGCCTTCATGGCCGGCGTTATCGCATGCTCGGTAATTGGAAACGTCTGGAGCCATGTTGAACAACAGCGAAAAGACGCCGTCAAGGTCGAGATGTCTGTCGAGCAATCGCTCGGCCGCACGCGCTCGGTACATGTGTCGGTCGAGGTCAAGGACGGCGCGACGTGGGACACCGCGCGCGGCGACAGCCAAATGCTCATTCACATCGTGGGGCGCACGCTCAAAGGACAGACGATTGACGAGTATCAATACGTCAATTCCGCTGGTGACGGCATCGAGCTCAAGCCTGGCGACTACGAGCTCACCGTCGATGAACCGCCCGTCGCCACCGACGGCACGCGCTTCCGCGCCTCAAAGCGCATGGTCCCCGTGAGCTTTAACTCACAGGCGCCCGACACGGTCGACACCACACCGCAGGGCGGGTTCGACCTTTACGTGGATACCTAGTAGGCGCTCCCGCTCATTCCGCTATGGCTACTCAATAATCGCCTGCCGTCCCGTCCCGTCGCCAAGAGTGGGACAATAGCCCTCGACACTATTGTTTACTTTTGGAGGAAGTAGCATGTCTACCGTCACTACCATCAAGCGCGGCGGCCTCACCGCGGCCATCGATTCTATGGGCGCCCAGCTCACGAGCCTTGCCCTCAACGGCAACGAGTATCTGTGGCAGGGCGACCCCGCCTTTTGGGGCAAGCACGCGCCCATCCTGTTCCCCATTGTGGGCTCGCTGCGCAACAACACGGCAACGTCTGCGGCCGGCACCTGCGAGATGCCGCGCCACGGACTCGCGCGCATTGTCGAGCACAAGCTGGTCGAGGTTTCGGAGGACGGCTCCTCGGTAACGTATGAGATCACCGATACGCCCGAGTCGCTCAAGGCGTTCCCGTTCCACTTTAAGCTCAACATGACCTATGCCTTGACCGGCGATGCCACCCTCACGCAGACCTTTGCCGTTACGAACACCGGCGACGTGGACCTGCCGTTCTCGGTGGGCGGCCACCCCGCATTTAACGTGCCCGCCCCCGGTGCCGAGGACGAGGCGTTCGAGGATTACGAGCTGGCGTTTACCGAGGCTTGGACGAACGAGGCTCCCATCATCACGCCCGACGGTCTTATGACGTTCGAGGGTAGCTACAAGGCTCCCGATAACTCGGACGTGCTGCCCATCACGCACCGCAGCTTCGATAACGACGCCATCATGTTCACCGATACCCCGGGCTCCACGCTCACGCTGCGCGGCCGCAAGTCGGGCCACGGCGTCAAGATCGACTTTGAGGGCTTTAAGTACATTGGCGTGTGGTCTGCCGCCAACGACGCTCCGTTTGTGGCGCTCGAGCCCTGGACCGGTCACACCACCATGGACACCGAGGACGACGTCTTTGAGCACAAGGTCAACACCATCACCCTGGCCCCGGGCGAGACGGACAAGCGCAGTTTTAGCGTTACCTTGCTCTAGAGGTTCCGCCGCTCGGTCGATGCTGCGCGTCGTCCAGAGCGACAAGTTGTCATTCAAAAGGCAAGGCATAGACCTTCTGGTCATGCCTTGCCTTTTTCATGCCACTTGTTCGCTCTGGACGTTGCTCGCCGGCATTGCCAAAACATCGGCGTCCCCAATGACTACCGCGTGTCTATTAATTTTTCGCGCACATGCCGCGCTGCTGGTTGCGGGCGTATATCCTGTTAAGTCGTCAGCATACGATTCAACAGGGAAGGCAGATTATGCATTCTCCCCAACAGTGCGATGCGCAGACCCAGCCGGTATGCAGCCGTCGCATCTTTTTGGGTAGCGCTCTCGCTGCGAGCGCTTCCGTCGTCGCCGGCGCGCTCGCCGGCTGTCAGCGCCCGTCCACGCTCAAGGTGGTTCAACCCACGACGGGTGGCGGTCGCGACGACCTGTCCGATTCCGTGATCGGCAAGGACAAGATCCGCATTGGTATGGAGGCGGCCTACGCCCCGTACAACTGGCAGGTTTCCGAAGCCAGTGAGTACACCATCCCCATCGACAACGTGCAGGGCGCCTATGCCGATGGCTACGACGTGCAGATCGCCAAGATCGTCTGCAAGGCCCTCGGTGGCGAGCCCGTTGCCGTCAAGCAGAGCTTCTCGGGCCTTATCGATTCGCTCAACAACGGCCAGATCGACCTCATCATCGCCGGTATGAGCGCCACGCCCGAGCGCGAAGAGTCCGTCGGCTTCTCCGACCCGTACTTCATTGGCTACTTTGGCCTGTTCGTAAAAGAGGGCTCGCCCTACCAAAACGCGACCAAGCTCAGCGACTTTAGCGGTGCCACGGTACTCGGCCAAAAGGACACCATGCTCGACACTGTCATCGACGAGATCCCGGGCGTTGTGCACAAGAACCCGGTTGACTCCGTCCCCACGGTGTTCTCGAATCTGCTGCAGGGCACGTGCGACGCCGTGACCTACAACACCGAGAACGAGAAGGGCTATATGGCCCAAAACCCGGGTATCGTGCCGATTCAATTTGCCGAGGGCGAGGGCTTTAAGCAGGAGGTCACGGCAAACGTCGGCTGCCGCAAGGGCTCGGATAAGCTGCTTAAGCTCATCGACAAGACACTCAAGGGCGTTAGCCAAGAGGAGCGCGACCAAATGTGGGACGCGTGCCTCGACCGTCAGCCGGCATAGGGAGGCAGCATGAAAACCATCAATCGTCTGGCCTCCTTCATCAAGGCCGACCACCGTTATGTGTACCTGGGCACGAGCGTTATCGCGGCGCTCGGCCTGGCGTTTAGCCAACGCAATCCCACGCCGCTGAGCTTCTTGGCGCCTACGGGCGTGTTCCAAGACTGCCTCTGGGCAATCCTTTGGGCCTGGCTCGTCGTGTCGGCGGCGGCGCTGATCACCAAACTCATGCACTGGAATGACTATCGCGAAACGTCGCCGTTCGCATCCGAGCGTTTCCGTCGTGGCGCACGCTTAGGCAGCTACGTCGTGGTCGCCATCGCGGCGGTCTTTTTCGTGGACCGTTGCGTCATGTCGTTTATCGACCTGGTGCAGGTGAGCATTGTCTCGGATTCTAACCCCAGCGACTTTTTGTCGAGCCTGGTCTACATGACCTACAAGAGCGGGGACTTCTTTATCCGCGGTATCGAGATCACCATCGCGCTTGCCACCTTCGGCACCGTCATCGCATTCTTCCTGGCGTTGCTCTTTGTGTTCCTGCGTATTCAGACCTTCGATCGCGTGGACAACGACCTGGTGCGCTTCTTTAAGAGCATTGGCCGCGGCTTTGCGACCATCTACTCCACCATCGTGCGCGGCACGCCCATGATGGTCCAGGGTCTGCTCATCTATTACGCGGGTTTCACCGTTTTGCGCGGCATGGGCTTCGAGACCGCCCAGGCCAACCAGATCTGGAGTACCTTCACCGCCGGCCTCGTCACCATCTCGCTCAACTCCACCGCCTACATGATGGAGGTCCTGCGCGGCGGCATCGAGTCCATCGACCCCGGCCAGGCCGAGGCAGCGCGCTCGCTGGGTCTTTCGCAGTGGCAAGCCATGCGCAAAGTCGTGTTCCCCCAGGGCATTAAAAACGCGATTCCGGCGCTCACCAACGAGCTCATCATCAACATCAAGGACTCGTCGGTGCTCTCGGTCATCGGCGTGTTCGACCTCATGTACGCCACCACCACCGTCGCCGGCGTGTACTACCGCCAGATGGAGGTCTACTGCGTGGCGCTCGTGGTCTACCTGATCCTGACGCTCGTGGCGAGCCGCCTGCTCGAAGCCTTTGGCAAAAAGCTCGGCGCCGAGGCCCCTGCCACGCTGCCCAGCTCTAACTAGGCTTAAGACGAGGAGAATCATCATGGCAGATACCGCCACTACCGGCGTTGCGGCCGCCGCACAGACCAATGAGCCGCTCATCCGCGTCGAGGGCCTGCGCAAGAGCTTCGGCTCGCTCGAGGTACTCAAAGGCATCGACCTGTCCGTCAAATCAGGCGAGGTCGTCACCATTATCGGCGCCTCGGGCTCGGGCAAGTCGACCTTCCTGCGTTGCCTCAACCTGCTCGAGACCCCGGACGCGGGCCACATCTGGTTCCACGGCCAGGACCTTACGGCCGAGCGCTGCAATATCAATAAACTCCGCGAGGACATCGGCATGGTGTTCCAGGGCTTTAACCTGTTCAACAACATGGATGTGCTCGACAACTGCACGCTCGCGCCCGTCACGCTCAAAAAGATGAGCAAGGCCGAGGCCGAGAAGGTCGCGATGGAGCATCTGACGAGCGTGGGACTCGAAAAGTTCGCGCACGCCGCCGTGGGCCGCCTGTCCGGTGGTCAAAAACAGCGCGTGGCCATCGCTCGTGCCCTGTGCATGAATCCGCAGATCATGCTGTTCGACGAGCCGACCTCCGCGCTCGACCCCGAGATCGTGGGAGAGGTGCTCGAGGTCATGCGCAAGCTCGCTGCCGACGGCATGACCATGGTTGTCGTCACGCACGAGATGGCCTTTGCCCGAACCGTGTCCGACCGCGTGGTCTTTATGGACAAGGGCGTGGTGCTCGAGGACGCCGCGCCGGCCGAGCTCTTCGGCAACCCCAAGCACCAGCGCACCCGCGAGTTCCTCTCGCGTTATCTCGAGGACAAATAACCGACCGCAAACTCTTGCGTTGCAGGGCCGCTCCCGTGGGGCGGCCTTTGTCGTCACAATCGAAAGGATGTCATGGCCGAGGTTTGGCGCTTCTTTGCGCATGAGGACGATTTTGCCGATTTGGATGAAACTGGCGCGTGCGAGCGCCTGGGGCGCGTGCTGTCGTTTCCGACCATCTCGAGCATGGATGCCGAGGCGGTGGACTGGCAGCCGTTCGACGACCTGCGCGCCTATATGCAGCAGGCGTGGCCGCGCGTGTTCGCGGCGGGCGAGGTCGAGCTTATCGACCATTCGCTATTGGTGACACTTAGCGGTTCCGACCCTGCCCTCAAGCCCGTTATGCTCATGGGCCACATGGACGTGGTCCCCGTGGTGCCGGGTACCGAGGCCGACTGGACGCACGCCCCCTTTAGCGGGCACGTGGACGACACCTACATCTGGGGCCGTGGAGCGATCGACATGAAGGACCAGGTCGCAGGCATTCTCGAGGCTGTCGAGTATGCGCTGGCGCACGGTTGGCAGCACGAGCGCACGCTGTTCCTGGCCTTTGGCCAGGACGAGGAGACAACGCAGTACGGTGCAGGCGCCATCGGCCGCGCGCTCGAGGAGCGCGGTGTTGAGCTCGAGTTCCTGATCGACGAGGGCGACTACCGCATCGTTTCGGATGCCGAGTACAGCGCGGGCGAGGGTTGGCTCATGCACGCCGACCTCGCGGAGAAGGGCTATGCCGATATCGTGCTCAAGACGAAGAGTGAGGGTGGACATTCTTCTAACCCCTACGGCGGCACGTCGCTCGAGGTGCTCAGCCGTGCCATCACCGCAATCTGCGATATCGAGTGGCCGACGCGCGTGACCGACTTGCTTGCCGCCCAGCTCGTCGAGCTGGGGCTCTACACGGCGGATGAAATTGCCGCCAACGGGGGCGCCATTGTCCGCGATTGCCTCGCCAGCAAGAAGCTCTATCCGCTGGTGACGACCACCTGCGCACCCACGCAGATCGAGGGTGGCAGCACCGGCGCCAACGTAATGCCGCAGGATATGTGGGCCAACATCAACTTCCGCATGCTCGAGGGCACGAGCGTGGCCGACGTTGTGGCGCACTGCCGTGAGGCGGTTGCCGGGGCGGACCTTGCCGGTCGTGTCGAAGTGGAGCTAGGCCCCGGCAGCTCCGAACCCTCGCCGTCCCTGCGCATCGGTGGCCCCGGCCTCGAGGCGGTTCGCTCCATCGCCGCCCGCTATTTCCGTGATCCAAAGGGGACGGAGGAAAATGGATCATTCGAGCCAGTGGCAATTGTGCCCTCGACCGTGATCGGTGCGACCGACGCTGCCAACTACCAGCGCATTTGCCCTGAGTGCATTCGCTTCTCGGCCTTTGTGGTCGACGATGACGAATGCGACCGCGGCGTCCACGGCACCAACGAGCGCATCACCCGTCGCGCCTACCTCCAAGGCACCCGCTTCCTCATCGCCCTGCTCCGCACGCTCTAGAATGTGACAAAGGGACTGAGCCGATTTCATCGGTAATGAGACAAAAACTGTCATAGAAAAAGACTAAGATAGCTTAAGAGACATATGCTGGGGTTGGTATTCCTTGAACGACTGCGGGCATGTTCCAGACTGCCTCGGCCCCCGGGGAGCGCCCGGGCAGGTCGCCGTGTGACTGGGGAGGAAATTATGCAGGAGCTCAGAGAGACGACGTCTCGACTCGTGAATATTGCTACCGGGGGGGGGTGTCTAAGCAGGGAATTTCCTAGTGAACACCGGCCGCGCGAGCGGTGGTCCGTCATGTCTTATGGCCGTCGTCGCGGGCTGCGCCCGGTCTCGCCATATGTGATTGTTCTGGCCCTCGCCGTCGCGCTGACGGCGAGTTTCTTCCTGCCGCTTCGTGCCGAGGCGGCAATTTCGGACCACACGGTTCCGACGATTTCGCCTTCGGGGACAACAATCAACCTGTTTGATTACTGGGTGAATTCGGAAGATCACCTGTCGGTCAGTGGATCCGACGGCATCAACAAGGGCCACCGCTTCCAGTTCAAGGATCAGGGAGGCAGCGAGGAGCTCAACCAGTATACGAATGGCCCTTCTCCTCGCACCGGCATCGTGAACAACGTTCTTACCGGCGGTTACCCGAAACTCACCGACCGCTGGGGCAGAGAATCCCTCGGCTACCTGTTTGATTCCTCCACCCAGACGGGCAAGATATCCCATATGGGTGTGACGGGTCTGTTGCAGGTCAAGGGCGGCTACTACGAGTATGACAGCTCGCAGAACTACGCGGCGTACAACGCCAATAAGAATGCATTTGATGTCTACAATGCTGCCGGCGTTAAGCAAGCGGGGTCTGGGCCTCAGACAGTAGGCCAGTTCTTCCCCTTCGATGCGGCCGATGAGGTATTCAAGGAAGAGGACGGCAAACTCGTCCCGAACGGCATTACGTCGCAGAACGTCGCTGACCCTCAATATAACGGTAACAAACCCCTCAACCATTATTTCGGCCTCTCAATGTCCACGCGATTCGTGCAGCCGAAGGATGGCAAAACGAACGCTGGCAAGCCCATGACCTTCGAGTTCGCCGGAGACGACGACGTCTGGGTGTTCATTGACGATGTCCTCGTGGGCGACATTGGCGGCATCCACACCAGTGCTGATCTGACCATTAACTTCCAAACGGGCGACATCAGCGTTAACAATTCCGCAAATGGTACGCTGGAAAGCAAGTTCAAGGATGCGGGGCGGGATATTTCGGGCTTCAACGGCAGCACCTTCGCTAACGACACCAGCCACACGCTCAAGTTCTTCTACTTGGAGCGTGGTGCCACCGACTCCAACATGAAGCTCAAGTACAACCTCGTGACGGTTCCCGAGTCCGACATTATCAAGTTCGACCAGGATGGCGGTCTGGTGGAGGGCGCTCAGTTCGCGCTGTACAAGACAGACGAGCACTTTACTGACACGACCGCTAATCCGGAAAACCTACTTGGCTCCGGCACCACGGACGCGGATGGACAACTGACGCTCACGAATGACGTGAACGACGTTATCAACTTCGATGACCTTCACAAGCAAGGTTGCCAGTACTACCTCCTGAAGGAAACGAAGGTGCCCGAGGGATACCGCTCGAGTCTCACGGCGACGGGCGGTAGCATGCAGCTCGAGTACGTGTCCGCGAGCGACAAGAATGGCGCGGGCGGCGTCATCATCAACCGCGGCGGTATGGACGAGGACAGCGACGTGTGGAAGAACGGTGCGTTCGCCGGCGCGAAGGAGACCATCACCGCGCCCAAGACTGTGTACCAGGCGAACGATGACTTGGCGCAGCCAGACGAGCCCGTTGACATGGAGCACGGCACCCTGTTCGCAGTGGTTCTCAAGCGCGATAAAAGCAAGAACGCTGATGCTACCAATCAGAACGCCTGGTACGCCGTGTCGGGCGACCCGACGAAGGGGTACGCCCTCGCCGACACCCCGGGCGTGGCCGGCGCCATCAAGGTGGCGAAGGCGGAGCCGCATGTCTTCACGCTCAACACAAGCGGCCAATATCAGGTGGAGATTTCAGATCTGCCCGGCGACATCTCCAAGTACTACTACCTGCTGCCAGAGGCGGACCGTGCTCAGGATGTCGAATACGCGGTGGGTATCTACTACACGAAGGAAAATTCCGTTGCCAAGGCGGGGCCGGAAAACACGGTTCACGTGTTCAGCGATGACCTTCCCGATGGCAATGTGAACTTTCAGCGGCAGTTCGCCACGCGCCTGCTCGTCACGAACATCCAGAACCGCCTGTTCGTGCAAAAGACCGATACCGAGGGCAACCCCGTAGACGGCGCGAAGTTCGGCTTGTACACGGCAGATCAGGTGACGACGGACGAGAGTGGCAAGGTCGTGCTCAAGGGTGAGCAGACCCCCTATGACACCCTGAAGACGAGGTCGGTCGATAACCCGGTCCCGCTCGAAGGTGCGGGCATATTCCCGAATACGAGCGACGGTAACAGGCCGCTCGTGAAGGGGACCTACTTCCTAAAGGAGGTTTCGGCGCCCAAGGGCTTCCTGCTTAACGACACGCTCACCAAGGTGATTGTGGACGATTACGGCGTCCATGCCGATGCTGGTACGGCCGATGACGGTGTTTCGACGTTCGTGGGCCCGGGCGCGCTCATGAAGAGCCTGGGCCAGTTTGGCGCAGAGGGCGACATCGACAACACGCTCACGTGGATCAAGGGCCAGCGCCAGACGTCCGACGGGACGCTCGACGGCAACGACAACCTTTCCTGGAACAATGACGCCAAGGGCGGCGAGGATGAGGTGCACCTCAAGTACGGCGCCAACGGACGTGTCTACCAGTATGGGCCCACCGAGGAAGGCAAACCTTATCGCTTGGAGACCGAGACGGGCTGGATACGTATGGGCATCACGCAGGACGTGCCTGGTGACACTAATGCGAAGGGCGCCCGTGCCAATCTGGACGACATGAATTTGAACGCCCTGTTCACAGGTGCCACCTGCGTGCGCGTGGCGAACGAACGCGAGGCGAGCCTCGAGGTGACGAAGAAGGTTGCCCTGCCCGATGGCCTGACGGGCAATAAGGACGCGGAGTTCACCTTCAAGTTCACCGTGCCTGAGGGGAAGACCTACAAGGCTGCAGTGTTCAAGAACGCTGGGGCCGGAAAGCAAGCCGGCGACGTGTTCGATTTGAAGAACGGCGACACCCATGCTATCAAGGCCGACGAGACGATTCGCGTGTACGGTCTTGGCGAGGGCGACGAGTACGCGGTGCAGGAGCTGACCGGCGCAGACAAGATGCCCGCGGGCTATAAGCTGACCGGCCGCAAGCAGGGTGACAAGAATCTGACTGAAGAAGGCGAGCGCATCTCGGGCACGATTGCCCCGCAGAATTCCAACGGCACGCTGGCCGAAGACAACAAGCTGGTGTTCACAAACACCTACAAGGCGGAAGCTAGCGACGAACTGACCCCGCAGGTAACGAAGAAGGTCTCCGGTGTTGAGAGCACGGAGAAGGCGTTCTCGTTCACGCTGACCGCCACGGAAGAGACACAGCAGAAGATCGCCGCCGGCGACTTGGGTGTGTCGGACGACCTGGCGGGCGACGCGCACGCGGAGTCCAAGGCCACGAAGGACAAGATTATCAAGGACAAGGGCCAGACGGTCGACTTCTCGAATATGACGTTCAACAAGGCGGGCGAGTACACGTTCACGCTCACCGAGGTGCACAACGCTGATGATGATCCCGCAGCGGACGGCGTGCAGAACGCCGGCTGGACGATGGACGCCTCGACCTATACCGTCACGGTAAGGGTCGAGGATAAGGACGCCAAGCTGACCGTCACGGGCGTGACGGTGAAGAAGGATGGTGACGCTGAGGCCAAGCCCATCAAGGCTGAGGTCAAGGACGGCAAGGTGAACCTCGCCACCTTTATCAACAGCTATGCTGCGAAGGGTTCCGTGACCTTGGCGGCGAAGAAACGCTTTAGGGGCGGTGCGCTCGCGGGGAACGACTTCTCGTTCGCTCTGTACAAGGGTGACAAGGCGGAAGGCACGCCCATTGAGACCGTCACGAACGACGAGAAGGGCAACATTACCTTCCAGCCCATCAACTACACCGAGGCAGGTGACTACGAGTACACCATCAAGGAAGTTACCGGTAACGACCAGACCATCGTCTACGACGGTCAGAAAGTGAAGGTCAAGGTCAGCGTTACCGATAACAAGAACGGCACGCTGGACGCGACCGTCACCTACGGCGGCGATAAGGCCGTGCCGACCTTCACCAACGTGAAGCCGACGACGGACGTTACCGTCGAGGCCACGAAAGTTCTCGCGGGCAAGGCGCTGACGGACGGCGCGTTCGCCTTCGGCCTGTACCAAGGCGACACGTCCACGGGTAATCCCGTCAAGATCGTCCAGAACGACAAGGAGGGCAAGATCAATCTTGCCCTCACCGGTCTGACCATCGGCGAGTACGACTACAAACTCAAGGAGGAGAACGTCGGTGCCGATCCGACTATCACCTACGACACCAAGGCGGTGAAGGTTCACGTCTCGGTGAAGGCGGAGGGCGACAAGGCGAAGGCGACCGTCACCTATGACGGCAAGAACGATGCCCCGACCTTCACTAACAAGTACCAGCCCGCCGAGACCTCGGTGGCGCTCACGGCGAAGAAGGCCTATGTGAAGCCCGACAACACGCCGGCCACGCTCAAGGGCGGCGAGTTCACCTTCGACCTGTACGAGGGCGACCTGACGGCTGAGCAGCTGAAGGGCAAGCAACCCATCCGGAGCGCCAAGAACAGCGAGGACGGCACCGTCACCTTCCCGGCCATCGACTACACCAAGGCCGGCGAGTACAAATACACCGTCGCGGAACAGGAGGGCGACCTGTCCCACGTGACCTACGACGCTACGGTGCACCATGCCGTGGTGAAGGTCATGGACAATGCCGGCAAGCTGGACGCCGCTGTTACCTACGATGGTGACAAGGCCAATGCCCCCACCTTCACGAACACCTACACCGCAAAGGGATCCGTGGAGCTGACGGCGACCAAGATCGTTGCGGTCGCGCCGGGCTTCACGCACGACACCAAGCTGAAGGGCGGCGAATACACGTTCGAGCTGAAGGACGCCGACGGCAAGGTGCTCGACACCGCGAAGAACGATGCAAACGGCAAGGTCAGCTTCACGCGCGAGTTCCAGCTCTCCGACTTGGACGGCGCCGCGAGCAAGGACTTCACCTACACCATCGTGGAGCAGCCGGGCGCGGAGCCGGGCATGGTCTATGACAGCCATCCCCTCACCTATACGGTGACGGTCACGGACGGCGGGAACGGAGCACTGAATGCGAAGGCGATCGTGACGAGCGCATCCGGCTCGGATACCTTCACCAACACCTACCAGCCGGCCGCGACCGGCCTGGCCCTCGGTGCGCAGAAGAGCTATGTGAAGAAGGACGACAACACGCCGATCGTCCCCAAGTGCGGCGAGTTCACCTTCGATGTGTACGAGGGCAACCTGACGGCTGAGCAGCTTGCCGGGGCCAAGCCCGTCCGGACCGCGACCAACGGCGCGGACGGAAGTGTTAACTTCGACGCCTTCTCCTACGCGAAGCCGGGCACGCACGAGTACACCATCGTGGAGCGGAAGGGTGATCTGGCCTACGTGACCTACGACGCCGCGGTGCACCATGCCGTGGTGACGGTTGCGGACAATGCCGGCACGCTGCAGGCGAGCGTCGCCTACGACGGTACGAATGTCACGAAGCCCAGCTTCACCAACACCTATGAGGCACAGGCGACGGACTCCGGCGCGATCGCCCTCACCAAGAGCGTTGACGTGCACGACGGCAGCTATCAGCTAAAGGCGGGAGACTTCGCCTTCGAGCTGGTGGGGTCTGACGGCTCGGTGATCCAGACCCAGAAGAACGATGCGCACGGCAAGGTTGCCTTCGACAAGCTGACCTTCGACCATGCGGGCACCTTTACCTACACGGTCCGCGAGGTGCAGCCGACGGGGGACGCGCCGGGCGTGCCGGGCGTGACCTACACCGGCAAGACGTACACCCTGACCTACGTGGTGAAGGACAACAACGACGGCAAGCTGGTGGTAGAGAACTCCACGGTGAAGCCGAGCGAGGGCACCGAGAACGGCGTCACCCCCAACACCATGACGTTTGCGAACAGCTACCAGCCGGGCGCGACCTCCTACCAGATCTCCGGCACCAAGGTGCTTGAGAATACCGATTCGGCCACCATGCGGACGCCCGCCGATGGCGAGTTCACGTTCGCGCTGATTGACGTGGCCACCGGGCAGGAGATCGACCGGACCACGAACGTGGGTAACGCGTTTACCTTCAAGGCCATCTCGTACACCGCGACTGGTTCGCATACGTACCAGGTGAAGGAGGTTGCGGGCCAAGATGGCACCATCACTTACAGCGATGCGGTGTTGGATGTGACGGTGAGTGCGACCGACGACGGCAGCGGCCAGCTGACCGCGACGGCGAACAAGACGGCCGCGGATCTGACCTTCACCAACACCTACACGCCGACGGCAACGACGGCGACGATTACCGGAACGAAGGCCCTGACCGGCCGCGACCTGGCCGAGGGTGAGTTCTCCTTCGACCTGAAGGACGCCGACGGTAACGTGGTGCAGACGGTGCAGAACGGCGCCGACGGCACGTTCGGCTTCGCGCCGCTGCAGCTGGACAAGGTGGGGACGTACGTCTACACCGTGTCCGAGCGGGCAGGGGCGACGGCGAACGGCGTCACCTACGACACGACGGTCTTTACCGCGACGGTGACGGTGACGGAGAATGCGGAGACGCACGCGCTGGAGGCGCAGGTTGCCTACAGCACGGGCGGCAAGGCTGCGGATGCGGTGGCGTTCAGCAACAGCTACGCGCCGGCCGCGACTGAGGTGAAGCTGGGGGCCTCCAAGGTGCTGAGCGGCAAGGACCTGAAGGAAGGGCAGTTCTCCTTCCAGCTGAAGGATGCCGACGGCAAGGTGCTGCAGACCGCCAAGAACGCGGCGGACGGCACGGTGGGCTTCAAGGCGATCTCGTACGACAAGCCCGGAACGTACGGCTACAGCATCTCCGAGGTGAACGACGCTCAGAAGAACGTGACGTACGACGCGGCCGAGCACCAGGTAACGGTGACGGTGACGGACGACGGCGCGGGCCATCTGGTGGCGACGGTAACCTATGACGGTGACGTGGCGCCGGTGTTCAAGAACACGTACACGCCGCCGACCACCCCGCCGGTCAACCCGCCGACGGAGCCGCCCACCAACCCACCGGTGTCGAAGGAGGAGAAGCCGGGTCTGCCGAACATGGGCGATACCAGCTTGTCGCCGATGGCCCTGGGTGGCATCGCGGGCGGCGCAGTGGTGCTGATCGCCACAGGTGTGATCCTGCGGCGTCGGAACCGGTAGCTGCGGCTGCCGAGAAGGGCTTTGATTGAGGGCGGGTGGTCGCAGGGCGCGGCCGCCCGCCCTTTTCGGTGAAAGGCTATGTTAGCCCGCCGTTTGCACGCGATTATGATTCTGCAGCTCCTAAGCGCGCCGCGCCCTCTAGAAGTCCGGAAAAGCTGCACGAAGCGGCTATCTGGACCCGGAAAAGCTGCAAATCTAGGCCAAATACACCCGGAAAAGCTGCAAAAGTTGGTAAAATCCATCCTGAAAAGCTGCAAACAGCAGGTGAAGGATGGTGCGTAGTGTGCTGAAGCGAAAGATGCTCGACACCCTCCGTTCGTGGCGGGCGGAAAAGGGCGCCGAATGCCTTCTCATCAAGGGCGCGCGACAGGTTGGCAAGTCGTACATCGTCGCCGAGTTCGGGCGGCAGGACTACGAAAGCTTCATCTCCATAGACTTCATTGGGTCCCCGGACCTTAAGCGGGTGTTCGATGGCCCAATCGATGCCGACTCGATCTACCGGCAGATATCGCTCGTCGTGCCCGGCGTGCGCTTTGTTCCAGGACGAACGCTTCTTTTCCTCGACGAGATTCAGGAGTGCCCGCGTGCTCGCGCTGCGCTTAAGTATCTCGCTCTCGACGGCAGGTGCGATGTCGTTGCGTCGGGCTCGCTTCTGGGCATTCGGTTCAAGGAGGAGGCTGCGCTCGCCTCCATTCCCGTTGGGTACGAGCGAGAGGTCGAAATGGGCCCCCTCGATTTCGAGGAGTACCTTTGGGCGCGCGGGTATGGGGAGGACGATATCGCCAATTTGCGGGAATACTATGAGTCGTTGATGCCCGTGCCCGTTGCGGTGAATCAGAAGATGATGCAGATGCTGCGCGAGTACCTCGCGGTCGGCGGTATGCCTGCGGTGGTGGACGCCTTTGCGCGGACGGGCAACTTCGCCGTTGCTTTCGACGAGCAAAGCAGGCTGCTCGCCTCGTATCTCGACGACGTGGCTCGATACGCGCAAGCCCCCGAGCGCGTGCGTGCGCGGGCGTGCTTTGAATCGTTGCCGCGCCAGCTCGCAAAGGAGAATACGAAGTTCCAGTATTCCGTGGTCGAGAACAGGGGAACGGCGCGCAAATTTGGCTCGTCCGTGGATTGGCTCGTGGGAGCAGGTATGGTGCGACGGTGCCAGTCGGTGAGCGCCGCCCAATTCCCTCTTGCCGCCTATGAAGACGGGACGAAGTTTCGCCTCTATGCTGCCGATACGGGCGTGCTCATGGCCATGTACGGCTTCGAAATGCTGGAGGCGGTGGTGAACAACAAGCTCGCGGGTCCCATGAAGGGCGGCCTCTACGAGAACCTGGTCGCCTGCATGCTTTCGGCGCGGGGTGTGGCTCTGCGTTATTGGCGGTCGCAGAAGGGCGATAGGGAAATAGAGTTTCTCGTCGACTCGCCCGACGCGAGCGTTGTGCCCATTGAGGTGAAGGCCTCGCGCGGATCTACGGTATCGCTCAACGACATGCTCGAGCGGCAGGACGTGAACCTTGGGTACAAGCTGATAGACGGTAACGTCGGCCGAGACGGCAAAAAGGTGACGCTTCCGCTATATATGGCCATGTTCTTGAAGTAGAGCCTTGCGTTGGCGGACTGACCCTTTGTCGCATTCCGTGCGGGTTATATGCAGGTATGCCTGCGCACGCTATCATGTATGGGTTAGACCGCAACTATGTACGCCATACGCGAAGGGATGCGCATGTATCTGAAGATTGACATGTTCTAGCTGGGCTTACCCCCGCAGCGGCGCCGCGCGCCCCATCAACTCTGCCGATTTTCGCCTTCACGTACATAAAGGAGTCCCACCATGCGCGACAAGCTCGAAAAGATCATTAAGGCCTACGAGGAGCTCGAGAAGAAGCTCTCCGATCCGGCCGTCGCCTCCGATATCAAGGAGTTCACGCGTCTTAACAAGGAGTACGCGCACCAGTCCGACCTCATTGCCGCCTCGCGCGAGTACATCGGCGCGCTCGATGACATCGAGGCTGCCAAGGAAATGCTGCACGATACCACCGATGCCGATGAGAAGGAGATGCTCCAGATGGACATCTCCGAAAACGAGGCCAAGCTTCCCCAGCTCGAGGAAGACATTAAGTACATGCTCATCCCGAGCGATCCCAACGACGACAAGAACACCATCGTCGAGATCCGCTCCGCCGCCGGTGGCGACGAGGCGGCCATCTTTGCCGGCGATCTGTACAAGATGTACCAGCGCTTCTGCGAGTCGCGCGGCTGGAAGACCACCGTACTCGACTCCAGCCCCAGCGAGGCCGGCGGCTTTAAGTCCATCGAGTTCAAGGTCGAGGGCGACCGCGTCTACTCCGTCATGAAGTACGAGTCCGGCGTGCATCGCGTCCAGCGCGTCCCCAAGACCGAGTCCCAGGGTCGCATCCAGACCTCCACGGCAACCGTCGCCGTGCTTCCCGAGGCCGAGGAGATCGACGTTCAGATCAACCAGTCCGACCTGCGCATCGATACCTACTGTGCCTCCGGCCCTGGCGGTCAGTGCGTTAACACCACCTACTCTGCCGTGCGCATCACCCACCTGCCCACCAACACCGTGGTGCAGTCGCAGGAGCAGCGTTCCCAGATCCAGAACCGTGAGGTCTGCATGCAGATGCTGCGTGCCCGTCTGTACGAGATGGAACTCGAGAAGCAGCAGGCCGAGCTCGGCGCCGAGCGCCAGAGCCAGATCGGTCACGGCAACCGTTCCGAGAAGATCCGTACCTACAACCAGCCCCAGGACCGCGTGACCGATCACCGTATCGGCTTCAACTCCACCTACAACGGCGTCCTTCTGGGCGATCAGCTCGGCACCGTCATCGAGGCGCTTGCCGCCGCCGAGCGAGCCGAGAAGCTGGCACAGGCCGTTTAGGTTACGGCGTTCTACGAACGCCGTAACCGGCCGACGCTGCGCGCCACCCAGAACGACAATTTGTCATTCAAAAGGCAAGGCATGACCAGAAGGTCTATGCCTTGCCTTTTTCATGCCAACTTGTTCGTTCTGGGCGGCGCTCGCTGTCCGTCCTCTACCTACGGCGTTGTCTTGCTCCGGATGCGGCAGTTAGTGGTAGTCATTCTGATCCGTAGGGGACGGAGGAAAACGGATCATTTTGGTAAATTGCTATGTGGGTTTATTTAGGTTGACTTGGTAGTCTATGGGCCATTTACCTGCTTAAAGCGTCGGTCGATTACCAAAATAATGCTCAAAAAATCGTCCAAGAAGTCGCGAGCCATTTTTTGACGCGTCGTGCGTCAAGTGATTTGGCAAGTGTTTGGTTGGATATTGGTCAGTTTTGGGGCCACCTTGCCAAAAGCTTGACGGATGCAAATCTAGACGTCGACAAATGAGCACTTCGATTGCGCCGCGAGCAAAAATCTGGGCTGATTCTCGATAATCGCTTCCAATCGTCCCTTACCGCGTGCCACCCTCGCGTACAATCTGCTCCGACATTCACGCGCCGCCTGGCGCTCAAGAGGGGAGGACCCCATGGCAAACGAGATCTGGACCATCAAGCGTTGTCTCGAGTGGACCAAGGAGTACCTGGCCGAGCGCGGCGAGGAACACCCCCGTCTTTCTGCCGAGTGGCTGCTGTGCGCGGCAACGGGCCTGGCGCGTATCGACTTGTATATGCGCATGGACGAGACGCTCGACGCGGCGCAGCTCGAGACCATGCACGCGGCGGTCGTCCGTCGCGCGAAGGGCGAGCCGCTGCAGTACATCACCGGTAGCACGCAGTTTCGCATGATCGATGTTGCGTGTGCCCCC
Organism: uncultured Collinsella sp.; assembly: GCA_959019945.1. Taxonomy (GTDB): domain Bacteria; phylum Actinomycetota; class Coriobacteriia; order Coriobacteriales; family Coriobacteriaceae; genus Collinsella. Next base: position 20,081 of record CAUEQD010000008.1, on the reverse strand, counting down.
GGCGTGCTCATCCCGCGGCCCGAGACCGAGATGCTCGTCGAAGAAGTCCTCAACTACCTGGATGCCGAGGTGCTGAGCCCCGAGGCCGCCGCCCGCCAGCGCGTGGAGCTGCCTTGGAACGATGAGGTCGAGCAGGCCCGCAAAGCCGAGGCGGCGCTGGCCGAAGAACGCGCGACCGCCGAGCGCCGTGCCGCCAACCTGACGGCCGCCGATGAGGCTGCGCTGGGTAGCGACGTGCTCGGTAGCCGCGCCTATGCCGAGGAGCTTGCCGATCGCGAAGCCGAGGAAGCCGCCGCGCAGGCAGCAGAAGCCGAAGCCGCGGAAGCCGCCGAGCCCGAGCTCGACGAATACGGCATCGCCATTGAGGGTGCCGACCAGGAGACGGCTTCAGCTCAGGATGCTGCTGCGCCCGCCCCAGCCGAGCCCCGCACTGCCCGTGTTCTCGAGGTCGGCTGCGGCACGGGCTGCATCTCGCTCTCGCTTGCCTGGGAGCGTCGCGGCCACGTCGCCTGCACTGCTACCGATATCGAGCCGCGCGCCATCGATCTGGCCACCAAAAACCGCGACGCCCTCGGCCTCACGGCAGATGAGGTTGCCTTCAGCCTCACCAACCTGGTGAGCTCCATTCCCCACGACGAGTGGGGCACCTTTGACGTACTCGTCTCCAACCCGCCCTACATTCCCACCGATGTCATGCGCTCGCTGCCGCACGAGGTCAAGGACTTTGAGCCCGATCTGGCGCTCGAGGGCGGTGCCGACGGCCTCGATATCTTCCGCCGCCTGCTCAACGCGGCCCCCTATATGTTGCGCGCCGGCGGCCTCTTTGCCTGCGAGCTCTACGAGGGCGCTCTCGACGCCGCCGCCGAGCTCTGCCGCCAAGCGGGCCTGTCGGATGTGCACATCGTCCGCGACCTCACCGATCGTCCCCGCATCGTCCGAGCCGTCGTCACGGAGCCCAAACAGCGTCAGTAATATTTATTAACTGATTCATTTCTAATTATAAAGCAATTTATAATTATCTCGGTTGGTAGCTGGTAGCCGAGGGGGTCATAATGAAACAACGATTTACCTATGACTGCGTTCTCATAAAAGAAGACGACGGTTACTGTGCCAGCTTCCCGCAGGTCCCCGGGGCCTTTGCCGATGGCGATACGCGCGAAGAAGCAATAGCTCATGCCATCGAGGCGCTGATGGCGTTTTTGGCCGACGATCTTAACAATGGTCGGGCTCCGGCTGGGTACGAGCGTTCGGCCGAGGTCGTGGCCCTTTCAGTCGAAATCGACCACGAGGACGCTCGGGAAGCGGCGTGTCGAACGTTTAAGGACGCGGCGGCGGACCTCAGGGTTTCCGCACCGCGAATCACTGCGCTGGTCAAAGCCGGCAAACTCGATGTTGAGCTTGTCGACGGCCGTCGGATGATTACGATCGACAGCATCGAGCGTTACGCCGCTCAGGAACGCCATGCCGGCAGGCCAAAGAAGTTCGTCGCAGTCCAATAACCCCTCGTTGCCTACTGATCTCGGGCTTCACTTCTGCAAAAAAGACCCTTCGAGCCTATTTCCGCTCTTGCAATATACCGTAAAACTTCTACTATAGAAGGAGAAAGGTATGTCAAATCAGCCGCATCGATACCGCATTGTGCTCGATTACATCGAGCCTTGGCTCGATGAGCAGGATGAGTCTACGTTGCGACAGATTTACGCAGACCTTTTGGTACTTGAGAAAGAAGGTCCTAGCCTTGGTCGTCCGCTGGTTGACCGCGTGAAGGGCTCGAAATTGCATCATTTAAAGGAACTAAGGGTGACGTCGTGCGGACCGTCGGTGATTCGTATCCTTTTTGCCTTTGACCCCAAACGTCAGGCAGTGTTGCTGTTGGCGGGAGATAAGTCGCAGGCGGAGTCGTCGAAGGCAAAGTGGAACGGCTGGTATGCGATCAGCATTCCCAGGGCGGAACAAATATACCGTCGCCATGTAAGGAGGCTCGATCAAGATGGAGCTGCATGAGTATATGGAATCACGCGGGATAGCGCGTGAATCTATTGCCGCCGAGCAGGAGAAAACTCGTGAACGTATCGAAGCCTATAAGCTCGCTCAAATTCGCAAACTAAAGGATCTGACGCAGGCCTCGGTGGCCCAGTCGATGGGTGTTTCTCAAAAACGCATATCGGAGCTCGAGCGCGGGGAGCTGGGATCAATGAGGCTCGACACGCTGAGCAGGTACGCAGAAAGTCTCGGCGGAAAGCTTGTCGCAAGCATTGAGTTTCCCGATCGTACCGTTACGCTTGCTCGCTAAAAATCTGCAATAACCCCCTCACTTTCACCGACTACTACGGCCGCTCACCAAACCAACATGCGCTCTGGGCAAATAGATTGAACGTTTCGTGCGAGAATGCCCCACAGTAAACAAACTTGCACCAGAGCGTAAGGGGCTGGCATACACATGCAGACGGTCTATCGGGTATACGAGGGAGCGCGCGAGCCGCATCGGCTTGCCGTCGAGCGTACGGCCGAGGTGCTCGGTCGCGGCGGCCTGGCACTGATCCCGACCGAGACCGTCTATGGCGTCGCCGTGGCAGTCAATGCCTTCTCCGATGCCGTCCCCCAAGATACAAGCGAGTTCCCGTCGTGGTCATGCGACCCGCAAGCCACCGTCAATGGCGCCGCAGTCCCTGCGCTCGGCACCGGCTATCGCCGTATCTTCACTCTCAAGCAACGTGAACTCACGCAAACCGTTGCTTGGCTGGTCGATGGCGTCGAAGCACTCGACCGCTATGGCGTGGATATGCCTAACGAGGCCCGCGTACTCGCGCGACGATGCTGGCCGGGAGCCCTGACTATCGTGATTAAGGCAGCCCCCTGCGTGCCGACCTTTATGCGCGCCGCCGATGACACGGTGGCTCTTCGCGCGTCGGCCTCGCCTGTGGTGCAGGCGCTCATCCGCGCCTGCGGCAGTCCCCTTGCCTGCACGAGCGCCAACACGCACGGCGCGCCCTCGCCGGCAAGCTTTGCCGCCGTCGAGGGTCGCATCCTGGAGGGGGTTGATGTTGCCGTCGACGCCGGTGAGACCCCGTGTCGCGACGCCTCGACCATCGTGTCGTTTCAGCACGGCGGGCTCCAGATCCTGCGCCAAGGCGCACTTCCCGCATCAGAGATCGAACGGGTCCTGTCCGACCCGATGCAATAGAAAGGTGTAAGCGATGTCGTTGAATCTGGGTAGCCTGGGCATGGAAGATGCCTCGTTTAACTTTGGCGGTTCCTACATTATGGCACTCGACTGCGGCACCACCTCGGTACTTGCGACCATCGTCGACGAGTACGGATGCATCGTCGCGCAGGCACGTCGCAGCGTCAAAACCAGCTTCCCGCGTCCCGGTTGGGTAGAGCAAGACCCCATGGCGGTGCTTGCCAGCCAGATCGCCGTCATGATGGAAGTCCAGTTTAAGAGCGGTATCCACTCCGACCGCATTGCCGCCATCGGCATCTCCAACCAGCGCGAGACCACGGTGGTCTGGGACCGCGTGAGCGGTCAGCCGATCTATAACGCCATCGTATGGCAGTGCCGCCGTACCGCGTCGGTAATCGAGGCGTTGGTTGAACAGGGTTGCGAGGAGTTGGTGCGCTCCCGCACGGGACTCACGCTCGACCCGTATTTCTCGGCCTCCAAGGTGCAGTGGATTCTCGACAACGTCGACGGCGCACGCGAGAGCGCGGCGGCGGGCGACCTCATGTTTGGCACCATCGACACCTGGCTCATCTACAACCTCACTGGCGGCCAGGTCTTTGCCACCGACTACACCAATGCCAGCCGCACGGCACTCTTTAATATCCATACGCTCGATTGGGACGACGACCTGCTGGCGCTCTTTGACGTTCCACGTTCCATGATGCCCGAGGTTCGCTGGAGCTCGGGCGACTACGGCCGCGTCGCGAGCGACATCATGACCAACATGCCACCCATCATGGGCGTGGCGGGCGACCAGCAGGCGTCGCTGTTCGGCCACTGCTGCTTCCATCCCGGCCAGACCAAAAACACCTATGGCACGGGTTGCTTTATGCTCATGAACACCGGCGACGAGATCGTCGAATCCAAGAACGGTCTGGTCTCCACGATCGGTATCGCCGCGGACGGCAAGATCAGCTATGCGCTCGAGGGTTCTATCTTTGCTGCCGGCTCAACCATGAACTGGCTGCGCAACAACATGGGCATCATCTCGAGCGTGAGCGAGTCCGCGCAACTCGCCACTTCGATTAACGACAACGAGGGCTGCTACTTCGTCCCCGCTTTCGCAGGCCTGGGCGCTCCCTGGTGGGACCCGCATGCTCGCGGTATCGTGTGCGGCCTGACCGGCGCCTCGAGTCGTGCGACCATTGTGCGTGCGGCTTGCGAGTCCATGGCCTACCAGAGTTATGACGTGCTACGCGCCATGGAGCAGGACGTGGGACTTTCGATTGAGCGCCTGTCCGTCGATGGCGGTGCCTCGCGCAACGAGTTCATCATGCAATTCCAGGCTGATCTGCTGGATATCCCCGTGCTGCAGTGCGAGACGGTGGAGACCACGGCGATTGGCGCCGCGTACTTGGCGGGCCTTGCTGTCGGCTATTGGGAGGATTTGGAGGAGCTGGAGCAAAACGCTCAGATCGTCAAAGTCTTCCATCCTCACATGTCCGCCGAGCGCCGTGAGAGCAACCTCGCTGGTTGGCGTGATGCCGTCAAGCGTTCGCTCAACACCGCTCAGTAGGGTTGCGACGAGCTGCTCGATACAACAAACCGTTAAACTTATGCACGGCGCGAGGCAACAATGTCGCCATGCGTCTTGTCAGCAAGGCCATCTTCCGGCCGCAACGAAAGGGGCAATCAACCCATGACCGTCACCTACGATACGTCCCGCGTGACGCTTGTCGACCATCCGCTCGTCCAGCACAAGCTGTCGATCCTGCGCGACAAGAGCACCGGCACCAACCAGTTCCGCCAGCTCGTGCGCGAGCTTGCGTTCTTTGACGGCTACGAGGCCATGCGCGACCTGCCCATGGAAGACGTCGAGGTCGAGACCCCCATCACCACTGCCACGTTTAAGCAGCTTGCCGGCAAGAAGCTCGCCATCGTTCCTATCCTGCGTGCGGGCCTCGGCATGGTCGACGGTATCCTCGACTTGGTACCCTCGGCTCGCGTGGGCCACATTGGAATGGAGCGCGACGAGGTTACTCACGAGCCGCATGAGTATTACTGCAAGATGCCCAAGGATATCGATCAGCGCATCTGCCTGGTTGTCGACCCCATGCTCGCCACGGGCGGTTCGGCCGAGATGGCCATCAGCTACCTGCGCGAGCGCGGTGTCAAGGATATCCGCATGCTGTGCATCGTCGCCGCGCCCGAGGGTCTCAAGTCGCTGACCGAGAAGGACCCCGATGTGCATATTTATACGTGCGCCATCGACGACCATCTCAACGAGGCCGCCTATATCGTTCCCGGCCTGGGCGACGCCGGCGACCGCATCTACGGTACGCTCTAGTCGTTGGGCCTTGTCGGCTACGGTCACAAATACGAAGAAATGGTGCGCGCGGGCGAGCAAAAGTCGTCCACGCGCGCTTCTGTTAACGGACGTTTTGCCCTGAGGGGTTCGAAAAAACGTATTACCGTACCTGCGGCATAAAGAAGGCCTTAAGAAAACGTACAGGTGCGTATTAACCGTTTGTTTTACGGTTGTACTTTAGCGATTGGCTCGTACAATAGTCACCAATGTTTGGCTGGGACTGTGCTGTGAGGCGTTAAAAAGGAAAGCGAGGAAGCCAGTGTTTCAGATAGCCGATCTGCTCGCTATCGTTGCAGGCGCCATCGCGGGCGCAATTGCCTTCCTTCCCTTTGTTTTTACGCTCAAGCCGGTTCTTGACGATAAACAGAATGCGGACATGCTCAAGGGCATGGTGAGTCTGGCGGTCTCGGCAGTCGCCCTGCTCGTCTTTACCTTGGTTGTGTTTGCGTTGTTCGGAGAGGCATTTCGCATGTTCCTCCTGGGCGAGGCGATCGGTTTCGTGGCTTTTATGGCCGCCTGCACGGTTCGCGTCGCCAAGGCGCTGCGGGATCCTCATGAGGTCGAAAGGTAAGTCGTGGAAATTTTTGAAAAGCTGCCTGATGAGATTAATCATCTGGTCAGCGAGTTCAGCTCCACCCCTGTCGTGGGCGATTTGAGCTGCGGCATCACGCAGTACTCGTTTTGGCTGATCGTCTCCACGATCGTGCTCCTGATCGTCCTGGCCGTGTTCAAGAAGAAGCAGACCCTGGTTCCCAAGGGCTTCTTCGTCAACGGTTTCGAGTACATCATCGAGTACGTCGAGAACGATATCGGCAAGGGCGTCGTGGGTGAGAACTGGAAGAAGCACTTCCCGTTCCTGTGCTCGCTTTTCCTGTTCATCCTGATCAATAACATGATCGGCCTGATCCCGGGAATGAAGCCCGGCACCGGCGCAATCGGCTCCACCGCCGCGCTCGCCATCTTCGCCTTCGTGTACTTCATCTACTACGGATGCAAGGCTCACGGCGTGATCGGCTACATCAAGAGCCTTGCCCCGCAGGGCGTGAGCTTCCCGATGAACGTGCTTGTGTGGGTCGTCGAGCTTTTCTCGACCTTCCTGCGCCTCATCACGCTCGCCGTCCGTCTGTTCTGCAACATGTTCGCAGGACACGTGGTCATGGGCTCGTTCGCCATCATGGCGAGCATGTTCATGCAGCCGCTGCTTCAGCAGGTTTCCGCGGCCCACGCCGTCGGCGCCCTGCCTTCGCTGGCCTGGCTTGCCATCCTCATCCTGATCTATGCGATCGAGCTTGTGGTCGGCGCCATCCAGGCTTACGTCTTCACGGTCCTTACCGCCGTGTATGTCTCCGAGGCAGAGGAGGTCGCGGAGGAGGAGTAGTCTTCCGTTCGCGCCTTAAAGGTAAGGCAATTCGTTAAACCGCCGGTGCCCGTACCCATGGAGCCCGGCAGTTATAAAAAGGTTATCCTGCGTGAAATAAGACACGCACGACAAAGGAGGAATCGTGGGAGTTATCGGTTACGGTCTCGGTGTTATCGGCGCTGGTCTTGCTATCGGCCTGTCTGCTCTGGGTGCTACGGGTGCTATGGCCCGTCAGCCTGAGGTCCAGGGCCGCGTGTTCACCGTCTTCATCATGGGCTCCGCCTTCGGCGAGGCTCTGGCTCTGATCGGCTTCGTTGTCGCGCTGATCGTTAAATAGCACGGAGCGTCAAGTATGAATCTTTCATCCCAGAAGAGCGCGATCGCACTCTCCGCGTCCGCGGCCGCGCTGCTCATGCCGGTTTCCGCGTTCGCCGAGGACGGCGCTGCCGGTGCGGACATCCTCATCCCTAAGATGGCGGAGTTCATCCCGGCGCTTATCGCCTTCCTGATCATCTGGATCGTGCTGGCCAAGGTCGCCCTGCCGGGCATCATGAAAACCATGGAGGAGCGCGGCAAGAAGATCGAGGAGAGCCTCGACGAGGCCGAGAAGACCAAGCAGGAGGCTATCGCCAAGCGCGCTGAGTCCGACTCGATCGTCACCGACGCCCGTCGTCAGGCTGCCGACATCGTTCTCGAGGCCCGTAAGGACGCCGAGTCCGAGCGCGCCCGTATCATCGAGGCTGCTCACAAGGAGGCCGAGGAGATCATCGCCAAGGCCCACACGACCGTCGAGGACGAGCGCAAGTCCATCTACGCCGGTGCCGCGAGCTCCATCGCCGACCTGTCCGTTGCTGTCGCCACCAAGATCGTGGGCGAGGCACTCGAGGACGAGGGCGAGCAGAAGAAGCTCATCGAGCGCTACATCCAGGAAGCAGGTAGCTTGAATGCCGACTAGCCGCTATCAGGACAAGGTGCTCGAGACTTACGCGCGCTCCCTTTTGGAAGCCGCCAAGGCCGAGAACCATGTGTTCGAGGACCTCGAGATGATCGAGCGCCTGGCTAGCGCCAGCCCCGAGATCATCGCCGTGCTCGACACCATGTCCAAGCGCGACCAGCTCGACCTTCTTCCCAAGGTGGCAGCTGCCTTTAAGTATGTTGCCGAGGAAGACGAGGATGTAGTGGGCGTGACCGTCACCACGGCGATCCCGCTCGACGACGAGCTGCGTCAAACCATCACTAAGAAATGCGAGCAGGACTTCGGCCGCAAGGTATTCCTTATCGAGCAGGTCGACCCGTCTATCGTGGGCGGCCTGGTGCTCGAGGCCCGCGGCGAGCGTCGTGACATCTCCGTCAAGACGCAGCTGCGCATCGCGCAGGAGACCCTCGCAAACTCTGCTAATTCGTACGGAGGTGAAGCCTAATGTCCGAAACCCTCAATGCCCAGGATATCGCCAAGAAACTGCAGGAGCAGCTCACGAGCCTCTCCGCGACGGTCGATACGCATGAGGTTTCAACGGTCGACGAGGTAGGCGACGGCATCGCGCGCGTCTCCGGCCTCAAGAGCGCCATGGCAGGCGAGCTTCTGGAGTTCAAGAGCTCCGATACCGGTGAGACCGTCTTTGGCCTTGCTCAGAACCTTGACCGTGACGAGGTCGGCGCCGTTCTGTTCGGTGCCGTCGACTCCATCAAGGAAGGCGACGAGTGCCGCACCACTGGCCGCATTATGGATATCCCCGTGAGCCGCGCCATGCTCGGCCGCGTCGTCAATCCGCTCGGCCAGCCTATCGACGGCCTGGGTGACATCGTCGCCACGCATCGTCGCCCCATCGAGTTCAAGGCCCCCGGTGTCATCGACCGTACCCCGGTGTGCGAGCCGGTTCAGACCGGCCTGTTGGCCATCGACTCCATGGTGCCTATCGGCCGTGGTCAGCGTGAGCTCATCATCGGCGACCGTAAGACCGGTAAGACCGCCATCGCCATCGACGCTATCCTCAATCAGCGCGGCAAGGGCATGGTCTGCATCTATGTCGCCATCGGCCAGAAGGCCTCCACGGTTGCCAACATCCGCGAGACCCTCGCTCAGCACGGTGCGCTCGACTACACCATCATCGTTTCGGCCACCGCTGCCGATTCCGCCCCTATGCAGTACATCGCGCCTATGGCCGGTGCCGCTATTGGCGAGTTCTTCATGTACAACGGCGAGGACGGCAAGCCCGCCAGCGAGACCAACCCCGGCGGCCACGTGCTCGTCATCTACGACGACCTGTCCAAGCAGGCTGTGGCCTACCGTCAGATGTCGCTGACGCTGCATCGTCCGCCCGGACGCGAGGCCTATCCTGGCGACATCTTCTACCTGCACTCTCGTCTGCTCGAGCGTGCCGTCAAGATGTCCAAGAAGAACGGTTACGGCTCCATGACGGCACTGCCGATCATCGAGACCCAGGACGGCGACGTCTCGGCCTACATTCCGACCAACGTCATTTCCATTACCGATGGTCAGATCTACCTGCAGTCCGAGCTCTTCTTCCAGGGTCAGCGCCCGGCAGTCGACGTGGGTATCTCCGTGTCCCGCGTCGGTGGCGATGCGCAGACCAAGGCCATGAAGCAGGTCGCCGGCAACCTCCGTCTGGACCTCGCTTCCTATCAGGAGCTCGCTGGCTTTACGCAGTTCGGCTCCGACCTCGACGAGGCTACTCAGAAGCAGCTGACCCATGGTGCTCGCATGACCGAGCTCCTGAAGCAGCCGCGTTACAAGCCGTTTGAGGTTGGCGAGCAGATCGTTACGCTGTTCGCTGGCAACGAGGGCTTCCTGGATGACCTGGAGATCGCCGACGTGCTGCCTTTCCGTGCCGAGCTCATCGAGTACATGGACAATGGCTTTGGCTCGCTGCTCGACAAGGTTCGCGCCAAGAAGATCGATGATGACACCAAGGCTGAGCTCTTGCGCGTCATCGGCGACTTCAAGCAGCAGTTCATGGCCAAGCACCATTCGGATGTTTCTGGATCAGAGGAGAACTAAGCCCCATGGCCAACCTTCGCGACATTAAGAAGCGAATCTCCTCGGTTACCACGACCAAGCAGATCACGCGCACGATGGAGATGGTCTCTACGGCCAAGATCCGTCGTGCCCTCGATCGCTCCAAGCAGGCCGAGCCCTATAAGGAGGCGCTGACCGACGTCATGTTGACGGTCGCCGGCGACGCCTCCTGTTCGGGCACCGATCCCATGCTGCAGAAGCATGAGAGCGTCAAGCATGGCCTGATTGTCGTTATTGCCTCGGACCGCGGCCTTGCCGGCGGTTTCAATACGACGGTGGAGCGCACGGCCGAAAAGCTCGCCGCTTCTTGGGCGAACGACGGCATCGAGTGCGAGATCATCGCGTGTGGGCGCAAACCGGCCACGTATTTCCGTGACCGCGCAAACGTCGTCATGCACTTTGAGGGCAACTCCTCTGAGCCCGATTTCAATCAGGCCCGCATGATCTCCTCTCATATCTGCGATGCGTATCGTGCCGGTGAGCTTGACCGTGTCGAGCTTGTCTACCACCACGCCAAGAACCGCGTGGATCAGGAGCTTCGCGTCGAGCATCTGTTGCCGCTCGACCCCGAGATGATCGCTATGGCCCACGGTCCGCGTAAGAACGAGACCGACGCCCCTAAGCGCATCTCGTCCACGTTCGAGTTCGTGCCCTCTCCCGAGCATGTTCTCGGCAAGCTTGTGCCGTCTTATATCCTGACGGTCATCTACCAGGCCCTGATCGATTCGGCGGCTGCCGAGCAGGGTGCACGCCGCAAGGCCATGCACTCCGCGACGGAAAACGCCACCGCGATCATCTCGACCCTTACCCGCACGTATAGTCGCGTGCGCCAGGCTTCGATCACGACCGAGATTAACGAGATCGTCGGCGGAGCCTCAGCATTGGAGGAACAGTAATGGCTAATAACACCGTAAAGCTTGCGGTCGAGGAAGCCACCAAGAAGACGACTGCCGGTGATGGTCGCATCGTGCGAATCATCGGCCCTGTCGTCGACGTCAAGTTTGACGGCGCGGTGCCCCCGATCTACAACGCGCTCACGGTCGAGGCCGAGACCCCGATCGGTCATCTGAGCACGATCCTCGAGGTCGAGAGCCAGCTTCCGGGCGGCGTCGTCCGCACGGTCGCCATGTCCTCGACCGACGGCCTGCAGCGCGGCCTCATCGCCACCGATACCGGTGAGCCCATGAAGATGCCCGTTGGCCCCAAGACGCTCGGCCGCATTTGGAACGTCATGGGCAAGCCCGTCGACGGCAAGCCCATGCCCGAGGTGGAGGAGTTCTACCCCATCCACCATGCAGCGCCCCGTTTCGACGAGCTCACCACCAAGACCGAGATCTTCGAGACCGGCATCAAGGCCGTCGACCTGCTCGAGCCCTACATCCGTGGCGGCAAAACGGGTCTGTTTGGCGGCGCCGGCGTCGGCAAGACCGTTCTGATTCAGGAGCTCATCAACAACCTCGCCCAGGAGCACGGTGGCACCTCGGTGTTCACCGGCGTCGGCGAGCGTACCCGCGAGGGCACCGACCTGTTCCTCGAGATGAGCGAGTCTGGCGTTATCGACAAGACCTGCTTGGTCTATGGTCAGATGAACGAGCCGCCCGGAGCGCGTCTGCGCATCGGTCTGGCCGGCCTTACCACCGCTGAGTATTTCCGTGATCGTGGCCAGGACGTTCTGCTGTTCATCGACAACATCTTCCGCTTCTCCCAGGCAGGTTCCGAGGTTTCCGCACTGCTGGGCCGTATGCCGTCCGCCGTTGGTTACCAGCCCACGCTGGCAACCGAGATGGGCGACCTCCAGGAGCGCATTACCTCGACCAAGACGGGCTCCATTACCTCCGTCCAGGCTGTCTACGTCCCCGCAGACGACCTGACCGACCCGGCGCCTGCCACGACGTTTACGCACCTCGATGCCACCACGGTTCTTTCGCGCAGTATTTCGTCGCTCGGCCTGTTCCCGGCTATCGACCCGCTCGCGTCTTCCTCCGACGCTCTCGATCCCTCGATCGTCGGCGAGGAGCACTACCGTGTCGCCGTCAAGGTCCAGGAGCTCCTGCAGGAGTACTCCGACCTTCAGGACATCATCGCCATCCTGGGTATGGACGAGCTGTCCGAGGAGCAGCGCCTTACGGTCAACCGTGCCCGTAAGATCCAGCAGTTCCTCTCGCAGTCCTTCCACGTCGCCGAGAAGTTCACCGGCAACCCCGGTGTCTACGTCCGCGTCGAGGATACCGTCCGCTCCTTCGCCGAGATTGTCGACGGCAAGGCCGATGACCTGCCCGAGCAGGCTTTCCGCTATGCTTCCACGATTGAGGACGTGCGCGAGCGCGCCCGCAAGATGGGGGAGAAGTAGGTTATGCGTATCCGCATCGTGTGCCCCGTGAGCTGCGCCTATGAGGGCGACGCTGCGTTTGTGTCGATTCCGTCCACGGATGGCGAGTTTGGCGTTCTGCCTGCTCACTCCAGCGAGATCTGCACGATCGACCGCGGTTACGTTCGCGTTTCCGATAAGGCCATGGGCACTGTCGACCACACGTTTGCCGTGGCCGGCGGCTATGCCCAGGTTGCGGACGATGTCGTGACCGTTCTCGCCGAGCGCGCTTGCGATTTGGCGACCGTCGATGCCGACAAGCTTAAAGCTGATATTCAAGGTTTTGAAGAGAAGCTGGGTAATTTGTCGGAGGATGATGCACGCCGCGCCTACCTCTATAATGAAATCGCATGGTGTAAGCTCAAGCTTGCCCAATAGTCAAACGATTTAGCGTTCGACCATTTGCGAACACATCATGCCCGGGATGGCCCAGCCATCCCGGGCATGCTTTTTGAAAGGGTAGACCTTGGATATTATCCGCGTTGAGGGTGGCCACGCCATCGGAGGCTCTGTGCCCGTTTCGGGCGCCAAGAACTCCGCGCTCAAACTCATGGCGGCAACGCTTCTGGCGCCGGGCAAGACGACGCTGCAGAACGTGCCCGATATTTCCGATGTCCACGTGATGGGCAAGGTGCTCAAGGGTATGGGCGCCACAATCGATGTCCTTGACGAGCACACGCTCGAGATTGATACCTCTCAGGTCGATTCTTGGGAGGCCCCCTACGAGCTCGTTGCCAAGATGCGTGCTTCCACCGCCGTGATGGGACCCCTGCTGGGTCGCTTCCATCGCGCCAAGATCGCCATGCCGGGCGGCTGCAACCTGGGTGCTCGCAAGATCGATATGCACATTCTTGGTCTTGAGGCCCTGGGCGTTGAGTTCGATACCGCCCACGGCTACATCAACGCTAATGCGCCCCAAGGTCTGCGCGGTACCACCGTCACGCTCGAGTTCGCCAGCGTCGGTGCGACCGAGAACCTCATCATGGCATCCGTGCGCGCGCAGGGCACCACGGTTATCGACAATGCCGCCCGCGAGCCCGAGATCGTCGATCTCGCCAACATGCTCAACGAGATGGGCGCCAAGATTGTCGGCGCGGGTACGCCCGTCGTGACCATCGAGGGCGTGGAAGAGCTGCATCCCGTTACCCATCGCGTGGTGGGCGACCGCATCGAGGCCGGTACCTTTATCGTTGCCGGTGCGTTGATGGCCGACGATCGCGGTGTCGATGTCACGGGCTTTTGCCCCATTCACTTGGGCATGGTGCTCAAGAAGATGGAGCTCATGGGTATCGACTGCGAGCGCGTCGAGGATGGCGTCCATGTAAACCGTGCCGAGCGTATCAAGCCGGTCGACATCCAGACGCTTCCGTTCCCCGGCTTCCCGACGGACATGCAGGCGCAGATTATGGTGCTCTCCGCCCTTGCCGACGGCAGTTCCGTTATTACCGAGAACATCTTCGAGAATCGCTTTATGTTTGCCTCTGAGCTGGTGCGCATGGGTGCCGACATTCGTATCGAGAGCCATCATGCCATGATTCATGGCGTCAAGGGCTTCTCGGGTGCACAGGTTACCTCGCCCGATCTGCGTGGCGGAGCGGCCCTCGTCGTAGCGGGCTTGATCGCCGACGGGACGACCGAGGTTTCGGCCATCCATCACATCAAGCGCGGCTACGAGCAGTTTGTCGAAAAGCTGCAGGCGCTCGGCGCGCATGTCGAGCATGCTTCCGTCCCCGATCCCGTCATCTACTAATACAGGTTGCCTATGTTTAATAAAAAGCCCCTCGCGGATACCACCGCCCGAAGACCCTCAACTGGTGCGCAGGCCAAGATCTACAGTCGCGATAACGTGGCTCGCTATTCCGAGCGCGCTCGTCAACGTCGTCGTAGCCACACGATTCGTCACGTCGCGCTCATTGTCGTGCTTGGTGTGCTGCTGAGTGCCACTACCGCTGCCGGCCTGTGGTTTGCTACCATTATGGGCAAGCTCGGCGATTCTAATGTCATTACCGATAATCTGCGTCGGGTTCTGGTTGACACCGATGAGGCAAAGGATCCGTTCTACGTGCTGCTTCTTGGCACCGACGGCCGTCCGGGCGAGGATACGTATCGTGCCGACTCGATTATCCTGGCACGCATCGACCCCACGCAAAAGCAGGCGACGCTCATTTCCGTTCCGCGCGACACCAAGGTCGAGTACAAGGGCGAGACCATGAAGATCAACGCCTGCCATACCGTTGGCGGCGCCGAGGCCATGGTCGAGGCGGTCAACGAGCTGTGCGGTGTTCAGATTTCCCACTATGCCGAGGTCAGCTTCGACGGTATGCAGGCGCTGATTGATTCGGTTGGCGGTATCGACATTAACGCAACCGATGATGTTGACGACCCCGAGCACCTGGATATTAAGATTACCGCTGGCCAGCAGCATATGGACGGTGCCACCGCCCTTACCTATGCCCGCTGCCGCTACACCTATGCCGACGGCGATTACACGCGCATGCGCCACCAGCGTCAGGTGCTTGGCGCCCTTGCCAACCAGATTCTCAATAACTTCGATGCCACGAAGATTTTTGGCCTGGTTAATTCGCTGTCCGATATGCTCGTAACCGATATGAGCGTTCAGGATATCGTGGCTACGGTCAACGCCATGCGCGGTATGGATGTCGACGGTATCTACTCGGCCAACCTGCCCTCGTACGCCGACGACAGCACCATGATCGACGGTGTGAGCTACGTCTTTGTCTACGAGGACGAGCTCAAGGAAATGATGGAGCGCGTCGATGCCGGCAAGAATCCCAAGGGTCCCAACACCATGGGTCTTTCCGACGGTTCCAGTTCTACGATCGGCGACCTGAACAACAACACGTCTGACGACTACGCAAACGGTACCGCAACTTCATCGGTCAGCTCTGACGATTCCGATGACTCAAGCGATTCGAGCGATTCGGACTACTACGAAGAGCCCACCGGCGACGGCAACGGCTACGAAGCCAACTACTAGAGTTACGCGGTTTTACCAAACCGCGTAACCGCTTGACGCTGCGCGGGCCGCATTTGGACAATCTGACGTTCAACTTCAAGGGCGCGACCAGAAGGTCAGCGCCCTTTCGTTTCACGTCACCTTGTCTCAAATGCGACCCGCTCGCTGCCCGTCCTCAACCTGCGACGTTAGTCATTGGGGACGTTCTTAAACGACTGGTCAAAGGGGACACTCTTGATGCACTTGGCACTTGGGGACGTTCCTCATGTGCCGGCAGTTTGGGACGCTCCTTGCGTCAAGAGGCTGGCGCGCGTCAACCTGTTCTCATTGCAGCAAAAAATCGCCCCGTTCTCGGTTGAGGACGGGGCGATTCGTCTTTTGGGCTTATGCGGCCAGTCTTATGCGAAACGGGCGACGAGCTCCTGGAGCACGTCGGTCATCTTGACGAGCGAACTGACCGGGACGAACTCGTTGACGCCGTGGTAGCAATAGCCGCCGGTGGAAAGGTTGGGGCAGGGCAGACCGCGGAACGACAGCTGGGCGCCGTCGGTGCCGCCGCGAATCGGCAGCACTTGGGGCTCAACGCCGCAGGCAAGGTAGGCTTCCTTGGCAACATCAATAAGCTCGGGATAGTCACGAACGATTTCGGCCATATTTCGATACTGCTGCTTAATCTCGACCGTCACGCGCTCCTCACCCAGACGCTGGTTGAGCATCGAGGCGGCGGCATCGATAAGGTCGAGTTTCTGCTGGAACTTGGCGGCGTCATGGTCGCGGACGATATAGCGCGCTGTGGCGTGATCGACGGTCGCAGATACGCCCTCAAGGTGATAAAAGCCCTCGTAGCCTTCCGTATACTCCGGGCGCTGCACGTAGGGGAGCAACGCGTTGAAGTCGCAGAACAGATTGCCTGCGTTGACCATACGGCCTTTGGCGTCGCCCGGGTGGATGGACTGGCCCTCAAAGCGGACGGTCGCCTCGGCGGCATTGAAGCACTCCCACTCCAGCTCGCCGATGGGGCCGCCGTCGACCGTGTAGGCGTACTTGCAGCCAAAGGTATCGATATCCAACAGCTCGGCTCCGTGGCCGATCTCCTCGTCAGGGCAGAAGCAAATGCCGAGTGCGGGATGGGGCAGAGAAGGGTCCTGAGCGATACGCGCGACAAGCGACATGATCTCGGCGACGCCTGCCTTGTCGTCCGCGCCCAGCAGCGTGGTGCCATCGCTGCAGACCAGGTCCTCACCCGCGAGGTCATTCAGGGCGGGAAGCTTGGCGGTACTCATGGCAACGGGCTTACCGTCAACCGTGCCGCAGACCAGGTCGCCGCCTTCGTAGTGTACGATGTGCGGCTTCACGCCGGCGCCCGGTGCAACTTCGGTGGTGTCGAGATGGGCGATCAGGCCCAGGGCGGGCTTGTCCTCAGCGCCCGCACTTGCGGGGATATGCGCGCAGACATAGGCGTGCTCGGTCACGTGGGCATCTTCCGCACCAAGCTCGCGCAGCTCTTCAGCCAGCACGTTGGCAAGGTCAAACTGAACGGCGCTCGAGGGTACCTGGTCGCAGTTTGCATCCTCGGACTGCGTGTTGATCTGGACGTAGCGCAAAAAGCGTTCGAGGACATCGGGGCTCGTGGTGGTGTTTTCCATAAAGACCGCTCCAATCTTGGTCGTCGTGTGCAACAAGAACTCTAGCACGGTATGCCACGGCATACCACGACGCTTGGATGGGGTAGAATCAGCCATTGAATGCAGAAGGGACGGAAGATCATGGATACGACAAATAGCTCGCGCGAACTACATCTGACGGTGGCGAACGAAGACTACTTGGAGTGCATGGTTCGCATTGAAAGCGAAGAGGGGGAAACCAACGGCGTGCGATCGGTCGACATCGCGCAGCGCCTTGGCGTCTCCAAGGCATCGGTCAATAAAGCGGTTTCGGCTCTCAAGGCATCCGAGCTTGTCGAGCAATCGCACTACGGCAAGGTGATCCTGACCGATCGCGGCCGCGAGGTTGGCACGGCTATCTGGTACCGTCATCGCCTCATCCGCACGTTTTTGGTTCAGGAGCTCGGTGTCGAATTTGAGCGAGCCGATTCCGAGGCCTGCATGATGGAGCATGCGCTATCCGAGGACACGATGAGCCGCTGGCTCGCCTATCTCGAAAAGCAGGGAATCAGCGTCGAGGAATAGCGGGATATATATGGATACGAGTTATTACAACCGCTTTGGTGCCGAGGAACTTACGCGCCGCTTGTCGAGCGAGACCTTGTTGGCGCAGGGCCCCATGGGCAGTGTTTTGTTGAGTGAGTACGATGCCGCCGACATTCCACCGGCGTTTTGGAATCTGGCAGAGCCGCAGACCGTTTCTCGTATCCATCGCTTGTATGTCGCCGCCGGCGCGCAGGTGCTCATTACCAATACCTTTCAGGCATCGAGCTATGCCCTCAAGCACGACCAGATTGCGCCGTCCGTGGCGGAGGTCAATCGCGGGGCCGTCGACGATGCCCGCCAGGCGCACCCTCAGCTACTGCTGGGCTCGATGGGCCCGATCGGTATTGAGTGGTTTGCCGAGGACTCTGTCGAGTATCGTGAAATCCGCGGCATTGCGCGCGAACAGGCGCACGCCTTGCTCAATGCTGGTGTTGACGGTCTGCTGATCGAGACGGTGACGTCTATCCGTAATCTGCAGCCCATGCTTGCCGGCGCCCGAGATGCCGCCGACGGCATGCCTGTTCTGGTGAGTTTTGTCGTTGACGATAAAGGCGACCTGCTGGGCGATGGCCTCAACATCGAGGCAGCCGTTTTGTACGCCGAAAAACACGGCGCAAACTCGGTTGGTGTTAATTGCTGTTCGCTTGCGGCCGCGAATGCGGCGGTGCCCAGGATGGTTGCATCGGCGACTACTCCCGTTACGGTGCGTCCCAACGTAGGCGATCCGGTCCAGACTCAGGATGGCCCCGTATGGCACGAGAATCCCGAAGCTTTCGCGCGCGCATGCATCGAATGGAGACATGCCGGCGCCGCAATGGTGGGCAGTTGCTGTGGAACCACGGCAATCACTACGGCAGCGATGGCCGAGGCGCTCGATATATAAAGGGCAAAACCGCTCCATACGGGGCGGTTTTTTTTATTGCTTGCATGTCCTCGGCAGCATTTGCCCAAATGGTGAATGCTGGTGCCGGCAGGTTGCTGAGTGCGTGTTGCGGGTATACCTCACGCGTACCATGATCCAAACACTGTGAGGTGTCTGCGCGTGTGCGCGATAATTCATTTTGGAACTGACGGTTGGCGCGCTCGCGTCGATGAGGACTTCACTGCCGATAACGTTGCCCGTATCGCCGATGCCGTCGGCGAGTTGTGGCAAAAGACCAATCCGGGCAAAACGGTATATATAGGGTTCGACACCCGGCCCCTGGCGAGCGAGTTCGCTGAGCTTGCGGCGGGCGTGCTAGCAGCGCACGGGCTGGACGCCGTGCTCGCTTCGCGACCTGTTCCGACCCCTGCCCTTACGTGGGCGGCGGCTTATGACGGTGAGGCGTGCGGCGCGCTCATGGTGACGGGGTCCCATCATCCGCAGGGTTATCTGTGCCTCAAGATTCGCATGGGTGACGGCTCGACCGCCAACCAGGATGTCATCGAAGAGCTCGAAGAGACCATGGCTCCCGAGCCAATGGGGATCGAGGGGCAATATCGCACCGCGGATATCATTCCTGACTATATGCAGGCGGTGGCATCGTTTGTCGATGCCGAAGCCATCCGCGGCGCGCACCTGCGCGTGGTTGTCGATCCCATGGGCGGCGCAGCCCAGGGTTATCTAGCCGACTTGCTGCGCGAGCTTGGCGTTGAGGTGCACGAGATTCACGCCGGGCAGGCGTCTGACCAAGAAGATATCTGCCCCGACCCCGTTGAGCCTTGGGTGGACGCTTGCGAGCGCACGGTTATCGATGACGGAGCTTGCGCTGGTCTGGTGACCGACGGCGACGCCGACCGTATCGGTGCGGTTGACGAGCGCGGCAGATATATACATCCGCATCAGATCATGGCGCTCGTTTTGGGCGACTTGGTTCAATTTCGTAATTTGGAGGGGCGCGTCGTCGTCAATCTTTCATGCTCGACGCTCGTGCGTCGCATTGCCGAGGCGCTTGGCTGCCGCGTGACCGTCAAACCAGTCGGTTTCAAATATATAGCGGCGGAGATGAAGAAGGGCGGCGTCCTCATAGGCGGTGAAGAAGCCGGTGGTATCGGCATCGCCGCGCATATGCCCGAGCGCGATGGAATCCTCGCCTGTCTGATTCTGTGTGAGCTTATGGCAAAGACAGACGCGCCTTTGGGCGTTCTGGTCGACCAACTCGAGGACAGTTTTGGTAAGACGAGTTACGGTCGACGCGATTTACGCCTTGAGGCCGAAGATGCCGAAACGTTACGAACCCTGCTGCCGGGCGTAAACCCCAAGTCGATTTGTGGCAAGGTACCGCAAAACGTTAGTCATATGGACGGCTTGCGTCTGTCATTCGAGGATGACACGTGGCTGCTGGTCCGTCCTAGCGGGACCGAACCAGTGGTGCGCGTCTACGCCGAGGGGTTCTCGGTGGAAGAACGTGATGAGTTGCTCGATGCTGGCTGTGCTTTAGCTAGGGGGACGTATCCGCTTTAACCATGAGACTGCCTTATATAAAGAGATGCTCGGCGAGCGGTAGGTAACGGCTGGCAAACGTTAGTCGGATCCCAAGATGTGTAGGAAATGTGTACGCCCAGATTCCCGCCCACGGGGCCCCTCCGGTCTGGCAATATATCTCCTTGCCGCGCGGC
>CAUEQD010000007.1 GCA_959019945.1 uncultured Collinsella sp. | reverse complement strand
CATCTCCACCGTTCCTTCAACTGGGAAAACGGCGCCCCCGGGGCCCGGATGGGGCACCGGGGGCGTTCGGCTAGCTGCGGGAACGGCCTATCCGCCTAATGTGTTCGGCTGAGATCGGAAATCAACCCTTACTTACGGGTTTTCCTGGGACAGAAATAATCACTCTTCGAGCGATTATTTCTGTCCACCGTCCCGATAAAACCCTGACGGGGCGGTTAAACATTTGGTAGGAGATTATTTTTATCCGCCGTCCCGATAAAACCCTGATGCGATGGCCCTTACTTGTAGAGGTAGGCGATGGCGGTACCGGTGTGGACTTGGATCTTAGCCGTACCTCTGACGACATTGGAGATGCCGGTGTCGGCTAGTGGGGCTAGCGGGGCGTGATCTAGCTCCCACTCTAGGCCGTGTTCGCTTACTTCGGTGTTTGGGGCCAGGGCGATGATGGAAAAGGTTTTGCCTTCGGCGTTCTCTATGGTCCAGGATTCGTCTTCATGCAGAATGCGAGCCGTAGTGTCGTCTTCGTGGATCCAAACGGGGGCGTCTTTGTAGTTAGCAAGCAGGCCTAGAACGCTTAGGGCCATGTCGGGGCGGCCGCCCGTGGCGCAGGTTGCGACGACCTCCGCGTTGGGCCAGCGGCGGCTGATGGCGTCTAGCGCTAGAGCCAGATCGGTGTAGTCCTTGTAGGGGTTGTGGCGCTCTACCTCAAAATTGGTAGTGGCATCGACCAGAGCGCGGCCTTCGTCGCTCACGGTATCGGCGTCGCCTACGTAGACATCACAGCTTAGGCCGGCTCCCAAGAGCGCATCGAGCCCGCGGTCCACGGCGACCACGTGGTCGCACTCCCCTGTCAGTTGACGCAGTAACTCGGGGCTCGCCACGACGGGTGAGCCGCAGATAACTAATACTTTACAAACCACAGTCCTCGCCTAGCCCTCAAACGTAAGCACGCGAGCGAGATCCAGCTCTTCATAGCTGTCGATGAAGATCTCACAGTTGTCGCGAACGTCATCTCGATCCGTGTGCCCCAGCGGGTCGTAAATGCCTACGCGCTTAAAGCCCGCGGTCCCGGAGCTCTTAAGGCCAAAGGCAGCGTCCTCAAAAACCCAAGCGGTGTCAAACGCATGCCCGTGGCGCTCCTCTAGACGACGCAGTGCTAGCTCATACACATCCGGAAAATGCTTGGAGCGGCCTGCCTCGCCCGTGGTGGTAATAAAGTCCATGTACGGCGCAACACCAGAGCCATCCAGTGCGGCCTGCACCAAATAGGCCGTAGTGGACGTGGCCACGCACATGGCAACACCGGCCTCCTGAGCCTGCTGCAAAAACGGCAACAACCCGGTAATCGGTGCGACCTTCGAGTAGCCCTCAAGCAAAATGCCGCACAGCTCTTCGTACAGCACGGGACCCTCTTCCTTTACACCCCACAGATCGTGGTAGGCCTGGCACTCATCCTCAAGCGAAAGCGGGCCAAAATCGGCAAAGTCCTCGGGCGTCACGTTGACTCCGTGGCGACGCAATAACTCTGGCTGGGCATAGGCCCAAACGGGGGTGCTATTAACCAGCGTGCCGTCGCAATCGAAAATAAAAGCGACATTGGGGGCGGCGGTCTGGGACATAAACGAACCTTTCGATGTCAAATGGTAAACATCCTGATAAAAACGTTTTACCAAACGTCAAACTAACAATCTTGAAACCCTAATTGGTAAAGCTGTCAAGAGTTTTACCATCGCAAATCTGCCAGTGGTATAAACATGGCGCTCACCGATTAAAAGCCGCCGCAAATCCACTTTCGTTCATAAAAGTAACGTACAGGTGTTATCGTAGTTTCTGCCGAAAGTTCCACCGAGCACGCGAGGTGGAACGAATCATAGAACTATCGCCGTCCCTTCGATTCGTGCAGCCCTGGACCTTTCGCATTTAGTCACCAAGGCAACACGCTGCCGCGTCATGATGGGATCAAACGTGAGCGATACAAAGCTAAAGCCAGTAACCAAAAAGCCCGCAACCCGCAAGCCGGCTCCGCACGCACCGGAGCTCTCTAAGGACGATGTCTATCTGTTTGGCATTGGCATGTGGGAACGCAGCTGGGAAAAGATGGGCGCGCACCCGGACACGCAGAACCGTACGCGCGGCTGGCGTTTTTGCGTTTGGGCGCCCGATGTAAAGAGCGTCCACGTCATTGGCGAATTTAACGACTGGGATGAGGAAGCCAACCCGCTGGTGCCTGTGCATACGAGCGCTATCTGGGAAGGCTTTATTCCTGGCGCCGAGCAGGGTCAGCTCTATAAGTACCTGATCGAGACCAACGAGGGCGAAAAGCTCTACAAGGCCGATCCGTATGCCTTTAAGGCCGAGTGCCCTCCGGGAACGGCCAGCGTGCTGTGGACCCTCGACGGCTATAAGTGGAACGATGCCGCGTGGCTCAAGCGCCGCGCCGGCCACAACCACATGTCGCAGCCGCTCAACATCTACGAGGTGCATATTGGCTCGTGGAAGCGTCATGGTGACGCGCCGCAGGGCGAGCCGGACGAGTACGGCAACTACCCCGGCCCCATGGATCCCTTCCCCGCGCAGCGCGGCGAGTTCTACTCCTACGACGACCTGTCGGTGGAGCTCGTGGACTACGTGCGCGACATGGGCTACACGCATATCGAGGTCATGCCACTTATGGAGCATCCCTTCGATGGCTCCTGGGGCTACCAGACGACCGGCTACTATGCCGCCACGTCGCGCTATGGCGACCCGCAGCAGCTCATGCACTTTTTCGATGCGTGCCACGAGGCGGGCATCGGCGTGATTATGGACTGGGTGCCCGGCGGTTTTTGCGCCGATGCCCATGGCCTTGCCACCTTTAACGGCCACATGCTGTTTGAGCACGAGATTCACCCCAACTGGGGCACGCATAAGTTCGACTTCGCCCGCGGCGAGGTCCGCTCCTTCCTGGTCTCCAACGTGCTGTACTGGCTCGAGAACTTCCACGTGGACGGCATTCGCATGGACGGCGTGTCCAGCATGCTGTACCTCAACTTTGGCATCGACGATCCGGGCCAAAAGAAGTTCAACAAGTACGGTACCGAGGAAGATCTGGACGCCAGCGCGTTTATCCGTCAGGTCAACTGCGCCGTGGAGGCGCACTACCCCGACGTGATGATGATGGCCGAGGAGTCCACCGCGTGGCCGCTCGTGACCTATCCGCCGCAGGACGGCGGCCTGGGCTTCCACTACAAGTGGGACATGGGCTGGATGAACGACACCCTGCACTACATGCAGACCGATTTTCCGTGGCGCCCCGGCAACCACGGGCTGCTCACGTTCTCCATTATGTATGCCTTTACCGAGAACTTTATCTGCCCCTTAAGCCACGACGAGGTCGTGCACGGCAAGTGCTCACTCATCGGCCGTATGCCAGGCGACTGGTGGCGCCAGTTTGCCGGCCTGCGCACGCTAGCCTTCTACCAGATGACGCACCCCGGTGCCAAGCTCAACTTTATGGGCAACGAGATCGGCCAGTTTATCGAGTGGCGCTACTACGAGTCCATCCAGTGGTTCCTGACCGAGGAGTACGAGACCCACAAGCATCATCAGGCGTTCATTAAGGCGCTCAACCATCTGTACACCGCCGAGCCTGCCCTGTACGAGCGCGGCTACACCGACGACGGCTTTACCTGGATCGATGCGGACAATTCCAAGCAGTCCATCGTGAGCTTTGTACGCCAGGGCGAGGACGTCGAGGACGACCTGGTGATCCTGATCAACTTTGACCCGGCGAGCTACGAGAGCTTCCGCGTGGGCGTGCCGCGCGAGGGTGACTGGGAGGTCATCTTCGATTCCGACCGTCCCGAGTTCGGTGGCAGCGGCTATGCCGGCAAGGAGCCCTACACCTGCTCGAGCGAGCCCTACCCCTGGAACGGGCAGATGGACTCTATTGAGATCAAGGTGCCCGGCCTGGCAGGTGTGGTGCTTAAGCGCCGCGGGCCCAGCAGCTATAAGCCGCCGGTAGTTGAGGAGCCCAAGAAGGCCACGCGTAAGCGCACGTCTTCGGTGAAGCCCAAGCCCGCGGCTGCTAAGAAGGCTCCGGCTAAGGCGAAGGCTACGACGACCAAGGCCAAGGCTGCCGCGAAGCGCGCTGCCAAGGCCACTGCGGCCAAGAAGCCAGCTGCCAAAAAGGCTGTTACCAAGGCCAAGTCAGTTTCTGTTAAGTCGACCGCTAAGGAAGCGTAACAAAGCCGTTACCGCTGTAATCACCCGCCCCACGGGGGCGTAGGATGTAAGTCATAACCGTTCCGGGAGATATCCCCGGGGGAAAGGAACGTATGAATAAGATCTTCGACAACAAGCAGGAGTTTACCGAGCTCTATCGCGATGCCGTCATGAGCATCAGCGGCAAGAGCGTCGAGGCCGCCAGCGACCTCGATCGCTTTAACGCCCTTGCCAAGCTCGTGGCCGAGAAGGCGCGCACCGTTGCCACCAAGAGCGACGCCCGTGCCACCGCCGAGGGCAAGAAGCGCGTGTACTACTTCTCGATCGAGTTTTTGATCGGCCGCCTGCTCGACAACTACCTGCTCAACTTTGGCGTGCGCGACATGGTCGCCGAGGCGCTCGACGACATGGGCTTCGACCTGTCCGTCATCGAGAACCAGGAGCCCGATCCGGCGCTGGGCAACGGTGGCCTGGGCCGTCTGGCCGCATGCTTCCTGGATTCCATGGCAGCCGAGGGCATTGCCGGCTACGGCAACGGCATGCGCTACCGCTACGGCCTTTTTAAGCAGGAGATCGTTAACGGCAGTCAGGTCGAGGCCACCGACGAGTGGCTCACCCACGGCTATCCCTGGGAGGTCCGTCGTCAGGACAAGGCCGTGACCATCAAGTTTGGTGGTCACGTTGAGGGCTTTGAGGAGGACGGCCGCACGTTCTACCGCACGGTGGACACGCAGGATATCCTGGCCGTTCCCTACGACATCCCCGTCGTTGGCTATGCCGGCGAGACCGTCAACAAGCTGCGCGTCTGGGCCGCCGAGCCGGTCGAGGAGCACTTTGACCTTGAGGCCTTCAACCGCGGCGACTACGCCCTGGCCGACGCCGAGCGCGCCGAGGCCGAGGCCATCAGCGCCATCCTCTACCCCAACGACGCCGGCGAGCACGGCCGTCTGCTGCGCCTGAAGCAGGAGTACCTGTTTGTGTCGGCCGGCATCTACAGCCTGCTCGACACCTTTGAGAAGGAGCACGGCGAGAACTGGGAGCTGCTGCCGCAGTTTGTGGCCATCCACACCAACGACACGCACCCCGCCATGTGCGGCCCCGAGCTCATGCGCATCCTCATCGACGAGAAGAAGCTCGAGTGGGACGACGCCTGGAACATCGTGACGCAGGTCGTGAGCTACACCAACCACACCATCCTGCCCGAGGCTCTGGAGAAGTGGCCCATCGGCACGTTCTCCAAGCTCCTCCCCCGCGTGTACCAGATCATCGACGAGATCAGCCGTCGTTGGCACGAGTCGTTCGACACCACGCAAGAGGGCTGGCAGGAGCGTCTGCGCCAGACCGCCATCCTGTGGGACGGCGAGATTCGCATGGCCAACCTGTCCGTGATCTGCAGCCACAGCGTCAACGGCGTGGCCAAGATCCACTCCGACATCATCAAGAACATCGTGCTCAAGGACTTCTATGCCTTAACACCCGAGAAGTTCAACAACAAGACCAACGGAATCTCGCACCGTCGCTTCTTTGCCGAGGCCAACCCCACCTACGCCAAGCTCGTAACCGAGGCCATTGGCGATGGCTGGCTCAAGGATGCATTTGAGCTGGAAAAGCTCAAGGAGTTCCAGAACGACAGCGAGTTCCTGAAGGCCGTGGGTGCCTCCAAGCGCGCCAACAAGGAGCGTCTGGCCGCCTACGTCAAGGCCGAGACCGGTCTGGTCATCGACCCCAACACCGTCTTCGATGTTCAGGTGAAGCGCTTCCACGCCTACAAGCGCCAGCTCATGAACATCATGAAGGTGATGGACATCTACAACCGTCGCATCGCCGATCCCAACTTCCATGTGACGCCGACGACCTTCATCTTTAGCGGCAAGGCTGCCTCGAGCTACACCTTCGCCAAGGAGACCATCCGCCTGATCAACTCCGTCGCCGAGGTCATCAACAACGACCCGCGTGTGAACGAGGTCATGAAGGTCTGCTTTATCCCCAACTTCCGCGTGAGCAACGCCCAGCTCATCTACCCCGCCGCCGAGATCTCTGAGCAGATTTCCACCGCCGGTAAGGAGGCCTCGGGCACGTCCAACATGAAGCTCATGATGAACGGCGCCATTACGCTGGGCACCCTCGACGGCGCCAACATCGAGATCGCCGACCTGGCCGGCCGCGAGAACGAGGCCATCTTTGGCCTGACCGCTCCCGAGGTCGAGCAGCTCTGGGCATCGAACAGCTACTTTGCGTGGGATACCCTCAACGGCGACCGCGAGCGCCTGGGCCGCGTGATGGACGAGCTCAAGGACAACACCTTTGCGGGTCTTTCGGGCAACTTCGAGAGCATCTACAACGAGCTCATGAACAACAACGACCCCGACCTGGTCATGGCCGACTTCCGCAGCTATGTGGATGCGTGGGAGGCGCTCACGGGCAGCTACGGCGACCAGGAGACCTGGAACCGCAAGGCGCTGCTCAACACCGCTTCCTCGGGCTGGTTCTCGAGTGACCGCACCATTCGCGAGTACCGCGACGAGATCTGGCACGCGTAAAGGCCGCGAGCTCCCCTATGCCAGCACGGCATTACTCGACGGGCGTGACGTTGCGCCGCGCCCGTCGCTAATGGGTTTAGGAACATCGATGACAGAAGGAGAAATCGATGAGTAAGAAAGAATGCATCGCGATGCTCCTCGCAGGAGGACAGGGCAGCCGATTGGGGGCACTCACCCAAAAGATCGCCAAACCGGCGGTTAGCTTTGGTGGCAAGTTCCGCATTATCGACTTTTCGCTCTCCAACTGCTCCAACTCGGGTATCGACACGGTAGGCGTTCTGACGCAGTATCGCCCCTACCTGCTGCATGCCTACGTGGGCTCCGGCGAGGCTTGGGATCTGGACAGCCGCGACGGCGGCGTGTCGATCCTGCCGCCGTACGAGACGCAGACCGGCGGCGCCTGGTATGCGGGCACGGCCGACGCCATTACGCAGAACCTCGACTACATCAAGGCCAACGATCCCAAGTACGTCCTGATTCTTTCGGGCGATCACCTGTATCGCATGGACTACCGCAAGATGCTCAAGACGCACATTGAGAACAACGCCGACCTCACGGTGAGCGTTATGCCCGTGCCGTGGGAGGAGGCCAGTCGCTTTGGTATCCTGACCACCGACCCCGAGGACGGCCGCATCACCAAGTTCACCGAGAAGCCCGATAAGCCCGATTCGAACCTCGCATCCATGGGCATCTACATCTTCTCGGCCGACGTGCTGATCGAGGCACTCGAGGAGGACGCTTTGGACCAGCGCTCGAGCCACGACTTTGGCAAGGACATCATCCCCAAGCTGCTCGGCGAGGGCAAACGCCTATACAGCTACGAGTTCCACGGCTTTTGGAAGGACGTTGGCACTATCGCCAGCTTCCACGAGACCTCGATGGACCTGCTGGGCAACAACCCCGAGTTCGATCTGTTCGACAAGCACTTCCCCATCATGTCCAACATCACCACGCGTCCGCCGCACTACATTGGCCCGGATGGTCGCCTAGACGACTGCCTGGTCTCCAACGGCTGCAAGATCTACGGCACCGCGCGCCACTCGATCCTTTCGACCGATGTCATCATCGAGGAGCGCGCCGTGGTCGAGGACTCTGTGCTGCTGCCGGGTGCGCACGTTAAGAGCGGCGCGCACATCTGCCGCGCTATTTTGGGCGAGAACTCCACGGTCGAAGAGGGCGTGAAGCTCGGCTCTGTCGATACCACCAAGGATACGGCCGTCGTTGGAAATGACGTCGTTATCGGGAAGGGGGAATGATCCGATGATCAATCGCAAGGCCATCGGTTATATCACCGCTAACTACTCTTCGACTTACGGCAGCGTGCTGCTCAAGGATCGCCCCATCGCGTCCGTCCCGTTTTTGGGCCGCTACCGCCTGATCGACTTCCCGCTGTCCAACATGATGAATGCCGGCATCAAGACCGTCGGTGTCGTCATGCCGGGCAACTACCGTTCCCTGATCGACCACGTGGGCTCGGGCAAGGACTGGGGCCTGGACCGCAAGAAGGGCGGCCTGTTCATGGTGCCCGGCAACGCGTATGGCACCACCAAGGGCGGCATGCGCTTCCTGCTGCGCGACATCATCTCCAACAAGACGCTGTTCCAGCGCTCGGACAAGCCCTATGTTGTGATGATGGGCACCAACATCATCTTTAATATGGACCTCAACACCATCATCGACGCGCACGAGAACTCCGGTGCCCAGATGACCGTGGTGTACTGCAAGGCCACGCACAACGTCGATGACGAGACCAAGCTGCAGATCAACGAGAACGGCCGTCTGACGGGCGTGAGCGCCGGCGTCGTGTACGGCGACAACGCCTCTATGGACTGCTGCATCGTCAACCGCGAGACGCTGCTCGAGATCATCGACCACTACCAGGCCGCCGACTATCTGGACCTGCTCGAGGCGCTCCAGGGCGACTTTGGCAACATCGACGTGTGCAGCTACGAGTACAAGGGCGAGGTCGTGGGCGTGTTTAGCGAGAAGTCGCTGTATCGCCGCAGCATGGACCTGCTCGACCAGACCGTGGCCGACCAGCTCTTTGACCCCGAGCGCCCGATCCTGACCAAGGCCCACGACGTGCCGCCTTCGCGCTACGCGACCGGCAGCCACGCGTGCAACTCGATCATCTCGGCCGGCTGCATCATCAAGGGCACCGTGCGCAACTCGATCCTGTCGCGCGGCGTTGTGGTTGAGGAAGGCGCCTCGGTGACCAACTCGATCATCAACCAGAGCTGCATCATCAAGAGCGGCGCCCGCGTTGAGAACGCCATCCTGGACAAGAACAACGTGGTTCCCACCAACACCGAGCTTCGCGGCACGCCCGAGAACATCCTGGTGCTGGGCAAGGCTCCGTTAACTTCCGATACCACCATCGTACGTTAACGTTGGCACCGCAACATCGCTCGTAACATGTAGAATAGCCGCCCGGTTCGCGCCTGGCGGCTATTCTCGAATAACAACATGGGAGACAATATGGCTGATTCCAGCAAAAAGATGCAGATCGTGTTTGCCTCGGCCGAGTGCGCACCGTTTGTGAAGACCGGCGGCCTGGGTGACGTGGCGGGCTCGCTGCCTGCGGCGCTTGTGCGCGCCGGCGCCGAGGTCATCGTGATGGTGCCCAAGTACGCCACCATCAAGGACGAGTACAAGGCGCAGATGGAGCACTTCTCCGACTTTTACGTGAGCCTGGGCTGGCGCAACGAGTACTGCGGGCTCGAGAAGCTCGAGCACGACGGCGTCACCTATATGTTCATCGACAACGAGCGCTACTTTGCGCGCGACTATCCGTACGGCTTCTTTGACGACGGCGAGCGCTTCGCGTTCTTCTCCAAGGCCATCACCGAAAGCCTGCAGCACCTGCCGGCCGGCTTTGAGTGCGACATCCTGCACTGCAACGACTGGCAGACGGCACTGGCGCCCGTGTTCTTGCGCGAATTCTACCAGGGCCTGCCGCTGTATGACCGCGTCAAGACCGTTTTCTCGATCCACAACGTGGCGTTCCAGGGTCAGTTTAGCGACACCGTGATGGAGGACATCCTTGGTGTGGCGCATATTCCGGCGGCCGCCTCGCAGCTGCGTTGCGACGCCTGCAGCATCAACTACATGCTGGGCGCGCTGCGCTATGCCGACGCCATCACTACGGTGAGCCCCACCTATGCCAACGAGATCCAGACGCCCGAGTTTGGCGAGGGCCTGGACGGCGTGCTGCGCGAGCGTTCGTACGCGCTGCAGGGCATCCTCAACGGCATTGACGTGGCGGGCTTTGACCCGGCGACCGACAAGCGCATTGCCGCCAACTACACGGTCGAAGACCGTTCCGGCAAGGCCGTGTGCAAGGCCAAGCTGCAGGAAGAGCTAGGGCTCGAGGTGCGTGACGACCGTCCGCTTATGGTCATGGTCACGCGCCTGACGCGCCAGAAGGGCATGGACCTGGTCATGTACGCGCTCGACCGCATTCTGGCCGGCGGCGTGCAGGTGGCGGTGCTGGGCACCGGCGACCGCGACTACGAGGACGGCCTGCGCTACTTCCAGGACAAGTACCCCGGCACCATGGCCGCACGCATCGAGTTCGATCCTGCGCTGTCGCAGCGCATGTACGCCGCCGCCGACATGTTCCTGATGCCTTCGAAGTTTGAGCCCTGCGGCCTGTCGCAGATCATCGCCATGCGCTACGGCACGCTGCCCATCGTACGCGAGACCGGTGGCTTGAAGGACACTGTGATCCCGTACAACGAGTTTACCGGCGAGGGCACGGGCTTCTCGTTTAGCAACTTTAACGGCGACGAGATGGGCGATGCGGTATTCCGCGCGGCGCGTCTGTTCTGGGATAACCGCGACGCCTGGAACCAGCTGGTCACGCAGGCCATGAGTCAGGACTTTAGCTGGACGCGCTCGGCCGACAAGTATCTGGATCTGTACTTCTTTATGCATCCGGAGATTGAGAGGCCGGCAGCTGTGGCTGAGGCTGCGGCGACCGTTAAGGAGCCCGCAGCTGCCGAGGAGCCCAAGACCGAGGAGAAGCCGGTTAAGGCTGAGCCCGCAAAGGCCGAGCCTGAGGTGAAGGTCGTGGCTACTTCCGAGACAGCCCCCGAGGCTGAGGCTAAGCCGGCTGCGAAGCCTGCCGCCAAGAAGACCACGACGCGCAAGACAGCGGCCAAGAAGGCTACGACGACCAAGGCCGCAGCCACCAAGACCGCCGCAGCAAAGACGACTGCTGCCAAGGCAACGACTACGCGCAAGCGCACGACCGCCGCTTCCAAGAAGGCCGCCGAGGCCGAGGCTGCCCCCGAGGTAAAGACCGAGGCCAAGCCTGCGGCAAAGGCTCCGGCTAAGACCGCCGCCAAGAAGACGACTGCGACTAAGACTAAGACAGCGACCGCCAAGAAGGCCACAGCTTCGAAGTCGACGACCAAGGATACTACGACGAAGACCGCGACGAAGGCTGCCCCCAAGGCTGCCGCGAAGCCCGCCGTCAAGGTCGAGGAGGCGCCCGCCGAGTCCAAGGCGGAGGGAACCGTCGAGGCCAAGCCGGCCGCCAAGACCACCACGCGCAAGCGCGCCACGACGACGGCCAAGAAGACCACGACCAAGGCTGCTGCTCCCAAGGCGGAGGCTAAGGTCGAGGACAAGCCCGCGGTAAAGGTCGAGCCCAAGGCAGAGGTCAAGCCTGCGGCAAAGGCCGAGCCGGCACCGAAGGCCGCCGAGGCCAAGCCTACTGCCGCCAAAGAGGAGCCCAAGGCTGAGGTAAAGGCCAAGCCCGAGCCCGCCAAGGAGGCCCCGGTCTCCCCCGCCGCTAAGACTGAGGAAAAGGCTCCGACCAAGAAGACCTCCGTCCGCAAGGCTACGGCCACCCGCAAGCGCCGTTAATCCAGACGATCCAAAACCTCATCAAACCCTAAGCAAGGGGCGCTCCAACCGGGCGCCCCTTCTCTGTAGGTAGTTGGTAAAACGATTTTCTAGGACAACCGTTCGCCGATGGTAAACGGATGTTGTTTATACACCCTGTGTACAACAGATATACTTACATCCTGTGCGTAAAGCCCATGGCCCGCAGGCCATGATTCTATTGAACTGGACCATATTATGAGATTGATTCACAACAGTCGTCTGCCGCAGTTTCGTACTCCGTTTGGCGCTGTGACCACTGGAACTTCCGTTTCGCTCTCGGTGATTTTGGAGGATGCCGACCCCAACCAGGCAACGCTTACCCTGCGTACCTGGGTCGATGAAATCGGTGAGTCTCTGTATCCCATGACGCACGAGGGCGACGGCATATTTACTGCAGAGCTTGAGTGCACCGAGCCCTGTCTTATCTGGTACAGCTTTATCTGCAACATCGAGGGCCAGCCCGAGGTCCGCTTAGGCGCACCACAGGGTCGCACAGGTGGCGAGGGCGTAACTTACAACTACGCCGAGGTCCCGTCGTTCCAGATTACCGTCTACAAGCACCGCGAGAACCGTCCCACCTGGTACGAGCGCGGTATGGTCTACCAGATCTTCCCCGATCGCTATGCCCGCGACGAGCACTGGCGCGAGCGCACACTGGCCGAGGTCGAAAAACCGCGTAAGGGCATTCAGCGCCGCATGGTCGAGGACTGGAACGAACCGCCTGTGTACGAGCGCGCCGAGGACGGCTCCATCAAGACCTGGGACTTCTACGGCGGATCGCTCAAGGGTATTCAGGAAGACCTGCCTCGCATCGCCGAGCTGGGCTTTACAGCCATCTACCTCAACCCAATTTTTGAAGCCGCGAGCAACCACCGCTACGACACCGCCGATTACACCAAGATCGATCCGATTCTGGGCACCGAGCAGGACTTTACCGAGCTGTGCGAGGCGGCCGAGAAGCTGGGCATTTCCATCATTCTGGACGGTGTGTTCAACCACACGGGCGACGATTCGATCTACTTCAACCGCTACGGCAACTACCCCGGCGTGGGCGCGTGGCAGAGCGAGGATTCGCCGTGGCGCGATGCGTTTTATTTCCACGAGGACGGCTCATACGACTGTTGGTGGGGCGTGGGCAATATGCCCGCCATTAATGAGAGCTCCGAACTGGTACGCGAGCGGCTCTTGGGCAAGGACGGCGTGATCCGTAAATGGCTACGTGCCGGCGCTCATGGCTGGCGCCTAGACGTGGCCGACGAGCTTTCCGATGACTTCCTGACCGAGATTAAAAGGGCCGTGCTCGCCGAGAAGCCCGATGCACTGCTGCTCGGCGAGGTCTGGGAAGACGCATCCAACAAGATAAGCTACGGCCATCTGCGTCGTTATCTGCAAGGCTCCGAGCTCGACTCGGCCATGGATTACCCCTTCCGCGACATGGTCATCGGCTTTTTGATGGGCTACAAAAACGCCTACCAAGCTGCCGAGGATATCGAGACCCTACGCGAGAACTATCCGCGTGAGGCCCTGTCTTGCGCGCTCAACCTGCTGTCGAGCCACGACCGTCCGCGCATTATATCGGTGCTCGGCGGCGGCCCCGACGAGTCCCAGCTGCCCGAGTGCGAGCGCAGTAAATGGCGTCTGGACGAGAACGCGATGGGCCTGGCCAAGAGCCGCTTTTGGCTCGCGACGCTCATGCAGATGACCTTCCCGGGCGTTCCCTCAATCTATTACGGTGACGAATACGGCTTGGAGGGTCTCACCGATCCGGGCAATCGCCGCACCATGCCGACCAAGGAAAACCTGCACGACTTCGATACGTTCGCGATCGTCAAGAACGCATCTGCTGTGCGCCGCGCGCTGCCGTTTATGATCGACGGCGAGATCATGGCCTTCGCGCTCAATGACGAGGTGCTGGCCTACAACCGTACGGGCAAGGACGGCGAGTCTGCGACCGTTATCATCAACCGCAGCCTGCGCAATTCACACCGGGTGACGATTCCGGCGCTCGGCGAATGCGCGAGTGACGTGATCAGCGGACACGAATGCGAGATCCACAACGGCACGGTCACGCTCGATTTGTATCCCCTGGGCTCGTCGATCATCTATCACCATGCCGAGCAGCGCCTGCAGGAGCCGCTCGATCACGGCGCGGGCGTTGTGTGCCATATCACCTCGGTACCGACCGATGACGGCAAGCCCGGCACGATCGGCGCACCCACGCGTCGCTTTATCGACCACCTGTCCGCTATGGGCATGCGCTACTGGCAGGTCCTGCCTGTCAACCCAACGGACTTCTTCCGCTCCCCTTACGCCGGGCCTTCGGCCTTTGCGGGCAATATTGACCTGCTGCCCGAGAGCCAAGAGGAGCTGGCGGCCGACTTTGAGACTTGGAAGGCCCGTGGCGGCGAAGATGCCGATCCGCTCTACACCGCGTTTAAACATCGCAACGCCGATTGGCTCGAGAAGTACTGCGTCTACATGGCCGTTAAGAAGTACTTTGAGGGCGAGTCGCGCCACGATTGGCCGGCGGATGTCGCGCGCTACAACGAGCACCTGATTGACGACAAGCGTTTCCACGATGAGGCAGAGCTGCAGGCGTACATGCAGTACCGCTTTGACCTAGCCTGGTGCGAGCTCATGAACTACGCGCACAAGAGGGGCATCGAGGTCATCGGCGATATTCCTATGTACGTGTCCGACGATTCGGCAGATGCGTGGAGCGAACCCGAGAACTTCTGGCTATCCGATACCGGCAAGGCAATCGAGATCTCCGGTGCGCCGCCCGACAACTTTGCGCCCGAGGGTCAGGTGTGGGGCAACCCGACGTTCCGCTGGGACCACATGAAGCAGAACGGCTATAGCTGGTGGATGGATCGCCTACGTCGTGCGTTCTCGCTCTACGACCGCGTGCGTCTGGATCACTTCCTGGGCTTCCACGGCTACTTCAGTATCCCCGCTGGCAAGGCTTGCGCCGAAGGGCGTTGGCTGGCAGGCCCGGGCAAGGACCTGTTCCAGACCGCCTATGACGAGCTGGGGCCGCTCAACTTTATCGCCGAGGACCTGGGCTACCTGACGCCCGGCGTTCGCGCCATGGCTTCGACTTGCGGATTCCCCGGCATGGACGTGCTGGAGTTTAGCGACTACGACGTGCGCAACGGGATTCATCCCACGCCAGGCAAGATCCTGTACACCTCGACACACGATACGTCGACGCTGGCCGGTTGGTGCACGCGTTCCTTTGCGGGCGGCGATGAACCGAGCGGTGCTGAGCTGGCGGCCAAGCTGATGAGCGACGCGCTGGCAAGCGACGCTCCCCTGGTGATGATGCCACTGCAGGATGTCCTGGGGCTTGGCGACGACGCACGCATGAACGTTCCGGGGGTGGCCACGGGCAACTGGACCTGGCAGGCTGACGAGGCGGACATTGCCGCCGCCGAGAACAAAACCGCACAGCTCCTGCGCAACAACCATAGATTCTGGGGCGAAGCGTGATAAAACCCCCGATATAGGGTACAGTTACAGACGTTTGAATTTTTGCGGGCAGAGTAATCTGCCCGCTTTGTGCTGAAAAGGAAGTATTATGGCGCGCTACGATTACAAGTGCTCGAGCTGCGGCAACGTGTTTGAGGTCGAGCATCCTATGTCCGAGACTCCCGAGGTCGTGTGCCCCAACTGCGGCGCTCCGGCCGCCAAGACGTTCTCGGCCAGCGGCATTAAATTTGAGGGCAGCGGTTTCTACAACACCGATCAGCGAAGCGGTGGCTCCAGCACCAGCGCCACCAGCGGCTGCTGCGCCAACTGCCCGCATAGCCACTAGGAACCAAGCAGCCCCGCGACCAACACCAATCGCGGGGCTGTTTCTTTAGCTACCCAGGCATCACTATGAGTTGCGGTGAAATAAGGACTGTTTGGCGGGCAGAAGCCGCTATTCAATCCCTATTTCACCGCAACTTAGTCATTACTTGTGGACCAGTCTGGCGCAGAAGTGGCCGTCGTAGGAATCTGCGTTTACGGGGACGCTTTGGAAGAAGCCTCGGTCGTTTTGGCGCAGGGTGACGAGGCTCTTGGCGTGATCGTATTCGGGGAGTTGCAAAATCTGGGCTTCGCTGAGCGGCGCCACGGCAAAGCCCTCACCCTCGGCAGAGGCCAAGAAAGCATCCACGACCTGTGTGTTCTCTTCGTCAAAGACCGAACAGGTAGCGTAGATAAGCTCACCGCCGGCAGCTACGCGTGCGGCAGCCTCTTTGAGCATCGACAGCTGTAGCTTGGGCAGCTCGGTCGTCACGTCATTCTCGCTCAGACGCCACGGAATCTCGGGGTGGCGGCGCATAGTACCCGTTCCCGAGCACGGCGCATCGATAAAGACCGTGTCAAACAGGGCGGGCTCGCCAAGCATGGCATCAAAGGACGTAAGCACCTCGTCGAGCTCGCACGCATCGCCCGAGACGGTACGAACGCCCTTGATCCCGGCCTTGTGAAGACGCGCAAGATTGAGGTCGCACTTTCGGTCATGCAGGTCGAGCGCGGTATGCTGGCGCTCGTACCCGGCACGTTTGGCCTGGCACATCATCACATAGGTCTTGGTGCCGCGGCCGGCACCAATCTCCAGGCATCGCCCGGGACGCGTTGCCGCAGTGGCGATGAGCTGGGCGTTAAGGTCCGAGGCAACGGCAGCAGCGCACTCAAACACGCCGGACGCAACCGTAACCTGAGCATCGACCGGCGCATGGCAGCCCGGAAACACGGGTGCCACAAGCTGCGAAATGTACGGATCGAGTTTGGTTGCAAAGGCATTCTCGTGCAGGGCGAGCGGCGCGGGGGCCAGATTGCCGGCAAAGTTAAGCGCACCCTCAGGCGTGTCAAACGACGCCATAATACGAGCGCACAGCCAACGCGGCAGCCCCATCAGGCGCGACAGACGGACCAAGCGTCGCTCAGACTCATCCACATCGGACGCAGTAGCAAAGTCCTCAACGTTGTCCGCGACCTTATGCAGCACGGCATTGGCCAAGCCAGCGGCGGACTTAGCACCGCAGCGAACCAGCTCAACACCCTGACTTACGGCAACGCGGCCAGGCGTATGCAGGTAGAGCATCTCGAAGGCCGAGATACGAAGCGCCATGCGAACGCGCGGCGCAACCTTTTTGGGCTTATCGAGAAACTGATCGAGCAACTCGTCCAAAATACCCTGCGTGGCGGCCACGCCCAGCGCCAAGCGGGCGGCAAAAGCGGAATCGCGCTGGTCAATAGCCTTGGCCGATGCGCGAGAGGACAGCACGTCGCGCGCATACATACCGCGGCGATCGGCCTCCATCAGCACATCGAGCGCAAGCTTGCGCGCGGGAGACAGCTTGCTCATGACAAAACACCCCAGATAAGATCGGCACCCTGCAGGCCAGCAGCCCAAGCAGATGCGGCCATAGCACGTTTGCCATCGGGCTTAACCTCGAGCAACTCAACCGAGCCATCGGATAGGCCAAGGTAAACACGTTTGGCCTTAACGAGAACCTGACCCTCGCCAAGCGACACATCAGCCGGCGCAGCATCGAGCACGCGCACGGTCTTGCCGGCAATCACGCAACGAGCAGGCGCAGTATCGGACGAAGCGAGCACATGACGCACGCAATCGAGCGCAGCCATCTGCGGATCCAGACGCATCTCCAGCTTGGAAATCTTGGCAGCATGAGTGACGAGCGACTCATCCTGCTCAGTCCACGCGGCGGTGCCATCGGCAAGAGAAGGAAGCGTATCGGCAAGCAGTTTGCCGCCAAGCTCACCAAGCTCCATGGTCAGCGCCTCAACATGCTTACCGGAAACCGACGTGGAAGCCTGGGCACAATAAGCACCGGTATCCACGCCATGCCCGATGCGCATGATAGAAACGCCAGCAACCTCATCACCAGCAAGAATGGCACGCTGAATAGGAGCAGCCCCCCGCCAACGAGGCAGCAAAGACGCATGAACATTCACAATACCAAACGGCGCCATATGCAGCACCTCATCAGGCAAAATGCAGCCATAGGCAGCCACACAGAAAATGTCAGCTTGGGCAGCCTGAAGTGCCTCAACGACCTCAGGCGTCATACGATTAGCCTCAATAACCGGCAACCCCAGCTCAAGCGCCTTGGCCTTAACAGGAGACGGCTCAAGTTTCTTACCACGCCCACGAACAGCATCAGGACGAGTAACAACAAGCGCAATCTCGTTACCAGCCTCAACAAGCGAAGTCAGCGAAGGCACAGCAAAATCGGGCGTACCCATAAACACAATACGCATAAAGGACGTCTCCCCTCAACCAAAGCCGAGACGGCTACAAATAACAGCGGAAAGCCAAGTACCCGGCCCATCCGCAATAACAATTCAACAAGAACAAATATACCCAAAACCA
Source organism: uncultured Collinsella sp. (assembly GCA_959019945.1). Taxonomy (GTDB): domain Bacteria; phylum Actinomycetota; class Coriobacteriia; order Coriobacteriales; family Coriobacteriaceae; genus Collinsella. Next base: position 83,477 of record CAUEQD010000007.1, on the reverse strand, counting down.
AAGAAAGAGCCGCAATAAAAGCAGCTCTTTCAGCAAAGCAATTATCAGCGAAGACGTCCCTCCCTGGCCCAACGGCACCCGGGCGAACCGAGCCAGAACAACGCTGTCCCCGGTGCTGAGCGCCCACATATCATCCCGCGCGCAGTTTCGCAGCGCAGCGAGAATGTTTGAGCACGGGATGATATGTGGGCGCTCAGCACCGGGGACGGTGGGACCTACTCCGTCTCGCCCGGTCGAGCGCCGCGGGCCAGGGCGTCCTGGTACTCCTTGACGGCCTTGAGCCTCTGCATGGGCTTCAGTCGCTCGAACATGGTGTTGCCGTGCAGGTGATCGATCTCGTGCTGTAGGCACACGCAGAACAGGTCGCCTGTGGCCTCATAGCGAATCAGGTTGGCATCCAGGTCGTACGCCTCGACGACAACGTGATCGGGACGCTCGATCTCGCAGCTAATGCCGGGAATGGACAGGCAGCCCTCGCTAAACGGCACCAGATGGTCACTCTGCTCAACAATAACGGGATTGATGAGCACGTACGGATCATAATCATTCTTGTCGCTGTAGTCGCAGTCGATGGTGACGAGCTGGATGAGCTCGCCGATCTGCGGAGCAGCCAGGCCGCAGCCGCCGTTGTCGAACATCATCTTCTTCATCTTCTCGGCAAGCGCCTCGATCGCTGGGGTAATCTCCTCGATGACGGCGCACTCCTGGCGCAGACGAGGGTCGGGCGACAGTACGATTCCGTTGGCTTCCATGGCCATCCTTTCGGTTTGTTACATCAAATCATAGGCGTCGACGTCAACGCTCACGCTCACGCCGCGCACGGAGCCCGCCTCTTTGAGGCAGGCGTCGATATCGTCAGAGACATGGTACCCTACCGGCGACTTTACAAGCAGATGGAAGCGGTAACGGTCCTTGGCTCTCTCGATTACACACGAAGCCGGGCCTAGCACCTGCGGCACGACACTCCCCGCCCGCAAAAAATCAGGGGCGGCGGCGTGCCAGCGGCGCTTAAGGAGCTTTGCGATGCGCCCGATGTAGTCTTGCGCGTCGTCTCGGTTCGCCGACCATACCAAAATGTTAACTAGGCGCACGAACGGCGGATATAGGGCGTCGCGACGCTGGTCCAGGTCGTAGTCGGTAAAGATCGAACGATCGTGCTCGGCGACGGCGCGAATGACCGGATCCTCGGGCAGGTAGGTCTGGATGATCACCTCGCCGGGGCGATCGCCGCGACCGGCACGGCCCGCCACCTGCTCCAGCAAATCGTAGGCGCGCTCTCCTGCGCGGAAGTCCGGCAGCTTGAGGGCGAAGTCGGCATTGACCACGCCCACGAGCGTGACCTCGGGAAAATCGAGACCTTTTGCGATCATTTGGGTGCCCAGCAACACGGCGCAATCCGCCGCATCGAACTGCTCGAGCAGCTTTTTGTGCGCATCCTTGCCGCGCGTGGAATCGGCATCCATGCGAATAATGGCGACGTCCTCGGGAAGCATCTGGTGCAGTGCGTCCTCGATCTGCTGAGTGCCAAGTCCCATTTTTGCCAGGTAGCGACTGCCACATTTGGGGCAACGACTCGTGGGCGCGGGATACGGCTGCACGCGCCAGGAGGATCCGCATGTGTGACATTGCAGCGTGTGCGTGCGCTCGTGATACGTAAGCGCGGTAGAGCAGTGGTTGCAGGTGGGAACGCAGCCGCACTCGCGGCACATCAAAAACGGCGCAAAGCCACGGCGGTTATGCAGCAGCACGGCCTTCTCGCGGCGCTCGACAACACGCTCCAAGCCATCCATCAAGGGTTTTGAGAACATGGAGCGGCTGCCGTGAGAAAACTCACGGCGCAGGTCGGCGATGCGGACCGTGGGCAGCACGGCGTGTCCCGGGCGCTCGGGCATCTCGACACGCGTCCAAGTGGAACCGTTATACGTGCCACGACGGCAGCGGTCGAGGGCCTCGGCAGAAGGCGTGGCGGAGCCCAACACGAGCGGGCAGCGGTAGCGCCGCGCCATCTCGGCCGCTACCTCGCGCGCGTGGTAGCGCGGGCTGGAGCCTTGTTTGTAACTGGTCTCGTGCTCCTCGTCGATGATGATGAGGCCCAAGTCGCTGAGCGGGCAAAAGAGCGCCGAACGTGCACCGACGACAACGCGGGCGGCACCGCTGGCAACCATGTCCCACTGGTCCAGGCGCTCGCCAGCCGAAAGCCGCGAATGGAACACGGCGACCGTCTCGCCAAAGCGCGAACGGAAGCGGCCGACGGTCTGGGCCGTCAGCGAGATCTCGGGCACCAGCACGCAGGCCGAGCGACCGGCCGCAAGGACGCGCTCGATGGCGGAGAGGTAAACCTCAGTTTTGCCGGAGCCGGTGACGCCGTCGACCAGCACCACGTCGCCATGAGCGTCAAGGCGGGCGCGCTCGATCTGAGCGAGTGCCTGTTGCTGGCCGTTGGTAAGGGAGACCGGCGCCTTGCCGCTTGCCGAGGACAGCGTGGTCTGCTCGCCGCAGCCACGCCAGGCGCGGCGCTCTTCCACCACCACGACGCCTCGCTTTTCGAGCGCCTTGATAGTCGCCGACATGCTGTTGTAAAGCAGGTTGAGGTCGCGCGTCGTAACCGGACCGCATTGGAGCGCCTCGATAAGCTGGCGCTGGCGGACCGCTGTTTTAGGTGGCGTATAGTCAAAGCCCTCGGGCGTGAGCATGACCCATCGGTTTTGGATGGGCTTGACGGCGGGGCGCTCAACCGACCATACACCGTCACCGCCTTTGACCACGCGCGGGCTGCCTCCCGGCGGCAGGAATAAGCGCAGGCACTCGGAAAGCGTCGCGACGTACTCGCGGCTCATCCAGCGCGCGATACGAGCTGCCTCGGCGGTAAAGAGCGGTTTGCTGAGGATGGCCTCGATGGGCTTGATGCGCGCCGGGTCGAGAACATTATTGCCTTGCAGGTCGCCAAGCTCAGGCGCGATATCGACGATGTAGCCCGCGGCCGCACGGTTACCAAAGTGAACCAGGACCGTGGAGCCGACCTGGGCTTCGTTGGCAAGGGATTGTGGGATGCCGTAGGCAAATGGCTCAGATAAAGCGCGCGTGGGGATGTCGAGGACCACGCTCGCGTAGGCGGTAACGGGCTCAGGTGCAGGATCGGGCTTGACCTGCTCGGCAGAATGAGCGGACTGCACCGGAGACTCCTCCGGTTCCGGCGACCCAAACAGCGAAAGTTGCTCTGCCATGGCCCCAGCACCTCCTATCCCATACGTCTACAGAAACAAGAGCCCCGCTCGGGGTGAACGGGGCTCGGATACATGCGTTTACGCAGCTGCTACAGCGCCATCGTGCGGGCGCGGTCGATGCGCGCCAGGCAGTCGTCGCGACCGACGAGCGCCATGGTCTCGCCCAGCGGAGGGCTCACCATGTTGCCGCAAACGGCGACGCGCACGGCCTGGAACACCACGCGCTTCTTGAGGTCCATCTGCTCGGGCAGCGGCTCAAGCGCGGCGTCGATGTTCGCGGCGGTCCACTCGGTAACACCCTCGAGCGCGGCCTTGGCGGCGTCCAGAATGGCACCCATGCCCTCCTTGGCCAGGCCCTTGTTGACGGATTTCTCGTCATACTCGAGCGTCTCGGCCGTGGCAAAGATGGGAGCGGCGACGGTCACGGCGTCGGACGGCATCTTGGTGCGCGGCTTGACGATGGCGGCAAGCGCATCGATCCAATCCTCGCCGTACTCGACATTACCCTCAATGAGACCCGCCTCGTGCAGCTCGGGGACCATAATCTCATCGGCAAACTGAGCATCGGACATGCCGTTGATGTACTCGGCATTGACCCAATCGAGCTTCTTGGGGTCGAAGGTCGCGGGGTTCTTGGAGATGCGGTCGAGCGAGAACTTGCTGGCCAGGACATCGCGCGGGATGATCGTGGTCTCGCCGTCGAGCGACCAGCCGAGCAGCGCCAGATAGTTGACGAAGGCGTCGGACAGGTAACCGGCGTCGCGGTACTCCTCCACCGAGGTGGCGCCGTGGCGCTTGGAGAGCTTCTTGCCGTCGGCACCCAAGATCATGGAGATGTGGGCGAACGTAGGCACGGGCGCGCCGAGGGCCTCGTAGACCATGACCTGACGCGGGGTGTTGGACAGGTGGTCGTCGCCGCGGATGACATGGGTAATCTTCATCATGGCGTCGTCGACGACGGTCGCGAAGTTGTACGTGGGCGTGCCATCGGAGCGGAAGATGACAAAGTCGTCGAGCTCCTTGGCGTCGAAGGCCACCTCGCCGTGGACGGCGTCGTGGATGACGACGTCGCCGCGGTCCTCGGGCACCTTGATGCGCAGGACGTAGGACTCGCCGGCCTCGATGCGGCGGCGGGCCTCCTCGGGATCAAGATCGCGGCAACGACGCTGATAGCCCTGGAAGGGGTCCTTGCGCTCCTGCGCGGCCTTGCGATCGGCATCGAGCTGCTCCTTGGTGCAGAAGCAGGGATAGGCCTTGCCCTCGTCCCAAAGCTTCTGGGCGGCCTGCTTGTACAGGTCCAGGCGCTCGGTCTGGGCATAGGGGCCATAGTCGCCGCCCACCTCGGGACCCTCGTCCCAATCCAGGCCCAGCCAACGCATGGCGCGCAGGATGATCTGCGTATTCTCGTCGGTGGAACGGGTGGGATCGGTGTCGTCGATGCGCAGGATGAACGTGCCGCCGTTTGCGCGGGCGAAAGCCCAGTTATAGATAGCGGTGCGGGCGCCGCCGATGTGCAGTTTGCCCGTCGGTGAGGGTGCAAAGCGGACGCGAACGTCTGATGCCATGGAAATCTCCTCGATTGCAGGATGGATGTCTAACTGCACCAGTATAAAGCAACAAAGCAACCTCCGCACAAAGGGCACCGACCTACTCATTGGGGACAGACTTAAATGACCAGTCTTTGGGCAACCTGTCGGCACTTAGGTAAGGCTGGTCATTTAAGTCTGTCCCCAATGAGTAGGTGCGGAAAGGGTGTGAATGTTTGATTTACGCGCTATGATGTGCCCTTGCATAGAGAGCCCAGCGGAATGGTAACGGTCGCCGGGACACGTTTTTGAAAGGACAATCATGTCAGAAGAACTTCGTTCCATCCCACCCCAACACGGGTCCTTTGTTTTTACGTCGGAGTCGGTGACCGAAGGTCATCCCGATAAGATCGCTGACCAGATCAGCGACGCCGTCCTCGACGCAATCCTCGCCAAAGAAATAGAGCTCCAGGAGCAGGGCTACATCGCCCCCAACGGCGTGCCTGCCAACGTGGAGAACGTCCGCTGCGCCTGCGAGACCCTCGTGACCACCGGCACCGTCATCGTCGCCGGCGAGATTCGCACCCAGGCCTACGTCGACGTACAGGAAATCGCCCGCGGCGTTATCCGTCGCATTGGCTACAACCGTGCCAAGTTCGGTTTTGACTGCGACACCTGCGGCGTTATGAGCCTTATCCACGAGCAGTCGCCCGATATCGCCCAGGGCGTCGACGAGTCCTTCGAGACCCAGACCGGCGCCACCACCGACCCGATCGACCTGATCGGCGCCGGCGACCAGGGCATGATGTTCGGTTATGCCTCCAACGAGACCAAGACCCTCATGCCCATGCCGCACTACCTGGCAAGCCGCCTGGCCGAGCGCCTGGCCGCCGTGCGTCACGACGGCACCCTGGCCTACCTGCGTCCCGACGGCAAGACCCAGGTCACCGTGCGCTACGAGGAAGGCAAGCCCGTGGAGGTCACGACCATCGTCATCTCCACGCAGCACGCCGCCGAGATCGAGGACATGGGCAAGATCAAGGCCGACCTCATCGAGCACGTCATCACCCCGGTCATGGCTGCCGAGAATATGCCGTGGGACAACGCCGACATTTACGTCAACCCCACCGGTCGCTTCGTTGTGGGCGGCCCCATGGGCGACACGGGCCTCACCGGCCGCAAGATCATCGTCGACACCTACGGCGGCTACGGCCGTCACGGCGGCGGTGCCTTTAGCGGCAAGGACTGCACCAAGGTCGACCGCTCCGCCGCATACGCCGCGCGCTGGGTCGCCAAGAACGTCGTCGCCGCCGGCCTGGCCGACCGCTGCGAGGTCGAGCTTGCCTACGCCATCGGCGTTTCCAAGCCGCTGTCGATCATGGTCGACACCTTCGGCACCGCCAAGGTCGCCGAGGACAAGATCGTCGAGGCCGTCGAGAAGACCTTCGACCTGCGCCCGGGCGCCATCATCCGCGACCTGGACCTGCGTCGCCCGATCTACGAAAAGACAGCAGCCTACGGTCACTTCGGCCGAGAAGACGCCGACTTCACCTGGGAGAAAACCGACCGAGTCGAAGAACTCAAAGCAGCCTGCGGCCTGTAAGCCAGTGGCAAAAGCTGCAGCCAAATATCGACGCATCAAAAGAAGTACCGCCCCCAACCGGTACTTCTTTTTTATTTAAACGGTGGTGAAGATGCTTCGATATGAGCCTACGCTCCGTCACCAGCTAATGAATTTTGCAGCACACGCGCCTCTACCATGTATCCTTAGTTCCGAGGGCTTTGGTATTTGGTCGATCGCGAGTTCCGCACGAGCCGGAGGCCACTTAATGTGGCCTCCGTGCGAGCAGGACTGTCCGAGCAGGCGACCAAATACCAAAGCCCTCGGGACGACGGGATAGAACAGGAGCAACCATGGCAGGCAAGCCACAAACACTAGCTACGACCTCGGCATTCGAGATCTTGGGCCCCGTCATGGTCGGCCCCAGTTCATCGCACACCGCCGGCGCCCTGCGGTGCGCCCAAGTTGCCGCCAGCCTGCTGGAAGGCCGCATCACCAAAGTCACCTTTGGCCTGTGGAACTCCTTCGCCCACACCTACCGCGGCCACGGCACAGACCGTGCGCTCGTCGCGGGCATACTGGGCCTCGACACCGATGACGAGAACATCAAGCAGGCCTTCGACCTCGCGCGCGAGCAGGGCCTCGAATATCACTTTGACATCAAGGGCGACGACGCCTCCATCCACCCCAACACCGTCGACATCGAAATGGTCGACGACACGGGCGCCACGGCACAGGTCCGCGGCGAGAGCCTGGGCGGCGGCAAGATGCGCATCAGCCGCATTAACGGCGTCGGCGTCGACATCTCGGGCATGTATTCCACGCTCTTCGTGGCGCACAAGGACGTCCCCGGCGTGCTCGCCGCGCTCACCAACCTGCTCGCCTACGCCCACGTAAACATTGCCTTCTGCCGCACCTACCGCACCGAAGTGGGCGGCCAGGCCTACTCCGTCTTTGAGACCGACGGCGCCCCCGACGACACCGTCGTCCCCATGCTCCGCAAGCTCGACAATGTCGATTACGCGACCTTTATCGAACTCCCCGGTTCTGCCTCGTCGCTCTCCCCCGGCGTCTCGGCAAAGGAAATCTTCGACGACGGCGAGCAGCTGCTCGATGCGTGCGAGGAACTGGGGCTCAACATCGGCGCCGTCATGGCCGTGCGCGAGGCACGTCTGACCGGCGAGGCACACGCTATCGCCGCCATGCGCCGCGTACTCGACGTCATGCGCGAAGAGACCACAGCCCCCATTTCCAATCCACAGCGCTCGCTCGGCGGCCTCATCGGCGGCGAGGCAAAGCTTGTCGATGCCACCAGCCGAAACGATCTGAGCATAAGCCTGATGGGCGCCGTCCAGACCGACGCCGTGGCCCGCGCCATGGCCGTGCTCGAGCGCTCCGCCACCATGGGCGTGATCGTCGCAGCTCCGACGGCAGGATCCGCGGGTGTTGTGCCCGGCTGCGTGCTGGCGCTCGCAGACCATTTGCAGCTGGACGACGAGCAGGTCATGGATGCCCTTTATTGCGCCGCCGCCATCGGCCTCAACCTCACCACGAGCGCCTGCGTTGCCGGCGCCGAGGGCGGCTGTCAGGCCGAGGTCGGAAGTGCGGCCGCCATGGCCGCCGCCGCGCTAGTGCAGATGCTCGGCGGCACACCCGAGCAGGCGCTCGACGCCAGTTCCATCGCGCTGAGTAATCTGCTGGGCCTCGTTTGTGACCCCGTCGGTGGCCTCGTGGAGGTGCCCTGCCAAAACCGCAACGCCATCGGCGTGGCAGCCGCCTTTAGCTCCGCACAACTCGCCCTCGCCGGCATTAAGAGCCTGGTGCCGTTTGACCAGATGGCACACGTCATGCTCTCGGTGGGCCACGCGTTGCCGGCCACGCTGCGCGAGACGGCAAAGGGCGGCATCGCGCAGGCTCCGGCCGCACTTTCGGCCTGTGCAAAATGCGGTGTGTGCGGATAGCGACAAAGAACGACTCGAAGGTGGGACAAATGTCCCACCTCTTTTGAATGCCACCGTTTCCATACCACAATCAACTAGGTAATCGCTATAATGCAAGCCCAGTAAAAACACGATGAGCCGCAAGGCGAAATTCGAAGGATATGCACACGATGTCGCAAAACGATCGAACTCAACTGATTCCCGATCCGCAGCAGCCGAGCAGGCACACCGGCGGCGTTCAGTCGCCGCGTCCTATCGCGCCGAGCCACGGTCAGCAGCGTGGTGCGGCAAACGCTTCGCAACGCCCGAACCAGCAGCGCCAGCAACGTCAGCAGCGCCAGCAACGTCAGCAGCGCCAGGCAAACGGCAATACGCCCAAGCAGCCCCCCACGCACGGTCGAGGCGATCGCGGCCCCGCGCGCAAACCCACCAGGAACAATAAGTCGGGCAAAAAGACGACGCTCTTTGTCCTCCTGGGTCTTATCGTCATTGTCTATATCGTAGGCGTCGTAGCGTTTTCGCAGGTAGCCTACCCCAACACCACCATCGCCGGCGTCGACGTCTCGTTCTCCAACGCTTCGTCTGCCGCCACCAAGGTCAACTCAGCGTGGAAGCACTATAAGCTCACCGTGACAGGCGATGACTTTAGCTGGACCTATCAGCCCGAGTCCGATGAACCCATCGTCGATGGCGAAGCTGCCGCAAAAGAGATCATCAACCACAACGAAGCCTTTATTTGGCCGGTCCGCCTTGTGGAATCCTTAAGCGGCAAGACCAAAACAACCGCTACCTCCAACGAAGTCGATCTTGATCAAGACGTCGACCTGTCCATGCTCTCCGACACCTTTGACCAAAAGAAGTTTGAGAAGGATCTGGGCGCCGCCATCAACGAGTTTAACGAGGGCCGTTCGGGCACGTTCGAGGCCAATAGCTCCTATGACGAGCAGGCCGGCAAGTTTACCGTCGAGAAGGCGCGCTCCAACGAAAAACTCAACCGCGAGCATGTCATTAAGTATGCCGAGCTCGAGCTTGCCTCGCTGGCCGAGTCCGTAGATCTTTCCAAGCTCGGCAACGATGCCTATGAGCCGCTCAATGGAACGCTGACCGATGATCAGATTCAGGCCGCATGCGATGCCGCCAACAACTTTCTGGGCGTCAACGTGACCCTCAAGCTCAACGGCGAGGATGCCGGCAAGGTTGATGGCAGCTCCGTATTGCAGTGGATCAGCTTTGCCGATCCCGCCAACCCAACGCTCGATACGTCGCAGATCAGCAACTGGGCAGCCGAACTCGCCAACGGCTTTAATACCGTGGGCTCCACTCGCTGGTGGACGCGCGCCGATGGCAAGCAGTGCGCCGTCGAAGGCGGCGACTTTGGTTGGTCCATCGACAGCAGCTCGCTCGCCAACCACGTCGAGGACGCCATTAACAACAAGCAGACCGGCGAAATCGAGATCAAGTACTCCCAGAAGGCCGACACCTTTACCGCAAAGGGAGAGCCCGACTGGAAGGCGTATATCGACGTCGACCTGTCCGAGCAGCACGCGCGCTACTATGACGAGAGCGGCAATATCGTTTGGGAGGCCAACTTTATTTCCGGCAAACCGGGCGAAGACGCCACCCCCGAGGGCGTATGGCAGATCAACAGCAACGACGGCGGCAGCACCCTGATCGGAGCCAAGGACCCCGAGACGGGCAAGCCCAAATACGAGAGTCCGGTGAGCTACTGGATGCCGTTCGAGGGCAATATGATCGGCTTCCACGATGCCACCTGGCAAAACGACAAGAGCTTCGATAATGCCGAGTCCTATAAGTGGTGCGGTAGCCACGGCTGCATCAATCTGCGCCTGGCCGACGCCAAGGCACTGCACGATTGCATCAAAGTCGGCCTGTGCGTGGTTGTCCACTCGTAGTGCAACGCGCGCATTCCTACAACGTGGAACCGCTGCGACCAATCTAACAGTTCCGAAAGAAACCGTTCTATGCGCCCACCCCAACCGGTGGGCGCATATAATTATCGAGGTTCTTTCTATAAAGGAGATGCTATGCCGAATGTCCCCACCATCACCCAGGGCCCGGATGATACCGAGCACACGACCGAAGGTGCCACCGAAACGATTCCTCTGATTACAAACGTACATGCCGATAAGCAGAACGGACGCGCGAACGATGCGGCCGAGATTTCCGATGAAGAGGCATACGCCAAGCTCAAGACAAAACGTGCCGAACGTCGGCGCAAAAAGCTGATTCGACGCGGTATTGCCGCCGGCGTCGTGGGTGCCATCGCGCTCATTACCATTGTCGCAACCCTGGTTATCAATGCGCAGCCACAGGGCGCTAGCGAGCCTGTGACCGACATGGTGACCGAGGGCACGTTTACCACAACGGTCGAGGCGAAAGGCCAGCTCAAACCCATTTCGTCCTCAGTGGTCTCCCCTTCTGTCGACGGCACGGTCGATTCTATCAACGTGCAGGCAGGCCAATCCGTTAACGAGGGCGACGTGCTTATGACCATTAAAAACGACGAGCTCGATCGCAACGTTGCCGAGGCGCAGCGTGCAGTTGCAGCCGCCCAGGAAGACCTCACCAACGCGCAGAAAGCCGCCGCTGCCGCGCAGGCCACCCCAACGACGGACGTCGATGGAGCTTCCGCAGCGGCTGGCGTCTCAGCCGCATCAGTGGACACGAACGCCGTATCGGCCGCGCAGCGCAGCCTCGCATCGGCCCAGGCAAACCTCGATCAGGCGAACGCCAAGGCAGCCAGTCGCACGGTCACGGCCCCGAGCTCGGGTAGCATCGTGGAGCTCAACGCCAAGGTGGGCGCCACGGTAACAGGCGGCATGATCATGGGCGAAAGCGATACGAGCGGCGGCAAGCAGTGCATGCAGATCGCCGACCTGTCCAAGATGAAGGTAACCGTGCAGGTGGGCGAAAAGGACATCGCCAAGATCGCCGTTGGGCAGAGCGCCAACGTCACGTATCCCGCGTTTCCCGATATCGTGAGCCAGGGCACCGTCACGGCTATCGCGTCGGTGGCAAACTCCGACGCCGCTAACGGTGGCGGAGGCAGTGTAACCTTTAACGTCGATATCCTCATCGAGTCGCCCGACGCGCGCCTGAAGCCGGGCATGACGGCCGAGGTATCGGTGGTGACCGAGCAGCTCGACGACGTGGTGATGGTGCCGACGATGGCGCTCATGACCGAAGACGGCGAACACTATTACGTCAACGTGGCGACTGATGACGAGGGCAAGCAAACCCGTCGCGTGAAGGTGACCGTCGTGACGCAAAACGACAACGAAGCCGTAGTCGGCAAGACACAGGTCAAGCGCGACGACCAGGGCAACGAGATCAACCCCAACGTGCCGGTTACCAAGCTGCGCGATGGCGACACCCTCGTCATGGACACCGGAGCGAACGCGACGGCTGACGGCGGCTACGGCGCGGATTCGGGCAGCATGTCTACCGACGAGGGTATGTAATGCGTCCCGTCATCGACATTCGCAACGTGCACCGCATCTTTGAGAGCGAGGCCGGCTGCGCCCATATCCTGCACAACGTGAGCCTTGCGGTGATGAGCGGCGAATTCGTCGCTATTACCGGCCCTTCGGGCTCGGGCAAGTCAACGCTCATGAACATCCTGGGCTGCCTGGACAAACCGACGGCGGGCGACTACTACCTGCAAGGGCTCAACGTGGCCGAGCTTGACGATGACGAGCTCACCGAAGTTCGCGCCCTGAGCATTGGCTTTGTCTTTCAGAGCTTCAACCTGCTGCCGCGCCTGTCGGTTATCGAAAACGTCATGCTGCCGCTGGCCTACACCAATGTGCCCCGTAGCCAGCGCGAAATGCGCGCCGTGCACGCGCTGCAGGCCGTCACGCTACCCGTCGACCACTGGGACCACCGTATATCCGAGCTCTCGGGCGGCCAGATGCAGCGTGTCGCCATCGCGCGCGCCCTCGTCAATGACCCGCCCATCATCCTGGCCGATGAGCCGACGGGAAACCTAGACTCCGCCACTGGAGCGCTTGTGATGGAGACCTTCCATAGGCTCCAGGAGCGCGGCAAAACCATCGTGCTTATCACACACGACCCCGGCATCGCCGCCGAGGCCGACCGTGCCGTGACCATCCGCGACGGTCGCATTCACGACGGAGCGTATATTCCACATGCACCGCGGACCCTGCGCAGCGCCGTAGATAGCCTGCCCATGATTTCCGCCTCCGCCAACCCGCCGAAAGGAGTGGTGGCATGAGCGCCCGCGATCTCATCCAGGAAGCCCTTCACTCGCTCGAAGCCAACAAGGGGCGCAGCCTGCTCACCATCTTGGGCATTGTCATCGGCATCGCCTCGGTTATCGCCATGACTTCGCTCATCGGCGGTATCCAAAACAGCCTGGTTAACAGTCTGGGCCTCAATGCGGCACGCATGGTGCAAATCTATTCGTCGCAAGAACTCACCGAGTCGGACATCGAGAAGCTTCAAAAACTGGTGCCGCAGATAGAGCAGATCGGCATTGTCGACAGCGCGTATACCGAGTATAAGACCGGCGATAAAAGCTATACCGTCATGGCACAGGGTGTCGATAGCGACATGCTCGACGCCGTGGGGGCCAGCAAGCTCGTTGCGGGGCGTACCTATTCCCAGGCCGAGTCTCAATCAGGCTCGCGCGTGGCGCTCATCAGCCGCGGCGGCGCCGATCAGCTTTACGGCAACGAACAGGACGCGGTGGGCAAGACTATTAAGGTGTCCAACGGCGAAGTGCAGATTGTAGGCGTGATTGATGGCGGCAGCGACTCCATGGGCTCGCTCACGCTGTATATGCCACGCGAAACCATCTCCGGGCTGTTTAGCGACGAGAATCCTTCATTCCCCAGCGTGACGGCACTTGCCGCCGAGGGCACGGACATGGATGAGCTTTGTAAGACCATCGAGTCCAAGGTGCGCGCGATGAAGGGCATCGAGGAGGAGGATGAGTACGACAGTGTATCGGCGACATCCATGAAAAGCGCCATCGATGCACTCAACTCCTTTATGGGCGCGTTCTCACTCATCATGGGCGCTGTCGCCAGCATCTCGCTGCTTGTCGGCGGTATCGGCATTATGAATATGATGCTCACCAACGTGACTGAGCGCATCCGCGAGATCGGTATTCGCCGTGCCCTGGGCGCCAGTCGTCGCGATATCACCGCGCAGTTTTTAGCCGAGTCTTCGGCATTGTGCATCACCGGCGGTCTGCTGGGTGTCCTGATTGGCTATCTGCTGGCCTGGGCTCTTGCGATGTTTGCCGCAGGATCAGGGGTTCTCGGCGAGCTCGGTGCCAGCGGGCAAATCACACCGAGCTTTTCAATCGCCACGGTGCTGCTGGCCTTCGCCGTCTCCGTCGGCATCGGAGTAATCTTTGGCTTCTACCCCGCTCGCCGCGCGGCAAAACTCGACCCGGTGGAGTGCCTACGCTACCAGTAAGCCACCACCAACAAGTTGCGGTGAATTAGGGACTGAATATGCTATCAAGCAGCAAAAACAGACACTATTTCACCGCAACTTATTGAAGGGCTGCTTGCGCCAGTTCCGGGCTTCGTCCTCGAGCTATTGGCGGATGACGGGCTTGTACGGGTCGAGCTTGCTCAAGGCGCTTCTCCTCGCGGGCGGGAGGGCACGCAGGCGCGGCGAGCGCCTAGCGCGTGAACTCCCGTAAGAGCGCGTCTTCCACTTCCCGAAGCGAAAGGCCCCCGCCTCCCTCGGCGGGACGGGCGACCACGATACAGCGCGCTCCCACGTCGCGCGCGGAGGCGATCTTCTCGGCCGTGCCACCTACGGTTCCCGAGTCCTTGGTCACAAGCCACTGGGCGCCCACCTGCCGAAGCATCGCCTCGTTGAGCTCGCGGGTGAAGGGCCCCTGCATGCCGATGACGTGCGACGGCGAAAACCCCGCGTCGATGCACTTCGTTATAGCACCGGGCAGCGGGAGAACACGCACGAAGAAGCGCTCCGCGAAATCGGCGACGCGCGTGTAGGGAGCAAGCTCCTTGCTCCCCGTCGTGAGAAGCGCGCGACCCGGGTTCTCGGAGAGAAAGCGCGCCGCGCAGGCGATCGACGCGACCGACACGACGCCTTTGGGCAGCGCCTCGACCGGGCGCGTAAGGCGCAGGCATCGTGCACCCACGGCGAGCGAAGCGGCCCGGATGTTGCCGTTTGCGAGCGTAGCGAAGGGGTGCGTGGCGTCGACGACGATGCGCGCGTCGGAAAGCTCACGCTCCATGTCGGCCTCGTCGAGCCTACCCGCATGCACCTCGATGCCCGGAAGCTCGCCCAAAAGCTCGCCTCCGTACTCGGTTGCCGCGTAGGCACGGGCGGGGATTCCCGCCCCGCTCGCCCATTCGCACAGGAGGCGGCCCTCGGTGGTGCCGGCGAAGATGCGCAGCGCCGGCGCGGATGCGGGCGCCGTCACTTCGGGCCGCCTGGGCGCGTGATCTGGTAGAGCAGCGCGTTCATAATGGCGGCCGCCACGGTCGAGCCGCCCTTGCGACCCCTCGCGACGATGGCCGGCACGCGTCGCGCGAGTAGCTCCTCTTTCGCCTCGACCACGTTCACAAACCCGACCGGCACCCCAACGACGAGCGCGGGCGCGATCTTCCCCTCGTCCATGAGCTCGGCGAGGCGCAGAAGTGCTGTGGGAGCGTTGCCGACGGCCACGATGAGCGGACCCTCGATGCCGCAAGCTTTGTCCATGCTCGCAACGGCGCGAGTCGTGCCCGCGGCGCGCGCCGTTGCGGCGACATCCGGGTCGGCCATAAAGCACACGGCCTGGCAGCCGAGCTTCGCGAGCGCAGGCTTGCTTATGCCTGCGAGCGCCATGTTCGTATCGGTGAGCACCGTGGCCCCTGCGCGCAGTGCGTCGAGCGCACAGTGCGCGGCGTCATGAGTGAAAACGAGGGAATCGGCGTACGAGAAGTCGGCAGTGGTGTGGATGACGCGCTTCACGACGGGTTCTTCGAGCGGCGGGAACGTGCGGCCGCCGAGCTCTTCGGTGATGATCTCAAAGCTGCGCCGCTCGATGTCGCCGGGCGCCATCTCCTTGGAATCCATCTAGTACTCCACTCCTTCCCTTGCACATATCCCCTGCTCGTAGGGGTGTTTCTCGCACCGCATCTCGGTTATGTAGTCGGCCTTCTCCGCGATTTTGCGGGAAGGCGCGCGCCCGGTGAGCGCTACTTCGACGCCGCGCGCGGACATATCGAGCGCGCGGTCCACGAGCGCCTCGTCGACAAGCCCCTTCGAAAGCGCATCGAGCGCCTCGTCGAGCACGAGCAGCCCCTCCTGCGCGCCCTCGAGCTCGGCAAGCGCGGAAGCGAGGTTCCCATCGTGCAGCTCGCACGTAGCGGCAAGTTCTTCCGACGACATCGACCAGGTAAACTTGTCCGACACCTTCCCCGCGAACACGGGCACGCCGAAATGCTCGGCGAGCAGGCGCGCCTCCCCGCTTTCGCCGTCTTTCAGGAACTGCACGACGACGACGCGGCGGCCTGCGGCGAGCATGCGAAGGGCGAGGCCCATCGCCGCCGTGGTCTTGCCTTTGCCGTCGCCATGATACACGTGAATCATACGCCCTCCTCGATAATGCGGTAGACATACTCCATGTCGAGCGCTCCGCGCACGACGTCGGCCAGGCGGTCGAACTCGCGCGCACGGTGATCGGCCGCGGACGCCGCGCCCGCAGCACCCACGACGCTCTCGGGCAGGCCGCGCATGCGCGCGAGCGAGCGCGCGAGGGCGAGCGCCACCCCCGGTTCGTCGAACAGGCCGTGGAGATAGGTTCCGAACACGTTTCCGCAGGCCGCGCCTTCTGGTTTGCCGCCAATCGTGCCCGCAGGGGCGCAGGAGACGGTCGTTTCGCCGTCGTGAATCTCGTACCCACGCGCCGTCATGCCGTTCCACACCGAGAACGCGCCTTGGGCGCCCGTGATGCGCAGCTCCGACTGGGCGAGGCGCTTTTCCTCCTTGAACACCGTACTTGCAGGGATGAGCCCGAGCCCGCGCGCGGTGCCAGCGCCTTCCCTGCCGTGCGGGTCCGAAAGCTCGTCTCCCAAAAGCTGGTAGCCTCCGCATATGCCGAGCACCGGCGTGCCCGCGCCCGAAAGCGCGCGTACACAGGCTCCGATGCCGCTAGCCGCAAGCCAGCGCGCGTCGTCGACCGTGGACTTCGAGCCGGGAAGCACCACCAGGTCGGGTCGGCCCAGATCGGTCGTCGAGGAAACGTAGCGCACGCCCATGCCGGGCACGCGCGAAAGCGGGTCGAAGTCGGTGAAGTTCGACAAATGCGGAAGGCGCACGACGGCGACGTCGATGACGCCGCGCGCCTCGCGGGCAGTTAGGCGCGGCGCGAGCGAGTCCTCGTCGTCCAGGTCGAGCGTAAGATACGGCACGACCCCCACGACGGGAACCCCGCACATTTTCTCGAGCGGAGCCAAACCCGGACGCAGGATTTCCACATCGCCGCGGAACTTGTTCACCATAAGCCCCCGCAAAAGCGCGCGGTCCTCGGGCGCAAGGAGCGCGACCGTGCCGTAGAGCTGGGCAAACACCCCGCCTGGGTCGATGTCGCCCGCGAGCAGCACGGGGGAGGACACGGCGCGCGCGAGCCCCATGTTGACGATGTCGTTTTCGGCAAGGTTGATTTCGACGGGACTGCCGGCGCCCTCGATGACGATGACGTCGTTTTCCTCCGCGAGCGAATCGAACGCCTCCAAAATCTGCGGCATGAGCGCCTTCTTTCGCGCGAAGTAGTCCCTCGCAGCGAAGGCTCCCTGCGCCTTGCCGGCCACGATGAGCTGGCTTCGGTGATCGCTTTCGGGCTTGAGCAGGATGGGGTTCATGCGCACGTCGGGCGCGATGCCGCACGCCTCGGCCTGCATGATCTGAGCGCGCCCCATCTCGAGCCCGTCGGCCGTGACACCGCTGTTGAGCGCCATGTTCTGGCTCTTGAAGGGAGCCACGCGCAGGCCGTCCTGCGAAAGCACACGGCACAGCCCCGCCGCAAGCAGGCTCTTCCCCGCGTTCGACATGGTGCCCTGGATCATGATGGGCTTCGCCCTACCCACGGGTATCGACCTCCTTCGCCGAGCCTCGGCCATCCGCGCCCGCCATAGCGCCGCTGCAAGAAGCGCCGCCCCGTTCGTCGGGTTCGCCTTCGCCCGATGCGCCTTCCGCCCGAAGCGCGCGGCTGAACGCCATCGCAAGCCGGGCATTCTCCTTGTGCGTGCGCACGGCGACGCGGCACCAGAAACGGGACAGTATCGAAAACGAGTCGCACGTGCGGACCAAAACCCCCTGTTTATACAGGCGCTCGGGGATGTCTTTCGCCGGCGTGCGGACTAAAAGGAAGTTCGCATCCGACGGCACGACGGAAAGCCCGAGCGAGGAGAGCTCGTGGGAAAGCCACGCTCGCTCGCCCGCCAATACATCGCGCGTGCGCGAAACGTATTCGACGTCTTCCAGGGCGGCGATGCCCGCGGCCTCGGCGACCGAGGAGACGGGCCACGCCTGCCCCGCCCGACGAATCCCCTCGATGAGTTGGGCGTTTCCGCTGATCAGATACCCCAACCGCAACCCTGCCATTCCGTAGAGCTTGGTGAACGCGGAGAGCACGGCCACATGGTGCGAACACGCGGCGCGTGCGGCCACGCTCCTTTCGCGGGCGTCGGGCGCAAATCCGAGGAAGCACTCGTCCACGACGAGCAGCGCGCCCACCTGCTCGCAGCGACAAGCCGCGGCATCGATCACGCGGGGGTCGACGAGGCGCCCCGTCGGGTTGTTCGGATTGCAGAGGTACGCCACGTCTCCCGGCCCCTCGATCGCGCGGGCGAAGGAGGCGGGCACGTCGAAGTCATCCGCCTCGGAGAGCGGGAACTCCTGCACGCATGCACCGTAGTACGATGCCGCCTCCGCATATTCAGAGAACGTCGGCGCGCACACGACGATGCGTTTCGGGCGTACCGCCGCGGCGAGCCGCCAGATGATGTCAGACGCGCCCGCGCCGCAGACGATAGTATCTTCGGGAATGCCCTGGGCGCGCCCTAGGGCGCGAACGAGTGCGAGGCTTTCCCTATCGGGGTAGGCGTCGATTCGAGAAAGCGCCTTGCAAGCTGCGGCGACGGCGCGCGGCGAGGGGCCTGCCGGATTCACGTTCACCGAGAAGTCAATGAGGTCGGAGGCGCCCCCTTCGCAAGCGATGCCGAGCGATTGCGAGCTGCCCCCATGCGTACGGGCGCGCAGGATTCCCCCGGCAGCCTGGGGCGCGGCGTGGTCTTCCCTCATGCCATCGCCCCCACGGCGAGCACGACCGCCGCGCGCGCGGCGCCGAAGACGACGAGCGCGCATACGGACGCGGCGAGCATGAGCCTTGTCGCCCGTGCGATGTCGCCCCACTCGATTTCGCGGGACGCGTCGCCTATCGTCGGTTTCTCAACGAGCTTGCCGAAATACACCGCGGGTCCCGCCAGGCGCAGCCCGAGCGCGCCCGCGCACGCTGACTCGGTCTGCGCCGAGTTGGGGCTCGCATGGCGACGCCTGTCGCGGCGCCAGATGCGCGCCGCCCCGCGCGCGTCGAGCCCGACGATCGGGCACACGGCGATCATGAGCAGGGCCGATAAGCGCGAGGGAATCCAGTTCACCGCATCGTCGAGGCGCGCCGAGGCGCAGCCGAAGTCGATGTAGCGCTCATTTTTGTAGCCCACCATGCTGTCGAGCGTGTTCACCGCCTTGTACGCCATGCCCAAGGGCGCACCCCCGATCATAAGGTAGAAAAGCGGCGCGATGACGCCGTCGCTCGCGTTCTCCGCCACCGTTTCCACGGCGGCGCGCGCAACGCCCTGCTCGTCGAGAA
Organism: uncultured Collinsella sp.; assembly: GCA_959019945.1. Lineage (GTDB taxonomy): Bacteria > Actinomycetota > Coriobacteriia > Coriobacteriales > Coriobacteriaceae > Collinsella. The sequence continues at coordinate 64,341 of CAUEQD010000007.1, read as the reverse complement.
CAGACGTGTCGCGTCCCACGATGAGCCCGACGGCTTCGCGAGCCGCGACAAGGCCGCCCTTCGAGAACGCGCGGGCCACGGCCAGGCTCTGGCGGCGAAGCTCGCATGCCGCGAGAATCTGATAGCTTGCCCATGCCTCGGCCACGAAGCGCAAGCCGGAGTGAACCATGCCGCAAAGATGCAGGATTCCCCAGGTCAAAAGCCCACACGCAAGCGGAAGCGCCACGGCGAGCACAAGCCCTGCGGCGCGCGTGCCCGCGGACGTTTGCGGGAATGCGCCCCGCAGGCGGCCTTCGGCCCACGTGATCGCGCGCCCCATGGCGACGACGGGATGGGGAAGCCAGCGCGGGTCGCCGAAGGCAAGGTCGGCCGCGAACCCGGCGGCGACGGCAAGAATCGTCATCACCGGGCATCGCCCCCCGAAGCGGGGCGAACGTCGCGAAGGCAGCGCCCATCCCAGGTGGCGGCCCATGCACCACCCGGCTCGGTATGCACGTCGAAGTATCCCATTTTCGGGACAGCTAGCTCGGAGAGCAGCGCTTTCACGGTACCCGCGTGAACGACGAAGACGGCGCGCCCACCCCCCTGGGCGCGCTCCGATTCGCACGCCTCCCGAAACGCCGCGACGACGCGGCGGGTGAAATCGCTCTTGCCCTCGCCATGCGGGCAGCGCGTCTCACACCAGGAGTCTACCCAGGCGCGGTAACGCGCATCCTCTTTAAGTTCGGCGGCGCTTCGCCCCTCGAAGTCGCCGAAATCTATCTCGCGCAGACCGGGGCACGCCATAAGCTCCGCGTTCGGGAAGAGAATGCGTGCCGTCTGGTCGGTGCGGGCCATGCCGCTCGTGATAACACGGAACACGTCACGATCGCACGCGAGGTCGCGCAAAGCGCGCTCGCCCGCGCTCGACAGGGGCTCGTCGGTGCCCGCCCCGCTGTAGCGATGGTCTTCCGTGCCCGCCGTGGCACCATGGCGCACGAAGATGACTTCCAAAGGCGCGCCCGCGCCCAGCGTCCCTCGAGGCGCATCGGCAAGGTTTCCTTTGATGACCTGGGGAATCCCGCACGTCATGCGCACGACGACGTCGGCGCGCGCAGCGAGCGCGCATCCCAGGCGCCCCGCGCGCTCGCGCCATTGGGCGTCTTCCGCACGCATAGGGACGACCCCCGAGCCGACCAAGGTCAGAATCACTGCGTCGAAGCCAATCAGCCGCTCGAGCGCCCGGTCAGCGTCGAGCGTGCGTACGAGTTCCTCAGCACGGTACGCGACACGGCCGGCAAAAACCGCGGGCACGACACCCTCCGCAAGCTGCGCCGCGTCGACGAAATCGTCCGCCGCGAACCCGAGCTTTTCGCGCACGAAGGTCCTCTTCCCCGAATGCGCGCCACCTACCACGAGCATCATAGGAGCATGCCCCCCGCCACCAGCATGGCAAGCATCGCGAGCTCGGCCCATTGCAGAAACCATCCGGCCAAATCCCCCGTCACCCCGCCGAAGCGGGACAGGGCAACATGGCGATACCACGCGAGCGCCAAAAGCCCCGCCACCGCCATAAGGGCGCCGACGGCCCGAGCGCACGCGACCATCCCTGCAGCCGAAGCCGCAGCGAAAGCGCAAAGCGGCACGACGATCGCCGCGCGCTTCTTCGAAGGCGAGAGTCCCGCGGCCATGCCGTCCGCCCGCGCGGCAGGCCAACATTCAACGGCGAGCCCCGAAAGCGCGCGGGAGAACACGAGCGAGCACAGAAGCGCAAGGAACGTCCCCGCCGTAAGCGGCAGCGCGGTGAACAGGGAAAACTGCAGAATAAGGTACACGACAACACCGATGACCCCGAAGGCGCCCGCCCGCGGGTCGTGCATGATCTCGAGCTTTCGCTCGCGTGGGGCCCAACTTGCAAGCGCATCGGAGGTGTCGCAGAGCCCGTCTAGGTGGATGCCTCCCGTCACCGCCACAGGCAGCACCACGAGCACAGCCGCGACGATGGTCGCGGGCACGCCGAACAGGTTCGCCATGTACCCCCACGCCGTCATGAGGAAGCCTTCCGCAACGCCCACCAGGGGAAACGCGGCAAGCGCATGGGTTGATCCGAAATCGGTCCAGGTCGATTTCGGGACGGGGATGCGCGAGAACGTTCCGAACGCCGCGCCGATTGCCTCTGCTATCTTCACCTTGTAGGCCCTTCGCCTTTCATCCACACGGGAATCCCGCACACCACTTCGACTGCGCGGTCGGCCAGCGCCGCCACGCCCGCGTTCACGCGCGCAAGCGCGCGCCTCCATGCCTCGGTCCCCTCATCGTAGCGCATCCCATCGGCGAACACGTCGACGGAGACCACCACCGTATACGCAGCGGCCTGAGCGAGCCGTTCGATGCCTCCGAGCACCTCGCGCGCCGCAGCGTCGGGGTCACGTGGGGACAAGCCGCCTTCCGCGAAAAGCTCGTTCGCAACCAGGTTGCCCACGTCCTCCAAAAGAAGCGTGCAGCCGCGCGGAAGCCCGGACACTGCGGCGCCCACGTCACGCGTGCGCTCGAGGGTGGAAAACCCCTTGCCCTCGCGCAGCGCCCGATGGCGCGCGATGCGGCGGGCGCCCTCTTCCCCGAAGGGCTCCATCGTTGCCAGGTACACGCGGGGTCCGTCGTGCCCGAGGCACAGGGACTCGGCGTAGGCGCTCTTGCCGCTCGCGGCGGCGCCGATGACGAGCGTTACCGTCATTTCCCGGCCTCGAAATGCTCGTAAGCAGCCATGCCAGTCGCCGTGAACGTCTTCCCATCCCGGTACACGCGCAGCGCCGAATCCAGAAGGGGCAGATACGCCATGGCGCCCGCGCCCTCGCCCAAGTGCATGCCTGCGTCGAGGGGTGCCTTTATGCCGAGCTCGCGAAGGAGCTCCTGGCTTGCGGGTTCGCATGATGTGTGGGTGCCCACGAGGTAACCCAAGGCGTTGGGGCACAGGCGCGCCGCGCACAGGGCCGCCGTGCAGGATATGACCCCGTCGAGGAGCGCCGGCGCCTTCGAGGCCGCGGCCCCCAGGTAGAAACCGCACATCGCCGCGATGTCGAAGCCGCCCACCTTCGAGAGCACGTCGATCGGGTCGGCGGGATCGGGCGAGTTCGCGTCGATAGCGCGCTCGACCACGTCGCGCTTGCGCGCGAGCGAGGCGTCCGAGAGCCCCGCGCCGCGCCCGACGAGACTCCGCGCGTCCGTCCGGAGGAGCACTGCGGCCACCGCCGCCGAGGTGGTCGTGTTGCCGATGCCCATCTCGCCCGCGGCGAGAAGGCGCACGCCGGCGCGGGCAAGCCCGCACGCGACGGCGATTCCGACCTCGATCGCGCGCACGGCCCCATCGCGAGACATAGCGGGGCCGTACGCGATGTTGCCGCTCCCCCGCCGCACGTTCGCGCGCACCATGCGCGCGTCTTCTATGCCCCAGGCCATACCCACGTCGACGGGCACGACCTCGGCACCCGCGAACGCCGCCATGCGGCAGGCGCTCGTGGCCCCCTCGCACATGTTGCGCGCGACGACTCGCGTCACGTCTTGCCCGCTTTGCGACACGCCTTCGGCAACGACCCCGTTGTCGGAGAAGAATACCGCGAGCGCACGGGGAAACTCGACCACCTCGGCGCTCCCCTGAGCTGCGGCGATACACGCGACGGCGTCTTCAAAGTCGCCCAATCCCCCCAAGGGGTGCGCGATGGAGTCCCACGCGGCGTACGCGGCGGCGCGGGCGCACTCGTCTGCGGGCGCAATCCGGGAGAGCGCGGCTTCGAGCACGGCGCCCGGCGCCGACGAGAACGCGCGCTCGACTTCCTCGCGGATGCAGGCAAGCGCGGTTTCGGTTGCTTCAGCCATGCCGTCTCCTCTCTGCGAACGACGCTGCGGCAGACGCGAACGCGCGCGCAACGTCGGGGTTCGCAGGATAGTACACATGCGGGAAGCCCGCAACCAGGGACGGGGTGGTCGTCATGCACGGCCAGCCCTTGTCGCGCCGGGGCTTCTGCGCCCAGAAGTCGCCGCCCGGGCAGGTGGACTGCCAGTAGTGGAACTCGTGCGCGCGGATGCGTGTGCCGCGCGGCCCGTAGAGCCCGTCGCGTTGAGAAGTGAGCTCCACGTACCCGAAATGGGACAGCCTTCCCCCGTTCTCGCTTACGCCCTCAAGGGCGCCCGCAACAGGCCAGCGCCGCCCCTCGCTATCGGCGATTTCGCGCTGCAGATACAGAAACCCACCGCATTCGGCGACCGTCGGCATGCCAGATTCCACCGCGCGCCGCACCGCCTCGCGCATCGGCGCGTTCTCGGAGAGCTGCCGCGCATGGAGCTCCGGGTAGCCGCCCCCCAGATAGAGGGCGCTTGTCCCCCGGGGCAACTCGCTATCACACAGGGGGCTGAAAAAGGCCAGCTCGCAACCCAGGTCCTCGAGCGCGCGCAGGTTCTCCTCGTAGTAAAACGAGAACGCCTCGTCACGCGCGACGGCGACGATGGGCCGCGCTCCCGCGATCGGCTCCAACCGATAAGGTTCCTCGCAGATATCGGGTGCCGTCGCCGCTATTTCAAGCAAGCGGTCGACGTTGACGCTCTTTTCCACCAGCTCGGCCATCTTGTCGATGCGCGCGGAGAGCTGCTTGACTTCGTCGGCGGTCACAAGCCCCAGATGCCGGCTTTCGAGCGAGAACGCCTCGTCGGCGGGAATATTACCCAAAACCGCGACGCCCGTGTGCTTCTCGATCGCAGGCGCCGCGTAGGCGCAGGCAGCGGCGCTCGTCTTGTTCAGCACGACGCCGCGCACGTTCGCACAAGGCAGGAACTCGGCGATGCCGCGGATTACGGCGGCGAGCGATAAAGACGCCCCGCGCCCGTTCACCACTAAAACGACCGGCGTTTCCGTGTCGCGCGCAACCTGGTAGCTGCTCGCGTCGGCCACGCCGGGCGCCATGCCGTCGTAGAAGCCCATGACCCCCTCGAGCACCGCGACATCCGCGCCCGCGGCGCCGCGTGCGAGCAGGGCGCGCAGCGTCGGGGCGTCGGTGAAGAAGCCGTCTAAGTTGCCCGAGCGCGCACCCACGACGCGGCGATGAAAGAGCGGGTCAATGTAGTCGGGGCCGCATTTGAAGGCCGCGCATGCAAGGCCGCGGCGCGCGAACGCGCGCAGGAGCGCGCACGTTACGACCGTCTTGCCGCTCCCACTCGAGGGCGCAGCGACCATGAAGCGCGGGATGGACGTGCTCACCGGGCGCCGCCTTCCCCACCTGCACCACGCGCGCTGACGAGGAACACGGGGTTTTGCGCCTTCATAAGATGGTGCGAGCCTACAGCCTCGGCGCGGGCGGCCGACACCTGGCACGCCTCGAACCCCTTAAAGCGCGAACCCGAGAGGAGCGCGCACGCCTCGGTGAGCGTCTCAACGGTGACGCATGGCACGCACAGGCGAACCTGCGAGTTCTTCTCGAGCGCTGCCTCCACGATGGAGGGAAGCTCGCCCGCGCTCCCGCCGACGAACACAGCGTCGGGAACGGGCAGTTTCGCGAGCGCTTCGGGGGCGACACCGGGGACCGCATGCACGTTGCCGCACCCGAATGCATCCGCGTTCTCTCGGATGAGCCGCACGCCGGCCGCGTTGCGCTCGACCGCCCATACCGACCCCGCTCGCGCGACGAGCGCCGCCTCGATCGACACGCTCCCCGTGCCGGCTCCGACGTCCCACACGGTGTCGGTAGCGGTAAGGCGCAGCTTCGCGAGCGCGACTGCGCGCACCTCCTGCTTGGTCATGGGAACGTCGCCGCGGATGAAGAGCTCGTCGGGAATGCCCGAGGAAGCGTACGGCCAGCGGGAACTCGCGGCGCGGGATGCGAACTCGATAAGCATCACGTTCAAGTCGTCGAACGTCTGACCTGCGATTTCACTTGCGGTCGCGCAGGTGATGCGCTCGTCGGGGTACGACAGGCGCTCGGCCACCGTCACGCGCGCATCCCCGAAGCCCGCCTGCACAAGCTCGCCCGAAAGCCGCGAGGGGTCTTCCCCGCCCGACGTGACGAGAAAGAGCTCACCTGCGCGCTCGGCCTCGGCCACGATGTCGCACGCCACGCCGTGAGCGCTCGCGAAGCGCCAATCCTGCCATGGACGCGCGAGGCGCGCGGCGAGATAAGACGCTGAGCTTATGCCGGGAACGACGCGCACGTCCACCTGCGCGTCGCCGGAGAGCGCCTCCACCAGGCGGCGCGCGCCGCTGAACAGCCCCACATCGCCCGTCATCACGACCACGGCGCGCCGCCACGACGCCGCATCGGTGAGCGCGGCGACGATGTCCGCCGTCTTCACAAGCTCGCATCTCACCACGTCGGGCGGCACGTCGATGCCGGCAAGCGCGCGATGAGCGCCGATGACCACGTCGGCGAAGTCGATAGCGTCGAGCGCCGCGCGCGAGAGCAAGTCGGGGTTTCCGGGCCCCGCCCCGATGATCGTTACCTTTCGCATGGAATCTCCCGATACCCGCGCGGCGTGACCATACGGCCGCCTACGAGCTTCGTGTTCGCGTTGCCGACGAACACGGTGGTGAACATGTCGGCGTCGATCTCCCCCAGCTCAGAGAGCCTACACATGCCCGACTGCTGCCCCTCGCGCCCGATGTTGCGTACCCAGCCGCAGAGCGTGTCGGGGGCCTTCCATTCGAGCATAATCTTCGCCGCGCGTGAGAGCCTGTCGGCGCGCTTTCTGCTGCGCGGGTTGTACAAACAGATGCAGAAGTCGGCGCTCGCCACGGCGGCGAGCCTGCGCTCGATGACCTCCCATGGCGTGAGCAGGTCGGAGAGCGACACGACCGCGAAGTCGTGGGCAAGCGGGGCGCCGAGCACCGCCGACCCGCTCTGAGCCGCGGTGGCCCCGGCGATAACTTCCACGTCTACATCGGGGTAGTCCTCCGCAAGCTCCAGCACGGGGCTCGCCATGCCGTACACGCCCGCGTCACCGCTGCACACGAGCGCCACGGCTTCTCCGCTCTGCGCGCGCGAAAGCGCCAGGCGGCATCGTTCGACCTCGTGCATCATCGGCGTCGCGAGATGCGCCGCGTCGGGCACGGCGGCGAGCGCGAGCTCCACGTATTTCGTGTACCCAACAACGATGTCGGCCGCCTCGAGCGCGCGCCGAGCCGCAATCGTCATGCCGTCGGGGCCGCCCGGGCCGATCCCCACCACGAAGAGCTTTCCCATCACCGCTCCTTAAACGAAAGTTCGATAGATACTTTGGAAAACGCGACGGTCACGCCGCCATGAGCGAGCTTCGGGAAGATAAGTTTGCCCCCGTCCGCGAGCGCCGCGCGCTCGCACACGTTGTCAACCCCCACCGTCGCGCGCACGAAATCAGATGGCGAAACGCTGCCTTCGACTTGCGACAACTCATCTGCGGAATACGTCGCAAGCGGATTATTGCGCGCGCGGCAGAAGGCGAGCAGACCCTCCTCGTGCGCCTTCACGTCAATCGTCGCCGCCTTGCGCACGGCCGAAGGCGAGATACCCGCCTGCCCGCACGCGAGAAGAAACGCCTCCTCGATCGCTTCGGCGCACGCACCGCGACGGCACCCTATGCCCGCAACGATGCAGGGCACGACAAGGCGAAGCGGCTCGGGCGCAGGCGCCTGCGCCCGCACGCCCGCCGGCTTCCCCGTCTCACCGGCGGGCACGACCTTGCCCGTTGTCTCCGCCACGCGAACGGACGCACCTTCATTCGCGCCAGCAAACGGCGACACGACGATATCGGCCCGAGCGCGGTCGGACGCAATGTCAACTCCCTCAGGCGGTTGTCCCGAAATCGGCATGTCGGAATAGAGCGCCACGCGCCCGCCAGAAAGCAGCCGCGCCGACACTCGCTTGATGGCCTCGGGATTCGAAACGGGGAGCCCCGCACAGCGCGCCCACGTATCCACCGCCCACACGCCGCGGACGTCGGTCGCCGTGGTGATGACGGGGATGGCCCCTGCCGCGCGTGCCACAGTTTGCGCAAGCTCGTTCGCACCGCCCAAATGCCCCGACAAAAGCGGGACGGCAAAGCGCCCCGCCTCGTCGATCGCCACAACCGCGGGATCGTTTGCCTTCGAGGCGACATGCGGCGCGATCGCCCGCACGGCGATGCCCGCCGCGCCCACGAACAGAAGCGCGTCCGACGCTTCCCACGCGAGCGCCGTCCATGCGCGCAGGTCGACCTTCCCCTCGCCGAACCCGCGCGAAACGGAAACGTCCCAGCCAGGGTCATCTTCACCTGTCTGCGCGCAATCGGAAAGCGCGCGTGCGGTGCGCTCCGCCAACGCATACCCCCTCTCAGTGAACGCTATGCAGGAAACCCTCATCTAGCGCACCACCATCGTCGAGAAGTAGCTGCCCCGATCGGGCACATCGTCGAGCGAGCGGTACACGCGCTCGCCCGGAAGCCCACAGTCCTCTACGAGCTCGGCACCGTCGAAGGCGCCCTCCTCGCGAAGGATGCGCTTCATGTCCGCAAGCGAGCGGCGCGCCTTCATGACCACCTTCGTCCCCGGCCAGCCGATTGCGCGGCCTACCCCGTACAGCACGCCTTTACTCATAGGTCGCCCCCAATTCCCCGATGACTGCATCGGCGCCCGACGTGCGGAAAAGCTCGCGGCGCTCGGCGTCGAACACGACCGCGGCGATGTCGCATGCGCCCGCCGCGCGACGGCGCAACCTGTCCTCGATTGCCGCAGCGAGCGAAGCGCGCGCAGCGTCCCACACGCCGGCGGCCTCGATTACCTCGAGCGCCGCCGCGGTCGTGACCGACGACATGATCTCGCGCACGGTCTTCGCGCCCGCGCCGGCCAAGGCCGCGTGGGCGGCCAGAATCTCCGCGCGGCAGTCGGCGGTACGCGAATGGGTGTCCATGATGCCGCCAGCGACCTTCACCAGCTTGCCGATGTGTCCCACAAGAAGGACATTGGTGAATCCCTCGCGAACGCAGCAATCAATCGCATCGCCCACAAAGTTGGAGATGAAGACCACCGGCGCACCGTTTAGGTGGAAATGCCCCGAGATGAACTGCCCGCCGTAGTTGCCGGGCGTGAGCACGACTCCGCGCCGCCCCATAGCCGCATGCTGCCGAATCTCGAGCTCGATGCTGTCACGCAAGGCAGCGAGGCTGCGCGGCTCGACGATGCCCGTCGTTCCCAGGATGGAGATGCCGTCCTCTATCCCCAGGTGCGGGTTGAAGGTCTTTTCGGCAAGGGCCACACCCTCGGGTACCGAAATCGTCACAGCAATGTTTCCAGAAAAGCCGTGCGCGGCGCACACCTCACGCACCGCCGAAGTAATCATCGCGCGCGGCGTCGCGTTGATGGCGGCCGCCCCCACCGGCTGCTCGAGCCCGGGCAACGTCACGCGCCCCACGCCCACGCCGCCATCGACGGAAACTTCCGATTCGTGCGCGGGCACGTCCTTGCTGCCCGCAGTACCCGTGCCCGACCCCGCATGTTCCACGCGCGCGTACACGAGCACGCCGTCGGTCACATCGGCGTCGTCGCCTGCATCCTTTCGCACGGCGCACTGGGCGCACCCCTCGCCGATGTATGCATCGACCACGTCCGTCTCGACGGGCAGCCCGCCGGGGGTGACGATCGACACGCGGCCGACGGGCTTTCGTGACAAGAGCATCTCGCAGGCCGCCTTCGCCGCGAGCGCGGCGCAGCTCCCCGTGGTATAGCCGCAGCGCAGGCGGGTCGTCCCGGTATATATGTAGTGCTCGAAGGCCACGCTAGCTGCTCGCCTTCCGATACCCCGTGGCAAACGAAGGGTCGTAAAGCTTGCTGCGCTCGTACGACTCCGCTTGCGCGCCGTCGTGCGCAAGCCCGCCGCGAGCTCCGAGCACGCGGCCCACCACCACGAGCGCCGTGCGGTCGATGCCCTCTCGCGCGCCCGCATCGGCGAGCGTGCCCACTGTGCAGCGCACCACGCGCTCCTCAGGCCAGGTCGCCTTGTACACGAGCGCCGCCGGCTCGTCGGAGTTGCGGCCCGCGGCCAAAAGCTCGGCGGAAAGCTCGGCAAGCATACCCGAGCTCAGGAAGATGACCATAGTCGAGCCGCTTTCCGCCATGATGCGCATGCCCTCGCCCGCGGGCATGGGGGTGCGTCCGGAAAGCCGCGTGATCACGACCGACTGGCTGATTCCCGGCAGCGTGTATTCCTGGCGAAGTGCCGCCGCGGCACCGCAAAAGCTCGACACGCCGGGCACCACCTCGTAGTCCACGCCGCGCGCGTCGAGCGCGTCCATCTGCTCCTGGATGGCGCCGTACAGGCACGGGTCGCCCGTGTGCAGGCGCACCACTTCCTCGCCCCGCGCATCTGCCGCGCACATCACGTCGAGCACTTCCTCCAAGGTCATGTGCGCGCTGTCGTAGACGATGCAGGATTCCTTGCACTCAGCGAGCAGCTCGGGGTTCACAAGGCTTCCCGCCCAAACGACCACGTCGGCCGCGCGCAGAAGGCGCGCCCCGCGCAGCGTGATAAGGTCGGCGGCGCCCGAGCCTGCGCCAACGATATGAATCATCCGAGCCTTCCCTTCCCGTTTCTCATCGCAACCGTTTACGCCGCCCTTCGCGCAGCGGGCAAAACACGGCGTCTGCGGCGGCAATCGGCGCAAATACGCAGGCAGGAGGCGCAATGCCGCCCGCCCTGGCTTTGACACGTTCACAAGTGCCCACTATCATAGTAAAAGTTTCGGCAACGAGCATATGACAATCGGATAAAAGGAAATGACCGGCGCGGCGCCCGCACAGCCTGCGCTGGCTTGCGGAGGGAACCAGGTGGGAATCCTGGGCAAGGGACATTACTGTATAGGACGCGCGGGCGAACCGCCTCGCGCCCCAAGCCAGACTGCTTCGCCTTTTCCTCACGGCATCGCCGTGGCGTTAGCTCCTTGTGAACCCCGAGGGGTGCGCTTTTCTTTCGCTTGTGCCGACAAGCAACTGTCGCCGGGGGACCGGCAAACCGAGGAAAGGAAAAACCATGTCCGACCAGATGTCACGCCGCGGCTTCATGGGCGCCGCAGCAACCGGAGTCGTCGCGCTCGCCGGAGTCGCGCTCGCGGGCTGCTCCAGCACCTCCGCGAGTTCCGAGAAATCGAGTGAAAAGGAGAAGGCCGTGAAGCCGGTCATCCTCGTCACGAGCTTCGGCACGAGCTACAACGACTCGCGCCACATCACCATCGGCGCCATCGAAGACGCTATCCGCGAGAAGTACTGGCAGGACTACGACATCCGCCGCGCCTTCACCGCGCAGATCATCATCGACAAGCTGAAGAAGCGCGACGGCATCACGATCGACAACATGACCGAGGCGCTCGACCGCTGCGTGGAAGACGGCGTGAAGGAAATCGTCGTGCAGCCGACGCATCTCATGGGTGGCCTGGAATACACCGACGTGAAAGACGAGCTCGACAAGTACGCCGACAAGTTCGACAAAATCTCGCTCGGCGACCCGCTGCTCACCTCCGACGACGACTACAAGAAGGTGGCCGCAGCCATTAAGGAGAACATGGCGTCCTTCGACGACGGCAAGACGGCGCTGTGCCTCATGGGCCACGGCACCGAAGCCGATTCCAACGCCGACTATGCCAAGATGCAGGAAGTGTTTAAGAACGAGGGCTTGACGCAGTTCTTCGTCGGCACCGTCGAGGCTGAACCGACCTGCGAGGATGTTATCGCCGCCGCGAGCGCCGCAGGCTACAAGAAGGCCGTGCTCGCGCCGTTCATGGTGGTCGCGGGCGACCACGCGAACAACGACATGGCAGACGAGACCGACCCCGACAGCTGGGCTGCGAAGTTCGTGGCTGCCGGCTTCGAAGTGACGTGCCTGCTCCAGGGTCTGGGACAGAACGTCGCGGTCGACGACATCTACGTCGCGCACGTGGACGACGCCATCGCCAAGCTGTAAACTCGCCGCGCACGGGGGCGCCGGTCGCGTCCCCGTGCAACGGGCATGCGCCTTCCCCGACTGACGGCGCATGCCCGTTGCATTCGCATCCCGCCCGCCCACCGCACGGCGCGGGCGGTCGAAGCGATTGAAAGGAACCCCCTCCATGTTGAAGAAAACCCTCGCCTTCGCCCTGTCGGCGGCGCTTTTCGCGTTCTCGCTCGCCGGCTGCGGCGGAAATTCAATCGACAGCGCAAAGGCAAGCGATGCCGATTCCCAGGAAAAGACCGAACAGGCGGCCGATGCGCCCGAGGGCGCAAGCGCTGCCCCCATCACCGCCGACAAGGTGGCCGACGGCACCTATCCGATCACCGTAGATTCCAGCTCGAACATGTTCAGGATTGTGGATGCCCAGCTCATCGTGGAAAACGGCTCCATGCACTGCGTGATGACACTTTCCGGCACGGGCTACGGCAAGCTCTTCATGGGCACGGGCGACGAGGCTGCCGCCGCGAGCGAGGCCGACTTCATCCCCTATGTGGAAAACGCGGAAGGCAAGTACACCTACGACGTGCCCGTTGATGCGCTCGACGAGGACACCGCCTGCGCCGCGTGGAGCATTAAAAGGGAGCGGTGGTACGACCGCACGCTCGTATTCGAATCCGCCGGCGTCGATCTGCGCGCCGACGCACTGAAGTAACGCCATGCGGTCGATTCTTCCCAAGGGGGAAAACAGGAAGCGCCGCAGCATCGCGGCGCGCGCGATCGCCTGCGTTCTCGTCGCCCTGCTCGCGCTTCCCTTCGCGGGGTGCAGTGCGAGCCCGAACGTGACCGGTGCCACGGCGGGCTCTCAGGAATACACTGTGAGCGTCTCGCTTTCCGGCGGGTCAGGGCGCGCAAGCATCGCCTCGCCCACCACAATTGTGAAGGATGGCGACACCTACACCGCGACCATCACCTGGTCGAGTTCGAACTACGACAAGATGACCGTCGACGGCGTGGACTACGCGCCCGTAAACGACGGCGGCAACTCCACGTTCGAGATACCCGTCACGCTCGACGAGGACATCGCCGTGTCGGCCGAGACCGTCGCCATGTCGACGCCGCACACCATCGACTACACGCTCCACTTCGACTCATCCACCATGAAGGAGAAATCGGGCGACGATGCAAGCGGCGGCTCCCCTGCGGGAACGGCATCAAGCGCCGCGGCCGACTTCCACAACGCTGATTTGGGCTGCGGCTGGGAGCCGACGGGGGCGCTTCAGCTTGAATACGCCAAGCACTTCACTGTCGACGAGTTCGAAGGCGGCTTGCGGCTTATCTGCGTTTCGAACGGGGAGCGCTTCCTCGTGGTGCCGCAAGATGCGAAGGTACCTGACGGGTTGAGCTCCGACATCGCGGTCATAAGACGCCCCGCCGACAAGGTGTACCTCGTGTCGTCGGCGACGATGTGCCTGGTCGACGCGCTCGATGCGAACGACAATATCTTAATGTCGGGCACGAAGGCCGACGATTGCTCGGTCGCGGGCTTCAAAAGCGCGCTCGAAAGTGGGGCGATCGCCTACGGCGGCAAGTACAGCGCGCCCGACTACGAGCGAATATCGGCCTCAGGCTGCACGCTCGCCATCGAGAACACCATGATCAACCACACGCCCGATGTGAAGGAAAAGCTGCAGAAGCTCGGGCTCGTCGTGCTCACCGAACAGTCGTCGAGCGAGCCCGAAGCACTCGGACGCGTCGAGTGGATTAAGCTTTTCGGCGTCCTGTTCGACAAGGAAGAGGAGGCCGCGCACCTGTTCAACGAGCAGAAGGCCCGCGTCGAGCAAACGTCGGGGCTCGCGTCGTCAGGTAAAACCGTGGCGTATTTCTACATTAACTCGAACGGGGCCGCCGTCACGCGGCGGAGGGGCGACTACGTGGCGCAGATGATCGAGCTCGCAGGCGGCAGCTACGCGCTCGATGACGCACAGACGGCGTCGACGTCAGGTTCGTCAGTAACGCTCGAAATGGAGCGCTTCTATGCGACGGCGAAGGATGCCGACATCATAGTCTACAACGGCACCATCGACGAATCGGTTGCCACCTTGAGCGACTTCGTAAGCAAAAACGCGCTATTGTCGCAGTTCAAAGCCGTGAAGAACGGCAACGTCTGGGTCACAAGCGCCGACATGTACCAGCAGATGACTTCTACCGCCGACATTATCGACGAGCTGCACGGGGCGTTCACCGGCGATGACACGAGTGACTTCCATTATCTGAGGAAGCTCGGCTAGCGCCATGAGAAGCCGGCTTACCATGGCATACGACGAATCGGGGCGCGCCGCGCGGTGTCGCGTCGTGACGGCGCTGCTCGCTGTTGCCCTCATCGTGCTCGTCGGGGCCAACCTGTGCATCGGGAGCGTGCTCGTGCCCGCAGACCACATCCCCGACATCCTTTCGGGCGGCGCGGCCAATTCCATGGAAAGCCAGGTCATCTGGGAGATTCGCCTGCCGCGCGTGCTTTCAGCCATACTTCTCGGCGGGGCACTTTCGCTCTCCGGGTTCCTGCTGCAGACGTTTTTCAACAACCCCATCGCCGACCCGTTCATCTTGGGCGTCTCCTCGGGCGCAAAGTTCGTCGTCGCGCTTACGATGATCGTGCTTCTGGGCGCGAACCAGGCCATGTCCTCGCCGGTCATGGTGGCCGCAGCGTTTCTGGGATCGCTTATCACCATCGGCTTCGTGCTCCTCATCGCACGGCGCATAAGTTCCATGGCCATGCTCATCGTGGCGGGCGTCATGGTGGGATACATCTGCTCGGCGGCGACGAACTTCCTCATCGCCTTCGCCGACGACCAGTCCATCGTGAACCTGCACAACTGGTCTTTGGGTAGCTTCTCGGGTTCGAGCTGGGACGACGTCGCGGTCATCGCGGTCGTGGTGATCACCGTGAGCGCATGCGTATTCGCGATATCGAAGCCCCTTTCCGCCTTCCAGCTGGGAGAAGCCTACGCAAAAAGCGTCGGCGTGAACGTCGCACGCTTCCGCGTGGTGCTCGTCCTTCTAGCAAGCATGCTCTCCGCCTGCGTGACCGCGTTCGCTGGTCCGGTGTCGTTCGTAGGCATCGCGGTTCCGCATCTCGTTAAGTCGGCGCTGAAGTCGTCGAAGCCCATCCGCGTGATTCCTGCGTGCTTCTTGGGAGGCGCCATCTTCTGCGCGGGCTGCGATTTGATCGCACGCACGCTGTTCTCCCCCGTCGAGCTTTCCATCAGCGCCGTCACCGCCATCTTCGGCGCGCCGGTGGTTATCGCACTCATGCTGAAGAAGCGGGTGAGGTAGATGGGGGAATTCGTGCCGCGGCCCAAAACGCTCGGAGGGGACATTCCATGCTTAGACAGTCCTGAGCTCGCACGAAAGCGCCAGAAGACACTTTCGGCTCGTGCGGAACTGCGTGCGGAACGCCTCCTTCGAGCGGAGTCGAACCTCGAAACCCCGGTCGAAACGCAGGCTGACGGAGCGCCGCTTTTCCGCATGAGCGACCTGTCGGCGGGCTACGACAAGAAGGTCGTAGTCGAAGGCGTCGATCTGGAGGTTCGCGCGGGCGACGTCGTGGCGCTCATCGGGCCGAACGGCTCGGGCAAGTCGACCATCTTGAAAACCATCACACGCCATCTGGCACCGCTTGCCGGCGCGATCGAGCTCGACGGGCGGGAGATTTCCCGATGGAAGACGGCGGAGTTCGCAAGGAACCTTGCCGTTATGCTGACAGATCGCCCCCGGACCGAGCTCCTCACCTGCCGCGATATCGTAGAGGCGGGAAGGCATCCCTACACCGGGCGAATGGGCACACTCTCGCCCGACGACCATAGTCGGGTCGACGAGGCCATGAAAACCGCACATGTGGAAGAGCTCGCCGAGCGCGACTTCATGCAGATAAGCGACGGGCAACGCCAGCGCGTCATGCTCGCACGCGCCATCGCGCAGGATCCGCGCGTGCTCGTGCTCGACGAGCCCACGTCGTATCTCGATATCCGCTACCAGATCGACCTGCTGCGAATACTTCGCCACCTTGCGAAATCGCGGAATATGGCTATCATCATGTCCATCCACGAACTCGAGCTCGCGCAGAAAAGCGCCGACAAGGTGATTTGCGTGAAGGACGGCCGGGTCTTCCGCGCCGGCGCACCCGAGGACATATTCACGCGCGAGACGATTGGCGAGCTCTACGGCCTTAAACATGGCACCTTCAACGAGCGCTTCGGCAGCGTGGAAATTGGGCGCCCACACGGCGATGCGCACACGTTCGTCATCGCTGGCGCAGGTACGGGGTCGGCTGTGTTTCGCCAGCTCATCCGACAGGGCAAGGCGTTCTACGCGGGCGTTCTGCACGAAGGGGACATCGACTGCGAGCTCGCGCGCGACCTGGCGACGGAATGCGTGGCCGAGCGCGCCTTCGAGCCGATCGGGGATAAAACCATAGCCCGCGCCAAAGAGCTCCTCGTCCACTGCGCGCGCCTTATCGTGTGCCCCTCCGCCTTCGGCACCATAAACGCCCGCAACGCAGAACTCGTCGAGTTCGCACGCTCGCATGGTATCGAGGTCATGCGAGTATGCGAAGGCGCATCGGAGGATTCCCATTTGGAGTGGGAAGAATAAACTGGACTTTCTTTTAAGGATCCTCAGGCTACAGCTCCTACACCGGCGAGGTCTCCAAGGCGCCGGAGAACCTCGTGAACAGGGATTTCCACGCCGACGAGCCCAACTAGGCCTAATCCAAGCGAGATTCCAGACTCGACAGACCATTGAGAGTCAGATCGTTGGCGACCTCAGAGACGCGCTCGATAGGAACCGAGCCGTCAGACAGTGCCCACGTGCGATAGATACCGATAATACCCGACAGCAAAAACGCCAGATAGTAGTCGAACATCTCGTCCTTGAGACCTTGGGGCAGCAAATCGCGCTCGGCAATCTCATGTTCGAGCGGCGCACGAAGACGAGCCATGAAATCATCGAGCGGAATATTCTCGATCAGCTGACGATTGAGCACTAAGTTGTTGCACAGTGCCTCATTAACGGTTTTAAAGAAGGTCGCCGCCGCGCCAAGAGCGCGCTCGCTGGTGTCACCGTCCATAGAAGCAAGCGTTTTCTCGACCGAGTCGACAATCATCTCCACCACATTGACGGCAATGGCATCGAGCAGGCCGTCAACCGTACCAAAGTGAACGTAAAAGGTCTTGCGGTCGACATTGGCCTCGCGCGCGATGGCACTCACCGTAATGTCTGCCAGCGGCTTTTCCATGAGCAGGCGCTCGAAAGCCGAAAGGATGGCATTACGGCTGCGAATGATGCGACGATCAAGACGCGGTTTGCTGGTTGCCATGGGCGTGTCCCTTCGATATGCAAGCATTCATCAACAGATGAGAGATAATCTACGTAAGAGGATTATCCCCCATACAGCACAAATATGCCCCGCATCATGAAGAACGCACGACTGCCCTACTGCGACTTGGGATGCTTCTTCTTATTGAGTGCCGACGGAGATACGCGAATACCATCGCCTGTCTGGCGCACATAGGCTTTATGAGCCGGCTTAGCGGTCCCAGAAGCCTTCTGAGCGCGCTTCTTGGGATCAACGGTAACAGCATTCGTGGGGTGCGGCATAGTGGGCGCAGAGGGCGTCTGAGGCGTGCGGCCGAGCTTGCGCATCACACGATCCCAGCGCGCATGGATGCTCTCGTTGTGGGCGCTCTTAAGTCCCAGCAGGGGCGCAACCAAAATGGTCGGCGCAATAAACGTAATGAGGCGCCACAGCAGATAGCCGGCGGTCGAAGCCGACCCAAAGAAATGACCCAAGAACAATGCAAAGCCGCCCTCAGCGCCACCAGTTCCACCGGGCAGGGGGACCGCAGAGCTCAGCAGCTGGACAAAGGCGCTCGCGGCCATGACCGAGAAAAAGTCGACCTCGTGGCGGCCAAAGGCAAGCATCAGGAAATACGGCACCAGATAGAAAAACGCGAGTTGCAGCATGGTGATGACCACCGTGAGCAGCATGGAAGAAAAATGTCCGGCTGAAAGCTTGAACTTCTCGGAGAAGGAGTAGATCTCGCCATCGACAAACGTGCGCCATCCCTCGATCTTAGTGGCCGAGACACCAATGCGCTCAAGCCAATTGATGATGCAATGGGCGACGCGCGTGACGGTCTTAGGCATGAGCGCGACGGCGAAGATGCCCAGCAAGATGCAGCAGTGCCCACCAAAGCTAAAGACGCACAGCAACGTCATGTCGCCATAGCGCTCGGCAAAAAACGGCATGCGAGCAAGCAGTAGGATAGCGCCCCAGGCAACGAGGCCAAACTGGTACACGATAAAACGCGTGAATTGCGTGGCGCCGGCCTCGCCCACGTTTTGGCCGGCCTTGGTCAGGCGATAGATTTGAGCCGGGGTGGAGCCCATCATCATGGGCGTCAGGTTACCAAAGAAGATGCCACTCGCCTCGACCGAGATCAGGTCGCGGATGCCGACGGGCGAATTGGGATCGAGCCAGACGGCGATCGCATAGGCCACAATGCCAAAGAACAGGTACATGAACATGCAAAGACACGCGACAACGAGCCATGACGCCTGGACACTCGACATAGCGGCCCAGAACTGCCCCATCTGCCCGGTTACCACCAGATAGACGATATAACCTACCAGCACGACGCCGATAAAGATGGCGCCGCGGCGTGCGCTCTTATTGTCATCTCCGCCCGAGGCCTCAACCTCGACCTGGGGCTTAGACGTATGCTGAGAGGACTCCGTCATGAGACTCCTTCTAACAGTCAAAATATCTTGGATATTGTACCCGTAAGGGCCATAGGCAGAACGCAAAGCTCTGGTTCAAACGGGAATTGCAGACGGTTGTTTGAAAATAAAAAAACCCGGCCTTCCATAGGAAGTCCGGGTATCAGATGCGTGGTAGCCCGTACCAGATTCGAACTGGTGATCTCCGCCTTGAGAGGGCGGCGTCCTAAACCGCTAGACGAACGGGCCATAAGCCTCAGCAGAAAAGAAGTGGTAGCCCGTACCAGATTCGAACTGGTGATCTCCGCCTTGAGAGGGCGGCGTCCTAAACCGCTAGACGAACGGGCCACATGACATCTGCACTGCCGTGCTGCGAGGAAATATATTACGGGACAAAAAACGTCAGCGCAAGAAGAAATTCCAAATTGCCGAAAAATTGTCGGCAGGTTATGGAATACGCAGGTCAAATAGGTAGCTCATTTGAAATGGAACCGAAGGCCACCCCAGATGCAGGTGAGTCAGGAGAGCTTCGCGCTCGTTGGGAATGTTGTCTTCGATCACGGCGTCGAGGGCGGAGTTGAGAAGCTGACCCAGTTCCGGCCCGGGCTTGACTCCGGCACGGATCAGGTCGCCGCCGTTGATGGCGAGCATCTTGAGCATATAGGGCTCCCCTGCCTTCAGCAGCTCGTGCGCCATCGCGCGCATCTCCTCAATCGTCTCGACGTAATAGAAGCACGACGGGGCCTTGCCAAGTGTGTCGGCACGCTTGAGGTCCATGAGCTCGTCAATCAGGCGGGCCGTGTCGACGCCCTCGCCCGAAAGCGCGCGCATCATATTGAGCAGGCAGGAGCGCTCGGGGCGCAGCGGCTTGTCATGGTATTTGATGAGCAGGCACACGTCGCGCACCAAGTCGTGCGAGAGCGCCAGGCGATCCATAATGACGCGCGCCTTCTTGGCGCCGAGCTCGGGATGACCGTAGAAGTGTCCGCTGCCGGCGTGATCGACCGTGAAACACTCGGGCTTGGACACATCGTGCAAAAACGCCGCCCACATAAGGCTCGACGAGGGCGCGACGCCGTCACACAGCGCGAGCTCCCCCGCCACCGTCAGCACACGGGCGATATGCTCGTAGACGTTAAACGCATGATAGACACTTCGTTGATCAAACCCGCGACCCGCTGCCAACTCGGGCACGGCGGCGCAGATGAGCTCGGGATAGCGGAGCATCGCGTCTCCCCCATGACCGGTCGAAAGAATGCCCTCGAGCTCAATACCCACACGCTCACGCGCCACGGCATCGAGCAGCGGCGCGCACTCGGCAAGCGCGCGCTTAGTCTCGGGCTCAATCATAAAGTCCAGGCGGCAGGCAAAGCGCACCGCACGCAGCATGCGCAGGGCGTCCTCGTTAAAGCGACGCTTGGGATCGCCGACAGCGCGAATCAGCTTGCGCTCCAAGTCACCCTGGCCGTCGTAGCGGTCGACAAGCCCGCGCTCGGGATGCCAGGCCATGGCGTTGACGGTAAAGTCGCGGCGCGCCAAATCGTCCTCGAGCGAGGCGGCACGCTCCACACTCTGGGGATGGCGACCATCGGTGTAAAAGCCATCCAGACGGTACGTGGTGACCTCAATACGCTCGCCATCGGAAATAGCCGTAATTCCGCCAAATTTAATGCCCGATTCAACCACGGCGATATCCGCGGCCTCGAGCGCCGCCTTGGACTCCTGCCACAGGCCGCTACAGCACATATCAACATCGTGGCTGGGGCACCCCATCAGGGCGTCGCGCACCCAACCGCCCACGTACCAAGCCTCAAGACCAGCCGCCTCAAGCGCGCGCAGGACGCGCAGGGAGGCATCAGACGGTTGCGTACCGTTGAGCGAAACATTGCACATGCCTATGGCCTCCTGCACTTGCGAGCGTTAATCGATGGTTCTCAAGAAGTCTAACAAGAAACGAGAAAGCGCGCACACGCAATTGCTTCGTCGATTCGATAAAACGAGACAGCAGACGCCACATACGTTCAGCGCGCAAAAAACACCCGCCTTGGTAATCCAAAGCGGGTGTTCGGCAACGATGTATCGATGCGGCTAGCAGACCTGGCGAACCTCGATGTGCTTCTTATATTCGTCCACCTTGGCAAAATCGCCCAGACCGGGGCACTCGACCACGTTGGCGCCGGTAGCCATCGACAGACGGAGGGCATCCTCGACTCGCTCGGGGGCGTCGTGCCATACGGACAGGAAGGCAGCGAGCGAGGAATCGCCGGCGCACACCGTCGACAGCAGCTTGACGTCGAAGGTGCGGTTGGCAAACCAGATATGCTCGCCGTTGGAGAAGTACGCGCCGTCGCCACCGAGGGTCAGCAGCACGTTCTTGGCGCCCTTTGCATGCAGCTCGGCCATAGCGCCCTCAACGGACTCGTCGTCGCCACCGCTCACCTTGATGCCAAAGATGTCGAGCAGCTCGTCGTCATTGGGCTTGATCAGCAGCGGCTCCATGGCAATGAGGTCAGCCAGCTGATGGCTCGAGATATCGAGGACGAACTCGGCCCCCTTGGCCTTGACGCGGCGCAGGACCTCGGCCAGGAAGCCCTCGGAAGTGTTGGGAGGCAGCGAGCCGCTGATGACCAGGCAGGTCATGTCATCGAGCGAATCGATGAGCTCAAACATCTCCTGCTCGTTGGCCTCGTTGATGGCGGCACCGGCGTTGACCATGTTGTACTCGGTGTCGGGGCCGGCGTTGAGAAACACATTGACGCGCGTAATGCCGTCGGTCCACACGGGCTTGACGGGCACGCCCAGGGCCTCGGCGCCCTTAACGATAAACTCGCCCGAGAAACCGGCGAAAAAGCCCAGGATCGTGGTGTCGACGCCGTAGTGGTCAAGCGTAAACGAGACGTTGAGGCCCTTGCCGTTGGGCGTGTAGACGGCGTTGCGGGTACGCGTGACGGTGTTGGCAGCAAGACCGTCGCAGGCGATGTTGTAGTCAATGGCGGGATTTGCAGTGAGCGTGTAAATCATGAATGTTCCTTTCACGAAGCAACGTGTTAATGAAAGTATATTCCACGCATCGGTAAAAGGCTAGGACAACTCGGTGAACGGTGTGGAAGCGATGAAGTACGGCAGGACACCTCTCCCCCATGGCGGAACAAAAAAGGCGCCCCGGCCGAAACCGGGGCGCCGCATGCGCACGAATATGTCGCGTTTCGATTACTGACGATCGAGCTTGCGGACAGCAACGCGCTTGCTGTACTCGTCGACGTGACCGAAGTCACCAATGCCGACGGACTCGGCAACGTTGGCGCCGGTGGCCATAGCGAGCTTCATGGCCTCCTCGACGTTGTCGCGATCCCTGTACCACTTGTGCAGGAACGCAGCGAGGGTGCAGTCGCCGGCGCAGACGGAAGAGACCAGCTTGATGTTGAACTCACGCTTGGCGTACCAGATGTCCTCGCCGTTGGAGAAGTAAGCGTCGCCGCGGCTACCACGGGTGAGCAGCACGTTCTGAACGCCAGCGTCGTGAGCCATCTTCATGGCGACACGAACCTCGTCGTCGGTGTCGACCGGCACGCCGAAGATGGCCTTCATCTCGTGATGGTTCGGCTTGATGAGCAGCGGCTTCTTGTGAGCGAGCTCCTTGAGCTTGTCGGAGGACAGGTCCAGGACGACGTCAGCGCCACGAGCCTGAGCGTGCTCCATGACCTGAGCCAGGAAGTCGGGCGTAGCTTTGGGAGGCACGGAGCCGGAGACGATCAGGCACTCGAGATCGCCCGCGGTGTCCAGGATGTTGTAGAGCTCCTCCTGGTGCTGCGGCGTGATCGGGGCGCCGGGGTTCAGGATGCCGTACTCGTGCTGGCCATCGTTGACGTAGGTGTTAATGCGCGTGATACCGTCGGTCCAGACCGGGCGGCAGAGGCAACCCAGGTTCATGACCTCCTCGACGATGAACTTGCCCGTGAAGCCAGCGAAGAAGCCGAGCGCGACGGTGTCGACGCCCATCTTCTTAAAGGCGAAGGACACGTCGAGGCCCTTGCCGTTAGCCGTGTAGCTGGCCGAACCGGTGCGGACGTTCTCGTCGGGCTCGAGCGGAGAGCTCGAAACCGTCATGTCGACAGCCGGGTTAGCGGTTAGCGTGTAGAACATTTACAGTACCCCCTGTATATGTGAGGGCCGCGTGGCCGGCCCATTCCAACCACGCGGTTACCTCTGATACCAAATTAGCGAGCTGCGGACTCGAGCAGTGCCTTGACCTCGGCGGCGGTGTTGCAGGCGAGCGCCTTCTCGGCGAGCTCGTCGCACTCGGCCTTGGTCCACTGGCTGATGGTCTTACGGGCGCGCAGGATCGACGGGGCACTCATCGAGAACTCCTCCAGGCCCCAGCTGATCAGCAGCGGCTCGAGCAGCGGATCGGCAGCGGCCTCGCCGCACATACCGACCATGATGCCGGCCTTCACGCCGCTCTCGATGATGTTCTTGAGCGAGCGGAGCACGGCGGGATAGTAAACCTGGTACAGGTTGGAGATGGTGTCGTTGCCACGGTCGGCGCACATGGTGTAGCCGATCAGGTCGTTGGTGCCGATGGAGAAGAAGTCGGCGACCTCGGCAAGACGGTCTGCGAGCAGCGAAGCGGCGGGCGTCTCGACCATGATGCCGACCTCGATGTTCTCGTTGAACTTGCGCCCCTCTTCGGTCAGCTCGGCCTTGCACTGCTCGACGAGCTCCTTGACAGCCAAGACCTCCTCGACGCAGGTGACGAGCGGGATCATGATCTTGACGTCACCGAAGGCGCTAGCGCGCAGCAGAGCGCGGAGCTGGACCTTGTACTGGTCGGGATTGGCCAAGCAGTAACGCACGGCGCGGAAGCCCATGAAGGGGTTGTCTTCCTTGACCATATGCAGATACGGAATCTCCTTGTCGCCACCCACATCGAGCGTGCGGATGATGACCGGAGCACCCTTGAGCGCGCTGGCGACCTTACGGTAGGCGTTGAACTGCTCCTCCTCGGAAGGAAGCTCAGCAGAGTCCATGAACAGGAACTCGGAGCGGAACAGACCGATAGCCTCGGCGTCGTGATCGAGCGCGTTGGGCACGTCATCGGGGTTACCGATGTTGCAGGCGATGATCTTCTTGATGCCATCAGCAGTCACGGACGGCTTGCCACGGAAGGCCTCGAGGGCTGCCTTCTCGGCAGCGAAGGCCTCGGCCTTGGCGGTGTAGGCAGCGAGCGTCTCCTCGTCGGGATCGGCCTCGACGATACCCTTGCCGCCGTCGACGACAACGGTCATGCCGTTGCGCAGTGCGGTGCAGCTGTTGGAGACCGAAAGGACAGCCGGGATCTCGAGGGCGCGCGCAATGATCGCGGAGTGCGACGTGCGGCCACCGGTCTCGGTGACGATACCGGCAACGTGGGCCTTATCGATCGTGGCGGTCATGGACGGCGTGAGGTCGTGCACGACAACGACAGTGTTCTCGGGCAGGACGGAGAGGTCGACGACCTCCTTGCCCAGCAGCTCGGCCAGAATACCGGTGCGGATGTCGGCGATGTCAGCCGCGCGAAGACGGAACATCTCGTCGTCCATGGACAGGAACATGTTCTCGAACATGGTCGAGGTGTCCATGAGCGCCTGCTCGGCGCAGGTACCGCCGTCAATGGCGGCGTTGATGGCGTCGGTCATACCCGGATCCTGAGCCAGAACAATGTGTCCGCTCATGATCTCGGCCTCGGCCTCGCCCACCGTCTCCTTCATGTGGTCGGCCTGAGCCTGGGTCTTCTCGCAGAAGACCGAAAGAGCGGACTGATAGCGCTCCTTCTCTGCTGCCGAATCAGCAACCTCGTGCGGCTCAAACGTCAAGTCGGGATCGACGGCGACCATGACGGTGCCGATACCGATGCCCTCGGAAGCGTTGACTCCCTGATACATTCCCATTCCTCTCTCCGTGTCATGTGATAAAGCGTTTTGCCATATCCATGACAAAAGAGCGCAGCTACCTTACAACAGGTCACTGCGCCCCCAAATATGAACTTAGTTGTTCAACATGTGACCCGTTTGAGTTCTACTCGCCAAGACCGCTCTTGATGAGCTCGATGGCAGCAGCCAGAGCCTCGGCCTCGTCAGCGCCGTCGCACTTGACCTCGACCTCGGTACCGCAGGGGATACCAGCAGCCATGAGGGCCATCGGGGACTTGCCGTTGACCTCCTTCTCGGGGGTGACGACCGTCACGTCACAGGCGTACTTGCCCATGGTGGAGGCGAACAGACCAGCCGGACGCATGTGCAGACCCTGAGGATTAACGAGGGTAGCCTTCTCAGAAACCATAATTGACTCCTTTTTGTGTTTAACCCCTGTCATGCATGTGGCAGGAGTCAGATTCACGACGTTGTTTATATTAACTCACATCAAACGGTTTTTCATTATGTTTCGGACGAATTGTTGGACAGATGTCGTTCCTGCACGCTCGCCCGCCGGGCGGGGCGGTTAAGTTTGCTGCTCTACAGTCCTGCGCAAGACGGAAAGCACATTAAGTGCTTTCCTTTGCGTGCGGAACTCGCGACAAACTTAACCCGCGCCCGCCCGGCAGGCGAGCTGCGGAAACTCGGTCGGTCCAGAGTAATATCGTGCGAACGGAATTCTGGCTGATGATCTGTTCGCGACAAAGACTCGATAGGTAGCCCCCTCTATGCCCTTTTGTAAGTTGCGGTGAAATAGGGACTGAATTTGGGGTTGAATCGTTTAAACAGTCCCTATTTCACCGCAGCTTATGGGAGGGGTAGAAAAAGGCGGAGACCCTGGAGAGGGACTCCGCCTTATATACAGGGGGCGATGGTATTCACGTGTTGCGGGATTAGACCAGGCGGGCGTTGATCGTCTTGGCGATCTTGGCGGCGTCGGTGGAACCCTTGACGGTGGCACGGAAGTCCTCGTCCATGAGCGCCTCGGCGACCTTGGACAGGATCTTAAGGTGCGTGGTGCCGGCCTGGGCACCCGGGATGAGCAGCGCGATGGCCACGTTGACGGGAGCGCCGTCCATGGTGTCCCAACCGGTCACGCCGGACTCGTCCTTGACGACGATAACAGCAGCCTCGGTAATGGCGTCGGACTTGGCATGCGGGATGGCGAAGCCCTCCATCATGCCCGTGGTGCCCTCGGCCTCGCGGGCCAGGAAGGCGTTCATCACGGCGTCGGCGTCGCTGGCGATACCGGCCTTGACAGCCTGGTTGGAAACGAAGCTCAGAGCCTCGTCACGAGAAGCGAAGTCCTCGGCGACAAAGACATTCTCGACCTTCACGAAGTCGGCAGCCTCTTCCTTGGGGGCCTCGACGGCAGCGGCCTTGGGGGCCTCAACGGACCTGGCTACAGGAGCGGCCTTCTGATTCTTCTCGAAGTCGTACTTCTTGAAGGCCACGAACAGGATGCCACCGACCACAGCGCCGATGAGGATCGCGAGGACCCACAGCGGACCGTTCTCGACAACGGGCAGGACCAGGAAGCCGCCGTGAGGCGCCGGATCGTGAACGTTGAAGAAGATGGTCAAGATGGAAGCGATGGAAGAACCGAGCATCATGATGGGCATGACGGGCCAGATGTTCTTGGTCATGAACGGAATGGCGCCCTCGGTGATGTGGGTGCAACCAAGGATGAGGTTGACGATACCGGCGTCATGATCCTCCTGGCTGAAGTACTTCTTGCCGACAACGACGGCGAAGGTGGTGATCAGCGGCGGAACGATGCAAGCGGCGGAGACGGCAGCCATGAAGTTGGTGCCGAAGTTGTAGGTCTCGGTGCCGACGCCAGCTTCGAGAGCGGTACCGAGCAGGAAGGTGCCAGTAGCGTAAGCAGCCTTGTTAACCGGGCCGCCCATATCAAAGGCGCACATGCAGCCGATGGCCAGGCCAAGGATCACCGGACCGGAGTTACCGAGGCTCTGCAGGAAATCCATCATGCCCTGGTTAATGGCAGCCATGGGGCCGGAAATACCGAGCATGACCAGGCCGACGATGGCGGTAGAGCACAGCGGATACAGGAAGATTGCCTTCAGGCCATTAAGACTCGCGGGAATTTTAGAGAAAGCCTTCTCGAGCAGCAGGATGACATAGCCAGCGAGGAAGCCGCCGACGATGCCGCCCAGGAAGCCGAAGCCCACACCCGAGCCTCCAGCGTCGATCATGCCGGTATCGGCGTTGATGGGAAGACCCTGGATGGCAATCATACCGGCAACAAAGCCGGGGACGAGCGCCGGGCGCTTGCCGATAGACTCGGCGATGTAGGCGGAGAGCACCGGAACCATGAGGTTCATGGCGATACCGCCGATAATCTTGAGCATCGCGGCAAAGCTGTTGTAGTCGGCAGCCGTCGAATCAAAGGACGTGATGCCCCACAGGAACGAAATGGCGGTCAGAACACCACCGGCAACGACGAAGACCAGCATGTGGCTGACGCCGTTCATGAGGTGCTTGTAGATGACGTGACCGATGGACTCCTTCTCCTCGACCTCGTCCTCGACATCGGCGGCAGCGGCAACCGTGTCGTCGCCCTTGGCGGCGAGCGCGCGGTCGATCAGCTTACCAGCAGCCTCGACAGACAGGGCCTTGGAAACACCAACGGAAACCATGGGCTTACCGGCGAAACGCTCAGCCTGGACATCCTTATCGGCTGCGACGACGACGGCCTTGGCACCAGCGATCTCACTCTTGGTGAGCTCGTTCTCGACACCGACCTGGCCATGTGTCTCGACCTTAATGGTCAGACCACGCTCGGCAGCAGCCTTCTCCAGCGCCTCCTTCGCCATGAAGGTGTGCGCAATGCCGGTCGGGCAACCGGTCGCGGCGATGATGTCAAACTTAGCCATGTGTCCCTCCTTCTTGAGTACAGCGCCCGCGGGCGCTCCCCTACACGCGCTTCGATGCGCGTTTTTCCACAACTGAAAGATACCAACCTACCGTCCGCGTGAGAAGAGCTAAGGTGCAAATCTCCGGTGAAAGGTTCTTTCATAACCGTAAACGGTAAGTGAAAGTTTACCATCAACACTTGAAACGGCAAGGTGTATCTTGTAATTGAAAATGCCCGTATACTATGGCATGGCGTAGTAAATTAGATTTTCATGCCAACCAGGAGCCATCCATGACCGATAGTAGCAAGAGCGCACTTTCCCTCATTAGCACCCATCAGGGATACAGCGAGTCCGAGCAGCGCATTGTCGACTATATATTGGAGCACCAGTCCGAGGCGCCACGCCTCACGGCCGCTCAGCTCTCGCGCGCCGCCGCCACGTCCGAGGCGACCGTTTCGCGCTTCTGCCGCAAGCTTGGCTTTGGTAGCTTCCGCAGCTTTCAGTTTTCGTTGGCGAGGGATTTGGAAAGCCAGCGTAACGAGGGCCTGACTGACGAGGTCTCGCTCGACAATATGGAGCAGAGCCTAAAAAATATCCTCGCCGCCAAGGTGAGTGAGCTTAATGCGACCATCGACGGCATAGATCACGACACGTTGGCCGCAGTTGTACACGCGCTTAAGAATGCCGGCGTTATTGAGTTCGCCGCCGTGGGCAATACGAACGCGGTCGCGCTCGATGCGACGTTTAAGTTTTCGCAGCTGGGCCTGCGCTGCATGGCGAGCACCATTAGCGAGACATCAATCGGCTTTGCGCTCACGTTACGCCCGGGTGACGTCATCGTGCTAATCTCAAACTCTGGCAAATCGCGCCGACTGAATCGCATGGCAAAAGCGGCTCACAACTGCGGCGCAACCGTAGTCGTCATCAGCAGCGACAGTAAATCCCCGCTCGCGCGCCTGGCAGACTACACTTTTAACACCGTCAACCACGAAGCGCTGCTGACAACGGGCGACTTTGCGTTCTCTAAGATCAGCGCCACGATGATCATCGAAGTCATCTACAACTTCCTGCTGCCCGAGATTAAAGACGCGCGTGAGCATATCAGCTACTACGAGGAGCTCATCCAGCCGGATAAGGTTGTGGAGTAAAACGCGTAGTGGGACAAAAATTTCAGTCTATTTTGTCCCACCAACACCGCTGATACGACCTAACCTCGAGCTTCTTCGAGCATCTGCTTTGCGTGGGCCAAGCTTGCCTCGGACTGATCGCCGCTCAACATGCGGGCGATCTCGGCAGTACGCGCTTCGCCGGTTACCTCGCCCAAATGCGTCTGGGGAACATCGCCCGGTTCCTTGCTGACGACATAATGCTTGTCAGCCATGACGGCGACCTGCGCCAAGTGGGTTACGACAATCACCTGATGCGTAGCGGCGAGATCTGCCAGCACGCCCGCGAGCGCACGCGCCGTGGAGCCACCGACACCAGCATCGACCTCGTCAAACACCAGCGTATCGACACCGTCCGCGTTACCGAGGACAACCTTACTTGCCAGCATGACGCGGCTGAGCTCGCCGCCCGACGCAATTCGACGCAGGGGGCGCGGCGTCAAACCGGCACCGCTGCGGTATAGCAGCTCGTAGCTCGAAGGACCAACGGGCGTCCACTCAGCACGGGGAAGATCACGCGACTCCCAGACGAGCTCGGCGCTGCCCATCTCCAGGCGAGCCATCTGGCGGCCCACCTCGTGGCAGAAGCGCGGAGCCGCCGTATTGCGTGCACGCTTAAGCGCCTTGGCGGCGGCGAACAGTTCATGCTCTGCTGCGCCAAGCGCTTCACGCGCCTTCTTGATCTGCTCATCACCATCGTCTACCAGCGACAACAGCTCTTGCGAGCGATCGCGCATGGCAAAAACATCGTCCATAGTGGGACCCCACTGACGCAACAGACCCTTGAGGTCGGAATACCGCTCACGCATGCGAGCGAGCTCGCGCGGGTCGAAGGCGATGCCATCGCGATAGGCACGAAGCTCGTTCGCGCAATCCTCAAGGGAGATACAGGCATCCGATAGTGCATCGGCAATGTCGCCGAGTTTGCGATCGACGGTAGCCATTCGGGAAAGCTCTGCCACGGCGCTGTTCACGGCATCGAGCGCTCCCCCTTCGGCGGCAAGCGATGCATGGGCATCGTTAGCCGTGGCAACCAGTACCTCGGCATGTTCGGAGCGCGGCAGCAGCTTCTCGAGTTCCTCATACTCACCCGGCTTGGGGTCGACCTCGCCGATGCGCTCGAGGGCAAAGCGCGCCTCCTCGACGCGGCTCCCCTGCGCACGCGAGGCCTCTTCGACACGTCGAACCTCCTTGGCGGCAGCCCGCGAAGCCTTAAAGCAGGCGCGGTACGCATCCAGCGCCTCGAGCGCAGAGCGTCCCGCCCACGCATCGACCATCGCAACGTGATGCGCCGGATCGAGTAAGCGCTGGTGCTCGTGCTGGCCGCACAGATCCATCATCACGCCGACGCGCTCCGAAAGCTCGCGCACGCTGGCGATGCGGCCGTCAATCTTGACGCGGCTGCGGCCCTCGGCGGAAAGGCTGCGCTGGACCGTGAAGCCTTCCGTGTCGTGCGGGCCGTCAAACAGGCGCGCCTCGACGCTCGCCAGCGCCTCGCCCTCGCGCACCGTCGACGAATCCGCGCGCTCACCCAAAATAAGCTTGAGGGCCGAGAGCAGCGCGGTCTTGCCGGCGCCGGTCTCGCCGGTCAGGACAGTCAGGCCGGCACTCGGCACCAGCGTCGCCTCGCGAATGAGTGCAATGTTAGAAACCTGCATCTCATCGATCATGGCGGACTCCGTAGAATACGCGGCTCACCGAGTTGTAAAAACTCTCGGGGCCGTAGTCGAGCAGCAGCACATCGCCGGGGCCTCGGCGCACGGCCACGCTCTCGACCGTGCCGTCGCAGGTAATAAACTGTCCATCGATAGCGATCGCCGGAACGCTCGGACGGTCATCAGACATAAAGATTTCGACGACATCGCTCGGCGAAGTCAAGAAAGCGCGAGCTTGAATGGTGTGCGGCGCAATGGGTACGCAGACCATGCCCGTATAGTCAGGGCTCACGATGGGGCCACCGGCGCTGAGCGCGTAACCCGTAGAACCAGTCGCCGTCGAAACGACGACACCGTCACCGCGTAGGCGGTCGATATGGTGACCGGACACCGTGATGTCAAACTCGACCATATCGGACAGGGGGCCGCGCGTAAGCGCCATGTCGTTGAGGGCGAAGGTGCGCACAACATCCTTCGTACCATCTTCGCGCACGGACACGATATCCGCGGCGATGGTAGCGCGACGGCTCACATGCAGCTCGCCGGACAGGGCGTCGCTCACGACCTGCAGAATGTCGCGCTCCTCGGGACTCGCAGCAGTTAAAAAACCCAGGTGACCATAGGAAAGACCGAGGATAGGAATCTCACGATGGTTGAGGATGCGGGCAGCGCGCAGCAACGTGCCGTCGCCGCCGAGCGTAATGACCAGATCGGAGCCGTCAATATCAGGCGTGCTTTGAATCTTCGATCGCTGGTCGGCAGCCCATGCGACCTCATAGCCCTGGCGCGTCAGCCAAAGCTCGAGCATCAGGCCGCTCTCGACCGCCTCTTGCTTGTAGTAATTGGGAACCAGAAAGACCTTCATAGCGTTGCAGCTTTCTCGCTCATAACCGATACCTGGGATTGCAGCTCGTCTTGCGAGCGATCGCCGGGGTCAAATCTCGTGCCGTACAGGAAAAACTCAACGTTGCCCTTGGCACCATGAATGGGCGACACGCACACATCGACCGGGAACAGGCCCTTGGCAGCAAAGAGTTCAACCGCCGCCACGAGTGTATCGCGGCGCACGGCGGAATCGGTCACAATGCCGCCCTCGCCCACCAGCGCCGCCGGAGCCTCAAACTGCGGCTTTACGAGCGTGCAGAATGCACCCGTAGGCGCCAGGCACGCCAGTACCGCATCGATAATGTTCGCGATGCTGGTAAACGAGACATCACACACAGCCAGGTCGATAGTGCCGGCATAGCCAAGCTCAGGCAGCTGCGTCACGTTTGTGCGCTCATGCAGCGTCACGCGATCGTCCTGACGCAACGACCAATCGAACTGGGCGCGACCCACGTCCACAGAGACAACGGTCGCAGCTCCGCGCTTGAGCAGGCAATCGGTAAAACCCCCGGTAGAGCAGCCCACATCCAAACAGGCAAGGCCCGTCGGATTGATGCCAAACGCATCAAGCGCGCCTTCGAGCTTAAGTCCGCCGCGGCCAACATAGGGAATGCGCCCCCTCACGTGCAGCGGCAGCCCCGGCATCACCTTAAGACCCGGCGAAGTCAAGCGCTCACCGCCACTCGAGACCAAGCCGGCCATAAGAGTGCGAAGGGCATCCGCGCGATCGGCGCAGATGCCCTGTGAAATCAGTTCGTCATCAAGACGCACGCGTTTCATGAATGCCATCAACCATTCGTATCCAGAGATGCGGCCTAGCTATCCTGGGATTCGTTTGCCGCATCCTCATCATATTCCTGCTCGAGCTTGTCGGCCTCACGCGGCGTCAGCTCAAACTTGTCGACCATATCGACCGCGCGGGAGCCCAGCTCAATCGCCTCGTCAAACAAATCGAGCGAACGCTCCAAGGAGGTATCCTTGGAACGAACGGTAGCGATGATCTGGTCCAAGCGGTCCGAGATCTCGTCGAAGTTGCGGACGGAACCCTCTGGCATAGCTACTCCTCGACGGAGTCGACAACAGCCTCGGCGGCGTCCGCATCCTCGGCCAGCACGCCAGCCTCAGCCTGGGCAACCGCAACCTTGGCGGCAGCCTCGGCAGCCTGTGCCTCCTCGCGAGCGCGATCTTCGGCCAGCAGCTCTTGGTACAGGTCCTCGCCTGGCAGCTCCTCGCTGCGAGCGATCTTGCCCAGCACGCCGTTGACGAACGACGCGGACTGGTCGGTGCCATAGGCCTTGGCAAGCTCAACGGCCTCGTTGATCACGATGGCGTCCGAGACCTCCTCGTCGGTGAGGAAACGCATCTCGTAAACGGCGATACGCAGCAGGTTGCGGTCGGCGCCGGGCATGCGCATAAGATCCCAGTTCTTGGCAACGGAGCGCAGAGCACAGTCGATGCGGTCGATATGCTCGTAGGCACCTCGGCACAGCTCCAGAGCATAGGGATCGAGGGGACCCTTCGAGATCAGGAAATCACCCTCGAGGACGCGCTCGAGCGGGCTGTCCGTGGCCTCGGCCTGGAACAGCAGCTGCAGCGCCTGACTGCGGGCAAGCGTACGCCCGCGATAAACCTTAAGGCTCAAAGGTTACTCCTTGGGGAAAACGAGGCCGTCGATGCAAACGTCAACGCGCTCGACCTCAACGCCAACCTGGGCATCGATGGCGGCGACCACGGCAGCGCGAACGGCCTCGGCGAGTTTCTTGAACGGATAGCCAAAGAACACCACGACGCGCACGGTGAGTGCGAGCTTGTCGCCGACGACCTCGGCCTCGACCGCCGGCTCAGAAGCCGGGGCCTTGGACGAGAGCATCATGGAGACAAGGTTGGTGGCAAGGTCCTTGACGCCAACGGAGGCGATGCCCTCGACATCGGACACGGCGCGCGAGACGATGGCGGTCAGAACATCGGGCGAAATGCCGATGCCGTCAATCTTGATTTCCTGGGGCATGAGTCCTCCTAGAAGAGTTGGTTGCTAGACGCGGGAGACGAACTTGCCGTCGCGGGTGTCAACCTTGATGACCTCGCCCTCGTTGAGGTACATGGGGACCTGGATGACAGCGCCGGTGTCGATCGTGGCCGGCTTGGTGGAACCCTGGACGGTGTCGCCCTTAAAGCCCGGGTCGGTCTGGACGATGGTGGTCTCGATGAACATCGGCGGGGTCACGCCCATGAGCTCATCGTCGGCGAAGAGCAGCTGGCAGATGTCGTTCTCGCGCAGCCACTTGGAGTTCTCGCCCACCATGTCCTCGGGAACGGGAACCTGCTCATAGGTCTCATTGTCCATGAAGATGTAGTCGGCGCCATCGTTGTAGAGGTACTGGAACTCACGGGTGGTGAGCATAACGCTCTCGAACTTGGTGCCAGCGTTGCAGGTGTTCTCGACGACGCGGCCGCTCTTGATGTCGCGGGTCTTGTAGCGCACAAACGCGCCGCCCTTGCCCGGCTTGACATGCTGGAACTCGACGATGGTGTAGACCTTGTCCTTGATGCGGAGACCGAGGCCGTTCTTGAAGTCGGCGGTAGAAATGGTAGGCATAGCGACCTTTCTTGTTATGGGCAGAACGCACAAGCGTCCAAATTACATACGACCGAAATTATACACTTGCTGACGGCGCCTGCAGCGAGCGCATAAAAAGAGAACGCGGGGCGTCCGAATCGATCTGGACGCCCCGCCCCAAAAATCTATCGAAATGGGCTAGCAATCGATGACGTGCAGGTCGTGCGGGGTCTTGGTGAAGGGCTCGTAGCCGTTCTCGGTGACCACGCCGTAGTCCTCCAGACGCACGCCGCCCACACCGGGCAGATACACGCCGGGCTCCATGGTGATAACCGAGCCGACCTCGATGGTGTTCTTGCTGCGGTTGAAGTTGGGCAGCTCATGGATGTCGATGCCCACGCCGTGACCCAGACCATGGTTGTAATAATCGCCATAGCCGGCATCGCCGATAATCTTCTTGGAAAGCTTGAAAATGTCGTTGCCCTCGACGCCCGGATGGATGGCAGCGACGCACTCCTCGTGCGTACGGCGCACGAGCGCGTACAGGTCGAGCTGCTCCTGGGTAGGCTCGCCCATCACGACAGTGCGTGTCATGTCGGAGCGATAATCGCAGTAGCCCGCGCCGTAATCCATGAGGACAAAGTCGCCCTTCTCGATCACGCGGTCGCTCGGGACGGCATGCGGGTTGGCGGTGTTGGGGCCGCTCGCCACGATGGAGCCGAAGGCAAGGCTGTCAGCACCGTTGGCGAACATAAAGTTCTCGAGCTCGTTGCGAACCTGCTTCTCGGTCATGCCGGGCTTAATAAAGCCGAGCATATGCTGGAAGGCGGCATCGGTGATCGACTGCGCGTGGCGCATGAGCTCGATCTCCTCGGCGTCCTTGATGGCGCGCATCTTGCGGATGTCGTCATGCATCAGCGGCAACATGCAGGCGACGGAACGATCCTCCAGACCACGCTGAATACCCTGGTAGAAGTTGATCTGCATGTCGTCCTCGACAGCGCAGACGCGGCACTTGTTGGCCGCGATCTTGCCGGCGACCCAACCGGGGATGGTGCCCTCGTCCATGTCGTAGACCCAGGGGCTGCCGGCGGGCGTGTTCTCCTCAAAGCTGTTGAGGTAGCGCGAGTCGGTATGGAACAGGCACTGGTCGGCCGTAATAAACGCCGCGTGCGGGAACTCGAAGGTGTAGTCGAAGACGCCCTTCACGCCCGTGAGCCAACGAAGATTGGCCTCGTCGCGTACCACGATAGCGTCATAGCCGCGCTCGACCATCAGGGCACGGACACGTTCGATACGACCGGCAGGACCGGCAGCAAACTCAGACATGCAGATTCCTTTCTTATTGTCTCTATAAAGACGGAACGGGTCTCAACCGAACGACGGAATCGCATGCGATCCGCAACCGATTGAAAACCCGCCCCTCAACATGATACGAAAGACGATGGATGTCAATAAATCTTAGAGAAGTTCTTTGCGAGAAGCCAAGTAGGCGTGAACATGGCGCTCAAGAACCTCGTCCTCAACGCTCGTTAAACGAATGGCGCCGAGTGCCGCGGGCAGCGGCAACATACTACGGTTCGAGCGGGCGAACTGCTGCCTGCGGAACTCCTCGATAAACGCGGTGGGCTCCAGGTCGAAGGCAAGTTCCTCGATGCCAAAGTCCTCCAGGCAGTCATCGACCTCAAAGACGTAATCGATATCAAAGTCGCAGGCATCATGTGCTAGGCGCACCTCAAAGCGCATGCCCTCGGATAACAGCTGGTAGGCAGGGACCTGCGAAGCGGCATCGCCCAAGCAGGCGCGCAGGGTACACTCCCCCGTCTTGCCAAAATCGAGCGCATGGCGAGCGCTCGGGTTTGTGGCCATCAGTACGTCCTTACGGGCAGTCTGAGACCATTGAACGGCATTGACGAGCGCAACCTCCTCGCCCGCGAGAATCTCGGGGACGGTCTCAGTAAACTGATTCCAGCGGGACTTACTGCTCGAAAGCATGGTGCCAACAAGCACCACAAAGCCGAGCTTGAGGTCCTCGGGGTCCGCCTCACGAACAAGGTCGAGGTCACACACGACCAAGCCCGGTTCGGGACGGAACGCGATAGCGGGAAGCGCATTGGCCGACGAGGCGACGAGCGGCTTCATGGTCGTCGCGACCGTGAGCATGGCGTCGAAGGTCGTCGGCAACAGCGCGCACTCGGTTCGGCCGCACCACTGGTTGGCGCACCAGCTAACAACCGAGCAGGTTGCGGCATCGCCAACGGCGACAACCAGATCGTCGCAGGTAACGCCGTTGGCAGACAAGGCACCAAAGACGGTATCGGCATCGGCCAGCGTAGCACCGGCAGGCGAAACCTCAAGGACTAGCAGCGACACGGCAAAACCGGCGTCGACCAGCGCATGCTCGACAACCTCGCCATAGCGCTCAGATGTGGCGTCGTTCCAAACGACCATCGCGCGCTTAGGCTTGCCCACGGCCGAGGCAAACATACGCGACAGTTCATCGAACGCACCCAATCCGACACGGACATCGACGCTGCGGTTTTGGAAATTGATCAGTTGACGGCGAATCATAGCAGCCCACGCTCCAAAAGCATCTCGGCACAAAGGTAGGAAACGTCCTCGAAGGACTTGTTGCGAATATCAAGGGTAAGGTCGGCAGCCTGGCGATACAGCGGACGGCGATGCTCAAACAGGCGCGCGGCATGCTCAGGCGAGCGGAAATCGGGGCGCGTGTCGGACCGACGAATCTGGCGAATCGAATCCTCGAAGTCGCCCTCGAGGTACACGCACGTACCCATTTCGTGCATCAGCTCAATATTCACCGGTGTCTCGACGATACCGCCCCCGCACGAAACCAACAGGCTGCGCTCACTTTGGAGCGAACGGAGCGCCGAGGTCTCGAGCTCGCGAAAACGATCCTCGCCCTCGGTCTCAAAAATCTCGGTTACCGACTTGCCGCAACGGCGCACGACCAGGCGGTCGGTATCGATAAAACGCCGCTTGAACATGGTGCCGACGTTGCGCGCGAGCGTCGACTTGCCCGCGCCCAAAAAGCCGATAAAGAAGATATGGTCGCAGCCGTGTTTGGTGTGCTGGGACATAGCGAGACCTATTCCTCGCAGGGAAGGTCGCGCAGGGCCCGGCGCTCAAAGATACGGAAGATCTGCGTATACCACAGGTCCTGCGTCGCCTGCGGCTTTACCAGGATGGTATCGACGCCGGCGAAATTACCGCTCCACACGTCAGTGTAGAGCTGATCACCGATCAGCACCGCCTCGTCGACCGTGGCGCCGAGGCGCTTAAGACCCGCCTTGAGGGCAAACGGCGCCGGCTTCATGGCGTGGCTGATGGCCTCGAGTCCCAGCTCGCGTGCAGAGCTCATGACCTGGTCGCGATGCCAGTTGTTGGACACCATGCACAGCTTAAAACCCTTGGCGCGGGCGGCGTCGAGCCAAGCGGAAACCGCGGTGGGAACCTGCTCGGTGTCGCGCGGCACGAGGGTGTTATCGCGATCGAGCAGAATGGCGCGTTTACCGTCGGCCCACAGGGTATCAAGGTCGATGCGATCGACCGAGGCAACGTATCGTTTGGGGCTAAAAATCCTCATGTTAATTCCAAGACTGTTGATGCTCTTCGTAGGTTTGCGAGAAGTACTCCTCGTCCTGTGTAATGTAGAAATACAGGTCATCGGAGTCGGTCGGCTCAAGCGTGGCCTTGAGTGCCTCGAGCGACGGAGAGCAGATGGGCGTGGGCGGAAGGCCCTCGTGCTTGTAGGTGTTATAGGGACTATCGCTCTGCAGGTCGTCGGCGGTAACCTCGCCACCGGTGACATACATCATGGTCGCATCGCTGTTGAGGTAACGCAGACCATCGAGCTTGCCGGCCAAGCGGTTGTAGAACACCGATGCCACATGCGCGCGCTGATCGGCATTGAGACCCTCGCGCTCGACGATGGAGGCAAGGTTGACGATGTCGTAGTCGGACATCTCCACACCGTAGCGCTCCTTGATCTTGGCTTCGCAGCTCGCAAAGTCAAGCGACTTGTACTCGGTCTTAAACTGATCGAGCATAGCGCGAACCACGTCATCGGCCGTCGGCGAATCACCCAACGAATAAGTCTTGGGGAACAAGAAGCCCTCGAGCGAGTCGTTGGCGGCGCCCTTAAGGAAGCTATAGTCGTCCACGTAGTTGGAGGCCTTGGCCTGGTTGAGGAAGTCTTCCTTAGAGATGCTGTCGTAAGCCTGGGCCACACGGTCGGCGACTTGATCGACCGTTAGGCCCTCAGGGATAGTCAGCGCATTGGAGCCCGCGTTGGGGCCTTCCATGAGCTGCTGAACAACCTTGGTCGCATCCATGAGTGTGGTGAACGAATAAGTACCAGGCTTGAGCGACATATCGGCGTTGAGCTTTTTCACCGCCGCATAATAATCCTTGGGATTTTCGACGATATGGTTCTCAGAGAGAATCGAGGCGATAGTATCGCCCGAGGCACCGTCGGGAATCGTGATAGTAACTTGCTGGCCAGCAGCGACTTTCGCATCCTCACCGCCAAAGAAGCCCTTGACGGCTGGCACGACAAAGAAAACGATCGCGACAAGCGCAAGCACGGCGACGACGCCACCGATAATCATAGGCACCGGGGAGCTTTTCTTTTGTGTACCACGGCGGACGTGCGTGTTATAGCTCGAGCGCGTAGCCGGAGCAACGCCGTGGGAACCGAGAGCGTGATGCGAATGCGACTGGGGGGCCTGCACTCGCTGGGTAGATGCCTGCTGCTTAAAGCGGGTACCGCCTGCAGGCTGGGCCGAACGAGCAGAAGGCTGCTGAGCCGTCCGCTGAGCAGGCTGGGCCGAACGAGAGGAGGACTGCACCGGACGCGCGGCAGGCTGAGCTGCGCGCTGCGTCGGCTGCGCAGGGCGCTGACCAGGCTGAGTAGGGCGCGACGAGGGCTGACCCAGACGACTCTGCCGGCGCGGATCGGAAGCGCTAGGCATGCGAAACCTCCTCGTTTTTACGATCGAGCCATGTCTGCAAGAACAGGCTGGCGGCGATCATGTCAATCTTGCCCCTCATCTGCTTTTCGTTGAGTCCCTGCTCTCGCAGGATTCGCTTGGCCTCCTGCGAGGACAGACGCTCGTCCTCAAACTCCAGAGGAAGTTCGAGCTCGTCGGCAATCTTTTGGGCCACGGCGGCGACGCGCTCGGCCTGGGGGCCGGGCTCACCGGCCATGGTCAAGGGACGTCCGCTTACCAGGATATCGGGCTCATAGTCCTCCACCAGGTAGCGAAACGTCTTTGCCATGCCAGTGACCTCGGCAGCCGGAAGCACCTTGACAGGCATCGCCATCTTGCCATCACGGCTCGAGACGGCGATGCCAATCCTGGTCTCCCCTATGTCCAGCGCAAGCGCGACCACAGCGACTACTTAGGTTCTTAGGCGCCGAGCGCGGTCTTGGCGGCCGCAAGGGCATCGGCGATACCGGCAGCGTTCTTGCCACCGGCCTGGGCCATGTTGGGACGGCCGCCACCGCGACCATCGACCAGGCCCGCGATCTGCTTGATCACGTTGCCGGCGTGGAAACCGGCCTTCACGGCGTCATCGGAGCCGGCGGCGAGCAGGGCCGGGGTGCCCTTCTCGGTCACGCTGGCAACAACGCAGGCGACAGGACCGGCGACCTTCTGGTGCACGGTATCCCAAACGTTGCGCAGGTCAGCGGCCTCGAGACCCTGAAGCTCAGCAACAACGAGCTTGTAGCCATTCAGCTCGACAGCACCCTCGATGGCGCTGGAAATGGCGTCGGAGGAACCACCGGTCAGAGCCTTTTTGAGCTTGTTGGAAGTCTCGCGCAGCTCGGCCTGCAGGTTCTCCACACGGGCGGGAACCTCGTCGACGCGGCACTTGAGCGCAGCGGCGGCGGCATCAACGAGTGCCAGGCGGTCGGCCATATAGTCGAGAGCGCCCTTAGAGGTCACGGCCTCGATACGGCGGACGTTGGAGCCCGTGGAGGACTCGGAAATGATCTTGAACAGGCCGATCTCGGCGGTGTTGGCGGCATGCGTACCACCGCAGAGCTCGCGGGAGAACGGCTGGTCCTCAGCGCCCACGGAGACGACGCGGACGACATCGCCGTACTTCTCGCCAAAGAGGGCGACAGCGCCGGCGGCCTTGGCCTCGTCGATGCCCATGACGCGGGTCACGACCGGCTTGGAAGCGAAGATCTGCTGGTTGACCAGGTCCTCGACAGCCTTGAGCTGCGGGGAGGACAGGGCCTCGAAGTGCGTGAAGTCAAAGCGCAGGTGCTCGGGCGTCACCAGCGAGCCGGCCTGGGAGACGTGCTCGCCCAGGACCTGCTTAAGGGCGGCGTCGAGCAGGTGCGTGGCGGTGTGGTTGCGGCGAAGGAAGCCACGGCGCTCGGCGTCGAGCGCGGCGGTCACAGCGGCACCAACAGTAAGCGTGCCCTCGACAACGTGGGCGACGTGAGCGTACAGGCCATTGTGGTTCTTGGTATCGGAAACGGTCAGTGCAACGCCCTCGGCGGAAAGCTCGCCGGCATCGCCCTGCTGGCCACCCATCTCGGCATAGAACGGGGTGCGGTCGAGCACGACCTCGACGTCCTCGCCCGCGGCGGCGGACTCGACGGACTCGCCGTTGCGCACGATGGCGACAACCTTGGCGCCATCGATCACATCGTTGTCATAACCGTCGAACTCAGTCGCGGCGACCTTGTCGGAAAGCTCGACCCACACGTCGTTGAAGCTGCCCCAGGCGTCGCCCTTGGCATTGGCGCGGGCGCGGGCCTTCTGGTCCTCCATGCAAGCGGTAAAGCCATCCATGTCGACGTCGTGCCCAGTGGTACCGGCGATCTCGACGGTCAGGTCGATGGGGAAACCAAAGGTGTCGTGAAGCTTAAAGGCAACATCGCCCGGAAGCACAGCGCCCTCGGCAAGCGCGGCCAGGGCCTCGTCCAGGTAAACGCGGCCGTTGTCGAGCGTCGTGGAGAAACGCTCCTCCTCGGAGGCAACGATACCCTTGACGAGCGCGACGTTCTTGAGCAGCTCAGGATAGGCCTCGCCCATCTGAGCGTTGACCTCGTCGATGAACTTGGTCAGGAAGGCACCCTCGATACCCAGCAGGCGACCGTGGAACACGGCACGGCGGAGCAGACGGCGAAGGACGTACTCGCGACCCTCGTTACCGGGGAGGATGCCGTCGGAAATCATAAAGTCGACGGCACGGGAGTGGTCGGCGATGATGCGCAGGGAGCGGCTGGCGCCGGAGTAATCGTCGGCGTCATAGGTCTTGCCGCTGATCTCCTCACCGAGCTTGATGAGGTGCTGCATCAGATCGCCGTCGTAGTTGGCGGTCTTGTGCTGCATGATGGCGGCCATGCGCTCCAGACCCATGCCCGTATCGAGGTTACGGTGTGGCAGCTCCGGCATGGAACCGTCCTCCTGGCGGTCGTACTGGGTAAACACGAGGTTCCAGAACTCAAGGAAGCGGTCGCAGTCGCAGCCGGGCTTGCAGTCGGGGCTGCCGCAACCGACCTCCTCGCCCATGTCAAAGTAGATCTCGGAGCACGGACCGCAGGGGCCGGTGGGGCCAGCGGCCCAGAAGTTGTCGTCCTCGCCCAAGCGGGAGATGTGGTCCTCGGCAACGCCCAGGGAGCGCCACACGTCATGGGTCTCATCGTCCTCGGTAAAGACGGTAAAGTACAGGCGGTCGAGCGGCAGCTTGAACTCCTTGGTGATGAGCTCAAAGGCCCAGGCGCAAGCCTGCTCCTTGGAGACGCCGCCAAAAGAGAAATCGCCGAGCATCTCGAAGAACGACAGGTGACGGCCGTCCTCGCCGATGCAGTCGATGTCGTTGGTGCGGACGCACTTCTGGCAGGAGATCGCGCCAATCTCCTTCATGGTCTTCTTGCCCTGGTAGTACTCCTTAAACTGGTTCATGCCGGCGTTGGCAAGCAGCAGCGAAGGATCGTCGGGGACGAGGGACGAAGAAGGATAGAGCTTAAGACCGCGCTCCTCAAAGAAGTTGAGGAACTTGGAGCGAATCTCGGCCGTAGTCATTGACGGGTAGTCAGCACTCATAGAGGGAATCTCCTCGGTTTCACATCGAAACAGTTCAAACGTAACGATATTACCATCCCACCGCGCAAGTGCAAAAAAGAGGGTCGGCACAATGCCGGCCCTTCAGCGAAATTGCATGTTAGTGCGTATGAATGTTAACCCGAATTACCCCGCTAGTTGTCGTCATCGTCCATGGAGCCGTCGATGCCGGTTTTGGTGTCGTCCGAGTTGGAGTCATCGTCCTTGGCAAAGGGGTTCTTGAAGAAGCCCGTGGCATCGGGCTGCAGACCAGAGAGCTTAATCCAGGGATTATCGAGCTCGGGCTTGGGCATGGCCTTGGCCTCGGGCGCAGTCTCGTTGCCGATAAGCTCGGACTCGTAGATGAAGGTGTCGTCGCCGAGCGCGTCATAGGCGGCGACCGGGTTGCCATCGGCATCGCGGTACGGTGTGCC
The DNA here is from genome assembly GCA_959019945.1 of uncultured Collinsella sp. Classification (GTDB taxonomy): domain Bacteria; phylum Actinomycetota; class Coriobacteriia; order Coriobacteriales; family Coriobacteriaceae; genus Collinsella. The sequence continues at coordinate 22,059 of CAUEQD010000007.1, read as the reverse complement.
CTTAAACACGGCGCCGTCATAGGCCACAAGCTGGCGGCCGGTCTCATTCTCGAAGTAGTACACGAAGATACCCTTGAGGGCCGCGCACAGTGGGATGGCAATAATCATGCCGATAGGGCCCATGAGTGCCGAGCCAATAACGAGCGCCGTGAGGCTCATGATGGGATGCACCTGCACCGAGCTCTGCATGACCTTAGGCGAAATCACGTTGTCGGTGACGTTTTGCGCGACCATCGTCACGATGAGCGTCCATAACGCCAACATGGGGCTGAACATGAAACCGAGCACTGTGGCGATTGCTGCGCTCACCCAAGGACCGACGACCGGAACCAAATGCATGATGCCGGTAAAAATAGCCATGAGCGCCGCATACGGATGGCCGATGATCATAAAACCGATAAAGGCGAGGAAACCACCGCAGATGGACGTCACGACCATACCGCGCATGTAGCCGCCGACAGAGCGAGAAAGGATGGCGACCATAAAGCGGTACGAGGTCTCCTTCTCCTGACCGATGATGGTGCAAATCTCGTGGTGCATGCGAGGGTAGTCGCAGGCCATCCAGTACGCAAGCACCAGACCAAGGAAGATCACGAACAACTGCGAAGCCGTATTGGTGATGAGCGGGAACACACCGCGGCCAAGCTCGGCAGCAATCTGAGACACATACTTCGATGCCACGGCAACCAGGGACGAAAGATTATCGTCCAAATACTCCTTGAGCGGCGTGTTGTTGAGCGTCTTGGCATGCGAGATCATCTCATTGAGATCGCCACCCGCAACTCGAAGCTGCTCGGGCAGGCGGCTCAGGACTTCCATGATCTGACCAAAGAGAATCGGCGACAAGATGCAAACGACACCGACGAGCACGGCAACAACAACAATAAGCGCGACAAGCGAACCGATGCCGCGATTCACGCCATGGTGCTCGAGCCAGTTGGTGATCGGGGACATCACAAAAGCAATGATGGAACCGACGGCAAGAAACTCAATAACCGGTGCCAGGATGCCCATAAGGTTAAAGATGACAGCGGCGATGACAATGCAGCCGACAACAGCCCAAATGCGCAGCGTCAGAATGCGGGTGTCGCGCAGCACGCGATCGGTTTGTTGGGGGTGCTCACTCATGAACGAATCATCACTCCGTCGGGGTCGATCTTGTCCTGAATCTTCTTAAGCGTGCGGCGCAGCAGACGCGAAACCTGCACCTGAGAAATACCCAGCTTCTTGGCGATCTCGATCTGGGTCATGCCCTTCACAAAGCGCAGCTCGATCACCTCGCGCTCGCGCGGCGAGAAATCACGGATGGCTTCCTCGATCACTAGGCGGTCATCGGTAAAGTCGAGCTCGTTGTCGTCGTCGGCGTAACGGTCGAGAATCGAAGGGGCATCGTCGGAATCGGACGCACCAGGAGCCTCGATGGGCACCGAGGTATAGGCCGAAGACGATTCCATAGCCTCGAGGACCTCATCGACAGTCACATCTAGGTACTCAGCGATCTCCTCAACCTTGGGCGAACGCTGCAGCTCGTTGGTAAGTTTGTCAGTAGCCTGGTTGACCTTGGCCGAGAGCTCCTGCAGACGACGCGGTACGCGCACACTCCAGCCCTTGTCGCGAAAATGGCGTTTGATCTCGCCCAGGATAGTGGGTGTCGCAAACGTCGTGAACTCGAGTCCGCGCTCGGGATCAAAACGGTCGATAGCCTTGAGCAAGCCCAGATAGCCGACCTGCATGAGGTCGTCGAGCGGCTCGCCGCGATTCTTAAATTTGTTGGCAAGAAACCTTACCAGGTTCATATGGGACATAACGAGCTGCTCACGGGCGTCCGGATCACCGGTCTCCTTGTAACGACGAAACAGCTCGCGGGTTTTCTCCTTGTCCCAAGCGGTCTTGCCGCTCCGGGAACGTTCGGTCATATTAGATATCCGCCTTGAGGTCGAGGGAAAGCGTCAGGGGCGCCGTAGTCTTTTCGTAGGAGTCGCACACGCTCGCGAGGATGAGCTCGGCATACACCGCAGCCTGGTCGTCTTCATCGACCGTAGCCTGGTCGCCAAAGGTAATAGTCATGCCCACGTGCGATTCGTCGACATCGAATTTGATCGAGATATCGTCGGAATCAACAGCCGTGCAGCCAAAGATGAAGGCTTCCTCGGCAGCCATACGGATGTCCTCGATGCGATCGACAGACATGGAACACAGGGCACCAACGTTGGCTGCCGTCATGCGCACAAGGCGAGCGAGACGCGGGTCGCCGGCAACGGTCAACGTGATGGGGCAGGTTGCTTCGCTACTCATCGCAGGACTCCTCAGAGGTCTCGGAGGGTGTATAGGTGTAATACTGAGCCGGCTTGGCTACAGAATTTTGAGCCACATCCGCGCCATCGGCGGCCTCGTCCTCGCCAATTAGGACGCGCTCGGTAGGCTGCTCGGCCTCCGCAGCGGCAGCGGCGAGCTTGCGATCGGCATCGGCTGCAGGAGCCTTCACCTTATTGAAGAGCTTCTGCACAGCACCGGCAGCAGAGTCGGTCACGCTCGACACAGCATTGCTGGCCTCGGCCATGCTGCCCGTAACCTCGGAAATGTCGCGAACCACGGCTTCGACCTCTACGAGATTGGAGGTAAGGGCATCAACTGCCGTCTTGCTCGACTTAAGCAGCGGCTCCATCTGAGCAAGCGCCGGCGTAAGCTCATCGACAGCGCCATCGAGCTTTGCCACCACAGGCTGAGCCTCGGCGATGGTGTTGTTAAGGTCGTTGACGGTCTTATCGAGCGAGTCGACAACGGTGCGGGTCTTGCGCAGGGTAAGCGCGAGCTCAACGATGGCCCACACGCCGGCAACGGCGAGCAGCAGCAGGGCGATTTGAATGGGACTCATACAATCCTCCCAAAGGAATCGATATACAGACGATTTCCATGGTACCCCAAAGAGGACCGAACATGCCAAGAGCAGCAACGTGGGACAAAATTATCAGCAGCTACTTCGGTGCATTCCCGCTGCGGTCGCGTTCGCTTTGCTCTACGCGCCATTCTTCCCAACCGCGGCCGGCAGGCTGCCAGAACACGCCGCGCTCCAGTCCCTCGGGCAAATAGCGCTGATCGACCCAGCCTTCGGGATAATCATGTGGATACTTATACACACCGTATTCATCGCTGCCCGGGCGATGGCGATCGCGCAGATAACTCGGCACCTCGCGAAGCCCACTAGAATGGATATCGGCCAGCGCCGCATCGATCGAAGCCTCACACGCGTTGGATTTTGGCGCCAAGCACACATAGAGTGCAGCCTGAGCCAGGTTAATGCGGCACTCGGGATAGCCAATGACCTCGGCAGACTTAAACGCGGCATGCGCCACCAAAAGCGCCTGCGGGTCGGCGTTGCCAACATCCTCAGAAGCGTGAATCATAATGCGGCGAGCGATAAACTTAGGATCCTCCCCAGCATCGATCATGCGCGCGAGCCAATAGATCGTGGCATCGGGGTCACTACCGCGCATGGACTTGATGAACGCACTGATGATGTCGTAGTGCATGTCGCCGTTTTTGTCATACGTAAAGCCGCGACGCGGGTTGGCAATCTTCACGTCATCCACGGTGATGGGATAGCGCTCCCCCGCCGCAGGCGCTGGCGTTCCCTCGGTATCGGGACGCGTGACGGCAATCTCGCTCGCAAGCTCGAGCGTCGTGAGCGCCGAGCGAGCGTCACCCGCTGCCAGCGTGCAAATGGTCTTGACCGTATCCTCATCGGCCGAGAACTTTCCGTTCAAGCCCTGTGGTGCCTCGAGCGCACGCTCAATAAGCGTGGCGATATCCTCATCCTTCAGATGTTCAAGCTCCACCACGCGCCCGCGCGACAACAGTGCCGAGTTGACCTCAAAGTACGGGTTCTCTGTCGTAGCGCCAATCATAATGACGGTACGGTTCTCAACTGCATGCAGCAGGGCATCCTGCTGCGACTTAGAGAAGCGGTGAATCTCATCGATGAATAGAATGGTGCGGCGGTCGTAGGTATTCAGGCGCGTCTTGGCCTCGTCAATCACGCGACGCAGGTCCTTCACAGTACCCGTGACGGCGCTGACCTCGACAAACTCGCTCTTGGTATGGTTGGCGATAATGTGGGCCAGCGTCGTCTTACCCGTACCGGCCGGCCCGTACAGAATCACGCTCGAAAGCACGTCGTGCTCGATCGCGGCACGCAACCATGAGCCCTTACCGACGGCCTTTTGCTGGCCCACATACTCGTCGAGCGAATTGGGGCGCATGCGCACCGCAAGCGGCGCATTTTTAAAGGAACGCTCGCGCGTCGAGGCAGAAAAAAGGTCGTCCATAGCCATCCCGTGCATCCATCAAAATCGTTGTTCCTCAACAGTATACCGAAATTATACGAACTACCGTTCGTTAATATAGGTACGATGCGGAAACTTCAGCCCCGGGAACAGCTTGCTCGTCAGCTCACAGAAATAGCCGTCCGTCATGCTCGAAATGTAATCCACTACGGTCTGATCTTTATCATCCTGCCATGCATAGGTGCGATTGTAGTAGGAAAGCTGCCGCTCAATGCGCGAAATGTGATGCTTAAAGATATACGAAGACTCGTCGCCTTCGTTTATATCCTGCAGGCAACGGTCATAGAGCTTTTCGAACGCCTCGCGCAGCTCCGTTTCGGAGTCGCCCTCGATGCCGCCCTTGCTATAGATCTTCTCGTAGTTCTCGCGCTTAGCGCGGCGGATTTCCTCGAACAGGTCCTCGCTCATCTCGATGCGCGGCTTGCCATAGCTGTGCTCGACGATATCGATAGAGGCATGCGTGAGAATCCAGCTGTTGTATGCTCCGCCAAGCCCATCGTCAAAAGCGTCGGGTGACAGCAGGCCCGCCGCAATGGCGTCTTGGCGATCACGCCCCGCATAGGCAAGAATATCCGAGATGCGAACGACACAGCCCTCAAGCGTCATGGGGCGCAAGTGCTCAATTGCGCTATAGCCTGTGGCAATGCAATCCTCGACGGTTCGATCGAACTGGTCAAAGGAACCCATGTCCGAGAGCTCGAACACACGCTGCTCGTACTCGCCGTTGTGGCAGAGCACGCCATCGAGCGTCTGAAGCGACACGTTGCGACCGTACAGCGCATCGAGCACGCGGACCGACTGCACGTTATGGAAAAAATAACGACCCGTGCGCTCGTGATAGATATCGTTGAGGAATCGCTCGCCGGCATGGCCGAAAGGCGTGTGCCCCAAGTCGTGACCCAGACCGATCGCTTCAATCAGATCGCAGTTGAGCCCGAGGGCGCGACCGATATCGCGCGCAATGCGCGAGACGAGCTGCACGTGTAGACCACGACGCGACAAGTCGTCGTTGCTTCGAAAGCTAAAAACCTGCGTTTTGCCTGCATAACGGGTGTACGCCGGTAGATGGAGGATTTTTTCGGTATCGCGCATAAACGCCGGACGCATAAGCGTGCCTTTGTCCGCATCGCGATCGACACGACGAATGACCTGGTCGTCGTTGCAACGATACGGATTGACAGTGCCCGAAGCACGATTGGCGGCAATGCGCTCGACGAGCTCGGGCGACAACGCCGAAGGAATACGGTCCATACGCGCCTTGATGGCGGCCGTTTCTTGATTAGTTGCCATGGCATGCTCCTTAAGAACGATGCGCAATCGGTTACAGAGTGCAGCCCACGACCTCGATTATGGCAAAAATCGGCACTAAAAACGGGAGCAATGGCAGGGAGCGCGATTTTGTGAAGAGGCAGGAGAGGGCCAGGGCCAGGAGTGCGACGGCAAATGCCACGATGCCACCCATAGGGTCGAGCGTGCAAAGCGCGAAGAGTGCTTTGGCGTCCCCCATGCCAATCCCCGGGGCTTGACGAAGGCGCCGCCAGAGCGACTCAGTAAGCACAAGGGCAAGGTAGACGATGACCGCAAGACCGGCATGATCAAGTGCAGTGTTAACGCCCCTGTCGAGCCAAACGCCTGCTAACGCCGCCACGGCACATGCGCCGGCAAGCTCATTGGGAAACCGCCGCTCACGGGCATCAATCCACGCGCCGGCAAAGATGCAAATCCAAAACGGGATATAGATCATCGAAAACCTCCTTGAGCAGCTGCTCAAAAGCAAAAACCACCACAAAGGTGCCTGTCCCCTTTGCGGTGGTTTTGGTGGTGGTTATTTGGCGCCTTGCATGACCTCGTCAAGGGTAACGCTGACGGCGTGCTGCGTCGGGACCCAGTCGACCTTCAGGAACAGCGCGGCCACCGTGATGGGGATATAGCTGAACATAAAGATCGGGAAGGTAAACAGGTTAGTCACCAGACGCCACTTTTGCGCGCAGTGAATGTGCTTGTACTCAAAGATAGTCGTGAGCAGCGCCAGGATAAAGAAAGTCAGATACATCATGGCGAAGGTCATAATGAGCGAAGCGGCACAGGCCTGCATCTCGACTTCGGTAGCCAAAAAGCCGTGCGAGAGTCCACCCACGATCAGGAACGTCGCATTGGCGAGCATCGAGATGAGCGACAGCAGCATACCCGGGGCGATCGTCATGAACATGTCGTAGGCGGCAAAGCGATGGTAGCGGAAGATCGACTTGACCAGGTGCTTACCGTAAGTAAAGAACACCTGGTAAAAGCCCTTGGTCCAGCGCATACGCTGCTTCCAGGATGCCTTGAACGTCACGGGTTGCTCGTCAAAGAACTCCGCCGGCGCATAGCCAATGCGAATGCCGTGAATAGCGCAGAACGTAGTGAACTGAATGTCCTCGGTCAGCGTGTGGAACTGCCAACCGTGCATGCCCTCGATAACGCTTGACGAGATAAGGTAACCCGAACCCGAAACAGCGCAGGACGTCTTGCAGATATTACGCGCGTTGTTGAGGAAGCGCGCCTCGCGTAGATACCACGTGGCATTAGCTGCCGAGATCCACGAGCTGCCGAAGTTCTTGGAATTGCGATAGCTCGTGACCACATGGAAGCCCTGGTCAAAGGCATCATTCATCTTGGAAACGTAATCGCGGGAGATAACGTTATCGGCATCGAAGATAAAGTAGCCCTCAAACGTGTCGGGATACTCGTTGAGAATGCGGTCGAAGCCAAAGTCCATGACCCAGCTCTTGCCCTTGCGGGCCAGGTCATTGCGCTCGTAAACAATGGCACCGGCCTCGCGCGCGAGCTGCGCCGTGTTGTCGGTGCAGGCATCGGCGACCACGAAAACCTCGATGAGCTCGGACGGATAATCCTGGTCCTTGATGGAGCGAACGAGGTTGGCGATCACGGCCTCCTCATTATGCGCCGCAATAAAAAAGGCATAGCGATGGAGTTTTTTGGCCTTGGGAGGCGCGACCTCGCCACGAAGAGCGCCAATGACAAAGAAGACCACCTGGTACAGAAAGCAGACCGTGAGCAGCGTGACGACAATCTGGTTGAAGATCACGATGGGTGTGTTGGTTTGTAAAAAGGCGAGCATGCAGGCTCCCAGCAACGCGTAACGTAAACAATCGTATATCTTACCGCAGGCTTACCGAGTTCAAGAAACCACCTAATACTGGCTAGGCTTCGAGAAGACCGAGCTGCGGAACGATTTCATCTCCAACGGCCGTGCGACCGAGCGAGCGCGGAGCCAGATCGTCGAGAACCGCAGCGAGATCCCACGGCAACTCGTCGCGGCACTCAATGCGCTCCCCCGTCACGGGATGGTCGAACGCCACGCGCCAGGAATGAAGGAACTGCCTGGTCAGGCCCTGGTCGGCGCGCGCATCGCACTTGCCGTAGAGTGGATCGCCCACGCAGGCGTGGTTGATATGACGCATATGCACGCGAATCTGGTGCGTGCGACCGGTAAACAGATGGCACTCAACGAGCGTATAGCCGTCGTCAAAACGCATGGAATCGAAGCGCTCGAGGACCTTAAAGGTCGTAATGGCCTGGCGGGCGAAAGGATCGTCAGAAACCGCCATCTTGACACGGTCGCGCGTCGATCGGGCAATACCGGTATTGATGGTGCCCTCGTCCATGGCGATGTGCCCGTGGACAAGCGTGATATAGCGGCGGTCGAGCGTACGCGTGCGAATGAGATTTTGAAGCGCGCGTTGCGTGTCGTCGTCCTTTGCCGCAAGCATGAGGCCCGAGGTATCGCGATCCAGGCGATGCACGATGCCGGGGCGGTCCTCACCCTGCACGGTACCAAGATGATCGATACCGCAGTGGTAGACCAAGGCGTTCGCAAGCGTGCCGCTCTCGTGGCCGTGGGCGGGATGGCACACCAGCCCGCGCTGCTTGGAGAGCACAATGAGATAGTCGTCCTCATAGCGAATGTCGAGCGGGATGGCCTCGGGAATCACATCGGTGGGATCGTGCGGCTCGGGCAAATCGACCGAAATACGGTCGCCGGCTCGCACGGCGTACTTTTTAGACAGGCAGGTCTCGCCATTGACACAAACGGCACCGCCCTCAATCAGATGCGCGCAGGCAGAACGCGTGGGGCAGCCGTCATTGGCGCCCAGGTAGGCGTCAAGACGCTGACCAGCGGCATCATCCGCAACAAGGATATGGATGTCGGCCATTAGCGTTCATTCCTTTCGCGAATCTTGCGGGCACGCTCCCCACGCTGCTGGGCTTTGCGCTTAGCGCGGGCCTCGTCACGGGCGTTGAGCTCAGCGGTCGCATCGACCTCACGGGCAGCGGGGCTCAAGAACATGTAGCCAAAGAGGGCGAGCACGACGCCCAAGGTAATGCCGAAATCGGCCACATTGAAGACAGGGAAGTCAATGAAGGTGGTGGCAATAAAATCGGTCACGAAGCCAAAGGCCAAACGATCGATAGCGTTGCCGATAGCACCGCCCGCAACCATCGCCATGCCCACAACCTCAAGATGGGCGAGCTGGGGTGCACGAATGAGGTACACGGCAATAGCGACAATGACCGCCAGCGCCAGCACGGCAAACGCGATGCCATGCCCCTCGCCCATGCTAAAGGCAGCGCCGATATTGCGGACAAACAGGAAGTCGATCACGCCGGGGATGACGGTCACATGCAGTGCATCGCCCACGGCACGAACCGCAAGCTTGGTCAACTGGTCAACAAGCAGCACAACGAGCGCCACCCCACCAGCAACACCCAACCGCCAACGCAAAGACGGCGTCATATCCCCAGTACGACCCAAAGAAATCCCCTACCCTCAAGATCATCGAATTACGTTTAATACAAAGAACTATCTTATATTGCCATACGCAGAACGCACGACATATCCACCAACGCAAGCGAAATAACCAGCTAAAAACGAAAGCGACATTCCGAATAACGGAATGTCGCTTAATAGCTTTCGACTAAAAACGCAAGTCGAAAGAAAGCCTCTAGCTCCAGCAATGGAAACGCCGCGTTATCGTCACCAACAGCGAAAACGTCCCTAAGCGAGCAAGGTGACGTGAAAGAGGAGGGAAGCGTACTTTGGTACGCGACCGACGATTGAACGTCAGATTGCCGCTTAGGGGCGTTTGCAGCGTCGGTAGGTTACGGCGTTCTACGAACGCCGTAACCTACAAAGCGTCAGCGCAGCGCTTGCAGATATGAGCGTGGCCGTTGTACTCGCCAACGGTGGTGCGGTAGTTCCAGCAACGGTCGCAGCACTCGCCCTCGGCAGCTTCAATGGCAACGGAGAGTTCCTCGCCCTGGGTCAGCTCAACATCGGAGACGATGTAGAACTCGGCCAGGTCGACGGCCTTATCACCGGTCAGCAGCGCGTACATCTCGGCGGGAACGACCGCCTTGACGCGGACCTGCTGGCTCTTAGTGAAGGTGCCGGCAGAACGGGCATCCTCAAGGGCCTTGGTCACGGCGCTACGGAGCTCGAGCGAAGCCTCGAGCACGCCCTCAAACTCATTGGCCTCGTCGACCGTGATGGGCGACTTGTACCAATCGAGCAGCGCGGCGTACTTCTGGTGATCGACGCAGCCGGCGGGCGCATATGCCATGGCCTCGTCGACGGTATAGGACAGGATCGGCTGCAGGTCGCGCATGAGCATCGAGAAGAGCTCGGCGAGCACGGTCTGGGCGCTGCGGCGCTCGAGCGAGCCGGGCTTCTCGCAGTACAGACGGTCCTTCAGGGCGTCGAGGTACACGTTGGAGAGCTCGGTAACCACGAAGTCGTAAAGCGCACGGTAAGCGCGCGGGAACTCGTAGCTGGCGTAAGCGTCGTCGACCTCGGCCTGGACCTGGGTCAGGCGGGCAACCATGAGCTTATCGAGCGGCAGCAGGTCGGCAAAGGCGACGCCGTCAGTCTCGGGCTCAAACTGGCCCTCGAGCTCGGAGAGCAGGAAGCGCAGCGTGTTGCGGAAACGACGGTAGGCATCGGACGTACGAGCGAGGATCTCGTGGTCGATAGACACGTCGGAGCTGGTGTCGACCGAGGCGACCCACAGGCGGATGATGTCGGCGCCCATCTCGTCGCAGACCTTGTTGGGGTCGATGACGTTACCGAGCGACTTGGACATCTTGCGGCCCTGGCCGTCGAGGGTGAAGCCCTGCGAGACGACCGCCTTGTACGGAGCGTGGCCGTTGGCGCCCACCGAGGTGAGCAACGAGCTCTGGAACCAGCCGCGGTGCTGGTCGGAACCCTCGAGATACACGTCCGCCGGATACTCCAGCTCGGGACGGTACTCGCAGACGGCCTTCCAGGAGACGCCGGAATCCCACCACACGTCGAGGATGTCCTTATCGGCCTTGAGGTGATGGCCACCGCACTTGGGGCAGACGCACGCCTCGCCCAGGTAACTCTCGGGAGCGTCGGTGAACCAGGCGTCGGAGCCCTTCTCGTGGAAGAGCTTGATGACGGCGTCGAGCGTGGCGTCGTTCATGACCTTCTCGCCGCAGTCGGCGCAAGTGTAGCTGGGGATAGGCACGCCCCAGTTGCGCTGACGGCTGATGCACCAGTCGGGACGCTGCTCGACCATGGCGCCGATGCGGTTGGCCGCGTGGGCCGGATACCACTTGACGTTCTCGCGGACCTCTTTGCCAGCCTGCTCGCGCAAACCGGTCTTGTCCATCGAGACAAACCACTGGTCGGTAGCACGGAAGAGCACCGGGTGCTTGCAGCGCCAGCAGTGCGGATAGCTGTGCGTGATCTTCTTCTCGAGGACTAGGGTGCCGCGCTCGCGCAGGAACTCGATGATATGCGGGTTGGCCTCGTCGGTATCCATGCCGCTGAAGGGGCCACCGGTGCCAAACTCCTCACCGGTGTAGAACTTGCCGTCGTCATCGACCGGCATGCAGATGTCGGTGATGCCCTCCTTGAGGCAGGCAAAGTAGTCGTCGACGCCGTGGCCGGGCGAGTTGTGGACGATACCGGTACCGTCATCGACACCGACGTAATCGGCCAGCAGCGCCACACCCTCGACACCGTCAAAGATCGGCTGCTTGTAGTGGATGTGGTGGAAGGTCTCGGCGGGAACCACATAGGGCTTGCCGTCGACCATAACCGGGGTGTACTCCCAGCCAAACTCCTCACAGCACTTGGGAGCCAGGTCCTCGAGCATGACCTCGGCACGACCATCGTGCTCAACGGCAACGTAGGCGGCGCCGGGCTTGAGGGAAACGGCCTGGTCGGAGGGGATGGTCCACGGCGTGGTCGTCCAGATGATAAAGTCAACCGGGCCGTCGAAGTTCTCGAGGCCGGCGGGCTTGGAAGTCATCTCGAAGCGCACGAAAATGGACGGGCTCGTCTCGTCGGAGTACTCAATCTCGGCCTCGGCTAGCGCGGTGTGGCAGTGCTTGCACCAGTGAACCGGCTTGTGGCCGCGATAGATCATGCCCTTATCGAACATGGCCTTGAAGACCTCGATGTCGGCGGCATCGTGCTGGTGATAGAGCGTCAGGTAGGGGTTGTCCCAGTCGCCGAGCACGCCCAGACGACGGAAGCCGGCCTTCTGCAGCTCGATGTTCTCGACAGCGAACTCGTTGCAGAGCTCACGGATCTTGGCCGTGGGGGTCTGGTTGAACTTCTCGGTGCCGAGCTTCTCCTCGACCTTGTGCTCGATCGGCTGGCCGTGGCAGTCCCAACCGGGGACATAGGGAACCTCATAACCCAGCATCATCCAGTAGCGGTTGATCATGTCCTTGGAGATCTTGTTCATGGCATGGCCGATGTGGATCGGACCGTTGGCGTACGGAGGGCCGTCGTGCAGCACGAACTTCTTGTGACCCTCGTTCTTCTTCAGAACCTGCTCGTAGACCTTGTTGTCCTGCCAGTCCTTGAGTCGCTTGGGCTCGGACTTAGAAAGACCGGCACGCATGGGAAAACCGGTCTTGGGCAGATTCATCGTCTGCTTGTACTCGTTTGCCACGGTACCCCTTTCATGTCGTGGGCGCGCACGCCCATTGGGCACCAAAAAAGCGCCCGTCTCTACAAGCTGGGACGAAGCGCCACAAAACGAGCTGTACGCCCGCAAAAGCTCTTCGCTTAACCACCCAGCTTAGATGCCCTCGCCCGCGTAATCGCGCGCTCGCATCCGTTACTCGGCTGGCCTGTATCGACGACCATCTCGGCGATATCTACTAAGATGTGCCTGTGCGGCACATCCGTTGGGACCGCAGCTCCGGGGTGATTTTCATCGGTCGCATGCACGGGTTCTCAGCGCTCCCCGCTCTCTGTAGCATGCGGACGGCCGACTACTCGTCCCCATCAATGCTCATGCGGTGTATGCTAGCACGTTCCGCGCCGGCGAAAAACCCTCAACATTGGTTTCATATTTTAGAAATTTATCGTGGTCGCGAGCATTCTCTAGGAGCAAAATACCTGAAAGCACTCCATCTCACGAAAGAAGGTACCTATGCGCACAATTGGAATGAGCGACTATACCGTCGGCGAAGATTGCTTTGACGAACTGCCCGGCGCGCTGGCCGAGTACGGAGCGACCAAGGTCGCGATCATCGGTGGCAAGCGGGCACTGGCTGCAGCGCTGCCGGGCATCGAGGCGGCGCTTGAAGGTACCGATGTCGAGATTCTAGAGACGCGTGTCTATGGCACCAACAGCACGCGGGCCAATATCGCCAAGGTCGTAAACTCCCCCGCCTGCCAGGAAGCCGACGTGCTCATTGCCTGTGGCGGCGGCAAGGCGCTCGATACCGTCAAGACGGCGGCCATCGAGCTCAAGAAGATCGTCTTTACCGTGCCGACGATCTGCTCCAACTGCTCGGCCGCGACCGCCATTGCCGTTGTCTACAACGACGACGGCTCGCTCGAGGGCTATTCGTACCCCAACCGACCCGCGCACATCTTCATCAATCCCAAGATCATCGCCGAGGCTCCGGCGGAGTACTTCTGGGCTGGCGTGGGCGATGCCCTGTCCAAGCAGCCCGAGGTCGAGTACGCCACGAGCGCCGGTAATTTGGAGCACACCGCCGGTCTTGGCCTGGCACTCGCCCACACCTGCTCCGAGCCGCTGTTTACCTACGGCGTCCAGGGTCTTGAGGACGTACGCCAGAACCAGTCGACCGAAGCCGTCAAACAGATCGCGCTCGACATCGTAGTCAACACGGGCTACGTTTCCAACCTGACCAACCAGAACGATTACTACTACAACTCGAGCGTAGCGCACGCGTTCTACAACGCCACCTGCAGCATTCCGCGCGAGGGCTCCTACCTACACGGCGAGGTCGTGAGCCTGGGCGTGCTGGTACTGTTTGCCTATACGGGCGATACCGAGAACCTCGAGCGCTACGCCGCCTTTAACAAGCAGATGGGGCTACCCGTGACGCTTGAGCAGGTCGGGCTTTCCGAGGCCGATATCCCTGCCCTGTGCGAGTTCGCACACGCCACCAACGAGTGGAAGCAGGGAAACCCCGAGCCCTTCACCGACGAAAAGTTCGCCGCCGCCATCAAGGCCGCCGACGCCTACGGCCACACGCTCTAGACCCAGGCCAAAACCACCACAAGGGAGCAGCACCTTTGTGGTGGTTTTTTATTGCTCCAGCATGCTGGGGTCGAACTCGCTAGCCGGGATCACGCGATAACCGTGGCGGAGCAGTAAATCAACGAAGACGCCGTTGCCCGCCGTAAGGGTGCCGCTGAATGTTCCGTCGTAGATGCGACCCGCGCCGCACGAGGGACTACGGTCCTGCAGGATGCACGCGGCGATCTCTTCCGGCCCGCCCGCCTGCTCGCACATATCGAGCGCTCGTTGGGCACCCAGGCGAAATTCGCGATCGACCGATATGCCCTCGCAGGTACGAACCTCTCCGTTCACAATCTCGGACGGCTTGCGCGGCGTGGGCAGGCCCCCAAAGACCTCAGGGCACACCAAGAGGACCTCGGTCCCTGTACGCTCGCAGGCCTCGACCAACTCGCGATGGTAGTTGTCGAGCCCGTTATACTTGCAGCTCTCGCCCATCAAGCAGGCGCTCACCACGATCTTCATTTCCATCCCTCTCAAGCAAAACGCCCCATTTGAGAAAGCTGCTCAAATGGGGCGTCGGCGTTTACTGGCTCGGCCGCGGCTTTACTGCTGCTTGGGCATCAGCGGATTCTCGCGCGTGAGGAGGTTCATGAACTCCTCGCCCGTGATGGTCTCCTTCTTATACAGATAACGAGCCAGCTCGTGGAGCTTAAACTTGTTCTCCTTCAGAATCTGCAAAGCGCGGTCGTGCGCATCCTCGATCAGCTTGGCGACAATCGCGTCCACGCGCTCGGCCGTACCGGGGGCGCAGGTGAGCGACGTGTCCTGATTGAGATACGCGTTCTGCACGGTACCGAGCGCCATCATGCCAAACTCGTCGGACATACCAAAGCGCGTCACCATATTACGGGCGAGCTTGGTGGCCTGCTCGATATCGTTGGCGGCGCCGGTCGTCATCTCGCCAAAGATGAGCTCCTCGGCCGCGCGACCACCGCAGTAGACGGCGAGCTTATCCAGGACCTCCTGGCGCGTGGTCAGGAAGCGCTCGTCCTCCTCGACCTGCATGGTGTAGCCCAGGGCACCGCTCGTGCGCGGAACGATGGTGATCTTCGTGACCGGCGCAGAGCCCTTCTGGCGAGCGGCAACAATGGCATGGCCGATCTCATGGTAGGAAACGACCTGCTTCTCGTGGTCGGAAAGCACCGTGGACTTACGCTGTTGGCCGGCAATGACGACCTCCACCGACTCCTCGAAGTCGTCCTGGGTTGCACGCTTGCGACCTTCGCGAACGGCGCGCAGGGCGCCCTCGTTGATGATATTGGCCAGGTCGGCGCCCGAGGCACCGGGCGTGGCGCGGGCAATCGCGGTCAGGTCGATCGGCGGCTCGGTCTTCACGCTCTTGGCATGCAGCTCGAGGATGTTCTTGCGGCCGGTCAGATCGGGCAGCTCGACGGGGATGCGGCGGTCAAAACGACCGGGGCGCAGTAGAGCGGGATCGAGACTGTCGGGGCGGTTGGTTGCGGCAAGGACAACGATACCCTTATGGTTATCGAAGCCATCCATCTCGGTCAGCAACTGATTGAGCGTCTGCTCGCGCTCGTCGTTGCCGCTAAAGCCGCCGCCATCGCGCTTCTTACCGATGGTATCGATCTCATCGATAAAGACGATACACGGTGCCTTTTCCTTGGCCTGCTTAAACAGGTCACGAACCTTAGCAGCGCCGCGACCGACAAACATCTCAACGAA
Source organism: uncultured Collinsella sp. (assembly GCA_959019945.1). Classification (GTDB taxonomy): domain Bacteria; phylum Actinomycetota; class Coriobacteriia; order Coriobacteriales; family Coriobacteriaceae; genus Collinsella. Next base: position 6,428 of record CAUEQD010000007.1, on the reverse strand, counting down.
CTCAGAGCCCGAAATGCTAAAGAACGGAACACCGGCCTCGCCGGCAACAGCCTTGGCAAGCAGGGTCTTACCGGTACCCGGAGGGCCAACAAGGAGAGCACCACGCGGCAGCTTGGCGCCGATCTCCTCGTAGCGCTGCGGCTTCTCCAGAAAGTCGACGACCTCCTTGAGAGACTCCTTGGCCTCTTCCTGACCGGCGACGTCCTTAAAGGTCACGCCCACGTCCTTGGAGGCGATCACGCGCGCGCCGGACTTACCCAGTCCGCCGCCGCCAAAACCGCCGCCGCCAAAGTTCATCGACGGGCCGTCATCGCCCATAGCCTTCTTCATGCGGCGGTTGAGCCACCAACCGATGAGGAAGAAAATCGCCATGGGAAGAATGAGTGTGAGCAGGTAGTAGGTCATCAAACCCGAGTTTTTATCGGGAACGACCGACTCCAGCGAAGCGCCAGACTCAAGCACGCGATCGGTAAAGCCCGCGTCATTCGGCACACCGGTCGTCTTGTAGGCGATGTTCTCGTCCTCGCCCTTCTTGGTGTAATAAATCGAGTAATCGTCCGTGTTGTACTCGACCTTGTCGACGCTCTTCTTATCGAGCGCTTTGACAAACGTCGAGTAATCGGTCTTCGTAATCTGCTGCGTGTGACCGATGTTGGGGAACAGAACGGTCGAGAGCACGAGGTAGACGACGAAGGCGATGAGCACGTAGAGAATCATATTCCGTCTACGTTTGTTGTCATCCATCTCCATCTGCTTGAACTCCATCTACTGGGGTTGATAATGCTTTCTAGAATACCCAACCCGGACGGCGATAAACCGACGCCGGGCACGAAAGGACAGAGATGGCATCACTGTAAGTCGGCAAGGTTCAAATCTATACAGGCGACGGCAAGGGCAAGACGACGGCTGCGCTGGGGCTCGCGCTGCGCGCGACGGGCTACGGGCTCGACGTTCTTAGGCTGCAGTTTGCCAAGAAACTGCACTGCGCCGAACACGATGCCGCGCCGCGCCTGGGGCTGTGCATCGTACAAGCTGACCGCGACACGCCCGAGGCTTGCGCCGCACAGATCATGGAGCTCGCATGCGAGCAGATATCACAGGTCGACGTTCTGATTTTGGACGAACTCGGCGAGGCCATGCGCCGCGGCTTCGTGACACGCGAGGATGTCGAAGCGCTGATCGCGATAAAGCCCGCCACCACGGAACTCGTGCTCACCGGCCGCGGGCTGCTGCCGTTGGCCGACCTCGCGGACTTAGTCACCGAAATACGTCCCATCAAACACTACTTCGACGAAGGCCTCCTAGCCCGCCAAGGCATCGAATACTAATTGATTCGTTTTCCGCCAACACCTACAGCTCATAAGGAAGTTGCGGTGGAATAGTACTTGTTTGACGGTCCGCAAGGGCTTTTCAGGAACTATTTCACCGCAACTTATCAGGGGTATCTGACGGATGAGCTAGGCGGTGGCGCGACCTAGCCAGTTGCCGCTGTGGTGGTAGATGGTGAACATGGTTGCGGTGATGAGCCAGGTTACGGGGTAAACCAGCAGTAGATGCTCGAGCGACGGATCGAAGGGCATGATCGCAAACACCCAGATCACCCTCAAGACAACGGTGCCAAAGATGGTGAGCATCATAGGCTGCAGACTCACGCCGGCGCCGCGGATGGAACCCGAGGCGTTCTCGATAATCGAGAAAATCGCATAGAACGGCGCAATGAAATGGAGGATGGTCGTGGTGTACGCCGAAATCGAAGCATCGTCGACAAACAAACGCGACAGCGGGCCCGAGAACACCAGCAGCACGGCAGACAGGCCACCAATGAGCATAAACGACAGCACGAGCGACGTATGGTAGCCCTTGCGCATGCGCTCGTAGTTGCGCGCGCCAAAGTTCTGCGCCGAGAACGTAGTGATCGATACGCCGAGCGCCTCGGTCACCATCCAGATAATGCCATCCAGGCGCCCAGATAGACCCCAAGCAGTCGTGACATCGGCGCCAAACGAATTAACCGACACCTGGATCAGCACGTTCGAGATCGAATAGGCAGCCGATTGAAAACCGAGTGGCAGACCACACGAGATCATACTCTTGCAAATACCGCGATCGATACCGAGCTTAGACAGCGAAAGACGCCATGCACCCGGAGCGCGAATCATGCGCAACACGATCATCGTTGCATTGGAGCAAATGGTCAGCGCCACTGCGATGCCGCAGCCCAGCGCCTCCATATGCAACACAGCGACAAAGATGATATCCAGCACCACGTTAACAAGGCAGCCAGAGGCAATGATCACGGCGGGCCCGCGCGTGTCGCCCACGGCACGCAGCAGTGCGGTTCCCATATTCAGCAGCAGTGCCGCAACCATCGCGGCAAAATAACAGCGAGCATAGGCCACACCCTCGGCCAATAGTTCATGCGGCGTGTTCATAAGCACCAGCATGGGCTCAACGAACACTATGCCGAGAATGGAGAAGACGATACCGCCCACCAGCGCGAGCGTCATGGCCGTATGAACCGAACGACTCAGTCGTTCATCATCGTGCTGGCCAAAATACTGACCGGTAATGACCGCGCAGCCGGCGCCGACGCCAACGCAAAAGCCAATGCAGAGCTCGGTGAGCACCATCGTGGCTTGAATGCCACCCAGCGCGAGCTTGCCGCCAAACTGACCGACGATATACGTACCGATAAGCGTGTAAGCCTGTTGAAAAAACGAACTAAAGAAGATGGGGACGCACAGCGACAGCAGCTGTTGCCAAATGACACCCTGCGTTACATCGATAGCCGTAGATTTCTTAGCCACACGCCCTCCCCGCCAACGTATGTTAAACAACAAAACGGCAATTTAAGACCAAAGCCAATATCAGCTTAGCACCGACTGGCGTCGACCGAAACACCCCGAATCAGAGCCAGGTGCGAAATATCTGCCTAGTGATACAAACCCGGCTGGTAGTGATACTCATTGCTCACGTGCGGGCACAGCTGCCAAAAGGCGACGGCGCTCGCCGCGGCCACGTTAAGCGAATCGACCCCGTGCGCCATCGGAATGCGCACCGCGTGGTCACAGCCGGCAATGGTCTTGGCGCTCAAGCCGGCACCCTCGGTACCCATAAAGATTGCCAAGCGATCAATCTCCTGCAGCACGGGATCGTCCAGCGATACGGAATCGTCCGTCAACGCCATAGCGGCACACGAAAAACCGGCATCGTGCAACGCGCTCAGACCATCATGCGGCCACACACGAGCCTCGCTGCCAATGCGCGTCCACGGCACCTGAAACACGGTGCCCATGCTCACGCGGGCCGAGCGACGGTACAGCGGGTCGCAGCACGTCGGGCTGACCAAAATACCGTCAACGTTCAATGCGGCAGCCGAGCGGAAAATCGCGCCAACATTGGTGTGATCAACAATACCCTCAAGCACGCACACGCGCACCGGACGACCCCCCGCCGCCTCGACGACGCCGCCCAAGAACTCATCAACCGGAATCTGACGCGGGCGACGGAACGCCGCCAGCGCGCCGCGCGTCACGTTAAAGCCCGTCAACTGCTCCATGAGCTCCATGGAGGCCACGAACACGGGAACCGGACCCACTCCCTCGCGCACGACAAGCTGGTCAAACAGCGGCATCATCTGGTCGAGCCAGCGCTCGCCCAGAAGAAAGCTCACCGGCTCATATCCGGCGCGCACGGCACGCTCGATGACCTTGGCGCTCTCCGCAATAAAGATGCCCTTTTGCGGCTCCAGCACGCAGCGAAGCTCACGCTCGGTCAGTCGCACGTAGGCATCGAGCCGCTCGTCCTCGAGCGAATCAATTCGCAGAACCTCAACGGCATCAGTCATAGCAGCCAGCCCGCACCCTTCTTTACAGCACATCTATACCAAACGAGGCGACGCTAAGCGCCGCCCCATGCATTCAATCAACCCGATGATACCGTTCACGCCAGACGATTTACGCCTCAACGCGACGATACGTCACGAACTCATAATCGACACCCTCGTCGCCCTCGCCCGAGGCAATCGTGGCAACACCGCCTCGCCACGCAATCTCCCACGCGGGATCGGCATCCAGATCGGGAAAGTACGTATCCACGTCATGCACGCAATGGTTATGCGTAACCTCGGCCTCCACGCAATACGGCAAAAACTGTCGATATACCTCGCCGCCGCCAATCACCCACGCAACGGGTTCATCGGCTACCGCGGCGAGCGCTTCGTCGATGCTATGCACCACGTCGACGCCCTCGGCAGCAAAGCTCTCGTCGCGGGTGAGCACGATATTGCGGCGATTCTTGAGCGGTCGTCCGCCGGGAAAACTCAGCAGCGTCTTGCGTCCCATGATAACCGGGCAGCCCTTGGTGCAGGCCACAAAATGGCGCATATCGGCGCGATTGGACACCACCATGTCGCCCTCGCACCCAATGCCCCAATCGTCACACACGGCGACGATAGCAGATAGCTTACACGTCATGAGCACCACCTACACCGCAATGGGAATGTTCTTGACCTGCGGGCCGTGCTCATAGCCCTCGACGATCAGGTCATCGGTCGTAAACGCATAGAAGTCATGCACATCGGGGTTGAGCGTTACCTTGGGTGCCGCAAACTGCGGACGCTCGATAAGCTCGCGGACGATATCGACATGACGATCATAGATATGGGCGTCGGCGATCACGTGCAGCAGCTCACCGGGAATCATATCGACCGACTGCGCGACCATCATCAGCAAAATGGCGTACTGGCACACGTTCCAGTTGTTCGCGGCCAAAATGTCCTGGCTGCGCTGGTTGAGAATCATGTTGAGCGTCGGCTTGTCGTCCTGAGGACGCTGCGTCACGTTATAGGTCACGCTATAGGCGCACGGATAAAGGTGCATCTCGGACAGATCGCTAAACACGTACGTATTGGTAATAATGCGGCGACTATACGGCGTGTGCTTAAGGTCGTACAGCACACGGTCCATCTGGTCGAAGTCGCCCTCGACGTAATGGCTCTTCTGACCAATCTGATAGCCGTAGGCTTTACCGATGGAACCGGTCTCATCGGCCCACTCATCCCAGATATGGCTGTTGAGATCATGCACGTTATTGGACTTCTTTTGATAGATCCACAGAATCTCGTCCATGGCAGACTTAAGCGCCGTACGACGCAGGGTGAGCGCGGGGAACTCCTCGCGCAGATCATAGCGCGCCGTGACACCAAAGTTTTTAATGGTATAGGCAGGGGTGCCGTCCTCCCACACCGGACGGACCTTTTGGCCCTCGGTGGTGGTGCCATGGTCCAAGATATCGCGGCACATGGTTACAAACTGCTGATCAGCTTTGCTCATTGACCCTCCTGTCAGTCGCCTATAAGCGAGATTTATTGTAGCCCAGGCGCGCGAGTGTCGAATTGGACACTTAGTCCGGCACACGCAATGCACGGCAGCGCGGCTCCGCATGCGGCAACGAGGCATCTTAGCCTTTTTCTGACATATGACAGAAATGCCTTGCGCCCAACGACTAACGCGTTATCCTATTGTTGACATATGTCAGATAAGGAGTGTGCATGGCAGGAAGACGCGAAAAACTGCGCCGCGTCGGGATCATCCCCGAATACCGCGGCTTTACCCCCGATGGCCTGGCCAGCGGTGATGCCATCGACATGACCGTCGACGAGCTTGAGGTGCTGCGCCTGTGCGATCTGGAGGGCCTCAATCAGGAGGCCGTCGCCCTGCACATGGGCATCGCCCGCGCCACGGTGGCGGCAATCAGCAGTCGCGCGCATCGCAAGGTGGCAAACGCGCTGGTCAACGGACGAGCGCTCGTCATCGAGGGCGGCAATATCGCGTACTCCCCCATCGCCACGACGACGGCCGCATGGCCAGCAAAGGAGGTCGGCACCATGAGGGTGGCAACGACGTACGACAACGGCAACATCTTTATGCACTTTGGCCGCAGCGAGCAGTTCAAGATCTACGACATCCAGGATGGCAAGGTGCTCAACGAGCAGGTCGTAGGCACCGGCGGCACCGGCCACGGCGCCTTGGCGGGCCTGCTTGCCAACGGTGGCGTTGACACGCTCATTTGCGGCGGTATCGGCGGCGGCGCTATCAACGCGCTTGCCCAAGCCGGCATCACGGTCTATGCGGGCGCCCAGGGCAGCTGCGATGCCTGCGTCGAGGCCCTCATTGCCGGCACGCTCGCACAGAACGGCGAAGCCACCTGCGACTGCCATGGACATGATCACGAGCACATCCACGAGCATGGCGAGTCCTGCGGCTGCCACGGTCACCACGACCATGACGGGCACGAAGGCTGCGGATGCCACTAGCGGCAAGCACCTCGTCGAGAACGCGCTTCCACGCGTGCGACAACCAGCGAACAAACGGCGAACAAACGGCGAACAAACGGCGAACAAACGGCGAACAAACGGCGAACAAACG
>CAUEQD010000006.1 GCA_959019945.1 uncultured Collinsella sp. | reverse complement strand
CCACCACAATATGGGCGGCTTCCCAAATGAGCGGATCATCGTCTTGCGGCTCGGCAACTCCGGTGCGGACAATGCCGCCACCCGCCATGGACATGGAAGCGGGCGCCACAGCCGACAGGATCTCCTCATGGTAGTCGGGCTCGCTTTGCGACTTGACGAACTCGACAATCTCGTTGATTTCATCGTCCGAGACAAAGCAGCCCTGAATACGGCGAGGCTTGCCCCAGTCGACCTTGGAGAACAGCATGTCGCCCAAACCGGTGAGCTTTTCGGCACCCATCTGGTCGATGATGACGCGCGAGTCGATGCCCGTGGCGACGTTAAAGGCGATGCGGTTGGTGATGTTGGCCTTAATGAGGCCCGTCACCACGTTGGAGCTCGGGCGCTGCGTGGCCACGATAAGGTGGATACCGGCGGCACGGCCCAGCTGAGCAATACGCACGATCGAGGCCTCGACATCCTTACCGGCGACCATCATCAGGTCCGAGAGCTCGTCGATGATAATGACCAGATAGGGCATCTTTTGCGGCGGGTTATCGTAATGTTCAAACTCGCCGGCGGCCTGCTTTTCGTTATAGGTCGAGATCTTACGTACATTGAGACGCTCGAAGACCTTCAGGCGACGCTCCATCTCGGACACGGCCCATTGCAGAGCGCTCGCGGCCTGCTTGGGCTCGGTCACTACAGGCACGTAAAGATGCGGCAGACCGTTATAGCCCGCAAGCTCGACGCGCTTGGGGTCGACCATGATCAGGCGAACGTCCTCGGGAAGCGCGCGCATGAGCAGGGTCGTGATGATGGAGTTGATCATCACCGACTTACCAGAACCGGTCGTGCCGGCGATCAGCAGGTGGGGCATCTTGGCGAGGTCGGCGACGACCGGCGTACCCTCGGCATCGCGACCGATGGCCAGCTCGAGCGGACCGCCCTTCACATAGGGCAGCACGTCGCCCAGGTTGACGTTCTGGCGCTTGCGATTGGGGATCTCGATACCCACGAGCGACGTGCCGGGGATCGGGGCAAAGATACGAACCGACTGAGCTGCGAGCGAAAGCGCGATATCGTCCTCGAGGCTCGAAATCTTGCTCACGCGCTCGCCCTCGCCAGGTTGCAGCTTAAAGGTCGTCACCGTGGGGCCGGCGATCCAGCCGACCACGCGGGCGCTGCGGCCAAACTCAAGCAAGGTGGACTGCAGTGACTCAGCGGTCTGCTCCAGCTCCTTGTCCGAAGACGCGGCAGAAGCCGACTGCGGGTTGGCATGAAGGATTTCGAGCGGCGGAAGCTTAAGACCGTCCTCTTCTTCGCCCTCGTTATCTGCGGCGCCGCCGCCCGCTCCCCCATCGCTAGCCGCAGCCGATTCGACAGCACTCAAGGCAGGCGCATCGGCAACCTTGGGATGCTTCAAGAAGTCGGGAATCTGAGGTGCTGCCGAGACAGGATTCACGACAAACGGCGGCTCGGACTCGTCAATCTTATCGGGATCGTCTTCCATCGAAAGCTGGCCGGTTACCTGGTCGCGCTTGGCATGGCGACGCGGCAGCAAAGTTGTCTTTGCGGTCTCAATCGGAGCCTCGTCGTCCTCGTCATCACCCTCAGTGAGCTCAATCTCGCTATCGGACCAAGACGGGTCGGGCTCGCTCGTGTTGAGTTTGGGCGTGGCCTTGCCCTTCTTACCATGACGACGCGGCAGCAGCGTCGTCTTAGCGCGCTCGGCCTCCACGGCATCGGATACGTCGACAAACGGATCCTCGTCCTCGTCGTCATCGTCCAAAACCGGGTCCACATCGTTGCCCATAACCGTGGTCACGGCAGCATCGGAGCCCTTTTGACGAAGAATGCTCAGGTGCGGACGGGCAACACCGGGCACCGACAGGGCTTCGTCGTCACCCCACGGGCTGGCGTTAACATCGGCACGACGGCGCTCGGCAAAATCGGCCGCACGGTCGCGAGCAGAGCGCAGCACGCCACCCACCGAAAAGCCGATGATGACAAAACCAACGACGGCCAGACCCAACAGGACCACCATCGCGATAGGCTTACCCAGGGCATTCTGCAGCGCACTCGCAATAAACGCACCGATGTAGCCACCCGAAGCGGACAGATTTTGCGGCGTGAACATAAGATCGCACGAGTCGCTCGTACCCGGCACCATCAGCGAAAGAATGGAGACGACGGCGATAAAGACCACGGCTCCGCCCGCGACCGAGCGAATGTTGAGCGGCGAGTCCTCGCCTAAAAAGAGCGTGGCGGCAAACAGCAAAATGACGATCGGCAGCACGTAGGCGCCCAGGCCAAAGCCAAGGTGGTAGAAACCGGCAACCGCAGCCGTCACGGGTGCCGTTGCCGGGGAAATCACGGCAATGAAGGACGCAATCGCCAAAACGGCGATGACCACGCCGGCGATATCGCGGTTGGCCGAGGGCTCGACCAAGGACTCAAAATCATCGAAGTCCGCCTCGTGGCCCTTATTGGCACGCAGATGGGAACCGGCACCCTTAGCAGATGCCGGTTGGTTATTGGCCTTATTACCTTTGGCGTTTTGTGCAGATCCGCGCGCCAAACTAAACCTCCATGACGACCGGGATGATCATCGGACGGGTGCGCGTACGGCTCCAGATAAAGTTGGAGAGCGAATCGCGCACGGCCTTGCGAATGGCATCGGAGCCGCTGCTCGTAAAGCTGAACTTGCCCTTCTCGATCGTCTTCATAATAGACGCGGAGGCATCCTCGGAGAACTGGTCGTCGATGGCAAACGAGACGCCGCGGCCCGAGAACTCGATGGCCTCGATCTTCTTGTGCTTGAGCGAGACGATGGCAACGGCCGTGACCATACCGTCGTTGGCGAGCTTCTGGCGATCGCGCAGGACGATGGGATCGGTATCGCCGATACGCAGGCCGTCGACGTAAACGACGCCGGACTCGACGGGCGTACCGCGCTTGACGATACCACCGCGCATCTCGAGCGTGTCGCCGTTATCGAGGATAAAGATATGATCGTCCTTGATGCCCATCTTGCGGGCCAGCTGGGCATGGGCGCGCAGATGCACGGCCTCACCGTGAACCGGCATAAAGTACGTGGGCTTGGCCATGGCCATCAGGAGCTTAAGCTCCTCCTGGCTGCCGTGGCCCGAGACGTGGACAAGAGCACGGTTCTTATCCCACACGTCGCAGCCGAGCTTGGCCAAGCTGTTGACGACCTGCTGAACGGCTTTCTCGTTGCCGGGAACGGGAGTTGCCGAGAGGATGACGGTATCGCCCTCGTGGATAGAGAGCGTCTTGTGCTCGCCATTGGCCATGCGGGACAGGGCCGACAGCGGCTCGCCCTGCGAACCGGTGCACATGACGACGATCTTGTCGTCGGGCAGGTTATCGATATCGAAGGCATCGATGATATCAGCATCGTCGATGTTGAGGTAGCCCAGCTCGCGCGCCACGCGGGTGTTGGTAAGCATGGAACGTCCGGTCACGACGACCTTGCGACCGCACTTGCGAGCGGCGTCGCAGATCTGCTGCAGACGATGGATGTGGCTCGAGAACGACGCGACGAACACGCGACCCGGGGCGTTCTTGATGGCGTGCAGCAGGTTGGGGCCGACTTCGGCCTCGGACTTGGTAAAGCCGGGAACCGTGGCGTTGGTGGAGTCGGAAAGCAGCAGATCGATACCCTGCTTGGCAAAGCGGCTGATGGCGGCATAGTCGGGCGTGACGCCGTCGATGGGCGTCTGGTCGAGCTTAAAGTCGCCCGTGTGCATAACGGTGCCCTGGTTGGTGCGAATGAAAACGCCCAGTGCACCCGGAATGGAGTGCGTCATCGAGAAGAAATCGAGCGAGATGCCACCGAGATTGACATGGCTTCCACCCTTGACCTCGCGGAACTTGGGTGCACGGATGCGGAACTCGGAAAGCTTGCCCTCGATAAAACCGAGCGTCAGCTTGCTCGAGAAGATGGGCACCTTGTTGTTGAGGTCCTGCAGCAGGTACGGAAGCGAACCGGTGTGGTCCTCGTGGCCGTGAGTGACGATAATGCCGCGGAGCTTCTCCTCGTTCTCCAGAACATAGGTGTAGTCGGGAAGCACCAGGTCAATACCGGGCTGGGAATCGTCGGGGAACATGAGGCCAGCGTCAACGAGCACCATGTCGTCGCCGAATTCGAAGACCGTCATGTTCTTGCCGATGCCGTCAAGGCCGCCGAGCGGAATGATCTTCAAAGGAGATGATTTTTTAGCTGCCATAGGTTCGTGTGGTTTCCTTTCTTCGAAACGGGTCTGGAACAACCGACGGGGCGCTTCTGGCAAACCGACCGCCGGGAACGTATAAACATGCATCACAGAGTCGATGCAATAACCAAAATATGATACCCATTTGCACGAGCACAGACCACCCATGCATCAAAGCCCCATCTGGACCTGTATATCCCGCCGGTTTCCCGTGGGGCGGGCACTGATGAAGTTTCCTGCTCTACAGTCCTGCTCACGACGGAGGCCACATTAAGTGGCCTCCTGTTCGTGCGGAACTCGCGATAAACTTCATCAGTGCCCGCCCCACGGGAAACCTGCCAATAAGGGATAGGTTTGTTTTAGTAGGTTTTATCTGCGGGAATGCCGAGGCTATGATCCAATTGCCTCGTTGTAGGCATTCAGCTGGCCTTGCCAGAGCTTGCGATCGCTGTCGGTAATCTCTCGAATGATATGAGCTGGATTGCCGCCGATGATGACGTGGCTTGGAACGTCTTTAACAACAACTGAACCTGAGGCTATGACCACATCGTCTCCGATTGATACGCCCGGATTGATAATCACCCCGCCGCCCATCCAGATGTTGTTGCCGATTACGACAGGCTTAGCATACTCGAGGTCTAGATTGCGCACATCGGCGTCAATTGGATGCCCAGCAGTAAATATACTCACATGGGGTCCTAGAAAGACGTTGTCGCCAAAGGTCACGTAATTTTCGTCCAGAATCGTCAAACCGGTATTCGCATAGAAATGGTTACCAAACGAAACCCTGTCGCCGTGATCAAAATAAACGGGAGCCGTTAAGACCATATCGTCCGGAGCAACGCGAAAACACTTCTTTAGTTCCTCAAAGGCGCTCGAATCAGCCCAATACTCCGACTCATTAAACAACTTCTGAGCCGCATGCACCCTACTAAACGAATGGTCGTTAACCCGATAGGGGCTATAGAGCTCCCCGGCAATCATGCGGTCCCATTCAACCTTATTTGTCATGCCAACCCCCTAGGCTAAGCGTTAGATGCGAAAAAGTATATCAACTAAGAACAGAAGACCAGCAAGCTACCAACAGCGTTAACCAGCCCTTTTGCTTGCGCCCGGGAGGGACTCATATGAAGTTTATCGCGAGTTCCGCAATCAGAACCACCCTTAAAAAGGGTGGTTTGCTCTTAGGGTATAACCCACGGGCTCCGGGCTCGCGTCTAAAGGCGCGGGCCCGGACTTCGTCCAGGCCTAGTGCATCTTGACCCGTGGCGTGCCGGTCGAACCGGCGGGATCACCCCCTCTTGAAGGGGTCCTCGTACTCCTTCACGCTCAGCTTGTCCAGCGCGATGTCGTGGGACTCCTGCTCCCTGATGTACTTGGCGACCGTCGCCTCGTTCAGGCCGACGGCGGACACGTAGCAGCCCTCCGCCCAGAACTTCCTGTTGCCGAACTTGTACTTGAGGTTGGCGTGCCTGTCGAATATCATCAGCGAGCTCTTCCCCTTCAGGTAGCCCATGACGCTCGCGACGCTGTACTTCGGCGGGATCGCCAGCAGCACGTGCGCGTGGTCGGGCATCAGGTGCCCCTCGATTATCTCGATCCCCTTGTACTCGCACAGCTTCCTGAGGATCTCCCCTATGTCGCTCCTGATTTGGTTGTAGATCACTTTGCGCCTATACTTCGGCGTGAACACGATGTGGTACTTGCACATCCACTTCGTGTGGGAAAGGCTGTAGGCCTTCTGGGCCATGGCGACCACCCCTTCGACTCGAATTCTTGACGGCCTGAACAATCGTCAATATCGGTCGGAGGGGTGGCTTTGTAAAGCCGTTTGTCTCCACCCGCATAGCGGGTGGTTTAAAGCTGGCCGCTGCGCGCCCAGCAGACTAAAGTCTTGAACGCAAAGGAAAGCACTTAATGTGCTTTCCGTCTTGCGCAGGACTGTAGAGCAGGAAACTTCATATGCGCCGCCCCCGCGCGCAAGCAAAAAGGGCGACCCCTGTCCGGAGTCGCCCTTGTTGAGCTGCTTATGTGTAGCTATTACTCGGCGTCATGGTGGCGACGGGGCTTGCGGCCTCCGTTGTCGCCGGGACGGCGCGGACGGTCGCTGCGCTCGGAGCGCTCGCGACGCGGACGCTCGCGACGCTGGAAGTGCTCGCCGTCGCCCTCGGAGGCACCCTCGGCGCGAGCCGGGGCCTCGGGCTTGTCGAGACGATCGAGCGAGATCTTGCCGCGATCGTCGACCTCGATGACGACGACCTTGACCTCGTCGCCCACGTTGAGGACGTCCTCAACCTTCTCCACGCGACCCTTGGCGACGCGGGAGATGTGCAGCAGGCCGTCCTTACCGGGCAGCAGGTTCACGAAGGCGCCGAAGGGCTGGATGGAGACCACGCGACCGGTGTACTCCTCGCCCGGCTCGGGAACCTTGATGATGAGCTTGATGCGCTCGACGGCCTGATCGACGGACTCGCCGGTGCCGCCGACAAAGACGGTGCCGTCCTCCTGGATGTCGACCGAAGCGCCGGTCTCGTCCTGGATACCGCGGATGACCTTACCGCCGGAACCGATGACGTCGCGGATCTTATCGGTCGGAACCTGGATGGAAACGATGCGCGGAGCGGTGCTGCGCGTGGTATGACGCGGCTCGGGGATCACATCGAGCATCTTCTGCAGGATGAAGGCGCGACCCTCCTTGGCCTGCTGCAGGGCGCGGGCCAGGATGTCGAAGGTAAGACCGGTGGCCTTGTTGTCCATCTGCAGAGCGGTGATGCCCTCGGTGGTGCCGGTGACCTTAAAGTCCATGTCGCCCAGGAAGTCCTCGAGACCCTGGATGTCGGACAGGACCACGGTCTTGCCCTCCTCCTGGATCAGGCCCATGGCGATACCGGAGACCGGGCGCTTAATGGGCACGCCGCCGTCCATAAGGGCGAGCGTGGAGCCGCAGGTCGAAGCCATCGAAGAGGAGCCGTTGGACTCCATGACCTCGGAGACGACGCGGATGGCGTAGGGGAACTCGTTCTCGTCGGGGAGCACCGGAAGCAGAGCGCGCTCGGCCAGGTTGCCATGACCGATCTCGCGGCGCTTGGGGCTGCCCATGCGACCAGTCTCGCCGGTGCAGAACGGCGGGAAGTTGTAGTGGTGCATGTAGCGCTTGCCCTCGGTGGGCTCGATGGTATCCAGACGCTGGCCCTCGTTGAGCATACCAAGCGACAGGACGGAGAGCACCTGGGTCTGGCCACGCTGGAACAGGCCGGAGCCGTGAACGAGCGGCAGGTAGTTGTCCTTCACCATGATGGGGCGGATCTCATCGGCGGCACGGCCGTCGACGCGCTCGCCGGTCTCGACGACCATGGTGCGCATGGCCTTCTTCTCGAGCTTCTTGAGCGCCACGGGGATCTCGCGCTCCCAAGCGGCCTGCTCCTCCTCGGTGAACTCGGCGCGGATGGACTCCTTCAGAGCCTCGACCTTACCGATACGGGAGAGCTTGTCGGCATCGCGAAGGGCGGCTGCCATCTCGTCGTAGTGGGCGAAGATGCGCTCCTGGACCTCCTCGACGGGCTGATCGAGCGGGTACTCCTTCTTGACGATGGGGCCGTTAACCTGCTCCCACTCGGCGACGAACTCGTCCTGAGCCTGGCAGAAAGCGGCAAGGGCCTCCTGGCCAAACTTCATAGCGGCGAGCATGTCGTCCTCGGAGATCTCCTCTGCGCCGGCCTCAACCATCGAGATGAAGTCGGCGGATCCACCCAGCTCCAGGTCCAGATCGGAGTTCTCGCGCTCCTCGTAGGTGGGGTTGACGATAAACTCGCCGGTCTCCACGTTACGGCCGATGCGCACACAGGCAAGCGGGCCCTCGAAGGGCACGCCGCCGAGCGTCATGGCCAGGGAAGCACCCATGACGTTGATGACGTCAAAGGGGTTGACCTGGTCGGCGACAAGCGAGGTAGCGACGATGTGCACCTCGTTGCGGAAGCCATCCGGGAAGCTCGGGCGAATCGGACGGTCGATCATGCGCGCGGTGAGCGTGGCCTTCTCGCTGGGACGGCCCTCACGCTTGAGGTAGCCACCCGGGATGCGGCCGGCGGCGTACATCTTCTCGTTGAAGTCGACGGTCAGCGGGAAGAAGTCGTAGTTCTTGCGCTCCTTGGAGACGACCACGGTGTCGAGCATGGTGGTGTCGCCCTGCTTGACCAGGCAGGCGCCGGTGGCCTGCTTGGCAAGCTCGCCCGACTCAAAGGTGTAGGTCTTGCCGTACAGCTCAAAGGTCTTGGATACGAGTGTCATTGTTCTCCTTTACCCCACAGGCCCCTTGCCTGCGGGCTTCTCATGTGACGCGGGCCCCCTGCCCCCGCCACGCTTCAGAGCGTGATTGTTCACGCCCTTACACAAAAAGAGCGCCCCGCTGCGCAGGACGCTCTTAGCATGTACAAATCCTACTGGATGTTGTCGCGGATGCCCAGAGCCTTGATGAGCTCACGGTACTCGACGATGTCGTTCTTCTTGATGTAGGAGAGAAGACGACGACGACGACCGACGAGCATGAGCAGACCACGACGGGTGTGGAAGTCCTTCTGGTGGGACTTCATGTGCTCGGTCAGCTCCTTGATGCGCTCGGACAGGATGGCGACCTGAACCTTGGGGTTGCCGGTGTCGACCGGGGTGTTACCGAACTGGGCAGTCAGCTCCGCCTTGCGCTCTTTGGAAACAGTCATTGTTTCACCTTTCGTTTTGCGTCGCCCACGGGCGACTCGATTCGCCTCGGACTGGGAAGCCGCCGGTGGAGCGAACAACCAAGGTCGAGGTACCAACAGGTCGGTATGTTACCACAAGCAGCCCGCGCCTGCGCATCATCACCGACCCAACATGAATTCCATCGCGCGGAGGCGCTGATCGGTGTGCGTCGCAGCCCAAACATGCGAAAGCCCGAGCAGGAATGCCGCCGTATGCGGGTCGATTCGCTCGGCCATGAGCGCATCGAAGGTCATGGACATGAGGGCGCGCAGCCATGCGGTCTCACCGGTCGACACCAGTTCGGCACCTGGAACGCTCGACGCGCACGACCCGCACATGAGACCGCCCGCCTGGGCTGAAAAATACGACAGCATGGGGTCTCCGCACAGCACACAGGCCGAAAAATCGGGACGATAGCCAACGTGCGATAGCAGCTTAAAGACATATGCCGCCACAAGTAGGTCCATATGTGCCGCGTCGAGCCCGCTGCCGACAAGCGTGAGCGCCCGCTGCGTGATAGCAAAGGTAAACGGGTCCTCGGCGTCCTCGAACGAGCACACGCGCGCGACTTCGGCGATCGCGCTTGCGGCGCAGGTCGTCTCGTAATCGGGCGCAGCGCCGAGCGGCGCCTCCATAAGCTCGGCTTGGGAAACCACGTCGAGCGACCGTCCATGCGCGAGCAGCATATCGACGGTACAGAACAGCTCGCAGCGCGCAGCCAGGCGCCCACCGGGTTTGCGGGCGCCCTTCGCCACGGCACGAACCTGCCGACCCCGCTCGTCAAGCATCGTAAGGATCAGGTCCGTCTCTTTGAGCTTCGTCTTGTCGAGGACGAGCACTTTCGTGCGATATGTCCGGGAGCCTGCCATGCGCGCCGCGCGCCCTTAGTCCTCGGCGTTGTAGCCAAAGCGGCGAATCTGGGCCTCGTCGTCGCGCCAGCCGGCCTTGACCTTCACGTCCAGCTCCAAAAAGACCTGCGTGCCAAAGATACGCTCAAGGTCACGACGGGCATTGATGCCGATATGCTTAATCATTTCGCCGCCCTTGCCGATGATGATGCCCTTCTGCCCCTCGCGCTCGACGTAAATCGTGGCGTGCACGCGCAGGACCTTCTTAGTCTGCTCGAGGGCGTCACAGATGACGCCCACGGAGTGCGGGATCTCATCACGGGTGCGGCGCAAGACCTTCTCGCGCACAAACTCGGCAACGAGCGTCTCGTCGGAAGCGTCGGTACCCATGTCCTCGGGGAACCAACGCGGACCCTCGGGCAAAAAGTGCGCAACGGTCTCAATGAAGGCATCGACGTTGAAGTTCTTGACCGACGACGTCACGATCTCATCGTCATATTCCATGAGCTCGTGGGCTGTCTTAAGCTGCTCCATGACCTGTGCGGGGTCGGCCTCATCGGCCTTGGTGAGCACCAGGACCTTCTTGGAACGGGCGTTTTTGACGCGCTCGGCAACCCAGGCGTCTCCCCTGCCGATCGGCTTGGTGGCATCAATCAAAAACGCGACGACATCGACATCGTTCAGTTCGAACAACGCGCTCTTGTTGAGCTCGGACCCCAGGCCGTCCTTGGGCTTGTGGATACCCGGGGTATCGACAAAGACCAGCTGGTAACCGGGGCGGTTGACGACGGCGCGCATGCGGCGGCGGGTCGTCTGGGCCACCGGCGAGGTGATGGCGACCTTTTTGCCATAGCAGGCGTTGAGCAGCGTGGACTTGCCGGCGTTGGGGCGGCCGACCAGCGCCACGAAGCCGCTGCGGAAACCAGGCTCAACGTCGCCAAAGCCCGCGAGGCTGTCGCCCTCGTCGCACAGGGCGTCGAGTTCCTCGTCGCTCATGCCCTCAAACGGATCGAACTCCTCGACATCCTCATAGGCATCGTTCGCTTCGGCATCCACCGCATCCAGGGACTCGTCGTCCAGAGTTTCATCGATAGGCTGCATATTGTCGGACATGAAAATCCCTTTCTAAATAAAGTCGAGCGCGTGGGCAAATACCAGCAATCCCACAATCGCGGCGGTGATGGAAAGTACGTATACGGAGGCGGCGGCGATATCCTTCGCACGCTTTGCCAGCGGATGGAGCTCCTGGGTCGCCAGGTCGACGATCGCCTCCATGGCTGTGTTGCACAGCTCGCCGTGAATCACCAAGCCACAGCAGATGATAACCGTGGCCCACTCGGCAATGTCGAGCCCCACGATGCAGCCGGCAATGACGGTGCACACGCCCGCCACGAGCATGACCTTAATGTTGCGCTCGGTCTTGACGGCGGTGACGAAGCCCTCCATGGCGTAGGAGAACGACTTTAAGAAGGACGGATGGTCCTTGTTCGATCCGGGAATCATAGACGGCTCCTAGTCGTGGGCGTGGTTGGTGATGGGGCCGACGTGGACCAGCTTGGGGTCCTCGCCGCGCTCGAGCGCCAGATCGCGCAAGATGGCGTCCTCGCGGGCCTCCATGACCTCGGCCTCGTCGTCCTCGATATGGTCATACCCCAGCAGGTGCAGCATGCCATGCACGAGCATCAGGCGGCACTCGTCGGCAGGGCTATTGCCAAAGCCGGGGGCCTGACGGGCAATGACCTCCGGGGCCAAGATGATATCGCCGAGCTCGAGCGTCTCGTCGGCGGGAATATCCTCGTCAAAGGCCGAGTCGCATTCAAAAGAGAGAACATCGGTGGTACGGTCGATACCGCGCCACTCGTGGTTGAGCTCGTGCATCTCGTCCTCATCGACATACGAAAGGGAAATCTCGACTTCACGCTCAACGCCCTCGGCGGCAAGCACGACCTCGCAGATGTGCTCCACCTCCAGCGCGTCAAGCAGCGTATCGAGCTCGGCATCATTGCTGATCAATACACTCAACGGGACTCCTTTCGGTCGCGCGGGCGCTGCTCGCGCACATCATCATAAGCATCGTATGCCTCGACGATACGCCCCACCAAGGCATGGCGCACCACGTCGGCACGCTCGAGGTGCGAAAATGCGACATCGTCAACACGGCCCAAAATCCACTCAACGTCGGCAAGACCGCCGCGACGACCCACCAGGTCGCGCTGGCTCAGGTCGCCGGTAATCACAAACTTGGAGTTAAAGCCCAGGCGCGTCAGGAACATCTTCATCTGCTCGGGCGTGGTATTTTGGGCCTCGTCGAGAACCACGAAGGCATCGCTCAGTGTACGGCCGCGCATGTAGGCAAGCGGGGCGATCTCGATCACGCCGCGCTCCATAAGCTCATCGGTGCGCTCTCGGTCCATCATGTCAAAAAGGGCGTCGTAGAGCGGACGCATGTAGGGGTCGATCTTTTCCTCAAGGGTACCGGGCAAAAAACCCAGGTTCTCCCCCGCCTCGACAACCGGACGCGTCAAGATCAGACGGCCCACCTCGTGACGCTTGAGCGCGGCAACGGCGAGCGCCATGGCCAGATAGGTCTTACCAGTACCGGCAGGACCTAGTCCAAACGTGATGGTATGCGAGCGGATGGCATCCACGTAACGCTTTTGACCGAGCGTCTTGGGGCGAATGACGCGACCGCGATGCGAAAGCAGCACATCATCGCGAAGCGACGTAGCCTCGTGCTCACCGTCGCGCAAGAAGGCCAGGCAGCGAGAGACATAGTCGGCAGACAGCGTGCGTCCGGCGGCCGCCTCGCGAAAAGCGTGCTCGAAAAAGCGCGCCACGAGTTCGACCTCGTCCGGGTCGCCGCTCACGGCGATGCTATCGCCACGGGCGACCACGTGAGCGCGAACCAAGCTCTCGAGCGCGCGAAGGACGCCGTCGCCGGCGCCCAAAACGCACGAGGGATCAATTCCCTCGGGAACGGTAAGTCTAATCTTCGAGGCTTCCATGAACCTCCCTGCGTGCATGGACCAAGCCGGAATCATCGACTCCGATGATAGCAACATCGAGCAGGCACGGGGCTGTAAGTCCACAGGTATCGTCAAGACGGGCATGATGGAACGAGCCGAGCGTCAGGTTGTCACCATACTCGAGCACGGCACGCTCGACCGTGCCCACGCGACGACGAGCGTCGGCAATAGCGAGCTCCTGTGCGGCGGCCCGCATACGGCGGCTGCGCTCGGCCATAACCTCGGGTGGCACCTGGTCGGGCATGTCGGCAGCAAGGGTACCGGGACGCTTGCTGTAGCGGAACACGTGCATACGCGAGAAACCCACACGGCGGCACAGCGCCAGCGACTCCTCGAACTCCACGTCCGTCTCACCAGGAAAACCGACGATGACATCGCACGAAAGGGACGCCTGGGGCAAGTTGGCGCGAATCATACGCACCGTGTCCTCAAAGGCCTCGGCGCTATAGGGACGGCCCATGCGATGCAGGGTCGCCGTGCAGCCGGACTGCACGGGCAGGTGCAAAAACGGGGCGATACGCTGCGGGTAGCGCGCCATAACCTTAAGCAGGCGCTCGGAGATATCCATGGGCTCGACCGAGGAAATGCGCACATGCGGAATAGACGTGCGCTCCATGATGGCCTCGAGCAGCTCATCGATTTCGACGTGCTCGTCGGTCGCGCTCTTGCCATCGTAGGCACCCAGGTTCACACCGGTCAGCACCACCTCGGGCACGCCGGCCTCCTGGGCCTCGCGAACTTGCTCGAGCACGGACTCGACGGGCACGGAGCGCTCGGGGCCGCGCCCCTTCCACACAATGCAATAGGTGCAGCGATGGTTGCAGCCGTCCTGAATCTTCACGCCCAGGCGAGAGCGACCGAGCGCATCGACCACCTCACCATCGCTGCAGGCGGGAACACTATCGGACTCAACGCCCAGCACCTCGCAGACACGATCGGCGACATCTATCTTGGACGGCTCGGCAATCACGCGATCCGAAAGCTCCGACAGCTCCTCGGGATGCAAATTGACCACGCATCCGGTCACGAGCACATAGGGCTCGTTTGGATGGGCCAGCGCATGACGGACGGCCTTACGGGTCTTGGCCTCGGCCTCGCCCGTAACGGCACAAGTGTTAATGACGATCAGATCGGCATCCTGGGGCTCCACAATAGCAAAGCCCAGGCGCATAAGATCGGCAGTGATACGGTCAGACTCAACCCGGTTGACACGGCAACCGAGGTTGACGACGGAAATATGGGGTGCGAGCACGCGGGCTCCTTAATCGAGGATATCGTCGAGGGCACTCTTGATACGGTCGGTCACCGACTTCTTACCGGAAGCGACGTCATCGCCCATCTCATCGGCAAAAGCACGGAGCAGCTCGCGCTGCTTATTGGAAAGATTGGTGGGAACGACCACGCGCAGTTGCACGATCAGGCGGCCACGCGAACCGCCACCGCCAATGCGCGGCATGCCGTAATTATTGACGCTCACGGTGTCGCCGTACTGGGCGCCGGCGGGAACCGTCACCTTAACGACCTCGTCGGGCATAATGCCCTCGACCTCGATCTCGCAGCCGAGCGCAGCCTGCGCAATCGAGATATCGCTCACCAGGTACAGGTCGTCCCCGTTGCGCTTAAAGCGCTCATGGTCGGCAACGCGCACGTTGACAATCAGGTCGCCCGAAGGCTCGCCGCGAAGGCCGGCCTCGCCAAAGCCGCTCACGCGCAGCTGGCGACCGGTCGAAACGCCGGCGGGAATATCGATGTCGATCTTTTCGTGCGAAGGCGTGCGGCCTTGACCGTCGCAGGTCTCGCAGGGATGATCGATAACCGTGCCCTCGCCATGGCAGTCGGGGCAAGGCGAGGAAGACTGAACCTGGCCCAGGAACGAACGCTGAACCGTCGTGACGTAGCCCGTACCGTGGCAGCGGCCGCACTGCTTTTCCTGTGCGCCCTCTGCCCTACCGGTGCCATTGCAGTCCTCGCAAGGAGCAAGGCGGTCATAGCTGATTGTCTTTTTGCAGCCGAGCGCCGCCTCCTCGAGCGTCACCGAAAGCGAGATGGCCATGTCTCGTCCGCGACGACGCTCACGACGGCTGCGGGCGCCACCGCCGGCACCGCCGCCAAAGAACGACGAGAACAAGTCGTCCATGCCCATGCCACCAAAGATATCGTTGATATCGACGTAGCCCGAACCACCAGGGCCGTCGGCAGTGCCGTAACGGTCGTAGTTAGCACGCTTCTGCTCATCGGAAAGAACGGAATAGGCCTCGTTGAGCTCCTTGAACTTGGCCTCGGCCTCGGGGTCGTCCGAAACATCCGGATGTACGGTACGGGCCTTCTTTAGAAACGCACGCTTAATCGTCCGCGCGTCGGCATCCCTGTCGACGCCAAGCACCTCGTAGTAATCCCTATTTTCCGACACGACCGAATCCTTCCGACTTTCATTATTGTCACAGTGCGTCCTATACCCAAGCAGGGCCGACCGCAAACAGAGGGTTTGATGTTATTGCATTTGGTACGGCGAAAGCATGGCCCGTTGCGAGCAGCTCGCGAACCAAACCGACACGAGCGCGAACATGAAGCCGTTGGCAAAACCGTTGGCAAACTGCATCGCGCCGCGCTTCCACCACAGCAGGCTGCGATGAAGCACGCCGTCCGAAAGCACCATGAACAGGCCCATGGCAAACGGAATAAAGCACATCACGGCAAAGGCCGAGAACACGCCCGAGATGGCCGAGAGTACCAAAAACGGCGCCACGATGCCCATCAGGTAAAAACCGGTACGAGCTTTGCCTTCCAAGCGCTCGGCCTCAACATGGGCGCGGCCGACCAGATCGCCGCCCGCGGCACCGTTGGTGCCAGCATGACCCATGCCGCCAATGCGGACCTCGTCGCCATCGTGCGTGCCGGCAGGAAACTCAATCGTCTGCTCGGAGGTTACGCGAGTACGACCGCTGCCGCCGCAATCAGGGCAGGGGTCGGCCACGACCTTACCGGAACCGCCGCACTCGGGGCAGACCGACTGGAACGTGCCCGCACCAAACAGGAAGGACAGGTCGACGTCGATATGGCCGCGGCCGCCACAGCTTGGGCAGGTATGGGCATGCTCGGAGGAGACAGAGCCCGAACCGCCGCAGTTGTTACAGGTATCGAAGCGCGTGTAGCGGACGGTCTTGCGGGCACCGCCCTTTGCCTCCTTGGCGTCGAGTTTGATATCGACGACCACGTTGGCGCCGTTCTCGGGATTGTAGGCAGCCTGCCCGCGACGCGGCTGGCCCCAGGCGCCACCAAAGGGAAAACCGCCCTCAAAGGGATTGCCATAGCCCGCGCTGCCGGCGTAGCCGCCGCCATAGGGCGAAGCCGTAGGAGCACCGGAAAAGGGGTTGCCCGAACGCATGGCGTCGTAGCGCGAACGCTTCTGCTCGTCCGAAAGCACGGCGTAGGCCTCGGAAACCTCTTTAAACTTTTCCTCGGCATCCGGCTCTTTGTTGACGTCCGGATGGAGCTTGCGGGCCTTTTGCTGGAAGGCCTTTTGAATATCACGCGAGGTGGCGTCCTTGGAGACACCCAGAATCTCGTAGTAATCTTTTTCGTTCATCGTCGCCATGCGCGGCAACCTCCTGCTCAAAGCAGCGTATATATTGCGGTAATTCTACCCGAGCGGTCTATGCTAGACCCCAAAACAGCTCGAACAGAACATTTCCATCGAGCCAACCTAGGTGTGTCGGCGCTAAACGGGCGCGGGCGCGGCCTGCGACGACATCTGCCGAAGTGAAGGATCCCTCATGGGCCCCGAGCGCCTCGGGCACCCACGTGGCAAGTCCCAATTCGAGCGCGTGATCGCAGGCAGCTGCCAACTCGCCCGTTGGGATGACGAAAGCTGCACGAACCAACAGGTCGGACGCGACACCGCGCGTCATGCGACAAGCGAGCATCAGGTCTTCAGCCGCAGCCTCGCGCTGCGACAGATATTCGGTCTCGAACGCCATCGCGTCATCGTCACGTTGCACCAGACGCACGCGGTACGCATCGCCTCGAGAAGACACGCCGGGGAACAAACCTGCGAGACGGTCGAAATCCTCGGCGTCGAGCATGCCCGCGGCAGAACGACCCAGGCCCAGATAGCCCCGTCCGGTCCAGTAGGCAATGTTATGGGCGCACTCATGGCCGTCGAGCGCGTAGCTCGCCACCTCATACGGGTGATAGCCGGCGGCACCCAGGAGCTCGCGTGCCAAGTCCATGCACGAAGCCTGAAAATCCTCGTCGGGCTCGAGCGACTCGTCGCGGCGCGCCATGCGATAAAGGGGCGTCCCCTCCTCAAGCGTGAGCGGGTAGACCGACACATGATGCGGGGCCGCCACCAGCACGCCATCGAGCGTGCGCTTCCAACTCGCTGCGGTCTGCCCGGGAAGTCCGCACATAAGGTCGCACGACACATCAAGCCCAGCGTTCTTGACCGTCGCGATGGCGGCGAGCGCCCGATCGGCATCGTGAATACGGCCGATGGCAGTAAGTTCGGCGTTATCGAGCGTTTGCACGCCCAGAGAGACGCGTGTGACACCAACCTTGACAAGTGCAGTAGCAAGCTCGGCGGTCAGCGACTCGGGATTGGCCTCGCAGGTAAACTCAACGGGGGCACACCACGCACGAATACGCCGCGCCAGCTCCACCAGGCGCTCCCCCGCCAGCGACGGCGTACCGCCGCCAACATAGACGGTGCGGATCTGGTCAAGGGCATCAGCCTTGCCAAAAGCATCGAGACGCGCGAACAACTGCTCAAAATAGGCATCGAGCGCAGCGCTCAGGTCGCACGGAGCAAAACTGCGCGAGTCAAAGTCGCAGTACCGGCACTTTTGGGCGCAAAACGGCACGTGCACGTACAGTGCGGTAACGGCCACCCTTAAGCCTCCAGAGGATGAGGGGGCACCGATTCGCCGGCGGCAAGGGCGGCCTCGCAGGCCACCACATCGCGCTCGATCTCATCGACCAGTGCCATGAACTCCTCGTACGTGGAGCAGCGAACCACATGAGCACGCCAAGCGGCGGCATGGGGCATGCCTTTTAAGTACCAGCTTGCGTACGTACGGGCACGCGACATGAGCGGCAGGAGCTCATGCGTCAGCGTTAGGTGCTCACGCAGAGCGTCTAGGCGCTCAACGGAGCTGCGCGCCGGCACCGGCGTGCCATCGAGCGCAAGGGCGCGAGCATCACCGAACACCCACGGGTTGCCATAGATACCGCGCGCGATAAACACCGCGCTGGCACCCGAGCTGCGCAGATGCTCCGCGGCATCCTCGGCGCAGAACACATCGCCCGAACCGATCACGGGAATCTCGACGGCGTCGGCCACCTCATCGACGACCGACCAATCGGCCTGCCCTGTGTAGAGCTGCGTGGCGCAACGACCATGCACCGCCACCGCGGTGGCGCCGGCGCCTTCGAGCATCTGGGCAAACGTCGCGGCATTACGGTCCTCGGCGTAAAAGCCCTTGCGGATCTTTACGGTCACGGGCACGTGCGCCGCGCCCACCGTGGCCTCGACGATCTTCTCGGCCAAATCGGGCGTGCGCATAAGGGCAGAGCCCTCGCCCTTGGTGACAACCTTGCGGGCAGGACAGGCCATGTTGATATCGATGAGCGACAGGCGATCGCCCACACGCTCCTCGACGGCGGCGACGGCGCTCGCAAACTGATCGGGCTTGGAGCCAAAGAGCTGCACGCAAATCTGCTGCTCCTCATCGGCCGGCAGCACCAGGCGCCACGTCTTATTGCTGGCATAGGCAAGGCCCGCCACGCTCACCATCTCGCTGTAGGCAAGGTTGGCACCGCGGCGGCGGCACATGATGCGATAGGCGGGGTCGGTCACGCCCGCCATGGGAGCCATAAGGAACGGCTGCTCGGCATAGGCACCCAGCAGCCGCTTGCTGTATTCAGAAAGCGCCATGGACCTACTCGTCCACCTTGAGGATCGCCATAAAGGCCTCCTGAGGGACCTCGACCGAGCCGATGGCCTTCATGCGCTTCTTGCCCTCTTTCTGCTTCTCGAGCAGCTTGCGCTTACGCGAGATATCGCCGCCGTAGCACTTGGCAAGCACGTCCTTGCGACGCGCTTTGACGGTGGAGCGGGCAATGATCTTGTTGCCGATAGCGCCCTGGATGGGCACCTCGAACAGCTGACGCGGAATAATCTCCTTGAGCTTGTCGCACAGGCCGCGGGCAAGACCGTAGGCCTTGTCCTTATGGACGATAAACGACAGCGCGTCCACCTCGTCGCCCGAAAGCAAGATATCGAGCTTCACAAGCTCAGATGGACGGTACTCGTTGAACTCGTAGTCGAGCGAGGCATAGCCCTTGGTACGGCTCTTGAGCTGATCGAAGAAGTCCAAGATGAGCTCGGCAAGCGGCATATCAAAGCGCATCTCGACCGACTTGCTCGTGAGATGGATCATGTCGGTAGTAATGCCGCGGTGCTCGATAGCGAGCTGCATGACGGCACCCGTATACTCGGGCGGGCAGATGATCTTTGCCTTGAGGTAGGGCTCCTCGATACGCTCGATGCGCGTAGCCTCGGGCAGATCCTGCGGGCTACGGACATCAATCATCTCGCCGTCAGTCTTGTAGACGTGATAGTCCACCGAGGGGCTCGTGGCAATGAGGTCCAAGTTGAACTCGCGCTCCAGGCGCTCCTTGACGACTTCCATGTGCAGCAGGCCCAGGAAGCCCACGCGGAAGCCAAAGCCGAGCGCCACCGAGGTCTCGGGCTCCCACACCAACGACGGGTCGTTGACGTGCAGCTTATCGAGCGCATCACGCAGGTTCTCGTAGTCCTTGTTATCGATCGGGAACAGGCCCGTATAGACCATGGGCTTGGCCTCGCGGTAACCGGGAAGCGGCTCGGGGCAGGGATTCGACGCCCACGTGAGGGTATCGCCCACGCGAACGGCCTCGGGGTCCTTCAGGCCCGTGACCACGTATCCGACCTCGCCGACCGTCAGCGCGTCGACCGGGGTCTCGGCGGGACGCTTGACGCCCACGCCATCGACCAAAAAGTCGCCCTTTGCCTGCATCATGCGCAGGGTATCGCCTTTTTTGATGGATCCGTCAAAGACGCGCACCGTGGCGACGACGCCACGATACTCGTCGAAGTACGAATCCAGAATGAGTGCCTTGAGCGGCGCGTTCGCATCGCCCTTGGGCGGAGAGATCAAAAAGACAATGGACTCTAGCAGATCGTGGATGCCCTCGCCGGTCTTGCCCGAGACACACACGGCATCATCGGCAGGAATCGCCAGGTCATCCTCGATCTCGGTCTTAACCTCATCGGGATGGGCCGAGGGCAGGTCAATCTTGTTGATGGCCGGCACAATGTCCAGATTGGCGTTCATGGCGAGCGTCGCGTTGGAGACGGTCTGCGCCTCGACGCCCTGCGTGGCGTCGACAACGAGCACCGCGCCCTCACAGGCTGCCAGCGAGCGCGAGACCTCGTAGGTAAAGTCCACGTGGCCCGGCGTATCGATCAGATTGAACTGATACGTCTCGCCATCGTCGGCGTCATAGGACACGCGAACGGCATTGGACTTGATCGTAATGCCGCGCTCGCGCTCGATATCCATGGTGTCGAGCAGCTGCGACTCCATGTCGCGCTCGTCGACGGTATGGGTGAGCTCGAGGATGCGGTCACTGATCGTTGACTTGCCATGGTCGATGTGCGCAACGATTGAGAAGTTGCGGATGTGGGAAATGTCATTTGAAGTATTCATGCGGACTATCTTACCCGAGCGATACAAAAAATGGAGCCTGTTCCATAAAACAGGCTCCATTTATGCGCGTAATCTGTGTGGTGTGAAATTTACAACTTAGGCGTTGATGCTGTTCACGAGCTTGGCAAGACCGGACTTGCGGTTGGAAGCCTGGTTCTTGTGGATAACATGCTTGGCGGCAGCCATGTCGAGACGCTTGGTGACGGTCTTGAGGGCGGCCTGGGCCTTCTCGGCGTCGCCCTCGGCGACGGCGGACTGGACGTGCTTGGTCAGCGTCTTGAGCTCGGACTTGACAGCCTTGTTACGCATGCGAGCTGCCTCATTGGTGCGGATACGCTTCTTCTGAGACTTGATGTTTGCCACTTCTGGAGTTCCTTTCGAGTTCCTTGCAAAAAATGTATGACACCTCTGAGACACGGTGAGGTCATGCAAGCGTCTACTATAGCACGCTCCCCCTCAAAGGGATAGAACGAATTTGCCAAATAGGCAGGTATCATCACGATTTTCTCAAGATGTTCGTAATCCAGAGCAAAAGCGCGGTCTCAGAATCGGCCGAACCCTTGAGCGCGAGCTCCACATCGACCGCTCCCTCGAGCGCTGCGACGAGCTCTGCCATCGAAAAGCGGCGAGCCCAGGTCAGGTGATTCTTGACCTGCCAGGACTGGAGCTTAAGCGTTGCGGCCAGCTCACGACCTTGTCCGCGCGCATCGAGCGCCTTGGCAACGATAAGCTCGCGAATACGGCCGCACAGCAATGTGTAAGTCCACACGTAGCTCTTGGCGGGCAGTAGATTGAAGAGCTCGAGCGAGCGGCGCATGTCACGGGCCGAGACCGCATTGAGAAAGTCCCAGGGCTGAACCTCGGCCGTACGTACAATCCAGCGCTCAACGTCGGCAAGCTCAATCTGGGGCGCCTCGACCATCTGGGCAAGCTTAGCCAAATCGTTATCGAGCATGCGAGTGTTTTCACCCGAACGCGAGACGAGTTCCTCGGCGGCCGCCGTCGAGATCGACTTGCCATGCTGCGTCGCCATCTGCTGAACGCGGCGCGGTAGCTCCCAGCGCTTGGTGCCGGAGCAATCGATCACGGCCTTCTTGTCGATCTTGGCGATCGCCTTATACAGGCGCGTGTTCTTGGCAAGCGAGTCGGCGATGATGAGGCAGACCGTTGTGGGGCTGGGACTTGCGAGGTACTCGACGAGCGGCTCCGAGACAGCCTTAGCGAGCTTTGAGCAGCCATCAAGGATTACCAGGCGAAACTCGCTGCCCATCGGAAAGGTGTTAAGCGATCCGATAATGGACTCGATATCGGGGTCCTTAGTCATGTCGCGCTCGTCGAGGTTAAACTCGACCATACCCGACTTTTCCAGACGCGCTTTCATACGCGAGACGGCGTGATCGCGCTTGACTCCGTCGGTACCGACGATCAGATATGCCGGCAGCAGACCGGTTTCGGACATTGCGCTCCCCTCCCGCAGGCCTTCGTATTCGTTCCGTGCCATTCTAGCCCAGGGGCCCACCACACGCCAACGACGTCGTCACGGTCGCTGGCATCGCATCGCAAAGCCATTCTCAGTCGGCGTGACGGTAATGTCGCCGTGTTCGATGGTGCACGCGAACACGCCACCCGCTTCCTTCACGGCATCGATGCAGGCATCGGACGGATGACCGTATCGATTCCCCTCGCCCGCGCTCGCGAGGGAAAGCTCGGGTCTCAGAATCTCCAGCAGCGCGGCATCGACCGAAACCTTGGAGCCGTGATGCCCGAGTTTAAGGACATCGATATCCCCCACCTCCTGCACGAATTCCCGTTCTTGGTCGAGCTCGGCATCACCGGTGAGGAGCATGCGCAGGCCCTTGTCTTCCTGAACATAAGAGAGCAGCAGGACAAGCGAGTCCTCATTGCCCTCGCCATCCACGGACTCGAATGGCCACATCACGCGGGCGCAAAATGAGCCGATGTCGACCGTATCCCCATGGCGCACCTGCCGATACTCCACGCCAGGTCGGTTCAATACCTCGGCAGGAGCATCCTCCAGCGCATCCGCCGCCACGGCAATCGTTCCAACCGAAAACTGCTCGAGCACGGCAGGCAGACCACCCCAGTGGTCCTCATCCCAATGCGTCACAAAGACGGCATCGATATGGTGCACGTTATTGCGAACCAACGCCGCCACCATGCGCTCGTCGAGCCCGCAGTCGACGAGCGCTACTGCGCCGCCCTGGCGGATAAGAATCGCATCGGCCTGACCCACATCGAGCACCGTCACCGAAGGCGGAGCGAATCGATCCCAGTAGACGTACGGAATCGCAGCCAGGAGTACCAAGCATGCAAGCCCCACCGCCATAGGACGTGCACGGGGACGCGGCCACCAGACCAGCAGAACCGCCAGCAAACACGGCACTAGGTAAATCCACATGCTATCGGGCGGCAAACTCACGGATGCACCCGGCACGGCGGCAAACAGCTGCTCGAAGAACAGTGCGCAACGGGCGGCAATCATGGGCACAATGAGCGCCCAAGTCCGCAAAGGTGCCACAAGCGAAAAGGGAACCAGCACAATCGACACAGCAAGCAGTACGCTCACCACCGGACCGATGACCGCATTTGCCAGCGGAGCAATGAGCGATAACGTACCGAAGGCGGGAATGGTAATGGGAAGTGTCGCCAATTGCGAGCACAGCGTGACGGAAAGCATGCTGGCGACGCCCGATGACACACCCAGCTCACCCAAAGCGTAGGTCGCATAGGGGCAAAAGCACAGAATGGCTAAGACGCTGGCACATGAAAGCTGAAAGCCCATCTCGAACAGCACCGTCGGTCGCAGTAGCACAAAGATGGACATGGTTACGAAGAGTGCCGATGCGCCGTGCCGGCGACGCCCCGCGCCGTTTACAACAAGCGTAGCGAACACCATGCAGCACGCGCGCACGGCCGAGGGAGACGCGCCCGTAAAGGCAGCGTAGCCCACAAGCGTTATCGCCAATATCGCCCGCTGAAGACCACGTGAGCACCGAGTCTTTTGCAATACACCCTCGATTACAAACCCCACGATTGCCAAATGGCTGCCCGAGACGGCGATAAGATGCGCCGTTCCCGTCATCGAAAACCAGTCGCCCGCCGGCTGGGCGCGCAGTTCGGCCGAACGACCGCAGACGACACCGGCTATGAGTGCACGCGCCGGGTCGGTCGCAGGCGCGATGGACGCAAGCAGCCCATTTCGCAGCCGAAGCAGCGGTCCCGGAGAGCCCTCATCGACCGACACAATCCGAACGACTTTAACCTTGCGCACCTCACCTCGGAGCACGCGCGATCGTCCATACGCATCGTTCTCAAAACGTGAAACGCGACCGATAACACGCACGTGCGCCCCGACCTTGAGCTCGCGGTCGCACGATAGGCGAACCGTTGCCAAGTTCTTACCGTCCGCGCGTGCCTCGCAGGTATAGGAATACACGTCGTCGTTTATGGATGGATCGCCCTGCACGATAAACTCGAGGCCGCTTGCCGCTCGACCGTCGAGCGCCTTCGAGGCGCTGAGCGCACCCACAGCCCACCACGCCGAGACGACCGCTCCCGCCACGAGACCGACGGACGCGGCATACAACCACCGCTTCAAAGGGGCAAGCCGCGCACAAGATTGAGCCAGCACAACGAATACCGCCGCCGCAACGGGAATGGCCCATAGCAGCCCGACCGCCGGCGCCCGCTCCCTCAGCAGCGCATCAGCGGCCACGTTGAGCACCAAGGCGCAGCTCATGCACATGCCGGCACACAAGGCCATCGTCCACGGAAGCAGGGGTCGCGGAGGCATCACACGCTCGCGCTCGGTCGCACTCATACGCAGATGCAATCTTTGATTTTGGCAAGCTTCTTCTCGCCGATTCCCGACACACGCATCAGATCGTCAACCGAGGCAAAAGCACCGTTCTTTGTCCGTTCATCGATAATCGACTGGGCCATGGAGGGACCGATGCCCGAGAGCGTCTGCAGCTCTGCCGCGCTTGCCGTATTGATGTTTACTAGGCCTGTTGCGCCACTCACGCCCGATGATGTGGAAGCCCCACCATCAACACCGGCTTCCGCAATGGACGCCTGCTGCTCCCCTACCGTTGGAACATGGATTTTTTGTCCATCAGTGACCTTAGATGCCCGATTAAGCCCCGTAACGTCAGCCTCGGGCGCCAGCCCGCCGGCGGCGTCGATCGCCTGGGATACCCGTGCCCCGTCTTTGAGCCTGTATACACCGGGCGACACAACGGCGCCATCGACATCGACATAGACCTCTGCCGCGGCAGAAGCCTTAGTCGAAGAGCCTTCGGATGTCTTTCCGCTCGAAGCATCGCCGGATCCCGGCTCCACTAACGAGCCCGTACCATCAGTGCGCTCAAACGACACACCGCCGGCACCAACGCCAAGGTTCGCCATCGCCAAGCCGCTCGCCATCGCAATGACGCCCAGCATCGCCACCACCACAGCCTTATGACCGAGCAGCTTGCCCGCCCAGCGGTCCATCTTTTTGACCCGTTCGTGTTGTTCGCGCTGCGCCATAGCAAAACCTCCCAACAACATCGTGTCAGGAAAAGAGCCCTGCAACAGCCATGCTTCAAAACCGGTTTTCGCAGTCAAACCAAAAGCTGACCAAAACCTTGCACAAATCTGTCCATTTATTCAGGCACACGTCAGCAAATGAACACTTAGCCGCAAAATGCCCAGATAGCAAAAGACCGACGATGCAAGAGCATCGTCGGTCTATGCACAAATTTACTCGTGATCTTGGTAAATCTCACGCGGAGCAAGCTCCGAATGTTTGCGTTTTAAGGTCTTAGGGGCCTTATACGTGTTGCTTTCGAAGTCGATGTACTCGGTCTGCTTGAGCAAGCGCTCGATCATCTCCTCGTGATCGAACAACTCCCAGGCCTCATGCACGGCATCGAGTTTAGCGTGCGTCTCGGGACGACGCGGCATAAACAGCGTGCAGCAGTCGGGAGCGGCCTCAGTCGAGATATCGAACGTACCGATCTCCTCGGCGCGCGCGATGATCTCCTGCTTGTCGGACCCGATGAGCGGACGGAACACGGGAATCTTCACGGACTCGTTTACGGCCATGATGTTCTCGAGCGTTTGGGAGGCAACCTGTCCAAGCGATTCGCCCGTCACGATGGCCTTGGCGCCCTCGATGTGTGCAATGCGCTCGGCAACCGAATACATAATGCGGCGATACATGATCACGCGCAGGTTGCTGGGACAGGTGACCGAAATCTCACGCTGGCAGTCGCCAAACGGCACCACGTACAGGCGGCCGATCTGGACACCCGGCTCAAGCGCACGGATGATGTCCTGCACCAAATACTCACTCGTGTCGGGCGTCTGCGGACGACCTGAGAAATGTACCGGCACGCACACCGCGCCGCGACGCGCGAGCATCCAGGTCGCCACCGGAGAATCGATACCCGACGACAGCAGCGTCACGACCTTGCCGGCAGAACCCACCGGCAGACCGCCCACGCCGCGCTCGGAGCGCGCGTACACATAAACGCTACCCTGGACCACCAGTACGTGCACCATCGCATCGGGGTCGTGCATTTGAACCTTTTTATCGGGGAAGGCCTCACACAGCACCTCGCCCACCTGACGATTGATGTCAATCGAGGTGAGCTCATAATCGGTATTGGAGCGCTTGGCGTGCACCTTAAACGAATCGAAGGAACCAAACTCGCGCAGCGCCTTCACGGCGGCGGCACAGTACTCCTGAGGGTCGCGATTGGTGTGATACGCCAAAGACACACGAGCAACGCCGGGAACGGTGCGAATGACACGCGCCGCCTCGTCGGCCTGATGCTCGTTAAAGGTCACGAGGATATAACCGGAAATTCGAGACACGGCATTCACGGAAAAGGCGGCCAAGGCCGCCTTGATGTTATCCATGAGGATATGCTCAAAATGTGCGCGGTTCTTACCCTTCAGTCCAACCTCGTGATAGTGGACCAGGCAGACGCGAGCCGCCATTTAGGCTTCAGCAACCTTGTGGCCGAGCGCCTTCTCGTAACGGGCCTCGTCGTAAGAGATGTCGCCGTCGACAATCTCGTCCATAGCCATCGAGATGGTGTCGGCACCGGAAAGCCCGATGGTGATGTCATCGACATCCTGGACGGCAAGCACGCGGTTGTGCTGACCACGCAGCATGCTATTGATGTCGCAGGCACGCTTGGAGGCAAGCGAAGCGAGCAGGAAGCGGTTGTGATCGGTCTTCTCCAGAAGATCGTCAATGCAAGGCTTTACAACGGACACGAACCTCAGATCCTTTCATGCATATCGAGAACGCGAACGAGCTCATCGGTCGCGCGGTCGAGATCGTCATTAACCACTACGTCGTCGTAGCGGTCGGCAAGGGCAAGCTCATCGGCGGCGTTTGCCATACGCAGCTCAATCGTCTCGGGCGTCTCGGTACCGCGACCGACTAGACGCTCGCGAAGCACCTCGAGCGAAGGTGGCTTGATAAAAATCAGCACGGCCTCGGGGAAACGCTCCTTCACCTGCAGGGCGCCCTGGACATCGATCTCCAAAATCAGAGACGCGCCCGAGGCGAGCTTGGATGTGACCTCGCTCACCAACGTGCCGTAGCAGTTACCGTGGACCTCGGCCCACTCAACAAACTCACCGTTTGCCACGCGGCGGTCGAACTCCTCGCGCGTCAGAAAAAAGTAGTTGACGCCGTCGACCTCACCTTTGCGTGGTGCTCGCGTGGTAGCCGAAACCGTCAGGCCCAGGTTCGAGCGGCGCTCGCGCACACGAGTGACGAGCGTACCCTTGCCTGCGCCTGACGGTCCAGAAATCACAAAGAGCTTGGAATCCTGAGCGCTCACTTATTTGGTCAGCTGCTCGAGGAGCTGCTCGCGCTGACGGACGCCGAGGCCCTGGACGCGACGGGTAGCGGAGATACCGAGCTCCTCCATGATCTTGGCGGCCTTGGCCTTGCCATAACCAGGGAGAGACTCGATGAGGGTGGAAACCTTCATGCGGGAAGCGATGGGGTCATCGGAGTTGAGCACGGACTCGAGGGACTTCTCGCCCTTCTTGATCTGCTCGCGAAGCTCAGCGCGGGCGTGACGTGCGGCAGCAGCCTTCTCAAGAGCCTGCTTGCGCTGCTCATCGGTAAGCTGAGGGAGTGCCATTCGTACCTCCAAATAGTTGGGTTATATCTGATTCAATAATTGGCATTTTAGCACGTAGAACGTACAAAATGCCCAATCGCGGCTCCATAGGTTAGACGATACCCGCAAAAAGTGCAATATACTGCGCCCAAAGCTAAGCCCCTGACCTGCGATTCCACACAAAGGATGGAAAAGTTTACGCAGGCACAGGGGCTATTTTGTGCTAATGAGACCCAAAAGTGGTGACTTAGGGGAATCTTTTACGCGACGTTTTCGACCAGCTCGGCGACGATGGCGTCAAAGGCGGCAACCGGATCGTCGGCGCCGGTGATGGGACGGCCCACCACAATGTGGCTTGCGCCACGCTCGATAGCCTGGGAAGGCGTCGCCACGCGGGACTGGTCACCAAGGGCGGCACCCACCGGACGCACACCCGGAGTCACGATGAGGGCATCGGGGCCCAGCAGCTCACGCATGTCGTGAGCCTCCATCGGCGAGCACACGATACCGTCGATGCCGTTGGCCTGAGCGAGCTTTGCCAGGCGGGCGGCCTCCTCGGCCACGGGCGACTCGACGCCGATCTCGCTCAAGGCATCCTGGTTCATGCTCGTGAGCACGGTGATGGCGACGAGCTTGGCGCGGTCCTCGCGCGCCTCCTCGGCGCCCTCGCGGCAGGCAGCGAGCATGGCGCCCGAACCCAAGCCGTGGACCGAAAGCAGATCGGCACCGGCAAGCGAGGCCGAGCGGGCGGCACCGCGAACCTGATGCGGAATATCATGGAACTTAAGGTCAAGGAAGACCTTAAAGCCCAGGTCCTTAAAGGTCTTGACGATCTCGGGACCCTCAGCGTAATAGAGCGTCATGCCAACTTTGAGCCAAGCGGCATGACCAGAAAGCTCGTGGGCGAGCTCGAGTGCGCGCTCACGGTCGCAGTCGAGGGCGACGATCACACGGTCGCGGGCATCGGTCTCTAGCATTCGAAAGCACCTACCAGCTCGTTGATGTCCTTTACGCCCTGGGACTCCGCCCAGGCCTCGAGCTCGTGCGCGATCTTGAGCGAAGCGCACGGATCGACGAAGTTGGCCATACCGACCGACACGCAGGTGGCGCCAGCCAGGATAAACTCAGCCGCATCCTCGCCCGTCATGACACCGCCGACACCGTTGATGGGGATATCGACGGCCTGGGCAACCTCCCAGACCATGCGCACGGCGATGTGGTGGCACAGCGGGCCCGAAAGGCCGCCCTTGGGCTTGGCCACGCGGGACTTGCGGGTATGGACGTCGATGGCCATGCCCTGGATGGAGTTGATGACTGAAAGACCGTCGGCACCGGCAGCCTCGAGGGCCTTGGCAATCTCGGCAACGTTGACCGGAGCCATCTTTACGAACAGCGGCTTATCGGTCACCTTGCGGCAGGCAGCCATAACGGAAGAGGCGCCCTCGGGCGTGGAGCCCATGGCAGCACCGCCGGCGGCGATATTAGGGCAGCTCACGTTGATCTCGTAGCCGGCAGCCCAGGGGCACAGCTCGACATACATCTCGAGTGCGCGGACAAACTCGTCAACGGAGTGGCCGGCAACCTGACAGATGACCTGGCAGCCGTCCTTGGACAGCTGTTCGAGCCACGGACCGGACTCACGGGCAAAGGCGGCCACGCCGGGGTTCTGAAGGCCCACGGAGTTGATCATACCGCCGGGAATCTCGGCCATGCGGGGCGCGGGGTTGCCGGGCCAGGGCTCGGCAGCGCAACCCTTGGTGGTGATGGCGCCCAGCTGCGAAACATCAAAGAAGTTCTGGAACTGCCAACCGTAGCCAAAGGTACCGGCTGCGGTGTTGATGGGGTTCTGCATCTTGACGCCGCCGAAATCGACGGCCATGTTCACAGTACCCACTAGAAGACCACCACCTTGGAAGCATCGAACACGGGGCCGCACATGCAGGCGCCCTTCATACCGTCGACCGTCTCGACATTGCAGGTGTTGCAGGCGCCAAAGCCACAGCTCATCATGCGCTCAAGCGACACCTCGCAGTACGCACCGGCCTCGGCGGCAGCGGCGGCGACTTTCTTCATCATGACGGCGGGGCCGCAGCTGGCGACGTAGTCGTAGCCGCCCTCGCCGAGCAGCTCGGCTGCCGGGTCGGTGCAAAAACCGTGCGTGCCCAGCGTGCCATCGTCGGTGCACACGTTAACCGTGGTGCCCAGCGCGCGGAACTCATCGACACCCACGGCCTTGGAAGCGGTGCCAAAGCCCAGGCACACGTCGACATCCACGCCCTGCTCGGCAAGCTTGTCGGCGAGGCAGAGCACGGGCGGAACGCCGATGCCGCCCGCCACGAGCAGCGCCTTCCTGGTGCCCTCGGGAACAAGCCAGCCGCGGCCGCCAGGGCCCAACAGGTTGGACTTGGAGCCGGGGACCATCTGCGACAGACGACGGGTGTCGTCACCCACGACGGCGTACCACAGCTCGACGGTACCGGCCTGGGCGTCGGCGCGATAGAAGCTCAGGGGCACGCGAAGCAGCGAGGACGCATCGCCGGGCACGGCAATGTTCACAAACTGACCGGGCTTGAGCGCACTTGCAAGCTTGGGGGCCGAGATGACGAGCGAGAAGATGCCGTCGGCGATCTCCTGGTTCGAGACGACCTCGAAGTCGTGCATGCGTGCAGTGGAAGGTGTGGGCATAGACGCTCCAATCCCCCATGCGATTGCATGGTCAAAACGAACAGAAAGCGCGGCACCGCAAGGGCACCGCGCACAAAAGCGATAAGGCTATGCTAGCAGATGCAGCCGTCGGCGAGCGTCTGCTTACCGCCGACAAACACATCGGTGGCACGACCGGTAAGCGTGCGGCCGGCAAAACCGGAGTTCTCGGCGCGCGACTCATAACCGTCCTCGCCGACCGTCCAGGTGGCAGAGGGGTCGAACACGGTCAGGTCGGCAACGGAGCCCGCCTTGACCTGAACCTGGTCGAGGCCCAGAATCTCACGCGGCTTGATGGCCATGAGCTCGACCATGCGGCCCACGCTCATCTTGCCCGTGTTGACCAGCTCGGTGAGTACGAGCGACAGCGAGGTCTCGAGGCCGATCATGCCAAAGGGCGCAAGCTCGAACTCGCGGGCCTTCTCCCACGGGGTGTGGGGAGCGTGATCGGTGACGATAGCGTCGACGGTGCCGTCGATGACGCCCTGACGGATGGCCTCGGCATCCTCCTCGGTACGCAGCGGCGGATTGACCTTGAGCGAGGTGTTGTAGGTCTCGTCCAGGTCGTTCTCGGTCAGGAACATGTGGTGCGGGGTGGCCTCGCAGGTAACCTGAACGCCAGCGGCCTTACCGGCACGCACGATCTCCAGGCCATGGGCGGTGGAGATGTGCTGGATGTGCAGCTTGGCACCGGTCAGCTTGGCGATCTCGATGTCGCGGGCGATCTGGAGCTCCTCGCCGGCAGCCGGCCAACCCTCGAGGGCCAGACGGGTCGAGACCTTGCCCTCGTTGATCTGGCCGTGGCCGACCAGGTCCTCGTCCTGGCAGTGGCTCATGAAGACCTTGCCGAACATCTTGCCGTAGTCCATGCAGCGACGGAGCATGCCCGCGCCCTGCACGCCGCGACCGTCATCGGTGAAGGCGACGGCGCCGTGGGCGACCATGTCACCCATCTCGGACATGGCCTCGCCCTTAAGACCGCGGGTCATGGCGCCCGACGGATAGACGCGGCAGTGACCGACCTCGGCAGCACGGGACTTGACGAACTCCACGACGGTGCCGTTATCGGTGACGGGATCGGTGTTGGGCATGGCGCACACGCCGGTAAAGCCGCCCTTGGCAGCAGCGCGGGTGCCGCTCTCGATGTCCTCTTTGACCTCGTAGCCGGGCTCACGAAGGTGAACGTGCATATCCACCAGGCCGGGGACGAGGTACTTGCCGGAAAGGTCGCGGACCTCGGCTCCCTCGACGGCGAGATTCTCGCCGACCTCGGCGATCTTATCGCCGTCAATCAGGACGTCAACGACACCGTCAAGCTCGACGGACGGGTCGACGACGTGGGCATTCTTAAGAAGCAAGGCCATTATCGGCACCTCCAAGCAGCAGATACAGGATAGCCATACGCACGCAGATACCGGCGTAGACCTGCTCCAGGATGACGGAGCGTTGCGGGTGGTCGGCCATATAGGAGTCGAACTCGACACCGCGGTTGATGGGGCCCGGGTGGCAGATAATCGCGTCGGGCTTCATGAGCTTCTCGCGGTCCTTGGTCAGACCGAAGAGCTTGTGGTACTCACGAATGGTCGGGAACGGGGCACCCTCGAGACGCTCCTGCTGCACGCGCAGCATGTAGACGACGTCCAGCTCGGGCAGGACGGAATCGAGGTCGCTCGTCACGTGGTCGCAGCCCAGGACCTCGGGCGCCGGCGGCAGCAGCGTGCCGGGGGCGACGGCGTAGGTCTCGCAGCCCATGATCTTAAGGGCGGGGATCAGCGAGCCGCAGACGCGGGAGTGCGCGATATCGCCGACGACGGCGACCTTCAGACCGTGGAAGTCACCCTTGTGCTCCCAGATGGTGTACAGGTCGAGCAGGGCCTGCGTGGGATGGTTGTGCTTGCCGTCACCGGCGCAGATGACGCTCGCGGGCGAGTTCTGCGTGAC
Organism: uncultured Collinsella sp.; assembly: GCA_959019945.1. Lineage (GTDB taxonomy): Bacteria > Actinomycetota > Coriobacteriia > Coriobacteriales > Coriobacteriaceae > Collinsella. The sequence continues at coordinate 83,812 of CAUEQD010000006.1, read as the reverse complement.
GATGTAGGGAGCACCGGCGTGCTTATCGCGCACGACGATGCAGTCGATCTTGTAGGCGTTGAGGGTCTCGACGGTGTCGACGAGGCTCTCGCCCTTGACCGTGGAGGTCGAGGAGCCGCCAAAGTTGAGGCTGTCGGCCGAAAGACGCTTCTCGGCGAGCTCGAAGGAGCTGCGGGTGCGCGTCGAGGGCTCGTTGAACATGTTGACGATGGTCTTGCCCTTGAGCGTGGGGACCTTCTTGATGGCACGCTCGTTGACCTCGGAGAACGCCTTGGCGGTCTCGAGGATGAGCTTGATGTCCTCTTCGGAGTACTCGGTAATGTCGATCAGGTGCTTATGGTTGAACGCCACGGTACTACTCACCTCCCAGCGGCGCGGAGCCCACGTGGGAACCCGGCGCGACGTCGTTAATCTCGACAGCGGTGTGGCCGTCGACTTCCTTCATATATAGGTGCACGTTCTCCTCATGCGACGAGGGAACGTTCTTGCCGACAAAGTCCGGCGAGATGGGGAGCTCGCGGTGGCCGCGGTCAACGAGAACTGCCAGCTCAATGCGGCTCGGACGGCCCAGGTCCATGACGGCGTCTAGAGCGGCGCGGATGGTACGACCCGTGTACAGGATGTCGTCCACCAAAACGACGCGTTTGCCATCGACGCTAAAGGGAATGTTGGTGGCGTGGATCGCGGGAGCGAAATTGGTGGCGTAGTCATCGCGGTAGAAGCTGATATCGAGGCTGCCGAGCGGAACGTCGACGCCCTCGATCTCCTTGATCTCCTCGGCGAGCTTCTTTGCCAGAAGGTCGCCGCGCGTGACGATGCCGACCAGAGCGAGGTCTTCACAGCCCTCGTTGCGCTCGAGAATCTCGTGCGCGATGCGGGTCATCGCTCGATTGACGGCGGTCTCGTCCATGATGACCGCCTTGGGGGAAGTCGTGCCCATCGATCTCCTTCCTCACATGTCTTGACTGCTGACACAGTCAAAAAAATAGATGCCCGACCGCTTAAAGCGGACCAGACACCCACAGGAAGGGCTGCTCTTTGGCAGCTATGTAATTCCATGTGGGCATCTCGTACCCCTTTAATGGTCAAGGAATAGTGTAGCCAACCTCGAGCTTAATTGCGAGCATAAATACAGAGCAATCCGTAAACGGAGCCCAATGCTCAATAAACCTATATATATTTGTGGGACGAGCTTGAAAACGCACGCACGAGCTGGCATAATCCCCTCTGCTGCACGCAAATCGGATCTACGTCCAGGGCCGTGGCGTGAGCACTATCGCCAAAAGAGGAATATCTCTGTGTAGATTACGCACAGGGAGCTGCTTCTGTGCTATAGTTCAGGCTTGTTTGTTAACGCGACATGTTCGTTTGTCGCCCAAGGAGGGTCAGTTATGTCCAAAGTTTGCGAAGTTTGCGGTAAGCACCCCGTTGCCGGTCGCTCCATCAGCCACTCTCACCGCGTCACCAACCGTAAGTTCCGCCCCAACATCCAGCGCGTCTACGTCGTCGTCGATGGTCACCGTCGCAAGATGAACGTTTGCTCCACCTGCCTCAAGTCCGGCAAGGTTGCGCGCTCCTAAATAAGGTCTTACCAACAAGTACCTCGGACTCTCCGGGTCAAAGACCTCGCGTTCATATAGAACTTACCAAAGGCGCCCTCCCCTACGGAGGGCGCTTTTTTGCACTCATTGGGGACAGACTTACATGAGTGTTTTCACGCATTGGGGACAGACGTAACGCATGCCAGCAGCGGTTCGGCCCCTGCCTCACGCCGCCTCGTTCCAGCCCGCGGTGGCCTTGGTTACGCTTGTAGCGCCGATGCCGGTGATACGGGCAATTTGCTTGACCGTGAGATGCGCCCGCCTGAGCCTCAGCAGACAGGCATCGCGATCGGGGCGTGGCAGGGCCTTGAGCAGCGCAGGATCTATGCTCGGCAGGACTTCATGCGCAACGGAAAGGGCCTCCTCATCGGGGATCCGCCGGCGTGGAAGAACCTCCACTGACCAGATGCGCCCGGCAACTTCCTCGAGATGCTCGCAATAGCAACGGGAGCCTCCGACAATATCGAGCATAGGGGCCGCATCACAGATGTCAAAGGGATCATAGCCCAGCTGATATGCCTTGTAGCTTGACCAGCGGTACGCCTCGAGCGAGTCGAGCGCACCTTTCACGGGATTGAGATGGATATAATCGAGCAGCTGTACCGCCTGCGTGTCCGACTCAACCGCGACCCGTGAATAGCGATTGTCAAACAGATGGCCTGTTCTCCCCGTTTTCCCATTGAAATACTTAGCATATGCCGTCAGCGCGCACTGCATTGCCTTTGAAAGGTTGTCAAATGGGTCATCAACCATCAAATGGAAGTGATTGTCCATAAGGCACCAAGCCAACACCGCCACTTCATGGCGCGCAAACCTGTCCGAGATATCCGATAAGAAACGATAACGGTCGGAGTCATCTTCAAAAATAATCTGTTTGGAGTTGCCGCGGTCAAAGACGTGGTAATAGCCAGTGATCGAAACGGGGCGGGCGCATCGGGGCATAATCTCTCCTTTCAAAACTGTTCAGGCAACACCTAAAAGGAGAGAAGCAACGCGAAATGCTGAGCCTGCAACCTATTTATATCCAATAAGCGGCAATAACAGGCCCAGAACGGCAAAATGGCAAAACAATGTCTGTCCCAAGTAAGCCTGTCCCCAACGAGCGGGGCGGAAGAGCAGGCAAATAGTTTTAGTTAAAACGTTTCAGTTTATTGAAGCGTTTTAGTGTGCCTTTTAAAGGAATCTGACCGTTCGCCGAATAATTTCTTGCTATCATGCAAGGCGTAGGGTAAATCTCCGATCGCAAGGAGACACAAATGGTGAAAAAGTCACCGGAAAACACTACTCCCGCAATTGTGGACAACGTAGAGGCGCTTGAGGCTAAGCTCGCTCAGATGCGAGAGGCCCAGGCGCTTTTTGCTACGTACACGCAGGAGCAGGTCGACAAGATCTTCTATGAGGCCGCCATGGCCGCCAACAAGGCTCGTATCCCGTTGGCGAAGATGGCCATCGAGGAGACCGGCCGCGGCGTTCTTGAGGACAAGGTCATCAAGAACCACTACGCCGCAGAGTACATCTATAACGCTTACAAGAACACCAAGACCTGTGGTGTCCTGGAGCGCGACGAGGCTTACGGCATCACCAAGATCGCCGAGCCCATCGGCATCGTGGGCGCCGTCATCCCGACGACCAACCCCACCTCCACCGCGATCTTCAAGACGCTGATCAGCCTGAAGACCCGCAACGCCATCATCATCTCCCCGCACCCGGCTGCCGCCAAGTGCACCATCGCCGCCGCCAAGCTCGTGCTTGACGCCGCCGTCAAGGCCGGCGCCCCCGAGGGCATCATCGGCTGGGTCGATGTCCCCTCCATCGAGCTGACCAACATGGTCATGCGCGACGTCGACATCATCCTCGCCACCGGTGGCCCGGGCATGGTCAAGGCCGCCTACTCCTCGGGCAAGCCCGCCCTGGGCGTTGGCGCCGGTAACACCCCGGTCGTCATCGACGACACCGCCGACGTGCTGCTCGCCGTCAACTCCATCATCCACTCCAAGACCTTCGACAACGGCATGATCTGCGCTTCCGAGCAGTCCGTGACCGTCATCGACACCATCTATGACCAGGTCAAGGCCGAGTTCCAGAAGCGCGGCTGCTACTTCGTCAAGCAGGGTGCCGAGATGGAGGCCCTGCGTGCCGCCATGTTCAAGAACGGCGCCCTCGATCACCGCATCCCCGGCATGGCTGCCGCCAAGATCGCCGAGCTCGCCGGCATCGAGGTTCCCGCCAAGACCAAAATCCTGATCGCCGAGGTCACCTCCACCGACCCCGCCAAGGAGGAGTTCTCCCACGAGAAGCTCTCCCCGGTCCTGGCCATGTATCACGCCAAGGACTTCCAGGAGGCCGTCGACAAGGCCGAGCACCTGGTGCTCGCCGGTGGCCCGGGCCACACCGCCTCTCTGTACGTGCACCCCGCCCAGGCCGAGAAGATCAGCCTGTTCGAGCACGTCATGAAGGCCTGCCGTATCGTCATCAACACCCCGTCCTCGCACGGTGGCATCGGTGACCTGTACAACTTTGGCATGAAGCCGTCTCTGACCCTGGGCTGCGGCTCCTGGGGCGGCAACTCCGTCTCCGAGAACGTTGGGGTGAAGCACTTGATCAACGTTAAGACTGTGGCCGAGCGCCGTGAGAACATGCTGTGGTTCCGCGCTCCCGAGAAGGTCTACTTCAAGAAGGGTTCCACGCCCGTCGCCCTCGACGAGCTGGGCAACGTCATGGGCAAGAAGCGCGCCTTCATCGTTACCGACCAGTTCCTCTTCAAGAATGGCAACACCCGCGCCATCGAGGCCAAGCTCGACGAGATGGGCATCGCCCACGACTGCTTCTACGACGTCGAGCCCGATCCGTCGCTGCAGTGCGCACGTCGCGGCGCCAAGCAGATGGCTCTCTTTGAGCCGGACGTCATCATCGCCGTCGGCGGTGGCTCCGCTATGGACGCCGGCAAGATCATGTGGATGATGTACGAGCACCCCGAGTGCAAGTTTGAGGACATGGCCATGGACTTCATGGACATCCGCAAGCGTATCTTCACCTTCCCCGAGATGGGCAAGAAGGCCTACTTCGTCGCCGTCCCGACCTCTTCGGGTACCGGCTCCGAGTGCACGCCGTTCGCCATCATCACCGACAAGGAAACCGGCATCAAGTGGCCGCTCGCCGACTACGCGCTGCTCCCCAACATGGCTATCGTCGACGCCGACAACTGCATGACCGCCCCGCGCGGCCTGACCGCTGCCTCCGGCATCGACGTCATGACCCACGCCATCGAGTCCTACGTCTCCATCATGGCTTCCGACTACACCAAGGGCCTCTCCGAGCGCGCTGCCAAGCTCGTCTTTGAGAACCTGCCCTCCAGCTTCACGAACGGCGCCAAGGACCCGCACGCCCGCGAGGAGATGCACAACGCCTCCTGCATGGCCGGTATGGCCTTCGCCAACGCCTTCCTGGGCCTCAACCACTCCATGGCTCACAAGCTCGGCGCTTTCCATCACCTGCCCCACGGCATCGCTAACGCCGTCATCCTGACCCGCGTCATGCGCTACAACGCCGCCGAGGCTCCCGTCAAGATGGGTACCTTCTCCCAGTATCCTTACCCCAACGCGCTGCACAACTACGCCGAGATGGCCAAGTACTGCGGCATCGAGGGCAAGGACGACAAGGAGGTCTTCGAGAACTTCATCACGAAGCTCGAGGAGCTCAAGGACTTCATCGGTGTCAAGAAGACCATCGCCGACTACGGTGTTGACGAGCAGTACTTCCTCGACACCCTCGACGAGATGACCGAGCAGGCATTCAACGACCAGTGCACCGGCGCTAACCCGCGCTACCCGCTCATGAGCGAGATCAAGGAGCTCTACCTGGACGCCTACTACGGCCGCGAGCCCCAGGACTACGCCGTCTGCTAGTTTTTAGCACGGTTTTTTGCGGCGGGGGTGCACGGGTGTTTCACACACCCCCGCCGTCGCTTCTATCGCATCGTTGAAAGGATGCAACCATGCTGCTACCCGATTCCAAGACCGAGCTCGTCCGCCGTGGCAACAAGGTCGTTTACGACCTGGGCGACAAGATCGTCAAGGTCTTTAACGAGACCAAGCCTGTCTCCGACGTGTTCAACGAGGCTTTGAATCTTGCCCGCATCAATGAGTGCGGCATCCGCAGCCCCAAGGCTCTCGAGGTTTCCCAGCTCGAGAACGCCAACGGCTGGGCGCTCGTGACCGAGAAGGTTCCGGGCACCACCCTTGCCGAGAAGATGACTGCCGAGCCCCAGCGCTTTGGTGAGTACCTCGAGATGTTCGTCGACCTCCAGATCGAGATCCACGGCTACACCTCCCCGCTGCTCAACCGTCAGCGCGACAAGTACGCCCGCATGATCGACAGCCTTGATCAGCTCAATGCCACCACGCGCTACAACCTTCAGGAGCGTCTGGACGGCATGACCAAGGAGTTCAAGGTCTGCCACGGCGACTTCAACCCCTCCAACGTCATCGTCGGCGACGACGGCCAGCTCTATGTGTGCGACTGGGCACACGCCACCCAGGGCTCCCCTGCTGCCGACGTTGCCACCACCTACCTGCTCTTTGCCCTCAACAGCAAGGATCAGGCCGAGGCCTACCTGGAGCTCTACTGCGACCGTGCCGACATGCCCATGCAGGTCGTGCGTCAGTGGACGAGCATCGTCGCCGCTTCCGAGCTCGCTCGTAAGCGCAACGTGAACGATGAGTTCCTGAAGAACTGGATCGACGTCGTCGATTATCAGTAATATCTGAGCGATTTATTTCGCATCGGAGGCATAATGGAAAACCCCGCAGCTCGCATGGGCTGTGGGGTTTTCCTTTTAGATATCGAGGATGCTACAAGATAATAGGACGGCCCCGCATCTCCCCGATTGGAGAAATGCGGGGCCGTCCCACATATCGAACTACAAGCGAAATCGTCGATTAACGGCGGGCTGCCTTAACAAGCTCGGCAACCTTGGCAACGACCTCGTCGATCGCCACGTCCTCGCGCTCGCCCGTAGCACGGTCCTTGAGCTCAACGGTGCCATTCTTAAGGCCGCGCTTGCCCAGAACCACCTGATACGGGAAGCCCATGAGGTCGTTATCGGCAAACTTAAAGCCCGGACGCTCATCGCGATCGTCGACGACGACCTCGATACCCTCGGCACACAGGCCATCAACAATCTGCTCGCAGACGGAAGCGCACTCCTCCTTCTTGGGATCAAGCGGAATCACCGCGACCTCGTACGGGGCAACGGAGACCGGCCAGACGATACCGTGCTCGTCGTTGTGCTGCTCCACGACGGCAGCAAGCGAGCGGGACACGCCCACGCCGTAGCAACCCATGATGAGCGGCTTCTCCTTGCCGTCCTCATCCATAAAGGTGGCACCCATGGCCTCGGAGTACTTGGTGCCCAGCTGGAAGACCTGAGAAACCTCGATGCCGCGGGCAGCGGAGAGCGGCTTGCCGCAGTGCGGGCAGGGGTCGCCGGCGACAACGGTGACCAGATCGGCCCACTCATCGACGGTAAAGTCGCGCTCGGGGCAGGCACCGGTAAAGTGATAATCGACCTCGTTGGCACCGCAGGCCCACTGTTTGGACTCGCGCAGGCTCTCGTCGCAGACCAGACGAATGCCATCGGGCAGGTTAACCGGTCCGATAAAGCCCTTGTGCAGACCGTTCGCCTGAAGCTCCTCGTCGGTCATCATGCGATAGCCCTTGCCAAAGACGTGCTCGGCCTTGCAATCGTTGAGCTCGTGATCGCCCGGAACAATGGCCACGACCGGCTTGCCCTCGGCGTCGATGAGTGCCAGCGACTTGCGCGTGCCGTTCTCGGGGAACCCAAAGAACTTAGCAACAGCCTCAATGGTGCCCATGCCCGGAGTCTCAACCTTGGTGAGCGTACCGTCACCAGGACCCTCGGTCACGACGACCTTGGTGCTTGCAGCCTCGTCATCGGCAGCGAAGCCGCAATCGTCGCAGTAGACGAGCGAAGCCTCGCCGGCGTCAGCCAAAGCCATGTACTCGACGGAGGTATCGCCACCGATCTCGCCAGAATCGGCGACGACGGGCAGAGCCTTGATGTAGCAGCGCTCGCAGATATTGGCGTACGCCTGCTTCATCTTGTCGTACTCCTCCTGCAGGCTCTCCTGCGTGGCGGAGAAGCTGTAGGCGTCCTTCATGATGAACTCGCGGCCGCGCATCAGGCCAAAGCGGGGACGGAACTCGTCGCGGAACTTGTCCTGAATGTGATACAGGTTGACGGGCAGCTGCTTATAGGAGCGTAGCTCGTTGCGCACCAGGGCCGTGACGGTCTCCTCGTGCGTGGGGCCCAGGACGAACTCGCGACCATGACGGTCGTCAAAGCGCACAAGCTCCTTGCCATAGGCGTCGATGCGGCCGGACTCGCGCCACAACTCGGCGTCGACCATGATAGGCATCATAAGCTCCTGGGCGCCGGCAGCGTCCATCTCGTCGCGCACGATGTTCTCGATCTTACGGATCGAGCGCCAGGCAAGCGGCAGGTAGGAATACAGGCCGGCGGCCTCCTTGCGGATCATGCCGGCACGGAGCAGCAGGCGGTGACTGGCGAGCTCAGCGTCCGCCGGATCCTCTTTAAGCGTCGGCGCATAGAGCTTAGACATATACATTGCTCGGGTCATTTATTTCTCCTCAATAAGCTTGTCGACCTCTGCCATAAGCGCGTCGACAATTTGGTCCTCAGCTACTTTACCAATGATCTGGCCATGCGAAAAGAGCAAGGCCTGACCACGTCCGCAAGCAACGCCCAGGTCGGCATCAGAAGCCTCGCCGGGGCCATTAACGGCACATCCCATAACGGCAATCGAAAGCGGCGCGGTATAGTTCTTAAGCCGCTCGGTTACTTCCTCGGCAATGGGAATAAGGTTAACCTGGCAGCGGGCGCACGTGGGGCACGAGACAATCTCGGGGCCACGGCGACGCAGGCCCAACGACTGCAGAATACCCCAGGCAACCGGCGGCTCCTCAACCGGATCGGCTGTGAGCGACACACGCATGGTGTCGCCAATGCCTTCGGAAAGCAAGATACCCAAGCCTACAGAGCTCTTGATGGTGCCCTGGAGCTTGGTCCCCGCCTCCGTCACGCCCAGGTGAAGCGGAACGTGGGGAATCTCACGCGACAGGGCTCGATAGGTATCGAGCGTCGTCTGTACGCTATGGGCCTTGGCCGAAAGCACAATGTTCGTAAAGCCGCGGTCCTCAAAGTGCTTGACGAAGCGCTCGCTCGACATCACGAGCTTTTCGGGCTGCGTGAGGTCGTCGCGCTCGGCGATATCCTGCTCAAGCGAACCAGCGTTGACACCGATGCGAATTGCGCAGCCCGCAGCACCCGCGGCATCGATGACAGCATCGACCTTGGCCCAATCGCCGATATTACCGGGATTGATGCGGAGCTTGGCGGCACCGGCCTCCACAGCGCCAATGGCCAGCTTGTGGTTAAAGTGGATATCGGCAACGATTGGCACCGGAGACTCGGCACAGATGGTGCGGAAACCCTCAAGCGCGGCCTCGGTGGGCACGCTCACACGCACGATATCGCAGCCAGCCTGCGCCAACGCGCACACTTGCGCAAGCGTTGCCTGGGCATCAGCGGTATCGGTGCAGGTCATGGATTGGACCACCACCGGCGCGCCGCCACCGATCTGCACACCGCCCACATGCACGGGGCGCGTCAACTCGCGAGGCAAAGGATGGGATAAAGACAATCCAAACACTCCCCTACAGAATAAATCGAAGGATGTCGGAACGAAGCATATAGACAAACAGCAGCGCAAAGAGCGCGATGCCCACATAGCTCACAATCGTCTGGACCTTGAGAGGTAGCTCGCGGCCCGCAATCTTTTGAATGATCTCGATGACCAGCTTGCCGCCATCGAGTGGTGGGATGGGCAGCAGGTTCATAAAGCCAAGCGAGAACGAAATGAGGGCGGCAAACGACAGGAACGTGGCAGGGCCGGCAGCGGCAGCCTGTGAGGACATAACGCTAATACCCACGATCGAAGAAGACTGATCGAGAATCTCCATCGTATGCTGCGGCTGGAGCAGGCGCATCACGCCCTCCGCTGTCTGCACGACATAGGAGAACGACAGGCGAGCCGACGTGATGGGGTCTAAACGGACCACCTGCGTAGAGGCATACACACCTAGGCGCTCGTCCTCTTTGAGCGCAACCGTGGTCGAATGCTGCTTGCCGTCACGCTCGTACTCGATGGCGATATCGTCCTTACCGGCAGCCTTGCCGATGGCATCGTAAACGTCCATCCAGGTAGAGCACGATACTCCGTCAACCGAAAGGATCGCGTCGCTGCCCTCGATACCCGCCTTGGCGGCAATAGACCCCTCGTCAACCTGACCGATCACGTTGGTATCCATCGGCACGGTGACACCCGCAATAGAGTAGATGCTCATAAGCAGCAAAAAGCCCGTCAGGATATTGACGAGAATGCCCGCGAGCAGCATAAAGGCGCGCTTGAGAAAACCCTGGCCCAGATAGGTATGCGAACGCTCTTGCGCAAGAAACTCGGCTTCGCCGCACGGCAGTTCCCACACATCGCCCTCGGTAGTCGCATGCTCTCGATCGAAACGGCGGCCGTCAAAGGTGGTGTAACCCGCCGCGTCTCGCGGCAGCGTCTGATACTTGGTGGGATAGTAGCTCGGCGAGGGCTTCTCCCCTTCCTCATACCAAGGCGCGATAGAGCCCCAACCCAAGAGCAAGGCGCATGCCTCGAGCACATCCTCCTCGGATAGCTCGAGCTCGGCGGCAAGGTCGGCCACGGTCACGCGACCATGACGATAGATAGCCGCGAGCACGCGATCAGCGCACGAGACGTCGGTCGGATCCATACCGCAGATGGCAGCGTAGCCACCCAGCAGCAGCGGGGTCACGCCAAACTTGGTTCCAATGCGACGCGACGTGTAATGGATGTCAAAGCGGCACGGCAGGCCCAAAAAGAACTCGGTCACACGGACGCCGCAGGCACGCGCCGCCAAAAAGTGGCCGCCCTCGTGCAAAAACACAAGGACGGAAAGCATCAGCAGGCCCCAAAAGACCGATGAGAGAACGCTCAGAACAGTATCCATAAAACGAAAAAGCAATCCTTATGGGTTAGGAACGGGTTGCGGCGAGTACCTGCGCAGCCTTTTCACGCGCCCACGCATCGATGTCGCGAAGCTGCTCAAACGAATCGACCGCCTGCATATCGTGGGCATCCATGCAGGATTCCACAATGCGATCGATATCGGTAAAGCTGCAGCCATCGTGCAGGAAGGCATCGACGGCGACCTCGTTGGCGGCATTGAGCACGCACGGCATGGTGCCACCCGTCTTGCCGGCACGCTCGGCCAGTGCCAGACAGCGGAAGGTATTCATGTCGGCAGCATCAAACGTGAGCTGCCCCAGCTCGCGGAAATCGATACGAGGCGCCGGGGTATCCCAACGCTCGGGATACGAGAACGCGAACTGGATGGGAATACGCATGTCGGAAGCACCGAGATGCGCCATCACGGAGCCGTCGGCAAACTCGACCATAGAGTGAATCTTGGACTGACGCTGCACGACCACGTTAATGAAATCGAGGTCGCAGTTAAACAGATGCATGGCCTCAATGCGCTCCAGGCCCTTATTCATGAGGGTGGCGGAGTCGATGGTGATCTTAGCACCCATGGCCCACGTGGGATGTGCGAGGGCATCGGCACGCGTCACGCGATTGAGCTCGTCGCGCGTGCGGCCAAAGAACGGACCGCCCGAGCAGGTGAGCCAAATACAATGAGCCTCGCGCGGGCTCTCCCCCAGATAGCACTGGTAGATGGCGGAGTGCTCAGAGTCGACTGGAATAAGCTGGCCCGGTTGCGCCAACGGCATAAGCAAGTCGCCACCGACGACGAGGGACTCCTTGTTGGCAAGGGCAAGACGCTTATTCGAGGTCAAGGCCGCATGGCTCGCCTCGAGACCGGCGGCACCCACAATAGCGACGAGCACGCAGTCGACATCGTCGCGACGAGCGAGCTCGCAAACCGCCTGCGCGCCAACGCCGAGCTTCGTTCCCTCGGGCAACTCCTGCAGCACGGCGTCATCGCCATGAGCGACATCGGCCACGGCAACCGCCGGAACCGAGAACTCGCGGGCAGCGGCAACGAGCTCGGAGGTACTGGAGTTAACGGATAGCGCCGTCACCTGCAGGCGATCGGCATGCTGACGGCACACATCGAGCGCCTGAGTGCCAATAGAGCCCGTACAGCCCAGGATGGCAACACGGAGACGTCCATCGGAGCCATACGTCGTCTGGAATGACATTACAGCACGCCTCCGATCATCAGCATCAGCTGCGCTGTGATGCAGCCGAAGATAAGCGAATCGCTACGATCGAGCATGCCGCCGTGGCCCGGGATAAGGTTACCGGAATCCTTAACGCCCGCACCGCGCTTGATGCGAGACTCGATAAGGTCGCCGATAACGCCCAAAATGGACACGACCACGCCGCACAGCAGCGCATAGGGCAGGCTGAGCTTGTAGAAATGCGTCGCCCACAGGATGAGCCAAATCAAAACCGAGCCCAGGATGCCGCCGACAAACCCCTCCCAGCTCTTTTTGGGAGAAATCTTGGGAACCATCTTGTGTTTACCGATACGGCTGCCCACGATGTAGGCAAACGAATCGGAGACCCAAAGGGACGCACAAACGCCCACCGAAAGCAGGGCGCCGGCAAAACCGGGCACGGCATCGCGCAGCAGCACGATAGCCGACAGCATAAAGCCAGTGTAGATGGGACCCATGAGCGTCACGGCCACATCAGAGATGCGGGTACGCGGCGACCAGACATACCAAATGCCCACAGCGAGCATCAGGGCAAAAAGCAGGGCATTCAGCAACATCGAATCGCCCAACGCCGACAGCGGAAAGAGTACGGCGGCAGCGATACCCATGCGCTCGTTAGCCATCTTGCCATCGAGCCTCGTCATACGGAAAAACTCATAGCAGCACAGACCGCTCATGACAGAAACAAAGATGGCCGTGGGCACAATACCCAAAACCAAGCACAGGATAAAGACAACGGCGTAGACGATACCGGCAGCGGCACGGGTAATAAAGCCCGCCAGCCACGAACCGGTGCCGCTCTTCGCTGCAGGCGCTCCCGCAGTGGCAGCTTTGCGCGCAGGCGTCTTGGGAGCAGATGCCTTGGGACGATCGGACACGATTAAGCCTCCTCAGTCTTGCTCAGTCCACCAAACCTACGGTCACGGCCCTGATAGGCCAAAATGGCGTCGACAAGGCCCCAACGATCAAAGTCGGGCCAATAGGTATCGGTGACGTAGAACTCTGAATAAGCCACCTGCCACAGCAGGTAGTTCGAAAGGCGAAGCTCACCAGAGGTGCGAATCACAAGCTCAGGATCGGGTAGGCCGGCGGTATAGAGGTGGGAAGCCACCATGTCGTCATCAATTGCGCCAGGATCGATCTTACCGGCGGCAGCGTCGAGTGCGATCTGACGGACAGCGCGGGTAATCTCGGCACGCGCGCCGTAGTTGACGGCAAGCGCCAGCGTCATGCCGGTGTGATTGGCGCACTCGGCAAGACCGCGTTCAAAAACGTCGCGGGTCTTCTTGGGCAGCGCGGAAATGTCACCCAAAAAGATAACGCGCACGTTTTCGCGCTTCAGAAGCGGCAGCTCGTCGATAAACGTCTTGGCAAACAGGTGCATCAAGACGTTGACCTCATGCTGCGGGCGGTTCCAGTTTTCGGTAGAAAACGCATAGGCCGAAAGCACGTCGACGCCCAGACGCACGCAGGCGGTAATAATCTCGCGCAGCGAGACGATACCCGCCTTGTGGCCCTCGGTGCGTGCAAGACCGCGCGATGTGGCCCAACGACCGTTGCCGTCCATGATGCACGAGATATGGTGCGGAATGTTATTGAGGTCAAGGTCGGAAAAACCGACGCCCGCGGGGGCGTCGGCAAAGTACTCGACCAGTTTATGCTCGTCGTATTGCACCTTAGATCTCCATGACCTCGGCTTCTTTTTCCTTCAGAAGCTCCTCGACCTTGGCGACATACTCATCGGTGTGCTTCTGGACCTTGGCCTGCTCGCGACGGACATCGTCCTCGGTGAGCTCCTCATCGCGCTCGAGCTTGTTGTTGAAGTCGCGACGGATGTTACGGATAGACACCTTGGCCTGCTCGGCGTACTCGCGGCACTCCTTGACGAGCTCGCGACGACGCTCCTCGGTGGGAGCCGGGAACGGCAGACGAACGACGGTGCCATCGGAGTTGGGGGTAATGCCCAGATCGGAAGCGCCGATGGCCTTGACGATAGCATTGATGAGTGCCTTGTCCCACGGCTCGATGAGCAGCATGTGGGCCTCGGGGGTCTTGACGGCGGCAACCTGCGTGACCGGCGTGGGAACACCGTAATAATCGACGGTGATGTCGGACAGAATGTTGGCATTGGCGCGGCCGGTACGGACCTTGGAGAAGTTATGCTTGAGGGACTCGAGCGACTTGTCCATATGGGCGGTGATGTTCTCTGCCATGCTTAATCCTCCTGATAGACGAGCGTGCCGACGGGCTCACCCGCGAGCGCGCGCTTGACGGTGTCCTCGCCATCGATGTTGAGGACCAAAATCGGCATACGGTTATCCTGGCACAGTGCCGTAGCCGTGGAATCCATAACCTGCAGACCGCGGACGAGAACCTCGTGATAGGTGATCTTGTCAAAGCGGACGGCGTCGGCACACTTGACGGGGTCCTTGTCATAGATGCCGTCGACCTTGGTGGCTTTAATCAGAATCTCGGCGCCGATCTCGCACGCACGAAGAGCCGCGGCGGTGTCGGTCGTAAAGTACGGATTGCCCGAACCGGCGGCAAAGATAACGACGTTGCCCTTGGAAAGGTGGTTGATGGCGCGACGGCGAATATAGGGCTCGCAGATCTCGTTCATCTGGATAGCGCTCATCACGCGGCAGGGAACATCGTTGTGTTCGAAGGCATCCTGCAGGGCGAGCGCGTTCATAACGGTCGCGAGCATGCCCATATAATCGGCCTGAGCACGCTCCATGCCACCGGCAGCGCCTGCCATGCCGCGGAAAATATTGCCGCCGCCGACAACGACGCCGACCTCATGGCCAACGGCGAGCAGCTCCTTGACCTGCTTGGCAAGATGGTCGGTAACCTTGGGGTCGATGCCATATTGGCCGTCGCCCATCAGTGCTTCGCCGGAAAGCTTAAGAAGCACGCGTTTATATCGGATGTCGGACAAAGCGATCCTCCTTTAATTAGACTCTCAATATGATATCAAAGGCTCTGATAAGAGCCATGAAAAAGCAGGCTGTGAGTAAAACCCACAGCCTGCTCATTACCAGCTACAAGAGCTTATTTACTCGCCACGGACCAGACGGTCAAAGGCAACGACGGTAATGGTATCGCCGAGCTCCTTGGAGACCTGCTCAGCGTACTTCTTGATGGTGAGGGAGCTGTCCTTGATGAACTCCTGCTCGGTGAGCACGGACTGCTTGTAGAACTTCTCCAGACGGCCAACGGCCATCTTCTCCTGGATAGCCTCGGGCTTGCCGGACTCGGCAGCCTGAGCCATGTAGATCTGTTTCTCGTGCTCGACGGTCTCAGCCGGAACCTGATCGCGGGTAGCGCAAATCGGGGCGACGGCGGCAACCTGAAGGGCAACGTCGTGGGCGAAGGTCTTGAAGGAGTCGGCCTGAGCGGTCTCGGCCTTCTCGAAGGCGAACTCGACGAGGACGCCGATCTTACCACCCATGTGGATGTAAGAAGCGAGCGCTCCGTTCTCAGCCTTGCGGGCAGCGAAGCGGGAGATCTTCATGTTCTCGCCCATGATGTGAATCATCTCGGTGAGCTCGGAGGAAACGGTCTCCTCGCCCATCGGCTTCTCGAGCAGAGCGTCGACGTCAGCAGGCTCGGTGGTAGCGACAACCTCAGCGACCTTGGAAGCAAAGCCGGTGAACTTGGCGTTAGAACCAACGAAGTCGGTCTCGCAGGAGAGCTCGAGCAGAGCGCCGGTCTTGCCATCCTCAGAGACGAACGCGGCGACAGCGCCCTCGTTGGTCTCACGGCCAGCCTTCTTGGCAGCCTTGGCAAGGCCGTTCTTACGCAGAACGTCGACAGCGGCGTCCATGTCGCCGTCAGCCTCGACGAGAGCCTTCTTGCACTCCATCATCGGGGAGTCGGTCATCTCGCGGAGCTGCTTGACCATAGCGGCGGTAATCTGGGCCATTGTGGTTCCTTTCAAAGAGATGAAAAAGAATTAACTAAGACTGATTTACTCGGCCTTGGGCTCAGCGGCCATCTCGGCCTCGGAGACCTGCTCCTTGCCGGAGCCAGCGAGGCAGGCGTCAGCCATGAGCTCGCACATAAGGGTGACAGCGGAGATAGCGTCATCGTTGCAGGGGATGCCGTACTCGACCTCGTCGGGATCGGAGTTGGTGTCGATCAGAGCGACGACGGGGATGTTCAGGCGCTGAGCCTCCTTGATGGCGTTCTCCTCGCGCTTGGTGTCGATGACGAAGAGAGCCTGGGGCAGACCCTTCATGTCGCGGGCGCCACCGAGGTTGGTCTGGAGCTTGGTGAGCTCCTTGCCGAGAACAGCCTGCTCCTTCTTGGGCAGAACAGCCATGCGGCCGTCCTCGACCATGGCCTCGAGCTCCTCCATGCGGTTGATGCGGGAGCGGATGGTGACGAAGTTGGTCAGCATACCGCCGAGCCAACGCTGGTTAATGTAGGGCATGTTGGCGCGCTCAGCAGCGTTCTTGACGGCCTCCTGAGCCTGCTTCTTGGTGCCGACGAACAGCACGTTGCCGCCCTTGGCGACGTTCTTGACGAAGGTGTAGGCCTGGTCGGCGTCAAGGATGGTCTGCTTGAGGTCGAGGATGTAGATGCCGTTGCGCTCACCGAAGATGAACGGCTTCATCTTGGGGTTCCAGCGACGGGTCTGGTGACCGAAGTGGCAGCCGGCCTCGAGCAGGGTGCGGATATTAATCTTGGTAGCCATGTTAAACCTCCTGTGGTTTGCCTCCGCGCGGGGTCATCCTCCAAAACCAACCCGGACATGTGCTACCAAAGCCCGGGCACCACGGTATGGAGTAGCCGCGCGTGCGTGATAAAAACCTGTTGCCGTGAAGCAACCCGATGAATGATAGCAGGATTGCCTCTTCCTGCCAACCCGCAATCAAAACCACACACCTTGGCGCGGCGCGGGAGGCCCTTCTCCTACTCGCCGCGGGGATGTGCCTGACTCACGGCACGCTTGAGGCGTTCGGGAGTGAGATGCGTATAGATCTGCGTCGTGGACAAACTCGCATGCCCCAGCAGCTCCTGAACCGAGCGCAGGTCCGCACCGCCCTCGAGCAAGTCGGTCGCAAAGGTATGGCGCATCGCATGCGGGGCGATGTCGGGAGGAATGCCGGCAAGTGCCGCAAGCATATGGAACCGTCGCCTGAGCATGGCAGCACTCATGCGATTGCCACGCACAGATATCAACAGCGGATGGGGACCATTTGCGGCATCGCGACGCTTAGCCTGCGCGAGCAGTGCCGGTCTCCCCTCCTCGACATAGGTGCGGGTCGCCTCGAGCGCACGACGATACAGAGGGACGATACGTTCTTTGCTCCCCTTGCCCCACAGGCGCAGCGTGCGTTCGGACCAAGCGATGGACTCCACATTGAGTGCTGAGAGCTCAGAGATACGGGCGCCGGATGCATAGAGCAGCTCAAGCATCGCCGCATCGCGCAGTCCCGCGGGTGTTGAGGTATCAGGCGTCTTGAGTAGCGCCTCCACCTGTTGGGTCGTCAGCACACCGGGTAGATCACGCGGCAGCTTGGGCGAGGATATGGCCGAGACCGCATCGCCTTCTACGATTCCCTCGGCAGCCATCCAACGATAGAGCGACCGAATAGCTGACAGATGCGCCGCAAGGGTCCGAGCCGCCACCTGGTCACGCGACAACTCGGCCAAATAGGAGCGAACGGTCCGTACGTCAGCGGTGCGCGCGTCGACGTCCTCGCGCTCGCACCAGGCAGCAAAGCGCTCCAACCGCGATCCATAGGCAGTCACCGTATTGGGAGAGAGCCCCTCGACACGTGCGATATAGGCGATAAACGAGTCGACGGTATCGTACAGGTCAAAGGCTATGACCGGTCGCCTCCAAACAGATCGGGGCGAGTGGCCAGATAGGCATCGAGAGCCTCGAGCGCACGGTCCGCATAGGCTTGGTAGCGGTCACGCTTGCTGCGGCGCTTACCATCCTCGAGCGGCGGCACCAAGCCAAAGTTGACATGCATGGGCTGATAGCCCACGGTGGCAGGATCGGTCGCATAGCCCACGAGCGCACCCAGGGCGCCCACACGCGGCAACTCGACGCCCGTGGCGCCGATAGCCTCGGCATAGGTGTTGAGCGCCGCGAGCAGACCGGTCGCCACCGCTTCCATGTACCCCTCGGTGCCGGTGATCTGACCGGCCAGGCGCACGCCGGTACCGGGCACGGCAAAGGTGCCATCGAGCACGTGCGGAGCGTCGACAAAGGTATTGCGGTGCATGACACCGTAGCGGAAGAACTCAGCGTTCTCCAAGCCCGGCACCATATGGAAGACGCGCTTCTGCTCGCCAAAGGTCAGGTTGGTCTGGAAGCCCACCAAGTTATAGGCGGTCTTCTCCTTGTTCTCGGCACGCAGCTGAATCGCCGCCCAGGGGCGACGTCCGGTACGCGGGTCGGTGAGGCCGACCGGCTTCATGGCGCCAAAGCGAATGGCGTCCTTGCCGGTGCGCGCAACCTCCTCGGCAGGCTGGCAAGCCTGGAACAGATCGCCGCCCTCAAAGTCCTTGAGTACCACGCGGTCGGCCGTGGTAAGCGCCTCGATAAAGGCCTCGTACTCCTCCTTATTGAGCGGAGCGTTGAGATAGTCGCCGCTCCCCTGTTCCTCGTAGCGCGACTGAGAGAACAGCACGTCCATATCGAGCGTGGAGGCATCAACGATAGGCGCCGCGGCATCGAAGAACGCAAGGGCGTCGCCACCGACGAGCTTCATGACCTCTTCGCTCAGCGCCGGTGAGCACAGCGGACCCGCGGCAATGACCACGTGGCCCTCGGGAATCTGCGTGACCTCGCCGTGCACGACCTCGATATTGGGACGGGCGGCAACCTCGGCCTCGACAAGCTCGGAAAACTTGACGCGGTCGACCGCCAGGGCACCGCCGGCGGGAACAGCCGCGCGATGGGCGCAATCGAGCAGGACTGAACCCATGCGCTCAAGCTCGGCCTTCAGCAAACCAGCCGCGGAATCCGGACGAGTCGACTTAAACGAATTGGAGCAGACGAGCTCTGCCAGGTGATCGGTATGGTGGGCCGGGGAGCTCACCTGGGGGCGCATCTCGCACAGCTTTACGGCAAACCCACGGTCTGCCAGCTGGATTGCGCATTCCGAACCCGCCAGACCGCCACCGATAACTGTCACCTGATCGAACTGCATCTGCAAACACCTTTCTAATTGACACGTTTTCCATTGTGACCGAAGGGTGTCTGGGCGTGAAGGGCAAACTTGGAGGGCGCATACCTTCCATCCATCATGCGCTCGATGAGACCCTCAAGCTCGAGCGAACCCAGGAGCTTGAGTACGCCGACGGCATCGAGGGAGACGAGCGCGGCGATATCATCGACCTTGAGCGGCGAGGCAATGAGGGCATGCATCACGACCTGCTGCGTGGCATCCAGGTCGGCGATACCGGGCGCATCAGGGCGCGAGTAGCGCAGGGTTCCGTATATGCGAGAGATAGCCATCTCGATGGACTCCTCGTCGACAATGCAGCAGGCGCCGTTGGCGATAAGATAGTTGGTACCGCGCGACTCGGGAGACAAAATCGAACCCGGCACGGCAAGCAGCTCGCGCCCCAAGTCCATGGCGGTCTCGGCAGTAGAAAACGTCCCAGATGGCATGCCGGCCTCCGACACAAAGAGCGCCTGCGACAGCGCTGCGATCACGCGATTGCGCCGCGGAAAGGCAAACTTACGCGGCCCCATACCCCAAGGCGACATGGACACGACTGCGCCGCCCGTATCGAGCGTGCGCACGATAAGGCCCGCGCTCGAGCGCGGGTAGACTACATCGGCGCCTGTCCCCAACACCATGACATGTTTACCACCAGCATTGACCGCGGCCCAACCCGACGCCTGGTCGCAACCGACCGCACCGCCGGAGACCACCGTCACCCCCGCTTCCACGGCAACCTTGGCTGCAAGCTCCGCAACGGCAAGACCGTAGGGAGAAGCCTTGCGCGCACCGATGATAGAGAGCGCCGGCGTCGAGAGCACCTCCGGGTCGCCGCGCACGAACAGCGTCTGGGGTACATCAGAGAGCTCCAAAACGGTATCTGGAAACAACGCATCACCGGGATGCAGCTCGTACCGGTTCTCGTCCATCACTGATCCCTCCGTCCCTGATACATCGCCGCCTCGAGCACATGATCTTGCGTCACACGCTCACTTTCGGCGACATCGGCAATCGTGCGCGCGATGCGAACCAGACGCACGATGCCGCGCCCCGTGAGATGCGTGCGCTTCGACAGGCCAAGCACGCATTTCTCGGCGGCCTCGTCGAGTGCAAAGGTCGACACGACACCGTCAATGGACCGTGACTCATCGTCCTCGGCCTCGGCATCCGCATCGTCCATACGGGACTCACGCCAGACACGAAAAGCCCTACCGCGGACAACGTAGTCGCGCAGCTCGGCCGACGACATGCCCTCAGCGCCCTCGATAATCACCTGCGGATCGGGGCGGGTCACGTCGATCATCAGGTCGATGCGGTCGGCCAAGGGACCGCGCAGCTTGGACCGATAGCGCTCTACCATCGATGCCGAGCAACGACACGGAACCTCGCGATCGCCCAAAAAGCCGCAGGGGCAGGGATTGCTCGCCGCAAGCAGCTGAAAGCGCGAGGGAAACGTAAAGGCGCCATCGACGCGCACGATCCTGACATAGCCGCGCTCGATAGGCTGCCTGAGCGTCTGCAGCACACCGGTGGGAAACTCGGCAAGCTCGTCCAAAAAGAGCACGCCGCCATGGGCAAGGCTGATCTCGCCCGGATGCACAGGGCGTCCTCCGCCAATAAGGCCCGCTGTCGAAATGCTGTGATGAGGGCTTCGAAACGGCCGATGCCCTGCAAGCAGGCCATCGATGTTCTCACCCAAGACCGAATGGATACACAGCGCCTCCTGCTGATCCTCGACGGAAAGTTCGGGCAAGATACCCGTCATGCGGCGCGCAAGCATGGTCTTGCCCGAACCGGGCGAGCCGATCATGAGAAGGCCGAGCTCCCCTGCCGCCGCAAGCGCCATGCCGCGCTTGGCGACCTCCTGCCCCAACACGTCGGCATAATCGAGCTCGGGCTCAAAGGTGGCCTCCACGCCCTCGGAATCCAGATAATGCCGAGCCGCCTCGCCCATACCGCGGGCAAGCTGCGACAGATGATCGATAAAACCGCAGTCGACGCCCGCAAGCGGAACATGTTGGTCGGACCTGCCGGCGATAAAAGACAGCCCCATGTCGCGAGCCAGCAGCTGGAACGCCACCTCGCCCTTGACGGGAAGCACTGTGCCATCCAGGCCGAGCTCGCCGGCAATGAGGCAGCGGTCGAGACTGTTGCGGGGAATCTGCCCGTCGGCCGCAAGCACCGCAATGGCTATCGGCAGGTCAAAGCCGCTACCGGTCTTTCGGATATCGCCAGGCGCCAGATTGACCGTAATACCCGAGCGCGGGATCTCGAATCCGGCGGAGCGCATCGCGCAGCGAATGCGCCCGCGCGACTCCATGACCTCCATACTCGGGATCCCGAGCATCTGGATGCCCGGGATGCCACCCGCAAGCGACACCTCGACCGTGACGGGAATCGCCTCGACGCCGCGGATACAGGCTGCGTGAACGGCAAAGGTTTCGAACGCCATCACGACACCTGCCAATCGAACGCGTTGTACTGGTGCTCGATCTCGGCGATATGCCCGCCGCGAATGGTGACACCCACGGCATCGAAGCGGATCGCCTTGAGCGGATAATGCTCCATGAGATAGCAACTCGCGATGCGACGATAGCGCCGCTGCTTTTGGGCATTCACCGCTTCCTCGGGAAACACCCGCGTGTCACAATCCAGCGCAACACGCCTGGTCTTGACCTCGGCCATCACCACCACATCGTCGAGCTCATCGAGCAGAACCAGGTCGGCCTCGCCCTCCGAGCATCGATAGCCTTGTTCCAGCAATGTATAGCCGCGCTCGTTAAAGTAATCGATTGCGATAAGCTCGCCCAGCATACCGAGCTCGCGAGGACTGAGTCCCTTGATAAACTCGGGCGTGATCGACCCGCAATCGAGCTCCCCCTCTTCCCAACGCTCCTTGAGCTGCTGCGTCTTACTCAATTTGCCTGCGGCGCACATGGGGTCTCCTTTCCCGCTCTCTGCATTGCCTCGATAATGAGGGCAGGTTTCATGCGGGTAAGTACCGGAAGCAAACCAAAAGCAAACCAAATGCCGACAAATGAGGGGCCGCGCGCAACAATAGCGTTGCACACGGCCCCTACCAGCAGGTTTATGGAACCCTTAAGGTCCCTGTCTTCACAATTGGCCTAGAAAAGGCGCTCAGTCTGCAGAAAGTTTCCGCAAAAGCTCACACGGTGCAGAGGAGAAAGACCGTGTTTGCGAATGGCCTCGATGTGATCGGGGCTCGCATAGCCCTTCGACTCGGCCAGATGGTACTCGGGATACTCGGCGTCGTACTCAACCATCATCTCGTCACGGGTGACCTTAGCCATGATGGACGCCGCGGCGATACAGGCGATCTTGGCGTCGCCCTTGACCACGTCGCGCTCGTTGGGAACGGCGCCCAGGGGGTTGCCGTCCATAAGCACGCAATCGGGCTCAAGCCCCGTATCCGCCACCGCGCCCGCGACAGCGGCTCGAATGGCGCGGGCCATGCCCATCTCATCGATATCCGCGGGAGCGATATGGCAAAAGCCGATCGCCGTCGCCACCTCGGCAATCTTCACCGAGAGCAGCTCGCGGCGCGCCGGCGTGAGCTTTTTGGAATCGTTGATGCCCCAGATGCGCGGCTCCATCGGAAGACACACGGCACATACGGTCAAGGGCCCCGCTACCGAGCCGCGGCCCACCTCGTCGACACCAACGACCACCCCATCGCCGCCAAGCTCATGCATAAGCTCGTACATGTCATTGACGCGCTCGCGCTCGGCAAGTTCCTTAGCATGGCGTTTGAGGGCGCGTTCACAAGCCTTGATCACCTGCTGGCGCGGGTCCTCGCGATAATGCTCCACGAGGGCGGGGATCTCCTCAAACGTTGCGCTCGCTAGCTCTCCGGCAACCTGCGATGCCGAAACCGAGCTCGTCATGTTGGCCATACCAGGCCCTCCTTGCATGCAAATCAGATAAAAAGAAGGGCCACCCGAAGGTGACCCTTGTGTCCAAACGAGTGGACAGACGCTGCGATCTTCTTAGCGCTTCTCGGGGATGCGAGCAGCCTTGCCCACCTTGTCGCGGAGGTAGTACAGCTTGGCGCGACGGACGCGACCATGACGGACGACCTCGAGCTTGGCGATCTTGGGGCTGTGAAGCGGGAAGGTACGCTCAACACCGACACCGAAGGAAATCTTGCGGACGGTGAAGGTCTCACGGGCACCGGCGCCGGCCATGCGGATGACGTCACCCTGGAAAACCTGGATGCGCTCGCGGTCGCCTTCCTTAATGCGGTAGTGAACCTTGACGTTGTCGGCAACGCGGACCTGCGGGATGTCCTCGCGGATCTGCTGACGCTCGATTGCGCGGATGTAATCCATGTGCAATTCCTTACTCTTCTAGAGGTGCCGTACCACCTTGGCCGGCACGTAGTTGAACAAACGTATTCAAGTATACACGCGCGGGTTTCTGCTGCAAGAACAATTTTTTACGCAGACAAAAAGACAAAACTCGCACATGATAACCGCCCGCCTCGCGAATGAGACGGGCGGCATGAAGGGGCTACGCTAGGCGTCTAAACCCAAAACGTTAGGCGGAGCGCTTCGCCTCGAGCTTGGCCTGCGCGGCCGCAAGACGTGCGAGGGGTACGCGATAGGGCGAACAGGACACATAGTCCACGTCGGCCACGTTGAACAGGTCCTTAATGGATTTGGGGTCGCCGCCGTGCTCGCCGCACACGCCAAAGTGCATGTCGGGGTTGGTGGTGCGACCCTTCTCAACGGCCATGCGCACCAGCTCGAGTACCGCCGAGTCGATGGTCTCGAAGGGGTTGTCCTTCAAGATCTTCTTGTGCATGTACAGGGGGATGAACTTGGCCTCGGCGTCGTCGCGAGAGAAGCCGAAGGTCGTCTGCGTAAGGTCGTTGGTGCCAAAGCAGAAGAAGTCGGCGTGCTGAGCGATCTCGTCGGCGACCATACAGGCGCGCGGCAGCTCGAGCATCGTGCCCACGGGAATATTGAGCTCGACGCCCTCCTCGGCAGAAACCTCGGCGATCACGCGCTCGATGACCTCGCGGGTCTGGACATGCTCCGCCGTAATGGAGACAAGCGGAACCATGATCTCGGGACGCGGATCGACGCCCTCCTTAATAAGGCGGGCGGCTGCCGTGGCGACAGCGCGAACTTGCATGAGTGGCAGGTCGCCAAAGACAACGGACAGGCGCACGCCGCGCAAGCCGAGCATGGGGTTCGACTCGACCATGCCGTCGATACGACGCAGTCGGGCACGTAGGACGGCAAGCTCTTCCTCGCTGGCGCCAGCGGCTTCCTTCTTGGTGATGGCGACCTCGAGCTCGCGAGGATTATCCAGGAACTCATGCAGCGGCGGATCGAGCAGGCGGACGACCACATCGCGACCGGACATGGTCTTGAACATCGCCAGGAAGTCCTCAGTCTGAACCTTGAGCAGGTCGGCCAGGGCCTGCTGCTTCACGGTCTCATCGTCAGACAGGATAAAGCTCTGGATGATGTTCTTGCGATCGCCCAGGAACATGTGCTCGGTGCGGCACAGGCCAATAGCCTCGGCGCCAAACTCGAGGGCGAGCTCGGCATCCTCGGGATTGTCGGCGTTGACGCGCACATGGTTGGCATGGCCACAGGTCTCGTCCAGGCGAATCTCGTCGGCCCAGGACAGGATGGTGTCCAGGTCGCCGGTAAGCTCGGCGGAGGCCAGGTCGACGGGACCGTCGACGACGATGCCCTGGGTGCCGTCGATGGAGATGACATCGCCCTCGTGCAGTACGCGGTCGCTGCCCTCGATGCGCACGACCTTCTCGGCGGCGTCAATATGGAAGCGCTCAACGCCGCAGACGCAGGGCGTACCCATGCCGCGGGCGATAACGGCGGCATGGCTCGTCTTGCCACCGTGGCTGGTCAGGATGCCCTCGGCGGCGACCATGCCCTTCAGGTCGTCGGGGTTGGTCTCCCAACGAACCAGAATGACCTTGTGGCCCTCGTTGGCGCGCGCGACGGCGTCGTCGCTCGAGAACACGACCTCGCCCACGGCGGCCCCGGGGCTGGCATTAAGACCGCTGGCGAGAGCCTCGTACTTCTTGGAGGCGTCGAACTGTGGGTGCAGGAGCTGGTCGAGCTGCGCGGGATCGATGCGGCTCACAGCCTCATCGCGGGTGATCAGACCCTCCTCGACCATCTCGATGGCGATGCGCAGGGCGGCGGTGGCAGTTCGCTTGCCCACGCGGGTCTGGAGCATCCAGAGCTTGCCCTGCTCGATGGTGAACTCGATGTCGCACATGTCGCGATAGTGATCCTCGAGCGTCAGGAACACGCGCTCGAGCTCCTCGCCTGCGGACTCAAGCCCCGGAGTGGTCTTGAGATCGGCGATGGGCTCGGTGTTGCGAATGCCGGCGACGACGTCCTCGCCCTGGGCGTTGACCAGAAAGTCGCCGTAGAACTCCTTGGTGCCGTCGGCCGGGTTGCGGGTGAAGGCGACGCCGGTCGCAGAGGTCTCGCCCTTGTTGCCAAAAGCCATGGCCTGGACGTTGACGGCGGTGCCGAGCTCGTCGGAGATGCCGTGCTGCTTGCGGTAAATGCAGGCGCGCTCGTTCATCCAGCTGCCAAAGACGGCCTGGATGGCAAGGCGAAGCTGGAGCTCCGGATCGTGCGGAAAGTCGGGCTTACCATCGGCGACCTCGAGCTCGGGGTACAGGGCGGCCTCGACGTTGGCGGAGAAGATGCCCTTGAAGGTCTCGACGAGCTCCTGCAGGTCCTCGGCCGAAAGCTCGGAATCGACGCGGACGCCGGCAACCAGGCGGGCCTGGGTCAGGGCGTTCTCGAACAGGTCGGCGTCGACGCCCATGACGACGTTGGAGAACATCTGGATAAAGCGGCGATAGCTGTCCCAAGCAAAGCGCGGGTTCTGCGTCTGGGCGATGAGGCCCAGGACGGAATCGTCGTTGAGGCCCAGATTGAGGACCGTGTCCATCATGCCGGGCATGGAGAACGGAGCGCCAGAGCGCACCGAGACGAGCAGCGGATCGTTGGCATCTCCGAGCTTCTTGCCGCAGCGGGCTTCGAGGTCGGCCTCGGCGGCAACGATCTCGTCAAGCGCGCCGGCAGGCCAAACATTGCCGGCACCGGAGTACTCAACGCAGGTCTGGCAGGTAATGGTAAAGCCACCGGGGACCGGCAGGCCGATACGGCTCATCTCGGCAAGGTTAGCGCCCTTGCCGCCAAGCACAAAGTTCATAGACTTGTCGCCCTCGGTGACACAAGTGCCCTGGGCGTCGGTTCCAAAACGGTAAACCCTCTTGCAATCGCTCACGATACTTCCCCTTCTATGTGTTCGCACACACGACCGTGGTAACGAATCGACCCGCCGGATGCGGACCGTGAGGGAACTATACGGCGGGTTTTGGGCGGGCTTGAGCAGAGGCTGCGCGGTTTGGTAAACGTGCTAAAACTGGCGGTAAACGGTAGGTAAAGGTGGTTACCTTATGAAGATACCAGTACAACGTAGTCGCAGGTCAAAAGCGGTATAAACTGCTAAAGCGCTTTAGCAAAAAGCTGTAATTATTGGAATGGAATCTCTTAAACTACGCAATAGCCAAGAAAGACAAAATCTATCAGAAGTATTTGTCCCAGGGATTTTGGTCAGAGTAGCTAATTTGGGACGGGGCTATTTTAGCCACCCCGGCAGATAGCGCGAATGCTTTGGCGGAGTAACGGCCGGGGTAGCTAAAAAAGCCCCATTACAGTTTGAGTCGTCCGAAAGGGCGGCTCCTTACTAGTTCTGGTAATACGATTGAGCCGTACCGATGGTCGCTGGCCGACCGCGACCGCGACGCGGCCTCCACCCGAGACCCCCATCTCGACACATAGCCCGTCATCCGACGAAAGCGCGCAGGTCGTCCTGTATAGGCGCATGGTGTCCCCCTCCGCCGCAAGAGGGAAACGAAAAAGCTCCTCTTTGCCACTACGGACAAAAGGGGCCTCCCAGGGGAAACGTGTTACAAAGCCTTCTTTGCAGGACGATGAAGATCAGAAACCCAACGTCGTACGCGTAGGGACTTACCCAACACCCACGCCATTTCGATCTTCTGGGCCTTCAACGCCACGTCCCGATAAGCATCCGGGCATCGGAATGACCTCGTCGCAAGCCGCAAGCATCTCTTCGTCATGAGTGACAACAATTACAATATGGTCTCTCTTAACCTCATGAAGCAATTTAATTAGCGCGCTCCGGCTCTTCGCATCAAGCGCTGAAGTTGACTCAAGAAACAACATGACGTCCGGCGATTTCAACATCTGCCGCACAATTGCGATGTTCTGCTTCTCCCCGCCGGACACCCCTCCTTTCTTGCTGCCAAGCATCGCTGCCGCCCCGTTCTCCGCAGCGGCAATCATTTTGTCTAACCCCAATATGGCAAGCATCCGATTCAGTTTGTCGGCCTCGAAATCATCAGAAAGCAGCGTAAGATTATCGAGGATCGTCCCCCCAACAATAGGGGGCTCTTGCTCCGTAATGCCAACTCGGCACCGCCGCAATGCGTATCGGTCGATGCGACGCTGTGATACCCCGTTGTAGAGGACGGCCCCTTCCGTGTTATCTGGATATAGACCCAATATCACTGACAGCAGCGAGCTCTTTCCCGAGCCATTTCTTCTTGCTTACTGTTTTTCTTATATTGTAACGATTTTCGATAAGAGGAAAGATTACTCCATGACGCGCAAGCCCGAACTCTAAGCGTTTCCCATCAGCATTGCCCATTTTTCGGATCGAAATCCAAATCCAGCTTCCTATCGCATGCTGAAATCAAATCCTGATCATGGCTTACAACAAGAATTAGCTGATCGAAGGGATTTCGATGAATATACTCCGTGAACTCCCGACGGCTTTCTTCATCTAAATCGTTCGTTGGTTCATCGAACACAAGCACTTCCGGCTGCCTGCGAAGTGCTGCGAATATCCTTAGCTTTCGATACTCTCCACCAGAAAGGTCTCTACAATTCTTGCCTTTTAACGATTCGACGGTTCGATAGAAACTCGGCACAAGCTCTCGGAGGTTTTCGCTCGATCCCCGAATCGACGTCCTCTCAAGGTAATTCTCCACCGTTTCGTTCGGAATAAAGAGCTTTTGCGGGCACACCGCAAACAGGTCCCGTCGGATCGTCTCCATATCGAGCTCTTCATATGGCACCGACCCCAAAGCCCGATGTCCCCCAGCAGAATATAGTCCAAGGAGCACCTTCAGAAACGTGCTTTTTCCGCATCCGTTCGGCCCGGTAATGGCATAGGTTTTTCCTTCCTCCACCTCCACGGAGAGGTCGCGGTATAAGTAGGGCTTTCCCGCGTATCGGTACGCGATGTTGGACAACGATATGCTCTCCACGTGCCCAACCGTGAGGGTGCCGCGGTCCTCGGCGTCCTCCGTCAGAGCCCCCAATCGGTCGAACGAGGCCCTTGCGTCCTGATACGATTTGAAATAATTCAAAAAATACTTGAAGCATCCGAACGCCATCGAGTAATACGAGTTCACCATTGTGAACTCGCCTAAGCTCATTCTTCCGCTCAATATTTCCATCCCGGAGATCACGAGCAGTGCCCCCCGAAACACAGACGAGATCAGGCCGTCGCTTGATGTGGCCAGATTCGAGACCCTACTTGCTTTCATGTAAATCGGGTAGTACCCCTCGAATACCCCTTTGAGCGTCCGAGCGCTCTGGTTATATGCGCCATCGCACTTAATGTCAAACAACTGCGACAGCTCGCCGCTCACGGACGCGAAAAGCTTACTCAAACCCTCCTTGTTCGCAAGCGAACTGTTGTACAACGGCTTTTTCAACGCCCTGAATAAAATGAAGTACGCAACAAGCGAACATGCACTTAACACCAGGAACACCGGATTAATCGAAAACAGGATGATGCATATCAACACAACCAGAACGATGTTAAGCCCGATCGTCAGGAAGTTGTTCACGACAAACGATGACACCGCATTCGAATCCGCATACACCCTCTGCGTTGTATAGGATGGATCCGCCTGCTCCCCCTTTTCCAGGGGCCCCCGTTCAAACGACTCACACGTGGTCCCCATCAGTCTCGTCGTCATCTCCAAGATGACGCGCGATACGTTCACACCCATCGCATACGACATGAAGGAGGCCGATATCCCTATGCCCGCAACAAAGGCCGCAAACCACACGACGCGAGATGGATCCCTATTCGTCACGAGAAAGTCTACAAACCCACCGTTTAAGGCGGGCATGACGCACGAGAGAGCAAAATTCACCAGCATGAGAATCACGAAAAGCCGTGACCCTTTACACCGAAACAACTCGTGAACCGTCTTCTTAAACATGCCAGCTCCCATCAAGCGGCCTTTTATCCAAAACTGAATTTGCTCGCCGCTTAATCGCTCCCATATATCCCTTGTTGTTAATCCTTGCTCAAGACATTATCTCGGGTTGCGGTGCCCAGGATTCCATTTCACCTTTATATACATACGAATAAGCCCCCTATTTGCATAGGCAAGCGCGGCGATTATAACAGCAGCCACCATCAGACCGAGAATAGCCCTTTTGTCCGGAAAAAGGGACGAGAGAAAAAGGCATATTGCGGAGAAAACTATAGACGCCCCCACCACTCGGTTTGCGCCTAGAGACTCGGCCGTCCGCTTTGCCTCCTCTAAACGCTCTCCCGATAGCAATGACATTCCGGCAAGCAATCCCGTGAGCTTGCCTCGATATATCATTATTCCGAACAACAGCAGCAGGCATGACCCCACCATTGAAACCACAACGTCCGACATCGCCATCACTCCAGTCCACTCCTTCAATACCAGCCCTATCGACAAACATCAAAACTTTTTTTAACCTAATATTGTATATCGATATAAATATATTCTTTTATATATCG
This sequence comes from uncultured Collinsella sp., assembly GCA_959019945.1. GTDB lineage: Bacteria > Actinomycetota > Coriobacteriia > Coriobacteriales > Coriobacteriaceae > Collinsella. Next base: position 53,768 of record CAUEQD010000006.1, on the reverse strand, counting down.
TTTCGATTTGTGATATTTTATCGAACGAGTTGCTATTCGAGGAAGATAGGCCACAACCAAAGGAGATCAATGGAATCCGTGAATGTTTGGAGCGCGCAAATCTCATCATTGCCTGGAGTCATCCCTATCCCCCTCGACCCAAGCTACCTTCGCAGTGAACCAAATAACCGCCTGAGCGTCCTAAGCTCAGATGGGAAACAAATCTATACGATCCTCAACAGGGTCGCTAAAGAGATTCTTGACTTATGCGACGGCACCTGCGATTTGCCCAAAATTCTCCGTCTGTTCCAAGAAAAATACCCAGATCAACCGCGCGAGACGCTAGCGCATGACCTGGCCCAAACCCTGCATAGCCTGACCGTAAACTGTCTTATCGTTTGGAAGAAAGAAGGGAGATATATGAACGACCCTTTCGGCTCCGATTACCTAACATCGGTGAATCCCGACGAGCTGCTTATTCTCGCGGACGCGAGCAGGTTTGCTGAAATCGAAGAGGCGGCTGCAAAATCCCTCTCTGCAAAACAGTCCAAAAATGGCAATAGGATCTATTTCTCTGAGTTCGACGTTGAGCCCGAATTGGAGAACTTTCTGGTTCTTCGCCAAAGGCTCTTTTCCTTTACCCATGATTATTTTCTACTCACGAGCCAGTCCGGAGAAATTAATGGATTGATAATATGCGAGCCGGCCACTAATCCCGCCGGCCGCAGCGTCATCATCAAATTTATCTCATGCAGCTCCACGCTGCTTGCCGGTGTGCTCGACCGCCTTGCGGAATACTACGGATCTTCCGCTCCCAAAGCCTACCGCGCGCTCAGAATTGACGCGCCTGATTCCACCCCAATCGCCGAACAACTTGACCATTCCGACCAGCGCCTTGGCTTTTCCTTAGTCGGCACCCTGCCCAATGAGCTCGACTCGGGCGACGTCAAGCTGTTTGTTCGCCCGCTCGATAAGAAGCAATAATGAGCATGCCGGCAATAATCGGAGCGCCCCACAGCGTTGCGCTCGACATTACAAACAAATGCAACCTTCGTTGTCTACACTGCTTCAACAACAGTGGAGAAAACGATGTCGTCGCGAACGAATTATCCGACAACGAAGTCCTCGAACTCGTCGACTCGATTTGTCAAATGCACCCCTTTAGCTTCTGCTTCTGCGGAGGCGAGACCCTCCTGCGAAAGGATCTTGTCATCGAGTCCTTGCGGCGGCTCAGCGCATCTGGCGTCAAATGCAACCTCGTGTCAAACGGTCTGCTCGCAAACTCAAATACTTTGCATGAGCTCGAACGCGCCGGTTTAAACGGCATACAGTTTAGCCTCGATGGCCTACGCGATTCTCACGAACATATGCGAGGACTCTCGGGATTATACGACCGGGTGCTCGACGCCATCGATATCACGCTGAACGAAACCTCACTGCACCTTTCAATTGCCTTTTGTCCGACATCGTTCAATGTCGACGATTTCAAACCAGTTTGCACGATGCTTCGAGACAAGCTGAAATCGTCGGGTAGAACTGACCGAATTGACCTTAGAGTTCAGCCGCTCATGCTCCTCGGTAGAGCCCGAAGAAACCGCACGATTCGCCCTTCGAATAATCAATACCGTCGACTAGTCAACACGATCAATGACCTTCGATACGATCCGGACTATCGAGGCTATTTCATGCTTGAGTGGGGCGACCCCATCGACCACTTGGTCAGATTCCCTCAACTGCAAATGCAATTTGACCAAGTGGCCATCCACGCCAATGGCGATATCGTCGCATCCCCCTATATACCTCTCATCATCGGAAACGTTCGCAAACACAGCCTTCAGGAATACTACGATGCCGGAATGGCAACCGTTTGGGATAAGCCCGTTGTTACCGCGTTGGCCAATCGTATGCACTCGATTGACGAGATGGAAGAGATCTCATCGTTGATTGCAGACATCAATATGGACGGCGACCTCTATATCGACCTGATCGACGATGATCTAGGCGACCTGAGCGTCCTGTCACAATTCTAAGGAGATGTTCCCATGTATGAGACCCCAGAAGTAGAGAAGATGGATTCCAAAACCGGCCCCGTTCCCGTTGTGGTCAACTTTGCAGCCGTCGTGGATAACGTAGTCGCAGCCGTCTATGATGCCGTCGTTGCGGCCTACGCATTCTGGTACTCGGCAGACAACGACGGCACCGGGACGAGTGCAGCACAGAACTAGTCGCCGGCTCATCGAGCAATCGCCTCGCCTATCACTGCATGCGATTGACTGCGCAGCCCCAGCCAACGCCCAAAGCGCCTTGAAGAGCTGCTTGTAACATTCGTTCATTCAACAGCGAGATCTCTTCACCATTCTCGGCCGGCCCGACAGATCGACACATCAGTCGGGCCGGCCAGACTTATACAACGCGGCGACTCCGCTCACGCCACACCCCCCCCCGAAACTCACGCTGTCATCACACGGGCAATCAACAGTGAATCCTGTTATGCGACATGGGCAAACGGCCACGTGCGCGATTAAAACGAATTCACTTAACAGACTTCAAGAATGCTTTAGCACCGCAGGATGGCCATACGCGGAGCGCGGCACGCATAAGCCAAAAGCGGCATTAAAAGCCATCCCCTTCCCTGCTGAATGCGCGTCCTAGCCCATCAACCGGTCGGACCATCGCGAAGATGATCCGTGCTTCCATACTGCAATGCGATATCAAGCATCACGAATAGTCCCCGCCCAACGGGGTTCTCCCCTCCGCAGGCGTTTCGGAACCCGCCCCCATCCCAAATTCCCACGCAGCGGCCGCGTTCACCGCCGCCGCGGGGGCCCTAGCTCCCCCGCGGCGCGGGCACGGGCGGCGAGGTCGGATGTGAAAGCCGGACCGCAGAGGTATCGAGCGCACGCGGCCAGGGCCTCGAGGGCGCCTGGCGGGTAGGGAGATCCGAGCATGAGGCAGGACAACGCGCAGGCCCGCGAAAGGTTCACGAGCTCCCCCGCGACGCGGCAGACCCTCGGCTGCCCCTCGTAAAGGATGCAGAAGACACGGTCGAGGTCCGACGGTTCGACCAGGCTGTACCGGCAGTCCGCGTACAGTGCGCAGCCCCTCCCGCGCGGGTCGCCGTCCGAGTCCTCATCCGGCTCATGATGGCGCACCTCAACCCAAAGGCCCTCCAACACGTCGTCGAACCCGAAATCGAGCTCCGCCTGGACGCTCTCGCCGAGCGCATCGCCCAGGGCGAGCTCCGGCACCTTCGTCACACGGCCGTCCAGCCACTCAATCTCTGTCATCGCGCGCATGGTCCAAGCCCCTTCCGACACGGGATTGTCAGCTCAACCCGACCCTTACCCATACGGACGAACATAACTCGCCAGGGGAAGCCCCTGAAGGCCGTGCGCCACAACATGAGGCCGAATCCGCCCCCGGCTGGACAGGCCAACAACGAAGGAGCACACGGAACCGGCGCGGCGTTACAACCGTCCCGGCAAGCGTGTCACTTGGCCAAGTCATGATGCCGACAAACCCGGAAATGCTCCAACGGAGCGCCGAACGAGCGTAACAATATAAAGCCGTGCAACACGCGTTGGACGACCGGAACATCCCAAACAAAGGCCTGCCGGTCCCACCTTCAAGCCCAATAGCAAAATGTGCATCAGCGGATTTGCAGCGATACAAGTCTCAACCGTCACCATCACACCGCAGCGCGCCTAGTCCCACTCATCCTACTGCAAATGTCCCAGAACGAGAAAACGACCAGCTTAACATGCCAACCTTTATATCCGCACGCGCGTAATTCAACTCATAAGGACCGGCTATCCCTTACCTGTGACACAATCTCAAACGCACAGAACAGAATCATCAGTCCAATCATCGCATAAGAGGCAGCCGGACCTTCAAGCACTATTCCACAAAGAACAATCTCCGCGCCGCCAATAAGAACTGTTATCAGGCGCTCTGCCTTTTTGCTCTCGCCGCTCGCATAAAAAGGCGGCAAAGCGCACAAGATCACATATAGCCCGGGAAGGGAATACAGGATCGATAGTCCAAGCCCCCCATCAACCGCAGTGTTTTGCGTAAGAATCAACTGAACCCAAACGTCAATTATCACTGAGCAGGTTGTCGATAAAAGAAGACTAGAAATATAGCACGCAACAAAGTCCCGTCGCATTCGAACAGAGAAATCCGCGAACTCTCTTCGCCGCGTGGAAACAATAAGGTACACAGAAATTGCAATAGAACCAATCAGAGAAAACAGCGGAACAACCAGCAATTCAAGCTTATTACCCCATCGATCAACCACACCCCCACTCCAATGAGCGGGAATTGTATCAGGGAGGACTGACCAAGCCGCCCATAGAATCAGAAATGGAAGAATAGAGAGGATGAAAGATGATAACACTGCAGTAATTTTTTTTGAGGCTCTCATCGATTCCGCGTCTCCTTGCGCACCCACATTCCACTCCGCCTTAAATCAAGTATAAATAAAAACTTGAATGCAAGTTTGTTTTGATTAGTATGGAAACTATATCCATTTAGTTCTAATTTGTTCGTAGTATCAAATCGATACCGACACTAGCATGACGTAGTCTTTCAAGACAGCTATTCAACATTGGAGGTCACCGCTATGGACAATGTGAACCACCTAAACGAACTCTCAATACAGTCCCAGCTTAGCATCCTTGAAAAACTGGTCGCGGACGCGGAACAATCTACCGACGCAAGACGCGATTTCGAAGCTCAGCCTCGTGCCGTATTCCAGAAATATGGAATTACAGACCTCCAAATCAAAGCGGGAAATCGAAAAGTCTCTCTGTACGAACTGGTGGAGTCAACCGAAAAGGAGGCGCGTGTCCCCGTTGCACGCGCAGTATATCGTCGTATCCAACTTGCATATTATGACGAGGACAACGAAGCTGAGCCGCAAACGATACCTCTCGTAAACGTTGTACTTAATGCAAACGCAGTAACGAACGCAAACATCATTCTGAACGCAAACGGAATGGCAAACGCAAACGCGAATGCTCAAAACAACGCCAACCTTAAGTACGACGTCAACACAATGGGCTATGGATCGGCTATTTTTATGAACAAACCTGATGTTGTTGAACTATCGGAATCGTACAAACAAACTTCTGTTTTCAGGAAATTTGATCAAGAGGGCTTGAGTGCAGCGAGGCAAGCAGCCATGCTTAAAACAGCAATCAAGAATTCCAGCTCCAATACCATCAACCCCGAAGGGGCTTCCAATGGGGTCGCCCGCGGGTATTATCGCTCCGTCGAATTCGAAGTTACTTACTCCGAGAACGAAGGCACCTTGGTAATCACCGACGCCCGTTTGCTCGCGGCATGATTTCCGAAAGCTCGCAGCACGTGCTGTTCCGCAGACCTCGAATGCTGACATTTATCCTAACATATAAATGTGGCGCTGTGTGTGATCATTGTCTGATGAGCTGCACTCCGAACAACAGTGACAGGCTTACTCTTCCCCAAATGCGGCAATTCATCGATAGCTTCGCCGAAGTATGCGTCGGAAGTGGTGTTGTTGTGTTTACGGGCGGAGAATGCACCCTTCTTGGCGATGACCTTCTCGAGGCCATCGCATATGCGAATTCTTTAGGACTCTTTACTCGAATTGTAACGAATGCGTGGTGGGCAAAAAGCGAAAGAGACGCAGAAACGTTCCTCAACGAATTGAAGTCATGTGGCCTTGACGAAATCAATATCAGCTGCGACGACTTTCATGCGGAATATATACCCCTCGAGAATGTGCGCAACCTTTGGAACTCAGCAAAAACAATGGGCTTTCAAACTCTCGGCATTGCGGTCTGCAGAGATAACAACAGTACAATCAGCCCGGCATACCTGTGCAAGTACCTTAATGAAGACATTCCACTCCTGCATCAGTTCGACGATAATACCCAGCCTCCCAGCGCGCCAGCCCGCTTCATCACGGATTCAGGCATCACGCGAATTGGGCGCGCACGAAATCTCAGTCTCAACCAAAATGCGCGACCGCAGGCACGTCTCTTAGCGTCACACTGTTCCGACTGCGGCCGAGACTTCGTTATTTCCCCAAACTGCCATCTTGCACCCTGCTGCGGAATAAATGCAGAGGGAACTTGGCTTTTCGATCTTGGCAAAATCAATCTGACGGATGACATTAATGAACTGCAGCTGCTCCTACTTAATTACATACAATACATAGGACCAGGAGGGCTGCTGAAGCACTTGCGCACGAGCGGAGGCCTTTCTTCATTTGGGCGCTCAAGCTACCTCTCTCAATGCGAGATTTGCGAAGACATCGCCCTCTCGAAAGAGGCACAGACCTGTCTTGCAAAGCTAGCTCCTAAACTGGCAGCCGACTTGATTGTCGAGACTAAATTCGAGACTACCTTTATCGGAAATGGGTCTGATATACATGATTGAAGTGCTACCCTCTTTAAATTCGCTCTCGAGTAATCCACTCCGTAGATTGGACACTCTTGGAGTAACAGATTTTTTAGACACACTTGACATATCTATAGATCCTTTTGAATGCGCGCATCGCATCTGGGATCAACTTGACAGGGAGCATCAAGAGATCGTCTCCTTCCTGATGCTAGGTGGAGAGATTGATCTCGATTCAGAAGTGGCAAAAAGAAGTCTGCTGAAAGGCACTGTTGAAACCATAGCCTCACTCGGGCTGCTAAGCAAGCACAATGGCAATGCCTCCCTTTCCGGTTTATCTCTAATCCGATATCATGGCATCTGGCTTTTTGCCGATGCGCCATCACCCTCGCCTTTACTATATTTTGGCTCTGATTCAATTGGGCTCGCTCGTCGGCTAAGCCCATCCCCCGGAAAGAATGCCTTAGACCTCTGCTCTGGACCAGGCATCCAGGCACTCATACTGGCAAAATCTGGAATGCACGTCACGGCGATAGATATCAATCCAATCGCCTCAGAAATCTGCCAACTAAACGCACTGGTCAATGGTATTAGCGAAGATTTAACTGTTCTAACCGGAAGTCTCTACAACGCACTAAACAATATCGAAAGCTCTTGCAGCTATGAACTCATTACGGTGAATCCTCCTTTGCTCCCAATCCCAGAAGACGTACCATACCCCTTCGTTGGCGATGGCGGCCCAGATGGCCTCAACATCACAAGCAAGGTTATTCGAGGTGCAGGAGATAAACTCACTGATAGCGGATACCTCTCTGCAATTGGAATGATTGGCCTTGGAACCAACAATCAATCAGCATTTGAACGAATACAGAACGATTTGTTGCAAGCTGGCCTCAATGGCGTCTTGACAATAATCTCGAGCTTTAACCTCGGACCCCAATCTGGCTGGATCGACGGTATCGCATGCACATCTGTTGCACATGCTCCAGGAAAATATTCCAGCAAAGAGGAGGCTGTAAAACAGATATCGCGCGCATACAAAAAAATCCACTACGACCGCGTCTGCACCTATCACTTGAAGGCGTGGAGGGAGAGACAGCCCTTTCAAAATCCCATCCTAACGATTCAAGACTGCTCCGCAGATGGCAACCCACTTGGCCCCTGGATCCTCTAAAGCATCCGTCATACGAAAGCAGGTCAATAGGCTGCGCGCCACTCTCTGATGACGCGCAGCCTATCTCATTTCCCCCGCGCTTTACCGAGCCCGACTCACACCTCATAGTTGGCACCGGTTTTCAAAATGCAAGATTCCGCATACAAAATCACTTCTTCTGTCTAGGTGGCAGACCTACGATTTTTGTAGTATAAAGTTCCTCTCAATGCCTTCAATCTATTTCGAGATTGAGAAGAACTTGCATCGGGTTTCATAGAAGCGATATAGATGATACGTTTTGTCCTATCTATATTCCGACATACATCAGGATGCCTCGTCTTTATCGTCATTTCAATAGTCGGCTTGGCCCTTTCCCACATTGCCCCCTTTTTGAACGGTAAATTAATTGACTTCCCGCACGTGGACCTCGTGGACAGGCCCCCTTGTGTAGCTGCACCCGAGGCGCCTCCCCGTCGCCCTCCAGCGCCGGGGTTCCCCTCCATCACGAAGAGGTAATCCCCGTCCGACCTCGCCGTCTCTGCAACGCCGAGCCTCCCGAGCGACTCGAGGAGGGCGGGCTCGTCCCAGGAGATTTGACAATACTATAGAGACACGTCCCAAATTAGCTACTCAGTAGTTACTGCTGCTGGGCGCGGCGGGCGGCTCGGCGGGCCCTTGCTTCCTGGATCTCATCGAGGTGAGCGATGATCTCGGAGGCGCTCTCCTCGATCGCCTTGCCGTCGGTACGCACTACAAAGCAACCCAGGCGCTTCATGAGAGCACGAGCCTCCTCGAGCTCGCTTCGCACGCTCTCGGGCTCGGCATAGGAGCCGGCGACGGCACGGGCGTAGTCATCGCCCAAGCGGCTATCGCGAATCTCAGAAATAACGTCGACGGTCGAAATCAGGCCAAACAAACGCATCGGGTCGACCTCGTAAATTGACTTGGGCGGCTCCATGCCATGGGCCAACGGAACATTGGCAACCTTGTAACCTTGAAAGGCCAAAAACATCGACAGCGGCGTCTTGGACGTGCGCGATACGCCCAGCAGCACGATATCGGCACCCGACAGATCGTCGCAGCCGCGCCCGTCATCGTGCTCAACGAAATACTCCATGGCCTCGATACGATGGAAATAGCGGTCATCGGTCCTGTGAATCACGCCCGCGACGCCCTTGGGCGGTACACCGATGAGCGACGACAGCACGGCGAGCGTCGGGCCGATCAGGTCGACCGAGCGAATATGCAGCATGCCCAGGTAATCGAGCACACGAGCACGTAGCGCCGGGTCGACGATGGTATGGAACACGGCGATATCGCGATGGTCGGCATCGACGCGCGGCCCCACAAATGACTTGACCTGCTCCACAGAAGTCACCTTAGGCAGGCGCAAAACACAAAAAGCCCCTTCATCAAATTGCCCGGACGCCGCAAGCACCACCTCACAAGCGGTATCACCGAGCGAGTCGGAGATAACGATAACGGTGGGACGAGCGGTGACCGGGCAATCCATGCGGGGCTCCTTTTGCGCTTACGCGCAGGCTGGCTTACTTTTTGCGGGCAAGCTCACCGATGTTTGCGATGCCGGAGAAAACGGCCTCGAAGCGGTTGAGCAGCTTAAGGCGATTATCGCGGAGCTGCTCGTCCTTGTCCATGACCTTGACCTCATCGAAGAAACGGTCGATGGGAGCACGCAGGGCGGCAAGGGCGGCAAATGCGGCCGGGTAATCCTCGGCAGTAAGGGCGACGTCGACAGCAGTCTGAGCAGCCTCGGAGGCGTCGGCAAGCGCGAGCTCGGCCTCGCCCATCAGGCTGCGGTCGTACTCCGCACCCAGCTCGGGCTTGGAGATGTGCGCGGCGCGGGCATAGGCGGTCGCCAGGTTGTCGAACGTCTCAGCGTCGTTCTTGCGGGCCTCGTCGAGGGCGGCGCAGCGGGCGAAGAAGACGGACGGGGCGATGATGTGCACCGCGGAGACGGCGGCAACGGTATCGGCAGGAATCTTCTCGTCGCGGGCCATGCTCACCAGGCGGCCGTGGAAGAAGTCACGGACCTGCTGGGCGACCTCGGCGGCGTCGAACTCAATGCCCTGCTCACTGTAGAGCTCGAGGGCGAAGTCGATGAGCGACGTGGGGTCGATCGGCAGACGGTCGCGCAGGATGTTGATGATGCCGATAGCGGCACGACGCAGCGCATAGGGGTCCGAAGAGCCGGTCGGGGGCTCGCCGATGGAAAAGATACCGGCGATGGTATCGAGCTTGTCGGCGCAGGCCACGATGCAGCCAGCGGTGCCCTCGGGCAGCTCGTCACCGGCAAAGCGAGGACGATAGTGATCGCGAATAGCATGGGCGACCTCGTCGTTCTCCCCCATCGCGGTCGCGTAATAACCGCCCATCACGCCCTGCTGGCTCGTGAACTCGACGACGGCGTTGGACACCAGGTCGGCCTTGCACAGGTGCGCGGCGCGAGCGGCATCGGCGGCAAGATGGGCGCCCAGGTGAGCCTCGCGGGCGATAGCGAGCGCGAGCTGCTCAATGCGCTCGGACTTGGCGAGCACGCTACCGAGCTTCTCCTGGAAGGCGACCTTAGCCAAACGCTCGCGGAACTCATCGAGGGAGATCTTCAGGTCCTCCTCATAGAAGAACTTAGCGTCGTCCAGACGGGCGCGCACGACGCGCTCGTTGCCGTCGATCACGCGCTCGGCGTTCTCGGGCTTGCTGTTGGAGACGACCACGAACTCACGCGTGAGCTTGCCCTCGCCGTCATAGATCGGAAAGTAGCGCTGGTTAGTGAGCATGGACTCGCAGATGATCTCATGCGGGACCTTGAGGAACTCCTCATCGAAGGTACCGACGAGCACCGTCGGCCACTCGCAGAGGTTAATGACCTCCTCAAAGACCTTCTTGGGCGTGTCGACATGACAGCCGGGGCGAGCGGCCTCGACCTCGGCGATACCGGCAAGGATGGCCTCGCGACGACGCTCGGCAGAAAGCACGCCGGCGTCCTCGAGCACCTGCTCGTAGACGGCGGGGCTGGCAACCACATGGTCGCCAGGGCCAAGTACACGATGACCGCGCGTGGTGTTGCCGCTCGTCACGTCGGCAAACGACACGGGCACAACATCCTCGCCCAAAAGGCAGCAGATCCAGCGGACCGGACGAACAAAAGTCGCATGCTCGTGACCCCAGCGCTGGCTGCGGTAGTTGGGCCACTGCAGGCCGGCGATGGTCTTCTCGCACAGAGCGGTCAGAATCGGCGTAGCCGGTGCGGAAGGAATGTTCTTCTCGGCAAAGACATACTCGCGACCGTCGGTGTCCTCGCGACGGACCAGGTCCTCGGCAGCCACACCGCACTTGCGGGCAAAGCCCTGGGCGGCCTTAGTGGCGTTGCCGTCGGCATCGAAGGCAATGTTTGCCGCAGGGCCGCGCTTGACTTCGTGAACCTCGTCGGTCGCGGTGGCGACATTAGCCACGAGCGCGGCAAGACGGCGCGGGCTCGAGATCACGCGGACCTCGCCGTGGGCCAGACCGGCCTCGTCGAGACCCTTGGCGATCATGGTGCCAAGCTGCTTGACGGCATTGTTCAGCGGTGCGGAGGGCATTTCCTCCGTACCGATCTCAAACAGGAAATCTTTAGCGTCTGCCACGGCTTACGCCACCTCGCCTTCCTGGTCGGCATTCTCGTTGACTCCGGCGACCTCGGCCATATAGGCCTCGCAGCACGCCTTGGCGACGGCACGGACGCGCAGGATGTAGTTGGCACGCTCGACTGCGGACAGCGCACCGCGGGCATCGAGCAGGTTGAAGGCATGGCTGCACTTCATGACGCAATCGTACGCCGGCAGCGGAAGCTTGCGCTCCAGGCAGGCATGGCACTCGGCCTCGTAGTCGTCAAACTTCTGACGCATCATCTCGACGTTGGCGACCTCAAAGTTATAGGCACTGAACTCGCGCTCGTTCTCGAGGAACACGTCGCCATAGGTCATGGGCGTGCCGTCGGGCAGATAGCTCCACACCAGGTCGTAGACCGAGTTGACGCCCTGGGCGTACATGGCGATACGCTCCAGGCCATAGGTGATCTCGACGGGCACGGGGTCGACCTCGATGCCGCCCACCTGCTGGAAGTACGTAAACTGCGTGACCTCCATGCCGTTGAGCCAGACCTCCCAGCCAAGGCCCCAGGCGCCAAGGGTCGGGCTCTCCCAGTCGTCCTCGACAAAGCGGACGTCATGGTCGTTGGGATCCAGACCGATAGCGGCAAGAGACCCCAGGTAGAGCTCCTGGGCGTTGACCGGAGAGGGCTTGATGAGCACCTGGAACTGATAGTAGTGCTGCATGCGGTTGGGGTTCTCGCCGTAGCGGCCGTCGGCAGGACGGCGGCAAGGCTGAGCATAGCAGGTGCGCCACTCGGCGGGACCGAGCGAGCGCAGCGTGGTCGCGGTGTGGAAGGTACCGGCACCGACCTCGGAGTCATAGGGCTGCATAATGACGCAGCCCTGCTCGCCCCAGTACTGCTGGAGGCGCAGGATGATGTCTTGGAAGGAAAGCGATGAAGCGTTCATGCCTCTAATATCCCCTCGTCGAAACGATTACACGGTTAGGTACTGTACTATAGCGGTTTTTAGTCGATAGCGCCGATGCGGTTGAGCGGCCAGTAGCGCACAAGCGCCACAGCGATCAAATCAGAGCGATCGACGGGACCAAAGTAGCGTGAGTCGGCAGAGTTTTCGCGGTTGTCGCCCATCACCCACACGCACCCGTCGGGAACGGTGTAGGGATAGCTTACCTGAGCGCCGGGCGCTTGGACCGAAAGCGGCCAGCTCATGCCCGTCGTATAGTCCTCGTCGAGCGCTTGGCCGTCAACGACCACCTTGCCATCCTGCAGGTCGACCGTCTGGCCGGCCGTGGCAATAACACGCTTGACAAGAACATCATGCTCGGAGGTGCCATCGGGGTTGTGAAACACCACGATATCGCCCTGCTTGACGGGCTGACCGAGCTCAAGGCTCACCTTTTGTGCCAGGATCTGGTCGCCAATCTCGATCGTGTCCTCCATAGAGCCGGTGGGCACCACAAAGGGCTCGACCACAAACGAGCGAATCAAGAAGGTGGCGACCAATGCGATCGCGATGACCGCGATCCACTCAAAAGCGCCTCTCAACGCGGAATGCTGCGATGGAACCATTCTCACTCCTCGCTCTGCGAATACGAAGCGTCCAAAATCTCCTGCGCGTAAGCGCGCTCCTCGGGCGTGAGCCGCGCCGTCTCGATCAGATCGGGACGCCAGCGGCAGGTGCGCTCGATGGCGTTCTTGCGACGCCAGGCATCGACCTTGGCGTGATCGCCGCTCACGAGCACCGGAGGCACGCCCTCGCCGTTGAACTCGGCAGGACGGGTGTACTGCGCGTACTCGAGCAGGCCTCCATCCTCGGCGGTCGAGAACGACTCGTCCACGTTGCTCATCTCGTCGCCCAGGGCGCCGGGAATCAGGCGTACGACGGCATCGGCAACGACCATAGCGGGAAGCTCGCCGCCCGTGAGCACGTAGTCGCCGATCGACAGACGCTCATCGGCATACGCATACGCGCGCTCGTCGACGCCCTCGTAGCGACTGCACACAAACAGCAGGCGCTCACTTTTGAGCAGGCGCTCGGCCACATGCTGCGTAAAGGGCTCGCCACAGGGGGTGAAGAACACAACCGTGGGCTTGGGACCCTCTGCGCTAATGGCCTCGATGGCCTCTGCAATAGGCTCGACCTTCATGAGCATGCCCTGCCCGCCGCCGTACGGCTCGTCATCGACGGTACGATGGCGGTCGTGCGTCCAGTCGCGCAGGTTATACGCCTTAAAATCAAAAAGGCCGGCCTTGCGGGCGCGGCCCAAAATCGATGTGGACATGACGGGCTCAAACATCTCGGGAAAGACCGAAAGGGTCTCGATCAGCATGTTGTCCTCCCTACTTGTCCATATCGATCAGGCCGTCCATAACATGGACGGAAATTGTTCCTGTGTCGGGAAGATCGAGCACGACCTGCTCGATCACGGGAATCAGTACCTCGCCGTACCGATCGCCCTCGACAACCCAAACATCGTTAGCGGGCGTCGACATGATCTCTACGATCGTGCCGAGCGAACCGAAGCGCTCGTCGACCACCTCGCGACCCATCAGGTCGGTATAGGCAGCGTCGAGCGAATCGAGCTCAAAGTCGTCACGATTTGCCAGCACGTAGCATCCCGTGATGCCCTCGGCGGCCGTCAAGTCGTCAATGCCCTCAAACGAGACCAGATCGCCATCGCCCGTATCGGTGACGGACACGACCGTGCAAAAGCGGTCGCGCTTGAGCGCCGGCGGCGTCAGGGCGACGCGCATGCCCGGCTCTAATACAGAAGGAAGCCCCCGCAGCGGCTGCGCGAGGACCTCCCCCTTCCTTCCGTGCGGCTTGACCACACGGGCGATGTTTTTGTACTGGGACCTCAAGGTCCTAGCCCAGAACCTCTACCTCGACAGCAGTGTCGAGGCGAGCGGCCAGTGCACGGGCGAGCGTGCGAATGGCCTTGATGGTACGGCCACGACGGCCGATGACCTTAGCGACGTCATCCTCGGCGACCGAAACCTCAATCGTGGAGGCGTCGTCACCATCGATGACCTCAAGGCTCACGGAATCCGGGTCGTCGACGATCTGAACAACGAGATATTCGACGAGATCGGCGATGCGATCTGAGAGCATTGCCTCACCCTCGAGCTGTGCAGCGTCAACCTCAGGCACGATTTACTCCTCGGCGCCCTCAGCGGCCTCAGCGGCAGCCTTAGCGGCCTCGGCCTCTTTGGCGAGCTGCTTCTTGGACTTCTTGACGACGGTCTCGGTCTTCTCGCCCTCGTTGGCGGCCTTGACCAGAGCGGCGACGGCGTCGGTGAGCTGAGCGCCCTTGGACTGCCAGTCGGCGATCTTCTCGAGGTCGAGGTTGATGGTCTTGGGGGCGGTCATCGGGTTGTAGCGGCCAACCTCCTCGATGATACGACCGTCACGCGGGGCGCGGGAATCGGCGACGACGACACGGTAGTACGGACGCTTCTTAGCGCCGTGACGAGCAAGGCGAATCTTGACTGCCAAAGGAAACTCCTCCAACCAAGCAGCTTTAGGCTGCAACTACAAACAAACAGTTGAACATAATACGCCATCGACGCGGGCAGGTGAAGTCCGTGAGACCAACTTCTTCGGTGTAGTCGAGGGCAAATCCATATCTTAGACAAGAATTCGGGATTTGCAAGCACATACACGCACCCCACATGAGCTGCGCGGTATACTCATGACATGGATAGACGCGAACATACATACGGTTATGAGGATGCCATGGGCGTCACGCCGCCTCCCTGGACGGGTCCGGCGGTGGGCCTGATGGACCTCGATGCGTTTTTTGCGAGCGTGGAGATGCTCGATCATCCCGAATGGCGCGGAAAGCCGCTCATCGTGGGCGGAGACGCCGATTCGCGTGGCGTCGTGTCCACGTGTTCGTATGAGGCACGTCGCTTTGGCGTGCACTCTGCCATGGCCTCGGCCGAGGCGCGGCGCTTGTGCCCGCAAGCCATTTGGACGCACGGGCACTTTGATCGCTACCGCGAGGTGAGCGCGCAGGTCATGGCGATTCTCGCCGACGAGACCCCGCGCGTCGAGCGCGTATCCATCGACGAAGCCTTTATCGATATCACACCGGGTCGCTTTGCGCCCGAAGACCCGCTGCTGGTTGCGCGGCGTATAAGCGACCGCGTGGCAGCGCTGGGAGTGACCTGCTCCATTGGCGTGGGCTGCAACAAGACGGTCGCAAAGATCGCAAGCGAGCGGGATAAGCCGTTTGGGATGACCATCGTGCGCCCCGGGACGGAACAGCGCTTTTTGGCCGCGCTGCCGGTATCTGCCATGAGTGGCATCGGGCGCTCGGCCGAGGAGCGACTGCGTCGCATGCGCATCTATACCCTAGGCGAGCTTTCACGCGCGCCAGAGTCCACCCTGGCTGCAATCTTTGGCGTGAATGGCGAGCGCATGCGTCATCGTGCTTTGGGGCTCGAAGTATCCGAGGTTACCGGCCTGGATGAGGAGCGTGAAGTTAAATCGGTGAGCAATGAGCGCACCTTTGCGAAGGATTTGACCGAGCGTGGGGATATCGAAGCGGCGATTGCGCTGCTGGGCGAGTCGGTTGGGCGCCGCCTGCGTCGCCAGGGACTGACGGGTGGAACCGTAACGCTCAAGCTCAAATACTCTTACGGCAGCGGACGCACGGCACAGCGCCGCTTGCCCCACCCCACCGACGACGAGAATATCTTTGTGGCCGTAGCGCTCGAGCTGCTCGACAATATCTGGCAAGAAGGCATGCATGTGCGTCTGGCGGGTATCGGCATGAGCGACTTCGACCACCAAGGCGGCATCCAGACTGACCTGTTCTGCGAGATCGATGACCGCGGAGCCCAATCCAGCGACCGCCGCGACCTCTCCGTCGCCATCGACGCCGTCCGAGACAAATTCGGCGACACCGCCCTTTCCTTCGGCCGCCAATCCCGTTTCAACGATTAACCGCCTTTGGGCAAAAAGAAAGCGGGGCAGGTGCGGAAAACCGCAACTGCCCGGCGATATGCGTGAGGGTAGCTAAACCCCGTCTCAAATGAGCTACTAGAGGAGATTGAGGGGGAGCTGGGGGGCGTCTCCCCAGAGTTTCTCGAGGCGGTAGAAGTCGCGGGCTTCGGGAGTGAAGACGTGGACGACAACCGAACCGTAGTCCATGAGCATCCAAGTCTTCTGCTCGCGGCCCTCGATGGAGAACGGATGCTCGCCGCAAGCCTCGGCGACCTTCTCCTCAATCTCGTCGACGATCGAATCAACCTGGCGGTTGTTGGTGCCGGTAGCAAGGACAAAGTAGTCGCACACATCGGAAAGCTCAGTCAGGTCGAGCACCTGAACGTCCTCGCCCTTCTTGTCGTAGGCGGCCTGCGCGGCGGCGCGGGCGACATCCTCGGCGGCGACACCGCTCGCGGACAGCGAGGCGGCGGTGCGGTCGGACGTGGCGGCGAAGCTCTTGTGCTCCACATCCTTGAGAATCTGCTCGTCAGTCATGGTCTCGTCGGCCATGGAATACCTCTTTCTAGACGCACCCGAGCTAGCGTAGCTGGGCGTAATGGTTGTAAATCGTAATAGCCGTGGGATAAAGATAACGCCCGGACTGGATCACATAGACCAAACCCTGCGCAAAACAGGAGAAGAACAACTCGTCGAGCGACGACTCCCCCACCATCTTGCGCAGCGCATGCGCATAGTCGCCGTGGCGGTTGGGCTCGATGGCATCGGCCACAAAGACCACCATATCGAGCGGCGTCATGTCGCAAGCGCCCACGGTATGACGGTCGACAGCCTGGAAAACGGCCGGCGACAACTCGGGGAAAAGCTGCGGAAGCTCATAGGCGGCAACAGGACCATGCAAAAGCGGCGTCGCGGCGGAAGGAGAGCCGGCAATCTTAATGCCGTAATGCAGAGCGCGCGTAACCAGCTCGTCGTCGGAGAGCACTTTGTCCCAGTCGTGGATCAGACCGGCAGCAGCGGCATCAAAGCGGTCAACGCCGTAGACCTCGGCCAGATGAAGTGCGGTCTCGGCAACACCCAGCGAATGCACATAGCGCTTGCGCTTATCCTTCATGCGAACATCGAGCAGCTCTTGAATGCGCTTGAGCAGTGCGCGCTCATCGCCCTCAAACTGATCCTCTACCGACAACGTAGACCCCCATCACTCAAAATCTTCTTGGCCCAAATCGGCATATAGCCTGCGTTTGCGAATGTAGCCGAGCACGGACTCGCTCGTAAGATAGCGCACGCTCATACCGCGGGCAACACGCTTGCGAATGTTCGTCGAGCTGATCGCCAGCGCCGGAATCTGAATATAGCGCACGTCGAACGGCAGCCCCGACTCTTTGATTCGGGCACGCGCCGTATCGATATCAAAGCCCGGTCGCGTCGCCGCAATAAAGGTAGCAAGCTCAGCGATTCGTTCGGCATCATGCCAAGTCACAATATCGATAATCGCGTCGGCGCCCGTAATAAAGTAGAGCTTTACCTGCGGCGGGTAAAAGTCGCGAAGGGCATGAAGCGTATCGGCCGTATAGGTTACACCCGGACGGTCGATCTCGAACCGGCTCGCCAAAAAGGCCGGGTTCGCGGCGGTGGCGAGGACCGTCATGGCATAACGGTCCTCGGCAGGCGTCACCAGCTTGTCAAGCTTAAAGGCAGGAGAGCCCGCCGGCATAAAGAGCACAGCGTCCAAGTCGAGCGACTCGCGCGCCTGCTCGGCGGTCACCAGGTGCCCGTAATGGATGGGATCAAAGGTGCCACCCATAATGCCGAGCCTAAACTCCTGCCCGTCCTCTAGAGGAAGCTCGGGCAGACCGATTCCACCGCGCAGCGACATGGCTTACTCGCCCTCCGAGGTCTCGGCATCGCCCGCGGCATCCGCCGCATCGACAACCTCGACTCCCTCATCCGCAGCATCGGCCACGTCAATGGCTTCAACGGCAACGTCCTCGCCAGCATCCTCGAGCTCCTCGTACTCCGAGAAGTCCTCGGCGCCCTCAAAGTCAAAGGCGCGCTGGCAAATGCGGACCTCGTCGCCCGCACGGCAACCGGCCTTCTCGAGCGCGTCGTCAACACCCATACGCGCAAACTTATGCTGCAGGTAAATGACGGCTTCCTCGTTTTCCCAGTCGGTCTGGATGACCATACGCTCAATGGCACGACCGACCACGCGGAAGGCACCGGGCTCTTCCTGAACAATGCGGAAACGCTTCTCACGCTGCAGGCGACGGCGCTCCCACTCATCGTCGCGCAGAACGACCGGCTCATCCGAGACAGCCAACTCGGCGCGCAGCTTAGCCACCTGCTCGCCCACGGCAAGCATCAGCGTGTTGAGGCCGGCGCCCGTCACGGCAGACACGGCAAAGAACATATGGCCATCGTCGAGCGCCGCACGCTTAAGGTCGGCAATCTTGTCAGCCGTGCCCGGCGCATCGCACTTGTTGGCAACGACAATCTGCGGACGCTCCGAAAGCTCGGCGCCATACTGCTCGAGCTCACGGTTAATGATGTGGTAATCCTCGACCGGATCGCGATCCTCAAAACCACCCGTCATGTCGACGACGTGCATGATGAGTGCCGTACGCTCAATGTGGCGCAGGAACTGGTGACCCAGGCCCTTACCCTCGCTCGCGCCTTCGATAAGACCGGGGACGTCAGCAACGACGTAAGAATATTCGCCGGCACGCACCATGCCGAGGTTCGGCACGAGCGTGGTAAACGGGTAGTCGGCAATCTTGGGGCGGGCGGCACTCATGCGCGCAATGAGCGATGACTTACCCACCGAGGGGAAGCCCACGAGCGCGGCATCGGCCATGAGCTTCATCTCGAGCTCAATCCAGTGCTCCTCGGCCGGCTCGCCCAGCTGAGCGAACGCGGGCGCGCGGCGCACCGACGTCACAAAGTGCGTGTTGCCCAGGCCGCCGGCACCGCCGGGCGCCACGACAACGCGCTCGCCATCATGCACCAGGTCGGCAATCTCGAACATCGGGGTCTGCGTCTCGGGGTCGAGCTCGCGTACCACGGTACCCATAGGGACCTTGAGAATCAGGTCCTCGCCGCTCTTACCGTTACGACGGGCACCCTGCCCGTGCGTGCCGCGCTCGGCGCGGAAGTGATGCTTAAAGCGGTAATCGATCAGCGAAGACAGCTGAGCATCGGCCTGGATGACGACATTGCCGCCACGACCGCCGTCGCCGCCATCGGGGCCGCCCTTGGGGACAAATGCCTCGCGCCTAAACGACATGCATCCGGCTCCGCCGTCGCCGCCGCACACGTTAATGCGGCTGATATCGGTGAACTGTGACAACAGAATCGCCTCCTACAAAAAAGAGGGAGACCCTTGAATCCTAAAACTCAAGTGCCTCCCACATATGTGCTCTATGAAGGGTGAATTACGCGTTCGCGAGCGGGCGTACGCTGACCCTGTGCTTGATACCCTTGTGGAACTCAACGGTACCGTCGACCAGCGCGAACAGCGTGTCGTCCTTACCACGGCCAACGTTCTCACCCGGGTGGATGTGCGTGCCGTGCTGACGGACGAGAATCGTGCCCGTGGTTACCGTCTGGCCGGCATAGCGCTTCGTGCCAAGGCGCTGACCGCGGGAGTCACGGCCATTACGGGAGGAACCGAGTCCTTTTTTGTGTGCCATTGTGTATACCTACTCTTTCGTTACGAGTGTAATCTACTCGGCGACGGGAGCCTCGGCAACAGCCTCAGCCTCTGCCTTGACAGCCTTCTTGGCGCGGGAGGTAGCCTGGACCTTCACGATCTTCAGCTTGGTGAGCTGCTGACGGTGACCCTTCAGACGACGATAGCGCTTGCGCTTGTGGAACTTGAAGACCAGCTGCTTCTCGCCCTTGAACTGCTCAACGATCTGAGCGGTAACCTTGGCCTTGGCCAGCTTGTCGGGATCGGTGACGATCTTCTTACCATCGTTGAGGAAGATAACCGGCAGGGTGACCTTGTCGCCCTCATTGCCCTCGATCTTCTCGACGGTGATGACATCGTCGGTGGCGACCTTGTACTGCTTGCCGCCCGTGTTAACGATTGCGTACATGTTTACTTGCCCTTCATGCATCAGTTAGTGCAACAGCCGAATATAGTAGCAGGCGAAAATACCCCCGTCAACGAGTATGTGGAGCAAATCCACAAGTTCGCACAGGTATGGGGCTGACGAGTCGGCCCTCGTCGTCCTCGCATGCTTGATTCTGACGCTCGACATCGTAGGAGCAGATGGTCACGAGGTCTTGCATACCGGTGGAAACAATAGGTGCATCCACGCCCGGGGTCAAGCCCTGCAACAAAACATCAGCAGCAGAAAGCAAAATTTCCGGACGCATGGAGCCCTCGTTGTCGGCATGGGTGTCGAGCATGAGCACCAAATGATCCGGGCGCTCCCCCGCCGTGAGCTCATAGCCCACGAGCGTGTGATCCAAATCCAAGCGCTTGCTCTTTTTGCCGCGCGCGTAGTCGATGCCGTGGCCCGCGCGCAGCGTGTCGATCGCACGACGCACCTCGTCGGCGCTTACGGGCGCCTCGGGATCCAAGTGCAGGTCGATGCGATACGACAGGCGCGTGAGCTGCGCCGTCAACGCCGGCGTGCGCACGTCGATGTACGCCGCCTCGATGGGCGCCAGATCGGCCGGAGACGCCGCAGCCAGGCGCCCAAACGCCTCGTCGAGCGCCACGAACTCGGTCATAAACAGGTCATACCACTCGCAGGTCGACGACGTACCCACCGGCAGCGCCGAAGAGAAGCCCACGCGCATGTGCGGAGAGAAGCCCTGCGTGACGGCATAGGGAAGTCCCGCACGGCGCACGATGCGCTCAATGGTATGGATTACTTCGAGATGGCCCAGGTACTTAAGGCGATCGCGCTTGCCATAGCGAACACGAAGCCTAAAGAGCGAGGGGTTGTCGGTCAGGCGCTCACTCATGCGCGATCACCCATCAATACATTCTTGGCGTGGAGCGTGGGGCAGATCCCGCAGCCGGTGCACGACGTGCGGGTACAGTCGGGAGTCGTGACGCCCTCGAGCGAGCGACGGTACTCGCGCTCGAGGAAGCCGCGCGTGCAGCCGGGGCTCACGTGCTCCCACGGCAGGCGCCAGTCCAACTCGTAGGGCAGGTGCACGAGCTCATTGAGGTCGATGCCGTTTTTGGCAGCAGCTTCCTTCCAGTTATCGAGCGAGAAATGCTCTACCCAGGCGTCAAAGCGAGAGCCCGAGCGCCAAGCATCGATGATGACGGGCGTCATGTCACGACCGGCGCGGGAAAGCGCGGCCTCGATGAGCGAGGTCTCGGCATCGTGGTAATGCACGCGGACGGCACGGTTGCGAACGCTCGCGATAAGCAACTTCTGGCGACGCTTGACGTCGTCGTAGTCGAGCTGCGGGCACCACTGGAACGGCGTGGCAGCCTTGGGGATAAAGACCGAAACCGAGATGGACACCGAGATCGAGCCGCGACGAGCCTTGGGCACCACGGAACGACCGAGCTCCAGCACGTGATCGGCCAGATTGGCGATGGCCACGATGTCCTCATCGCGCTCGCCGGGAAGGCCCATCATAAAGTAGAGCTTCATGCGGTTCCAGCCGGCCTCGAAGGCCGCCTTGGCCGCACGGTCCAGGTCCTCCTCGGTCACGTTCTTGTTAATGATGTCGCGCATGCGCTGGCTGCCGGCCTCGGGCGCGAACGTCAGGCCGCCCTTCTTTTCGCCGGCGACCGACTCGGCCATATCCACGCCAAACGAATCCAGGCGCTGCGACGGAATAGACACGCGTATACCCGTATCCTCCAGGCGACGGTTGAGCCTGCCGAGCACGTCGCGAATGCAGGAGTGGTCGGTCGTGGAAAGCGAGGTCAGCGACACCTCGTCATAGCCGGTCTTTTCCAGACCCTGAATCACCGACGAGACGATCTGGTCGGCCGAGCGCTCGCGCACCGGGCGATACGTCATGCCGGCCTGGCAAAAACGACAGCCGCGGGCGCAGCCGCGCAGGATCTCGATAGACAGGCGGTCGTGAACCAGCTGTGCATAGGGCACGCACGACTGCGACAGCGGATTCGTGGCGCCGAAATCCTCGACGACGCGCTTGTAGACCACGGTCGGCGCATCCTTGCCCTCACGCGGCACGGTGTAGCCATGCGGCGAGCAGGGCTCGTCGTGACGAACCTCATAGAGCGACGGCACGTAGTTGCCGGCAATGGATGCAAGCTGCTCGACAATCTGCTCGCGCGGGACCCCTTCGTCACGCAGGCGGCGATGCAGCTGGCAGGTCTCGAGCAGCGATTCCTCGCCCTCACCGATGAGGATGGCATCGAAGAAGGCCGCGTACGGCTCGGGGTTGTACACCGAGGGACCGCCGGCGATGATGATTGGGTCGTCTTCACCTCGGTCGGCCGCTAACAGCGGAATGCCAGCGAGGTCCAAAGCCTCGAGGAAGTTCGTCACCGCCATCTCGTGCGGCACATGCAGACCGACGATATCAAACGAAGCGACCGGCGCTGCACCCTCGAGCGATAGCAGCGGAATACCCGCCTCGCGCATGGCGTCGCCCATATCGGGCCACGGCACATAGCCGCGCTCGCAGGAGATGCCCTCGGCCTGGTTAAGGATGTTGTAGAGGATGGCGATGCCCTGGTTGGGCAGACCGACCTCGTACACATCCGGATAGATCAGGCAGCAACGGTAGTCGGCATCGGCCTTGGAAAGCGTGCCCCACTCGTGATCGATATAGCGGCTCGGCTTCTCGACCTTGGCGAGCAACGGCTCAATTAAATGAAAACAGTCTTGGTATGCAACGCGCAACGGAAAACCCCTAAGCAGCGAGATCGGATGCGTCTTGGTAGGACGCCATAGGACGGGTAGCGCCCGCGACCGTGGTCACCAGATCGCGAACGCGGGAGAACGTGGCAGTGACCACCTCGTTGGCACGGCTGTAGTCGACATCGCGCTCGTAGAGCGAAACAAGCGCACGGCCCATGCCGTAGGTGCCCGCGGCAGCAGTGAGCGCCTTGACGGCAAACCCAATATGCGGCGTCTGTTTGACGAGCGCGCGGGTGACCGCGCGGATCACAAGACCGCCGGCAAGCACGCCCGCGACCTCGTAGCCGCGCTCAGGCTTAATGCCGCGTCCAAAGACGGCAGCGAGCTCAAAGAGCATGCCCACCTGCGCCAGCGCCATAACGGGATAATCGGCGCCTGGCAAAAACACCAGTGCACCGGTCGCCATATTGGTGAGCGCGCACGAGGTGATGATACGATTGGCCGCCGCGATGCGCATGAAGGCAAAGTTCGCCGCAAAAGCCGTTTCCTTGTCGGTGCGGTCGAGAATCCAGCGGGCAAGCGTCTCGAGCAGATACGTCTTATCGGTTGCCGCTACCACGCCGAGCATGGGCGTAGACTCCTCGATAAACGGCACCTCCACAGCAGACTCGGCAAGCACGCACACGGGTGCGCCGGCGATCACGAGCTCCTGCACGGCACTCTCCAAGCGATCGGAACCACACGAGAGCACCAGTACCACATCGGTATCGGTCTTTGGAGCAATTCGCTCCTCCCCCAGACGCTCGACGCGCACAATGCCCGAGGTCGTCTGCGGCACAAAGGCGTCACGCACCGTCTCGGCCAGAAAGCGCGAGGCGGACGAATCCAGATAGACCGAGACGCGCACCGGCGTATCGGAATCCTTCTTAACGGACGCGCCCATCTTAAAAGCGCGGGTCAGCTTATCTACGGGAATTTTCATAGCAAACCCCTCCAGCGGTTACGCGGCGCCCGAACGATGCCGCCATATGGATTGTACGATACCCACCGTCAGCAGCTGAATCATCATCGAAGACGAACCGAAGCTAATAAACGGTAGCGGAATACCGGTAATCGGCATCATGCCGATGCACATGCCGATGTTTTCGAAGGTCTGGAACGCCCACATGCCAACGATGCCCACACACGAAAGACGTAAAAACAGAGACTCGCACTTAAAGGCAACGCGGATCGTCGAAAAGATCAGCAGCACGTACAAGCACAGCAGCAAAAAGGAACCGCAAAAGCCAAAGGTCTCGGACAGGAAGGCGAAGACGAAGTCGGTGTGGAACTCAGGCAGAAAGCCGCCGGCCGACTGCGTCGCATGGCCCAAACCCTTACCAAAGAAGCCGCCCGAGCCAACGGCGATAAGCGACTGCTGCAGGTTGTAGGCATCGTCCGAATCGGCATTATCGGGGTCGATAAAGACCGTCAGACGGTTCATCTGATATTGCTTGATGAGCACATCGTGGCCGAGCAACGAATCAAAGACCGAATCGAGCGCCAGGACGAGGGCCACCAGGCCCACGAGCAGGGCCAGGGTCGACAGCACCCATTCGCGGCGCGCACCGCTCATACAGATGACGATGGCGCCCGAAACCAGCACGACCAGGCCCGAGCCCAGGTCGCCCATGGCAACGACGGCCAAAAACGGAATGGACAGCATGCCGCAAAGCTTGACGTAGTCGCGAACGGTATCGATGCGACCGTTATACTGCGAGCCAAGCGTAGCAATAAAGAAGATGGTGATGAGCTTGGCAAGCTCAACCGGCTGGAATGTCAAGCCGATACCGGGAATCTTAATCCAGCCCGTCATGCCCAGACCGCCCGTATAGGACAGACCCGGAATCTTGGGCGAGAAGATCACGATCAAGTCGATGACGAGCAACGCCGTCGAGAAATTGGAAATACCGCGCAGGTCGGAGCGCCAGACCAGCACCGCCAGCACCGTGCCGATGCCAATTCCCAGCAGATGGCGTGAGAACGAAGCATCGGCCTTAAACTGCGAAGCCGACCAGATGATGATGGCACCGTAGGCGACGAGCGCCACAGTGGCCACGAGCACACCGATATGCACCTTTTGGCGAAACGTGCCGCGCGAGGCCGAAAGTTGCTTGTTGACGCGGTCCAGGCTGCTGCGAGAGCCGGTCTTGGTTGAACGGAACAGATCCGCCGGAGAAAAATCCATCGCAACCTCCTATCGAACCGAAGAATCGCCCGAGGCCGAAGAGGTATCGGGCTCGTCATAAATCACGCCGAGCACGTCGCGCACGACATGCATCGCGGTATCTGAGCCGCCGCCGCCCTGCTCCAGGACGGTAGCGATGACATACTTGGGATCATCGGCCGGTGCATAGGCGCAGAACCACGCGTATTCGTCCTCGCCACTTTTCTCGCCCGTGCCCGACTTGCCGTATACCTGCGGCGTCAGGGTGCCAAAGTGAGCCGCCAGGGACGTCGATGCCGTGTAAATCACGTCATGCATGCCGTTGCGAACAAGAGCCAAATCCGAATCACTGTTGATCTTGGCCTCCAGGCGCTTCTTCTTGCCCTTGCCGTTGTACTTATAGGCATCACCGTCGCCATCGCGCGACACGGCAGACAAAAACACGTGAGGCACGTACTGTTTGCCGCCGTTGGCAAGACCCATATAGGCGCACGCCATCTGCAGGGGCGTCACCAGGATGTCGCCCTGGCCGATAGCAATGTTAGTCATATCGCCGGCATTCCACTTGCGGTCCTCGGCAGATGCGTCGGTGAAGTACGACTCTTTCCACTCGGCATCGGGAATACGGCCCGCGCCCTCACTCGGCAGATCGATACCGCAGGTCTTGCCTAGGCCCCAGCGACGAAAGACCTCCTGCAGGCCCTCGGAATGTTGCTCGTCATAAAAGAACGCCTTGCCCATGTCATAGAAGACGGGGTCGCACGAGTTGGCGATACCCGACTGCAGCGTCATGGTGCCGTGGCCAGACGTCAGCCAGCAGCGCTTGCCCCAAGCCTTGCCCAGGCCCGTCCAATAGCCCGTGCAGTTGGTTGTCTGCGTTGAAGTGTAGGTTCCAAACTCAAGACCGGCCAGTGCCGAGAGCGGCTTGATGGTCGAGGCCGACATGTACTGTCCGCTAATGGCGCGGTTGAGCAGCGGGTGCGAACCCTTGTCATCATTGAGCTCGGTCCACACGTCATTTGAGACACCACCGATAAAGACAGACGGATCGAACTTGGGCTGGCTCGCCATGCCCAGGATCTCGCCATTGTTGGGATCGAGACACACCACGGCGCCGTTGCCGGCATTACTGTAACCAGTGGTCTTGGCAAGCTCGATAGCGCTCGCCAGCGCCGTCTCACAGGCCTGTTGGATCTTAAGGTCGAGCGTGAGCTTAATGTCGGAGCCGGCCTTCGCGGGCACGGCACCGGCCTGACCGGTCACATTGCCCGAGGCATCGACCTTGACGGTCTGCTCGCCACGAATACCCTGCAGCAGGTTTTCGTAGTAGCTCTCAACGCCCGCCTGGCCCACGATATCGCCCGACTGGTACGTAATCTTGCCAGCAGAAGCATCATCATCACCAGAGGTTTTCTTATTCTGGGCCTCGAGCTGCTCGGAGGTAATGGTGCCGGTATAGCCCAAGATATGGCATGCCGTCTCGCCATATGGATACTGGCGCTCGGTACGCTCGGCAATCTTGACGCCCGGGAACTCGCCGGCGTGCTCCTGAATATAGGCAACCGTGGAGCGACGGACGTCCGTCGCGATGGTATGCAGGCTCTGAGCGCCCTCGGAATTGTCCTGAATATTGCGCAGCACCGCCACGTAGGGCATACCGAGCACGTTGGCAAGATGGCGAACCAGAACCTCATCCTCGGCAAGGTCGCGGTAGGCCACGACAGCAAGTGAGGGACGGTTCTGGACAAGCGCCACGCCATTGCGGTCGAGGATGCGGCCGCGCACAGC
Organism: uncultured Collinsella sp.; assembly: GCA_959019945.1. Classification (GTDB taxonomy): domain Bacteria; phylum Actinomycetota; class Coriobacteriia; order Coriobacteriales; family Coriobacteriaceae; genus Collinsella. The sequence continues at coordinate 26,882 of CAUEQD010000006.1, read as the reverse complement.
GGGTGTGGTAACGGTGCGCGTCTGATTGCTATTAGCCTGCTTTTCGTAATAGTCCGACGAGACCATCTGCATGCCCCACAGCTTGACGGCAAGCGCCGCGAACATCGCGCCCACACCCGTGGTGAGGATGGAGAAGCGGCCCTTAAAGGCGGTCGCCGCGGTATTGCCCTCGCCCTCGGTGGCGCGCGGGGCCGTCCCATGCTGCGTATCGTAGGTAAAACGAGAATCGCCGCGACGCATAATGACCAGTGCGACCACGATGGCCACAACCAGCACGATACCGGCGATAATAACCGTCATCTGGGAAGACATCTACGAGCCTCCCCTATTTGAGCTTGCGGGTCTTGGGCTTAAAGCGCATGCCCGTCTGGCGTCCGCCACGTGCGGAGAATCCATAACCGGACTGCGGCACGACGCCGGACATCAAAAACGGAATGGCAACCAGACCCGTCAGGATCGAAGACGGCAGCGCATGGCCGAAGATCGCCACGACAAAGCTCGTCTCCAAACCCATAAACAGCAAGATGATGCTGTAGATCACATTAATGACGAACGCGAAGGCGCCCACCGTGATGCCGCGCGCACTCGGGGCACCGCCCGTCTGACCGGCAGCGCTATGCACCAGGGCAAAAGAACCCACGGTCAGCAGGAGCGACATAACGCCCACCGGCACGGCAGCGGAAAGGTCATAGAACAAGCCGCTGCAAAAACCGCACACGACGGCACGGGTCGGGTCGCCCGAGAACACGCTTAGGCACACCAGGATAATCATAAAGTTGACGCGACCGCCCGCAATGGAGATCTGCGGTGCCAGGCCTGCCTGCAGCAGCACGCACACAATGGCGGCGATTACAAACGTGCGGGAGCTCATCCCCTGCTCGTGTAGATCCATGGACATGCCCCCTATTCGTTCGAGCCGGAATCGGTCGTCTCGGACGTGTCGGAACTGTCATCCGGGCTCTCGTCCTTCGTCTTGGTCGCAGCATCGCGCGACGTTCCCTGCGGCGTGCTGTTGGCCGTGTTCACGTCCTCATCCGAGGCCGACTGTTCGTCGGTCAGCGAGGTAATGACCAGCACTTCCTCGTTGTTCTCGGCCGTCGTCTGGGCGCGCACCACAATGGTGTAGTACACGTCGTTAGCCGATTTCTCAACAGACGAGACGGTGCCGAGCGGTAGACCCTTGGGGAACACACCGCCAATGCCCGAGGTCACGATGATGTCGCCAACCTTAACATCGGAGTCGACGCTCACGTACTCAAGGCGCAGCGTGCCGTCAGCCTGACCCTGCAGCATGCCCTGGGCGCGCGTGTCCTGTACCATGGCGGACACACCCGAGTTCTCGTCGCCAATAAGGCGCACGGTAGAGGTCTTGGCCGATACCTCGATAATCTGACCGATAACACCGGCAGAACTCGTCACGGGCATGTTGATGGTAAGGCCGTCGGCAGAGCCCTTGTCGATGGTTACGGTCGAGGTCCAGGCATCGCCCGAGGCACCAACGATACGAGCAGCGGTCGATTTGAGGTTGTAGGTCGACTGCAGGCCGACCAGCCCCTCCAGACGCTCGGCGGTCTTTTGAGCCTCGGAGAGCTCAGCAACCTTAGAGGTCAGCTCCTCGTTTTGCTTCTTAAGCTCGTCAAGCGTGTCCTGCGACGCCGTAAGGTTAGAGAACACGTTGCCGATCGCATTGAAGGGGGCCGCCACAGCCGAGCCCACAAAGCGCACCGGCGAGGTAATCGTCGTCACGCCCGAACGCACGGCATGAATCGGTCCTGCCTCGCCCTCGCGGATGTAAAACGTGAGCAGCAACACCGAAATCAGGCTGAAAACAATCAACGGGCGCATACCCGTTGATTGTCGCTTGGTATTCAGATTTGTGGAGAAACCCGAAGATCGTGCCAAATGGAATCCACCTTTTGGAAATTAAGCATTGGTCTGGACGAAGCCGCCATCAAACGCATTGGCCTCGAGCACGCGGGCACAGCCGTTAACGACGTTATCGAGCGCCGTGGGGCTGACGTTGACCGAAACACCGGTCTCATCGCGCAGGCGCACGTCGAGACCGCGCAGCAGCGCGCCGCCACCAGTCAGCAAAATGCCGTAGTACATAAGGTCCGAGGCAAGATCGGGAGGCGTAGCGTCGAGTGCGTCCTTGACGGCCTTGGCCATCTCGTCGAGCGGCTTGTTGAGCGCGCGACGAATCTCCTCGCTCTCGATGCGCACGGTCTTGGGCAGACCGGTGATCACGTCGCGGCCGTTGACCTCGACGTCGAGCTCGTCCTTGAGCGGCACGGCGGAGCCGACCTTGATCTTGATGTCCTCTGCCGTACGCTCGCCGATGGCCAGGTTGTAGGCATCACGAACGTGCGTGAGGATGGCCTGATCGAACTCGTCGCCGGCAATACGGATGGACTGCGAGACGACGATGCCACCCATAGCGATAACGGCAACCTCGGTGGTACCGCCACCGATGTCGATGACCATGGAGCCGGTGGGTTCCTCGACGGGCAGGTCGGCGCCGATAGCGGCAGCCATGGGCTCCTCGATCAGGTAGGCCTGGCGGGCGCCGGCCTGGATCGTGGCCTCAAAGACGGCACGCTTCTCGACCGACGTGACACCGGAGGGAACGCAGACGACAACGCGCGGACGCGGGGTCCACGGATAGCGCTTCTCAGACGCCTTGTCGATAAAGTAACGGAGCATGGCCTCGGTAACATCGAAGTCGGCGATGACGCCGTCCTTCAGGGGACGAACGGCCACGATGTTGCCGGGCGTACGGCCGAGCATGCGCTTTGCCTCGATACCGACCGCGAGGATGCGCTCGTCGTTCTTGTCGATGGCGACAACAGAGGGCTCGCGAATGACGATGCCCTTGCCACGCACGGAGACAAGCGTATTTGCGGTGCCGAGGTCGATGGCAAGATCGCCCGCATAGCTACCGAAGAACATATCCATCAAAGAAAACAACGCAACTCCTGATGTGTTGGATGATTGCTGGAAAACTACTAGCTCATCATACTAGCGCAAGCCCGGCACCTCACTTGCGGTGAAGCGCCGGGCAAAGCTAAATCCCATAAGGTCACTACTGGTTGTCAGCAGCCGAGAAATCCATATCGAGCGAAGAAACGGCCCAGCCGATATGGTTGTCGGAGCGCACGAATTTGACGGTGTACTCCTGCTCGCCGCCCTTGGACAGCGATGCCTTCACCTTGGCGGTCGTCTCGGTCATGGACTGATCCATGCCCTCGACGGACACGGTGGCACCCTGCGGAATCGAGGAGATGATCATCGACTTAGCGTCCTCGGACAGGCTCGAGGCCAGGCAAGACTCGGCCTTTGCGGCGTCACCGTCGCCGGCAGCCTGGAACAGATCGGTAACGACAGACTCCTGAGACGGGAAGCCAAAGCCGCGCGTGTAGGCAAAGCCCAGACCGCCCGCGGCGATCAAAATAAGCAGAAGCAGCACGATGAAGACTTTAAGACCCGTATGGCGATGGCGACGACGGACCTTGGCCTGCTTACGATCCTGACGGTCCTGCTGGACCATCTCGGACTCGGACAGCGTAAAGAAGCCGGTGTCCGAGGGATCGGGCATAAACTGACCGGTCGCGCCCGTAGGATCGAGAGGATCGACGACAGGAGCGTCCATCGCGGGCGCCGGAGCCGTGGCCATAGCCGTCTGGGCAGACAGCGCGGCAAGCGAATCGTGCACGCGGGCAAGCTCATCGGCCTGCTCGGAGGTGAGCTGGTAGATGCCATCGGCAGTAGCGGCGTTAAAGGCATCGAGTGCGTCGGAGGGGCGGCCGGCGGCAGAAAGCGCCTGACCCATGCCGGCGTTGAGCGCACGCGTGTCGTCGCGGGGGCCGGCAAAGTCGATAGCCGTGCGGTAAGTCTCCACGGCATCCGCCGGACGGCCGAGCTTAATGAAGCAACGACCGAGCTCGCCGAGTGCGGCGGCAGGAGCCGGATTGGCGCCATCGATGGCAGCCTGACGGAAGGCGGTTCCCGCGTTGGCATAGTCGCCCGATTGGAACAGCGCATTGCCCAGGCCCAGATAGGCCTTGAACGGCGTGGCATAGGAAGCATCCTGTGTAGCAGCAGAGAACGCCTGGGCGGCCGTCATGTAGTCGCCCACGGCGGCGAGCGCCTTGCCGCGGTTGGTGAGCAGCGCGCCGCGCTTGCCGTAGGTGCCGTCGTTGAGGGCGGCGGCATAGGCCTCGGCGGCCTCGGCATACATGCCCAGGTGCATCAAGGCGTTACCACGAAGGTGATCGGCCTCGCCCATAATCTCATCGGGAGTCTTTGCCGCCCCAAGCATCTGGGCTGCAGCGGAAAAATCACCCGCGCGGTAAGCGGCGCGGCCCTGTTGGATCAGCTGGCTATTCAAGGAAGTCCCCTTTACTCGTGAACGATCTCGACATGGACGATCTCGTCGCCGGCACGCAGCTGCGAAATCACATCGAGACCCTCGACCGTGGTACCAAAGACGGTGTAACCGGAATCGAGGTTATGCTGGGCACCCAGGCAGAAGTAAAACTGCGAACCCGCGGAATCGGGGTCCATGGAGCGTGCCATGGCAAGGGCACCATCAACATGGCTGTTGCGCGGATTGGTGGCAAACTCGCCCTTGATGCAGTAGCCGGGGCCACCGGTACCGGGCATGCCGTCGGGGCCCTCAAGGCCGGCAGCGACGTCGACGCCGGACATATCGCGGGTATTGGGGTCGCCGCCCTGAATGACAAAGCCGGGCACATAGCGATGGAACTTAAGGCCATCATAGAAACCCATCGTGGAAAGCTCGCAGAAGTTCGCGACATGAATGGGAGCGCCCTCGCCGTCAAACTTGACCTTGATGGTACCCTTCGACGTCTCGATTACGGCGCACTCGTCGCCGACAAGCTGATACTCGGGCGTGTAGAGCTCTTTCTTAAAACCAAACATGTGGTTCCTTCCTCGTGCGTTTAAAGCATATTTGTACGAATTGTAGCAATAAGCACGGGCTTACATCAATTGCGCACGTAGGTTATGCCGACTATGGCGAACTAATTTTAGGAACGCTGCTGCGGCTTCCAGGAACCCACATTGGCGTCGTACTGGTTCAGCGCGCTGTTGCCACCCTGCGCGATGGGCGCCAGGATCTCGCTTTGGTGGGAACTCATCGACTCGCCATCGGGAATGGCCAGCGAGATGTCCCAGCTCTGGCAGATCACGTCGACGCGCTCATACATCCACTCGGCAAGCTGCTTTAAGTGGGCGATGTCATCCGCATAGACCGTATCGTCCTGTACTTTCAGGTTGTTGAGCTCATCTTGCGTCTTTTTGATCTGGTCGCGCAGGGCGTAGGCACTCTGCGACAGCTCCTGACGGGTGGACAGCGGCGTTCGGAGATAGCCGTTGTTAAAGGAATCGATGACCTCGCCGATCTGGTCCTCGTCAGCGTAGGACACGATGGTCTGATACAGACCGTCGAGCCTGGTATAGAGTTGATCATCGGTGAGCACGGTTTCTTCCTGGACCACCTCGGCAGAATCGTCCTGCTTGGTATCGTCCTCAGTGGCCTCGCCCTTTTGGCGCGTGGGGAAGGTGGTCTGTGCAGCTTGGCCAAACTGGTCGTAAAAGCCGGGCATGACACCCATGGGATCGGTCGTCACGAACCAATAGGCACCGCCGCAAACGACGGCAAGGACCGCGATGACGACGAGCGGCTTGGGGATATGACGCTTATGCTTGTGATAGGCGTCCTCGTCGGGGTGCACCTTGCGCTTGGGTTTTTGAGCATCGTCATGCAGGGAAACGGGCGTGGGAATATCGACCTTGGGGATACCGAAATCCTTATCGAAAGCTGGCAGCACGCAGGTCTCATTGGGGTCGGCGGCGTCCGAAAGCACCGCAGCGGCAGAGGCCGGCGCATGCGGCACCTCGGTATCGATCTGCTCTTGCGTTAGGCGCGGAAAGCCCGCCGTGCGGCCCGCTGCCAGGTCGGATGCGGCCGCGTCCTCGGAGAGGATACCCGGAGCGGGGCGTCCGCATTTTGGGCACGTACGATCATGCGGAGAAAGACGGGCACCGCAGCCCTCACAGAACACGAACTCGGTGTGCTCGGGACCATCGCCCGGACCCACATAGGCGTTGCAGTAGGGGCAGAACGAGGCGCCGTCCTCGATAGTCTTAAGGCAATGCGGGCAGATCACGGCATCCTCTTTTCGAAGCAATTCAAACAATCGAGGTTAGAGCATAACATCGCCACGGCCCCACAGGAACAAGGCACCAATTCAACATCGCCAGGGCGCGTAGCTACTTCTTCTTTTTGCTTGGCATCGAGACTTTGATGCCTTGGGCGGACTTGGTCACACGAGAGCGCTTAGCTCCGGTACTCTTCTTTTTCTTGGGCTGGGCCTGGGCCACGCCCTCGAGTGCGCGGGCCTCGGCCTCGCGAGCGGTGCGATCTTCGCGGCGCTGCGCCATGTCGGCGGCGACGCGCTTGGCAAAACGTTCGGCCGTCGAGCCCGTCGAGCTCACCTTGCCGCCACCGCGACCCAGGCGGACGCGCACACCGCGGCCAAAACCAGTTGCGGCATGACGACGACGCGGCTTGAGTGAATCCATCATCGTGGCGAGCTTAAAGAACACCGAGCAGGTAAAGACCACGATAACAGCCAAGATAACCATCTGGCCCATCGACAGGTTGGCAATAGACAGCAGCTCCGGGAATCCGATAACGCCCACCAGGATGCCGGCGACTACAAACACAAAGAGCACCACACGTAAGGGCGTGAGAGGCTGCGAGATGCGCCAGATTAGGCTGACGCTCGCCGCGCACGACGTAAGCAGGCACATCGTAGACAGCGTGAGCTGGCTAAAGCCAAACACGCGCGCCACAAAGATATCGAGCGCCGCAGCCAAAATGACCGCAATCGACGCCGGCAGTGCACGCTTGAGTGCGTTGCTCAAAAACGCACCCTTCACACGAGCATTGTTGGGCTCCAGGCCCAACACAAAGCCCGGCGCGCCGATGCAGAAGAAGTTAATGAGCGTCATCTGGATGGGCTCGAAGGGGTGCGGCGGCAGCGCGATACACAGCGCCGCCAGGCCCATCGAGAACAGCGTCTTGGTCAGGAACAGTGAGGCCGAACGCTGCAGGTTGTTGATGGAGCGACGGCCCTCGGCCACCACAGCAGGCATCGAGGCAAAGTCGTTGTCGACGAGTACGATCTCAGCAACGTTACGCGCGGCATCGGAGCCGGCCGCCATGGCGACGGAGCAGTCGGCCTCCTTGAGCGCCAGCACGTCGTTGACGCCGTCGCCCGTCATGGCCACGGTGTGCTCGCGGCGCTTGAGTGCCTGCACGAGCTCGCGCTTCTGCTGCGGGGTCACACGACCAAAAACATGGTAGCGGTCCACTGCGGCATCGAGCTTGGCCGGCGTATCGAGCGTCGTGGCGTCCACATAAGCGTCCGCCCCCGGCACGCCCACCACGCGCGCGATCGACGACACCGTACGCGGGTCGTCGCCACTGATCACGTTAAGGGTCACGCCCTGCTCGTTAAAGTAGCCGATGGTCTCGGCCGCCGAGGTGCGAATCTCGTCGCGGATGGTCACAAAGCCCACGGGCTCGGCCTCGCCCACCATATCGCCATCGGGCGTAAAGCCGTCCACGCGCGCCACCACGAGCACGCGGCAGGTATCGGCAAGCTCGGCGACACGGTTCTCGACCTGGGCAAACGCACGATCAGAGAGCACAAACTGCGCCGCACCCATCACATAGGAGCCCTGCGCAAACGACGCGCCGCTCCACTTTTTGGAGGACGAGAACGGAATGACCGACAGCGGCTCAGACACCTCGACCGGGCGATCGGCGTAATAGTTGAGCAGCGCCTGGCAGGTCTCGTTGGCATCGGCCGAAGTCGCACGCGCGACGTTAGCCAGCGCAAAATCGAGCACCGTGGTATCGACGGGAACGGCCGCCTCGTCCGAGCCGGCGTCTAGGCTCACGCCCTCAACCGGCAGCGGATACGTGCCCTCGACCTCCATACGGCCCGACGTGATGGTGCCCGTCTTGTCCAGGCACAGCACGTCGACGCGAGCGAGCGTCTCGATGCAGTAGAGCTGCTGTGCCAGCACCTTGCGGCGGGCCAGGCGCACCGTGGCGATGGCGAGCACCGACGAGGTCAGCAGCACCAGGCCTTGCGGGATCATGCCCAGCAGGGCACCCACCGTGGACAGCAGCGCCGACGAAGGCACATGACCAGCCAACAGCTCGGAGAAGCACCACGAAAGTGCGCTATCGCCCGGGGTTCCCGCGGCATCCCACAGCTCGCTCACACTCGAGGCAAACAACGCCAAACCGAGCGGGATCATGATGATGCTCGCAAAGCGCACGATGACGTTAAGCGCGTTCATGATCTCGGAATTGACCTTTTTGACGTATTTGGCCTCGTTATTGATCTTAGCCACGTAGTTGTCGGCGCCGACATGAATCACGCGGGCGCGCAGCAGGCCCGAGTCGATAAAGCTGCCGCTCATGAGCTCGGAACCAGGCTGTTTCTTGATAAGGTCGCTCTCGCCCGTCAGCAGGCTCTCGTTCACGAGCGCCTCGCCGGAAACCACCACGGCGTCAGCGGGAATCTGATCGCCGCGCCCCAGGCGGATGATGTCATCGAGCGCGATCTGGTCCAAGTCGAGCTCCACCTCGACGCCGTCGCGCACCGCGATGGCCTTCTTGGAGGTCAGCAGCGTGAGCTTATCGACCATCTTCTTGGAACGCATGGACTGAATGACGCCAATGGCGGTATTGAGGAACACCACGAACAGGAACGTCAGATTCTTAAACGAACCGGTCAAAATAACCAGGAACGCCAAGATCACGTTGATCAAATTGAACAGCGTGCAGAGGTTCTCGATGATGAGCTCTTTGACCGACTTGGTCTTGAGCTCCATGTTGCGGTTGATCTTACCGGCGGCGATGCGCTCCTCGACCTCGGCGGTCGAGAGTCCGCGCTCGATATCCGTTGCTGCCATACCACGTCCCATCACGTCGCGTCGATATAAGAAAAACCGCCCGGACCATGCGAGGTTCGGACGGTCTTACGTTCGATGGTGCCCCATGTTGGATTCGAACCAACGGCCTTCTGCTCCGGAGGCAGACGCTCTAATCCCCTGAGCTAATAGGGCCAACGTTTGGCATTATACCCAAGTGCACCACGGGCTATCAAAATAAAAGAAAAAGCTTTGCAATTCCGAGGAAGACGCGGCGCAACGGCCCACTTTAGAAGGCAAAAGCGAGTCAGATAGTATAAACTCTCATGCACCATATATACACGGCTCGCGATGCGGGCCGTTTTTGCAAGGGTTATCCATCGAGGTGAGAGGCACACCATGATTGCTATTTTAAAGCAGAGCGCCAGCGACGAGGCCGTCAGCCATATCGTCAGCTGGATTGAGAAAAAGGGCCTGAAGACCGATGTCTCGCGCGGCGAGAATGAGACGATTATCGGCCTGGTGGGCGACACGACCAAGATCGACCCGTTCCTGCTCGAGTCCATGGACGTCGTCGAGCGCGTGCAGCGCGTCTCCGAGCCGTTCAAGCGTGCCAACCGCAAGTTCCACCCCGAGGACTCCGTCATCGACTGCGGCCACGGCGTCAAAATCGGCGGTGACCAGTTCCAGGTCATCGCCGGCCCCTGCTCCGTCGAGGGCGAGAACCTCATCCGCATCGCCCGCCGCGTGAAGACCGCCGGCGCCACGATGCTGCGCGGCGGTGCCTACAAGCCCCGCACCTCCCCGTACGCCTACCAGGGCATGGGTCCCGCCGGCCTCGACCTGCTGTGCGAGGCGTCTGCCGAGCTCGACATGCCGATCGTCACCGAGATCATGGACCCGCGCGACGTGCAGGTCTTCTTGGACAAGAAGATTGACGTCATGCAGATCGGCGCCCGCAACGCCCAGAACTTCCCCCTGCTCAAGGAGGTCGGCAAGACTCAGACCCCGATTCTGCTCAAGCGCGGCATGTCCGGCACGATCGATGAGCTGCTTATGGCCGCCGAGTACATCATGAGCGAGGGCAACGACAACGTCATCCTGTGTGAGCGCGGCATCCGCACCTTCGAGACCCGCACCCGCAACACCTTCGACCTCAACGCCGTGCCGGTGCTGCACCACCTGTCGCACCTGCCCGTCGTCGCCGACCCCAGCCACGCCACCGGCTACACCCGCTACGTTGAGCCCATGGCGCTCGCCGCGACCGCCTGCGGTGCCAACGGCCTGGAGATCGAGGTCCACGACGAGCCGAGCCGCGCCTGGTCCGACGGCGCCCAGGCCCTCACCCCCGATCAGTTCGACGACACCATGCGCCGCATCCGAGCCATCCGCGAGGTTGTCTGCCAAGGAACCGTGGAGTAGCCGTGGGTACGGTGAGAAACGCGCGCGTTAACCAGGGCGGCCCTAAGTGCGCCGGCATCGTGGGCCTGGGCCTCATCGGCGGCAGTTTTGCCCGCGGCTATGCGCAGGCGGGCGTTCGCGTGCTGGCCTGGGACCCCGATGACGATGTCATGACGGCCGCCAGCATGGGCACTGTCGCCGGAGAGCTCAACGACAAGACACTCGGCGAATGCGACATCATCGTCCTTGCCTGCTATCCCGAGGCATGCATCGAGTGGCTCGAGGCGCACGCCCAGGCGCTCGCCGACGCCACCGACACCGACGCCATCATGGGTCCCGTGGTGATCGACACGGTGGGTGTCAAGGGCATCGTGTGCGAGCGCGCCTTTGAGCTTGCCCGCGAGCACGGCTTTTACTTTGTGGGTGCGCACCCCATGGCGGGCACGCAGTACTCGGGCTATGCGCACTCCCGCGCCGACCTGTTCCAGGGCGCCCCGCTCGTGCTCGTGCCGCCCGCGGTGGACGATGCACTTAAGCTGGAGCTTTTGGGCCAGGTGCGCGAGATGGTGCGCCCCCTGGGCTTTGGCAAGTTCAGCGTGACCAGCGCCGCCGAGCACGACCGCGTCATCGCCTTCACGAGCCAGCTTGCGCACGTGGTATCCAACGCCTATGTTAAGAGCCCCACTGCCCAGGTCCACCACGGCTTTTCGGCCGGTAGCTATCGCGATCTCACCCGTGTGGCGCACCTCAACCCGCAAATGTGGTCCGAGCTCATGATCGACGACGCCGACGCGCTCGCCTTCGAGATCGACCATCTGATCGAGTCGCTTGGCGCCTACAGCCGTGCGCTCAAGGAGCGCGACCAGCGCTATCTGGAGAATCTCCTTGCCGAGGGCGACCGCATTAAGCGCGCACTCGACGACGAGGCCTCCCACTAGACCACCTATCACGCCAGGTCGAAAGGACCGAAGCTTATGGCGATTACCATCGATATCGACACTGCACGCCCCTACCAGGTGCATGTTGGCACGTTTTTGCTGGAGCAGGCGGGACCGCTCGTGCGCGCCACTGCTGGCGGCACCAAGGCCGTCATCGTGACGGACACCAACGTGGGCCCGCTCTACCAGATGCCCGTTAAGCAGAGCCTGGAGGCGTCAGGCTACGAGGTGAGCATCTGCACCTTCGAGGCCGGCGAGGCCCATAAGCGCGCCGAAACCTATGTTGCCATTTTGGAGTTTGTGGCCGAGCACGAGCTTTCGCGCTCCGACGTGATCGTGGCACTCGGGGGCGGCGTCGTGGGCGATGTGGCGGGCTTTGTGGCCGCGACCTACATGCGCGGCTGCAAGTTTGTGCAGATCCCGACGAGCCTGCTCGCCATGGTGGATTCGTCGGTGGGCGGCAAGACCGCCATCGACCTGGCTGCCGGCAAGAACTTGGCCGGCGCCTTTTGGCAGCCGAGCGTGGTTATCGCCGACGTGGGGTGCCTGGCCACCCTCACGCCCGAGCAGTTCGCCGACGGCTGCGGCGAGGTCGTCAAGCACGTCGTGATCGCCGACCCGGAGCTTTTCGCCGAGCTGGAGAAGACCCCGCTCACGCTGGAGCTGCTCAACCGCGATGTGGCCCGCGTAGCACTCATCATCGCCCGCAACATCGACATCAAGCGCGCCGTGGTCGTCGCCGACGAGCACGAAACCAACCAGCGCAAGCTGCTCAACTTTGGACACAGCGCCGGACACGCCGTCGAGGCCTGCGAGCACTTTGAACTCGGACACGGCAACTGCGTGTCGATCGGCATGGGCATCATCACGCGCGCCGCGGCCCTGCACGGCGTTTGCGATGCTGCACTGCCCGGTCGTATTGAGGAACTCTGCGCCCGCCACGGCCTCAAGACCCGCTGCGACCTCGATGCCGATGCCGTCTTTGCCGAGGCGCTCCACGACAAGAAGCGCGCGGGCGACACCATCGACCTGGTGATTCCGCACGGCATTGGCCGCTGCAGCATCGACCGCACGCCGCTTTCCACTTTCCACGAACTCATTGCCGAGGGCCTCGGCCAGAAGGGAGACGCATCCGCATGCTAGCCCGCATCACCCCGTCCCCGCTTAAGGGCACCGTTCCCGCCATCGCGTCCAAGTCGATGGCGCATCGCCTGATCATCTGCGCTGCGCTTGCCAACGGCGAGACGCACGTCACCTGCAACACCACCTGCGCCGACATCGAGGCTACGGTGCGTTGCCTTACGGCCCTGGGTGCCCGCATCGAGACCGTCGAGGACGGCTTCCAGGTTCACCCCACCATGAAGAGTGTTGAGTTTGGCCTGCTCAAGGCCCTTGCCGGCGGCACGCTTGACTGCGGCGAAAGCGGCTCCACACTCCGCTTTATGTTGCCCGTCGCCTGCGCGATGGGCGCAGAGGCCACCTTTGTGGGCCAGGGTCGTCTGGGCGCACGCCCGCTCTCCCCGCTCTCGGACGAGATCATCGCCGCCGGCTGCGACCTACAGGGTCTGGGTGGTTTTCCGCTCAAGACAAGCGGACGCATGCGCCCGGGCACCTTTGTGCTGCCGGGCAATGTGAGCTCGCAGTACATCTCGGGCCTGCTGCTGGCAGCCCCGTTGCTCGCCCAGCCCTCCTGCGTGCAGGTGACCGGCCTCATTGAGAGCCGCCCCTACATCAACCTGACGATCCAGGCCATGAAGGCCTTTGGCGTTGAGGTCAACGTCGAGCGCATTCCCGCCAAGGACGGTCAGCCCGAGGTCACGAACTTCCGCGTGAGCAGTGGCTCGTACCGCACGCCCGGCAGCGTGGCCGTCGAGGGCGACTGGTCCAACGCCGCCTTTTGGTTGTGCGCTGGCGCCATCGGATGCGACCCCATCACCGTGGAGGGCGTGTCGCTGAGCTCCGCGCAGGGCGACCGCAACGTGCTTGCCGCGCTTTCGCGCTTTGGCGCCCGCATCGTGCGCTCCACCAACGCCGCCACCGTGCAGTCCGACAAGCTCGCCGGCTTTGAGATGAGCGCCCACGACATCCCCGACCTGGTGCCCGTTATCTCGGCCGTTGCCTCGCTGGCTCAGGGCCGCACGTTCATCCGCGATTGCGCCCGTCTGCGTATCAAGGAATCCGACCGCCTGGCCACCACCACCCGCGAGCTCACCGCGCTGGGCGCGCAGGTGCGCATCGCCGGTGACGACCTCATCATCAAGGGCGTCGATGCCTTCACCGGCGGTGAGGTCGATTCGCACAACGACCACCGCATCGCCATGATGGCCGCCATCGCCGCGAGCCGTGCCACCGGCGAGGTCGTGATCCACGGCGCCGAGGCCGTCAACAAGTCCTATCCCGATTTCTTCGACCACTACCGCCTGCTGGGCGGCAAGGTCACGCTCGAGGAGGAATAGCATGTCCTCGACCTTTGGCAACGTTTTACATCTGAGCATTTTCGGCCAGTCGCACTCCCCTGCTATCGGCTGCTCACTCGACGGCATCCCCGCGGGTATCGCCGTTGACCAAGATGTGCTGCAGACTTTTTTGGACCGCCGTGCCCCCGGTCGCGACGAGACCGCAACCAAGCGCCGCGAGGCCGACGCCGCGCATATCATTGCCGGTGTGGTCGATGGACATACCACTGGTGCACCCATCGCAGCGATTATCGAGAACACCAACACGCGCTCCAAGGATTACTCCGAGCTGCGCCGCAAGCCCCGTCCCGGACATGCGGACTTCCCTGCGCGCGTGAAGTACCACAACATGCACGATGTCGCTGGTGGCGGGCATTTTTCCGGCCGCCTAACGGCCCCCTTATGCATCGCCGGCGGCATTGCGCTGCAGGCACTCGAGGCCCGCGGCATTCAGGTCATGGCGCACGTCGCGCAGATCGGCGGCATCTCCGACCTGCCCATGGACGATATGGTCTATCGCGAGGCCGACCGCAAGGCGATCCTTACGAACGATCTGCCGTGCATTGACGCCGCCGCAGCCGGCCGCATGCGCGAGGAGATTCTTGCCGCGCGCGACGAACTCGACAGTATCGGCGGCATCGTGGAGTGCGGCATTTACGGGCTTCCCGCGGGCATCGGCGACCCCATGTTCGACGGCATCGAGAACCGCATCGCGCAAATCGCGTTTGGCATTCCCGCCGTAAAGGGCGTGGAGTTTGGCATGGGCTTTGCCGTGGCCGCCATGCGCGGCAGCGAGAACAACGATCCGTATCGCATCGACGCCGAGACCGGTGAGATCGAGGTTGAGTCCAACAACGCCGGCGGCATCCTGGGCGGTATTTCGACCGGCGCGCCCGTCATGTGGCGCATGGCCGTAAAGCCAACGCCCTCGATTGGCCGCGAGCAGCAGACCGTAGACATGGACGCCATGGAAAATGCCGAGCTCTCGATCCACGGCCGCCACGATCCCTGCATCGTCCCCCGAGCCGTCCCCGTAGCCGAAGCAGCTGCCGCCCTCGCCATCTGGGACGCTCTCCTCGAGGACGCCGCCCAGCTCTAACCCGACTCACCTGGGTTGCCTGCCAACTCAGCCGTTACGTGAAAGGGGCCTCCATGGACCTTGCTGACATCCGCCAGGCCATCGATGGCATCGACACCACGCTCCTCAACAGCTTTGTCGAGCGAATGGACATTGCCACCGAGGTAGCCAAGTCAAAAATCGAGATGGGCAAGGCCGTCTTCGACCCCGCCCGTGAGCGCTCCAAGCTCAACAACCTCGCCAGCCGCGCGCCCGAGCGCTACAAGGCGCAGACCATCACCCTGTTCCGTCTCCTCATGAGCATGAGCAAGGCCGAGCAGCAGCGCTACATCAACGAGCTCAAGGGCATCACGGTGTCGCAAAAGGCCCATGCCATGGCCGCAGCCTTTGACACACCCTTCCCCCAGACGGCAACCGTCGCCTGCCAGGGCGTCGAAGGTGCCTACAGCCAAATCGCCGCGTGCAAACTCTTCGACGTGCCCGACATCGCGTTTTTCGAGACCTTCGAAGGCGTTATGCGCGCTGTGCGCGACGGCTTCTGCGAGTTTGGCGTGCTGCCCATCGAGAACTCCACCGCCGGCTCGGTCAACGCCGTCTACGACCTGCTCGCCCAGTTCGACTTCCACATCGTGCGCTCGCTTCGCCTCAAGATCGACCACAATCTGCTCGTCAAGCCCGGCACTAAGCTCGCCGACGTGCGCGAGGTCTACAGCCACGGCCAAGCCATTGCCCAGTGTGCCGGCTTTATCGAGTCCCACGACCTGCACGCCACCAAGTACCCCAACACCGCCATGTCGGCCGAGATGGTCGCCAGCTCCGGGCGCACCGATGTTGCCGCCATCGCATCGCGCAGCTGCGCGACACTCTATGGCCTGGAGGTGCTGGAGTCCAACATCCAGGACTCGGACAACAACTACACACGCTTTGTCGTCATCAGCCGCGAGCCACGCGTCTATCCCGGTGCCAACCGTACCTCGCTCATGATCACCACGGCCAATGAGCCGGGTGCCCTCTATCGCGTGCTCGAGCGCTTCTACGCGCTCAACATCAACCTCATCAAACTCGAGAGCCGCCCCATCCCCGGCCACGACTTTGAGTTTATGTTCTACTTTGATCTGGACTGCCCCTTTGGCAGCAAGGCCCTCGACGACCTGCTCGATTCCATCGACGACGTGTGCGAGAGCTTCACCTACTTTGGCAGCTACACGGAGGTGCTCTAGATGACCGATACCGCCGCAACCCGCCCCTACGGCGTGCTGGGCCGCGTGCTGGGCCACAGCTACACCCCGACCATCTACAAAGAGCTCGCTGGGCTCGAGTACGTGCGATTTGAGCGCGAGCCTGAGGACCTCGCGGCCTTTATGACGGGCGAAGAGTGGGAGGGCACCAACGTGACTATCCCTTACAAGCGCGCCGTCATGGAGTACCTGGACGAGCTGAGCCCGCTCGCTGAGCGTATGGGCAACGTCAACACCATCACGCGCCTGCCCGACGGCCGCCTGCGCGGCGACAACACCGACTACTTTGGCTTCCAATGCCTGGTTGAGGAGTTGGGTGTGGAGGTTGCCGGCAAGAAGGCCCTCGTGCTCGGAGCCACCGGTGGCGCCGGCACCACGGCAACGATGGTGCTGGGAGACCTGGGCGCCATCGTTGTGCCCGTGGGTCGCACGAGCGAGGTCAACTACGGCAACATCGTGCAGCAGTCCGACGCCGCCCTACTCGTCAACTGCACGCCCGCCGGCATGTTCCCCCATTGCCCCGACGCGCCTTGCACGCTCGAAGGGCTCAATGCGCTCGAAGGCGTTATCGACATTGTCTACAACCCCGCCCGCACGGGACTCATGCTCGAGGCCGAGCGCCGCGGTATCCCCTGCATCGGCGGCCTGCTGATGCTCGTGGCCCAAGCGGCACAGGCCGTCGAGCGCTATACCGGCCAGGTCACCCCGCGCGAGCGCATCCTGGACGTAACGGAGCGCTTGTCACGCCGCGAACAGAACATCGCGCTGATCGGCATGCCGGGCTCGGGCAAGACCCGCGTGGGTGAGCAGATTGCCCTGCTCACGGGGCGAGAGCACATCGACCTGGATCGCGCGCTTGAGGAACGCCTGGGGATGCCCTGCGCCGACTATATCGTCGAGCGCGGCGAGGCGGCCTTCCGCGAGCAGGAAACGGCGGCGCTCTCCGACATCTCCAAGCGCAGCGGCCTGGTGCTTTCCACCGGCGGTGGCGTGGTCACGCGAGACGAGAACTATCCGCTGCTGCACCAGAACAGCAAAATTGTGATGCTCAACCGCAAGCTCGAAGAGCTCGCCCACAAGGGCCGCCCCATCACCGCACGCGACGGCATCGATAAGCTCGCGGAACAACGTATGCCACGCTACCGCGCCTGGGCCGACCACATCATCGACTCACGCGTCTGCGCCGCCAATACCGCCCAAGCCCTCCTCGACACCCTCCCACCCGCTCTCTAAAAAAACCACCACAAAGGGGACAGGCACCTTTGTGGTGGTTTCTCGACTGCAAAGGAAGCAACCATGAAAGCACTCGTCATCAACGGCCCCAACCTCAACATGCTCGGCATTCGCGAGCCGGGCATCTATGGCAGCGACAACTACGACCGCTTAGTGCAGATCTGCCAGGAAGCGGGCGCCGCACAGGGCTTCGACGAGGTCGAGGTCTTCCAGTCCAACCACGAGGGCAACATCGTCGACAAGATCCAGGAGGCCTACGGCAAGGTCGACGGCATCGTCATCAACCCGGCTGCCTACACGCATACGAGCGTGGCGATCCTCGACGCCCTCAAGGCCGTTGCCATCCCTGCCGTCGAGGTGCACATCAGCGCCGTAGAGATGCGCGAAGACTTCCGCCAGGTGAGCTACGCCCGCCTAGCCTGCTTCGCCACCATCACCGGCGAGGGCCTGCAAGGCTACGCCCACGCGCTGGAGCTGCTGAGGGAACGTCTCGAAAAGTAGCCTCGCGAGCAAATCCATCAACGCGATTCACACGCTAATAATGCCAGTGCCGCCAGCAGCGACCTCGCTACTGGCGGCACTTTATTACTGGCATATAATCATTGCAGTCACACAACGTCTGGAGACGCGCATGTTAAGCATCCATCTGGGGGATTACCCCGGTTCCATCTACGATACCGAAACCTATTTTAGGAACTCATACTTGGACTCATGGTTCGAAGACCCTATGGCCGCACAGATTATTAAAAGCGTGGACGGATCAGAGCTCATCGGTCCCCACAACATCGTAAGCAAACAGCTGGGCTCGATCACCCCACTCGAACTGTCCGGCGGCGTTAAGACGCTGCTGCTGGTGCGCAATCTCCCAAATATGGTGTTCAACGCATCCACCTGCGGAGACAACTGTGCCCGCTGGCTACTCAAGATCGGCAAAGAGCAGGATGTGATGGTGACCTTATACCACATCATGAAATTCCCCTGGAAGAGCTTTGAAATCCGCATTGAAAACGATGGCCGCATCGTCAGAAACATGCAGGAGTTTGTCGGCGCCACGAATGACTTTTTGGATGTTGATGAGTAATGAAGGGAACGCATACCGTTGTCGTAGAGCGTGCAAAGGTCAAATACACACTCACGTTTAAGCGCAATATTTCCTTTATACGCGGCAACAGCGGCACGGGTAAAACGACGCTCATCTCGATGATTCGCGACTACAACGACCGAGGACCGGAAAGCGGCGTTGCACTCAGTTGCGACGTGCCTTGCGAAACGCTTTCCGGCAGACGCTGGGAGCGCGAGCTATCGATCATCGAAGATTCAATCGTCTTTCTAGATGAGGGTAACGAGTTTATCTACTCAAAGGACTTCGCCAAAGCCGTCAACGGCTCGTCCAACTATTTTGTTCTGATATCTCGTCGCGATGCCAACGAGCTCCCCTACAGCGTTGATGAGATCCTGAAGCTAGTCAACACGACAAGTAAAACAATCAATGGCCGCAAGAGCGACAGGCGCTTCTACTCGGTGACCAAGCCGCTATATGACCACACGGCAAGTATGCTGTATCAGGATCTAAATGTTGGATTCGAGGTACCCGACGCCGTAGTTGTCGAGGATAGCAAATCTGGCTATCAATTCTACGACGCTCTTTGCAACCGACTCGGGATCCCCTGCTATACCGCTACCGGCGTTGCGAATCTAAAACGTACGATTCACGAATGTCCCGAGCAAAACATCCTTGCTATTGGAGACGGAGCAGCATTTGGTCCCTACATCGAAAAGGTGCTCGGACAGCGCGTTTACAAGAACGTACGCTTGTTCCTCCCCGAATCATTCGAGTGGACACTCCTGCAATCTGGCCTCATTCCCAGTAACGATATCTTAAAAATCCTCGAGGATCCCTCAAGCTATATCGAAAGCCGCGACTACCTGAGCTGGGAGCGGTTCTTCACCGATGTGTTGATCAAATACTCGGCAGACACTCGCTACGCCTACAGAAAGGCAAAGCTCAATGAGCAGTACCTGAGGCCGCAGGCGATGAATGCAGTTGCAAACGTCTTGCCCGAGTGCCTGAAGGCAGACTAGATACAGCGGGGAGGGCCAAGTTGGTCCTCCCCGCTTTTGTTACGCCTTCTTGATCACGTACGCCAATCCAATATCGCAGGCACAGCGTACGATTGACGCGAAGAACCACGATGCTGGCAGCGTCATAAGCAGAGGCTTGCTCACGCTCGGCTCCAGCCCCCTTTGGCGCGCCGTATAACCAATCCACATCAGCAGCACAATAGCAGCTCACGCCACGGCTTCGGCCTAAACGTATACCCGGCAAGAACAAAGAACACCGGCATGTGAAAAAGCCCAGACCACCAAGCGGTCTGGGCTTAATAAACGATGGTGCTCCATGGCGGATTCGAACCGTCGACCTTGGGATTAGAAGTCCCCTGCTCTATCCAACTGAGCTAATGGAGCAAATAACCGCACGCCCAAGCAAGCACAAGCCTGTCAGGCGCAAGTAATTATAACCTAGTTGAACTGCTCGCGGTACGCCTTGCAGACCTCATCGACCGGGCCGTCCATGCGAAGGTCACCCTTCTCAATCCAAACGGCACGCTGGCAGATGCGCTCAACCTGCTCCATAGAGTGCGAAACGAACAGAACCGTCACGTCGCCGCTCTGGATAAAGTGCTGGATGCGGGCCTCACACTTTTGCTGGAAGAACACATCACCGACGGACAGCGTCTCGTCAACGATCAGAATATCGGGCTCGGTAATCGTCGCGATTGCAAAGGCGATACGCGCCACCATGCCCGAAGAGAAGTTCTTAAGCGGCATATCGACAAAGTTCTGCAGCTCAGCGAACTCGATAATGCCGTCAAAGTTGGCGTCGATGAACTCCTTGGTATAGCCGAGCAGGGCGCCGTTCAGATAGATGTTCTCGCGGGCGGTCAGCTCGGGGTCAAAGCCGGCGCCAAGCTCAATCAGCGGCGCGATGTTACCGTGCACCTTAACGCTGCCCTCGCTAGGCTCAAGAACGCCAGCGATAATCTTGAGCATCGTAGACTTGCCGGAGCCATTGGTGCCGACCAGACCCACAACCTCGCCGCGATGAATATCAAACGAGATGTGCTTAAGCGCCCTAAACTCCTCAAAGAACAGCTCGTGCTTGGCAAGCTTAATGAAGTACTCCTTGAGGTTGGTCAGCGACTCGGACGCCATGTTAAAGATCATGGTGACGTCGTCGACCTCGACAGCCAGAGGCTGCTCGCTGTAATCAACAACAGATTCAGTCATCACAGCACTCCTTAGATGTAGAGGATAAATTTGCGCTCGGACTTATGGAACACGGTATAGCCAATAATAAGCGCAAGAACCGCCCAAGCGACGCACATACCAAACGTCATAAGCGAGGGCGTAGTCTGGAACAGGAAGATATCGCGCATAAACTGCAGGTAGTTGAACATGGGGTTCGCATACATCAAGATACGCACGAGATGCGGCATTTGCGCAATATAGTCAGTCGTCCAGAAGATGGGCGTAATGTAAGTCCACGCCGTAATGACGACGCTCCACAGATGCATAACGTCGCGGAAGAAGACCGTAAGGGCAGAGAGCATCATGCCCAGGCCCATGCAGAAGCACATAAGCAGCAGCAGGCAAACCGGCAACAGAATCAGGTGCCAAGAAGGCATAACGCGGAACCACAGCATGACGATGGCGACGGCGACCAGCGAGAAGGCAAAGTTGACCAGCGAGAAGAGCACCTTCTGCACCGGGAAAACCCAGCGGTGCACCTTAACCTTCTTGAGCAGAGGGGCAGCGCCCACGATCGACGTCAGGGCCTGGTTAGTAGACTCAGACATGACGGCAAAGGTAATGTTACCCACGATCAAGTACAGTGGGTACATCTCGGGCGTCATTGAGCCATTGCGGCCCTGGCCAAAAATCGTCGAGAACACGATGGCCATGACGATCATCATCAGCAGCGGGTTGAGCACCGACCATGCGACGCCCAGAACGCTACGGCGATACTTGATCTTAAAATCCTTGGTAACCAGCTGACGAAGGATAAACGCGTCCTTCTCAAATTCATTCTTAGCAAACGTCGCAGGCAGACTGCGAGTTTCTTGTTGCTTTGTCTGATCCGACACGGATGCAACTCCTTTACTCGTAATCGTTGACAAATGAACAGTATAGACCCGACGGCCATGCAAACGATTCGCGCAACAAAACTGGAGAACTAACCCACATCTTAGGATGCCAGGCCCAAACGGCTATACTTTCTAGGATTGAATGTATAAGGAGCATTAAGTGAATTCTGAATCCATCGCCGTCATCATCCCTTGCTACAACGAAGCGCTCACGATCGGCAAAGTCATCGACGACTTTCACCGCGAGCTTCCGCAGGCGACGGTCTATGTCTATGACAACAACTCGTCAGACGATACCTCACGCATTGCCACCGAGCACGGCGCCACAGTCCGCTTTGAGCCCCGTCAGGGAAAGGGCAACGTGTGCCGCCAGATGTTTCGCGATATCGACGCCGATTGCTACCTGATGGTCGACGGAGACGACACCTACCCCGCCGAGGCGGCCAAGGCCCTCTGCGAGCCCATCCTTAACGGCACGGCCGACATGACCGTAGGCGATCGCCTTTCCAACGGCACCTACGCCGAGGAGAACAAGCGTGCCTTCCACGGCTTTGGCAATAATCTGGTCCGCGCCATGATCAAGTGGATCTATGGCTACAGCTTCGATGACGTCATGACAGGCTACCGCGCCATGAGCCGCCCGTTCGTCAAAACCTTTCCTGTGCTTTCCGAGGGCTTCCAGATCGAAACCGAGCTCTCGATCCACGCCGTCGACCACCGCTGGCGCATCAAAGACGTGCCCATCGAGTACCGCGACCGTCCGGAAGGCTCCGAGTCCAAGCTCAATACCGTGAGCGACGGCATTAAAGTCGTTGCGATGATCGGCACGCTGTTCAAGGACTACCGCCCGCTGAAGTTCTTCAGCCTCGTCGCGCTTCTATTCGCGATTATCGGCCTGGTTTTGTGCATTCCTATCTTTGTTGAGTACTTTCAGACCGGCCTGGTCCCGCGTTTCCCCACTGCCATGCTTGCTGCATCGTTTATGTTCCTCTGTGGTCTGAGCCTTGCAACCGGATTCATCCTGGATTCTGTGGCAAAGGTCGAAAAAAAGCAGTGGGAGGTCAACGTGTACAGCAAATACGCCTACGACGACCAGCCCGGCCACCCTACTTCCAAGCCAAGCGAGAGGTAGATCTTCCGCAAAATACTATTGGCACCACTGCGCAGATAGCCACCAACAAGAAAAGCCGCCGTTAAAGAACGGCGGCTTTTACTCTCGAAAAGTTAATAGCGGCTAGAGCGTCTTGATGTACTCCCCCAGCTCTTCCTCCCAGTCGGGCATGTGGAAGCCGGCAGCCTCGAGCCTGGACAGGTCGAGCGCGGAGTGGACCGGGCGCGGGGCGATGGGGCCCTCGGCGCTCGCGTAGTAGTCGGCGGTGCTGACCGGCACCACCCTGTCCCCGTTGCCGTTGGCGGCCTCGAAGACGGCGCGGGCGATGTCGGCCCAGGACTTGACGGCGCCGGAGCCGGTGCAGTTATAGGTGCCGTAGGGGGCGTGGGTCCCCAGCACGTAGAAGATGGCCTCGGCCATGTCGCGCGTGAAGGTCAGGCGGCCCAGCTGGTCGTCGACGACCGTGACCTGCGCGAGCCCGTCCTCGGGGTCGGCGACGCGGTCGGACAGCGCCTTCATGGTCTTGACGAAGTTGTGCCCCTCGCCGATGACCCAGCTCGAGCGCATGATGTAGTGGCGCGGGCAGCCGGCCACGGCGATGTCGCCGGCGGCCTTGGTCTGGCCGTAGACGGACAGCGGGCTGAGGGGCTCGTCCTCGGTATGGACCTCGGCGGTGCCGTCGAAGACGTAGTCGGAGGACACGTGGACGAGCGTGATGCCGTGCCCGGCGCAGGTGCGGGCGAGCTGCGCCGGCCCGGTCGCGTTAGCCTTCCATGCGGTCGCGCGGCCCTCGGGGGTCTCGGCCCTGTCCACCGCGGTGTAGGCGCCGCAGTTGATCACGGTGCCGTAGAGCGACCAGTCGTACTGTGCGTAGGCGTCCGGGTCGGACATGTCGAAGGTGTCGATGTCGCAGAAGTCGAAGTCCTTGGCGACCCCGCGCTCCTCGGCGAGTCTGCGGACCGCATGGCCCAGCTGGCCGTTGCAGCCGGTGACGAGCGTGCGCTTCGGCGCCATGGGGACGACGTCCTTGAGGTACGGGTGGTTCAGGTCGGCCTCGGATACGGTGGCCCGGTCCAGCGGGATGGGCCACTCGATGGCGAGCTCGGGGTCGGCCAGGTTCACGAAGGTGTAGGTCTTCTTGAGCTCGAGGGACCAGTGGGCGTCCACCAGGTAGGTGTAGGCGGTGCCGTCCTCGAGCGCCTGGAAGGAGTTGCCCACGCCGCGCGGTACGTAGATGGCCTTCGATGGGTCGAGCGTGCAGGTGTAGACCCTGCCGTAGGTGGCGCTGCCCTCGCGCAGGTCCACCCAGGCGCCGAAGACCGAGCCGCGCGCCACGGAGATGAACTTGTCCCAGGGCTCGGCGTGGATGCCGCGGGTGACGCCGCGGCTGTCGTTGTAGGAGACGTTGTTCTGGACGACGCGGAGGTCCGGGATGCCCAGGGCGGTCATCTTGGCGCGCTGCCAGTTCTCCTTGAACCAGCCGCGCGAGTCGCCGTGGACGGCGAGGTCGACGACCTTCAGGCCCCCGATGCCGGTCTCGGTGACGGAGAGGTCCTTCTCGAATGCGATGTCTGCCATGTGGGAAAAGCTCCTATCGAAGAGGTTGGATAACCGGGGGCGCCCGCGGTGCGGTTCGCCGGGATGCGGTCTTACTGGCCCTGCGCGCGGTAGCGGGCCTCGGTGGCCTCCTTGGCGGGGCGCCACCAGGACTCGTTGGCGACGTACCAGTCGATGGTCCGCTTGAGCCCCTCGGCGAAGTCGGTGTGGGCCGGCCTCCAGCCCAGCTCGCGCTGGAGCTTGGTGGAGTCGATGGCGTAGCGGCGGTCGTGGCCGGGGCGATCGGCGACCCAGTCGAAGTCCTCGGGGTCCTTTCCCATCGCCTCGAGGATCATGCGCAGGACGGTGATGTTGTTCTTCTCGCCATTTGCGCCGATGAGGTAGGTCTCCCCCATCCGGCCCTTGGTGAGGATGTCCCAGACGGCAGAGGAGTGGTCCTCGGTGTGGATCCAGTCGCGGACGTTCTCGCCGCGGCCGTAGAGCTTGGGGCGCACGCCGTCGATGATGTTGGTGATCTGCCTGGGGATGAACTTCTCCACGTGCTGGTAGGGGCCGTAGTTGTTGGAGCAGTTGGAGATCGTGGTGCGCAGGCCGTAGGTGCGGGTCCAGGCGCGGACCAGCATGTCGGAGGACGCCTTGGTGCTCGAGTACGGGCTGCTCGGGTGATACGGCGTCTCCTCGGTGAACTTGGCGGGGTCGTCGAGCGCCAGGTCGCCGTAGACCTCGTCGGTGGAGACGTGGTGGTAGCGGACGCCGTATTTCCTCACGGCCTCCAGCAGGCGGAAGGTGCCCTCCACGTTGGTGCGCAGGAACGGCTCGGGGTCCGCGATGGAGTTGTCGTTGTGGCTCTCGGCGGCGTAGTGCACGATCGCGTCGTGGCCCGGCACCAGCCTGTCCAGCAGCTCCGCGTCGCAGATGTCGCCCACGACGAGCTCCACGCGGTCCGACGGCAGGCCCGCGATGTTCTCGGGGTTGCCGGCGTAGGTCAGCTTGTCCAGGACGGTGACGTGGACGCCCGGGTGGTTGTTCACGACGTAGTGCACGAAGTTGCTGCCGATGAAGCCGCAGCCGCCAGTGACGATGATATTCTTGGGTTCGAAAATCTCAGACATGAAAATCCAATCTGAAGCATGTACAGCTTCTTTAGTATGCCGCAGGAAGTGACGCCGCGACGCTATTCAACAAAACTATCGGACATTTCGGCATGCGATAAGAGCCATAACCTTCGCAGAATTACCTCCTGTACAAAACGCCTCCGAAATGCAGTCTTTGTCGTAGTGAAAAACCGAATCCCCAGTTATTTCACGTAAGTACTTATAGAAGAAATCCTCCCAGCTTTTAAACTTCTCACTGTTTACAAAGGCTTCTGGGGTTTCCAAAACCGTCTTAACATCTAGCCCTGAAATTACGCCGGAGCTCAGCAGAAGCCATTCGAACGACTCGGGAAGACAAACCGTAACAGTATCGCGGTGAATGTCTTGCAGCTTAAGGACGCGGTCCGCATAGCACCCAAATGCCGCCCCGTCCGCGACAACAAACACGCGATCGTCGAGATGCTGATCCAACCAGCCCAAAATCGCGCTGTTCGTCATGGCCGAAGTACAGGTAAGCTCACTATCAGCGAAATGCCGTTCAAAGAACTGGAAACCAGACTTACTGTCCTCGCATAGAAGGATAGAAAAGTCCTGTTTTGGCGCCGATCGGGAAATAGCATAACGATGATTTCCGCGATCTTGATAAACAGGGACGAAGGAATGGTATTTTCCGCTCGTCTTAATCTTGTAAATCTCATCCACGCTATACGGAAGATTGGGGAAATCAGCCCTTGAGATCAGCACGAAATAATTCGAGGAATACAGCACATGATGGGCAAACTCATCAGAATGGATCTCTTTTAAGCCCTCATCGACAAATACAATCGAGTCATGAACGGACGAAAGCTGGTTTCGCCAATCATAATCGGTCAGGGCGACACAGGGACAATCGCATTGCAAGGAGACACCCGACTGCTCGCCCGTTCGCATGTAGTCTGCGACCATGTCAAACAGTGTCGTCTTACCCGTGCCACTATCGCCACGCACAATAGTGATGTTCCGCTTGATGGTAAATGTGTACTTAGTTCCCCTGCGGCGGGAAATCTTAACGAGATGCGAACCGTTCATAAGCAGTACCTACAGATACGGAATCGACTCGTGAATCAATTCGGCCATGTTGTGAACGATTCGGCCGCTATTCACGACTTTAATTTTAAAATCCTCGCGACCAAAGTCCATCACATGATAGAGATTCACAACGAGCTTGCGGTCTTTCGCCATGTCGAGAATCCACTTGGCACAGTTGTCACCACAGGTAGAAGCGTTAAAAATATGCTTACGATCAAATCTCATAAGCAGCAGCGTTTTCACGCCACCAGAAAGCTGGAGTGGGGAGATGGATCCAAGCACAGGGCTTTCGATGACGTTTTCGGAGACAACAACCGATCGATCGACATCTTTAATTATCGAGACTGCATAGGGATCCGTAATCCAAGAAGACCGGTAAGAGTTTTTGAAATATGTCGCTGTGTTGTAAATCGCTTCTGGCATATCGCCAAAGTAGACGCTTAACACATCCACTCCCAATCATATTGTCTTTATGGTCAACGTAATCATAACGAAAGGGGCCACCAGATAAACGGTGACCCCTAAAAGAAAAGGTACCGTCAAGATTCTTTCGCAAATTGATTTAACCGTCCTCGGCCCCGTCCTCT
>CAUEQD010000005.1 GCA_959019945.1 uncultured Collinsella sp. | reverse complement strand
GCTATTATACCACGGTGGCATCACCTATATGTCAATGTTGGTCTAACAGAGCCAACGGTAAAGCAGACCTTGTCATCGCGCTTGAGTGCGTCGACCTTGTGGCCAGCCTTGGCGCCATGGAAATAAATCTTGTCGCGCTCGGCGTCAAAGAAGTAGTTGACGGGGATGGCGTACGGGTAGCCATCGTCGCCGTTGACGGCAAAGACGCCGCGCTTGCAGGTAGCGAGCAGTTCGCGCGCTTCCTCGTCAGTGATGGCACGTTTCTTTCGACGTAAGGGCCTAAACATCGTTGGTTTCCTTTCTGGTCGTGCGTGGTGGTTGAGCACAAACTATAGCGAAACGAATCCGTTTTTCTTGATGCGGGCAAGTATGTTTTTGAGCTTGTTAAAGTCGAGCGGTTTGGACAAATGGGCGTTCATGCCGGCATCGTGTGCCGCCTTGGCGTCCTCGGCAAAGGCATTGGCGGTGAGCGCGATGATGGGGATATCGGCTGCATCGACCTTCTCGCTCAGACGAATCGTGCGGGTTGCCTCATAGCCGTCCATGCCCGGCATCATAATGTCCATCAGGATCGCATCGAAGCTGCCGGCGGGATGCGACAGGTACAGATCGACGACCTCGTTGCCGTTGGCGGCGCGGGTGACCACGACGCCCTCGGATTCTAGCAGCGTCTGGGCAATCTCGGCATTCAATTCGTTGTCTTCGGCGAGCAGCACGTTCATGTCGGCGAGCGAGCAGTCGGGCGCACTCTCAACCGTATTCGCCCGCGCCTGGGGATTCTCGTCGATATCGAGCGGAATCTCCACGTAGAACGAGGTGCCCACATGGAGCTCACTGGTGACTTCGATGGTGCCGCCCATCAGTTCAATAAGCGACTTGACGATTGGCATGCCCATGCCGGTTCCTTGGAACTTGCTGCGCGCATCGTCACCTTCTTGGGCAAACGGCTCATAGATATGCTTTAAAAACTTGGGAGTCATGCCAATGCCGGTATCCGAAACGCTAAAGCAAAAGAGCGCGCGCCCGTTATCGAGTGGCTTGGTCTTTGAACTAAAGGTGACGGAGCCGCCGTGCTTGTTGTACTTAATGCTGTTGTCTAACAGGTTGATCATGATCTGTCGGATATGGGTGGGACTGCCGATCATGTATGGCCCCGTGGCGTACGGCAGACTATTGTCCTGCATGGTGATGCCGTTACTGGACGCGCGGAGCTTGCACAGCACCAGTGTATCGTCACAGAGCTCTTTGAGGTTAAAAGGCGCATGCTCCAGTGTTAGCTTGCGGTCTTCGATTTTGCCCATCTCGAGGATGTCGTTGATCAGCGAGAGCAGGTGATTGGCGGCAACGCGCGCCTTGGCACGGCTCTCGCGGGCGACCTTGATATCGCCTTCCTTCAATTCCTCGATCTCGATAAGGCCCAGGATACCGTTGAGCGGCGTACGGATGTCGTGGCTCATGCGCGTGAGGAATGCCGTCTTAGCGGCGTTGGCAGCGTCTGCTTTTTTGCGCTCGGTTCGAGCGCGCACGAGCGCCCAGATGAGCAGGACGATGCCGACCGACAACATACCGATGAGGGTAGCGGCAATGGCGGTGCGGTTGCGAAAAAGGAATTGAAGCGTGTCTGATTCCTGGGTCGTGTACGACGTGGATGAGTAATTGCTTGCGGAGAGCGATTCTCCGGCATTGATGATGCCCTTGTTGATGATTCCCAGCAGCTCGGGCTTTCCGCGCGAAATCCAGCACGAGAGCTCACAGGTGTCAGGGAGCTCGACCGTCTCGTAGTCCTTGAGATCATGACGGTCGCCGATGGTTTTTATGCGTGAGCTGGGAGCGACGATGCAGTGCGCCGTTCCCTTTCTGAGGGCGTCGAACGCTTCATCGTCGGATTGGTATTCGGTCACGGTCGCTGTGGGGAACAGGCTTTCAAGTGCATTTTTGTTGACAAACGATGATTTGGTACAGGCGATGTTCTGAAGGTCTTTGTTCAGGTCGCTGCCGGTGTGGATGGCGGTGAGGGATATGGTCCCCAACGATACCGACTGCACAACGCCTGATTGCTCGGCAAACCAGTAATCTCGGTATACCGGCAGCACAACGTCTATGCTTCCCTTTGACAGGGCCTTTGACATCATCTTGTAGCTATCAAAGGCGACGGTTTTGACCGTAATGCCAAATTTATCGTGCAGCGTCGTCGCAAGCGATGCGAGCGAGCCTTCCATTTCGCCGTTTTCGTCTTCGTTGCAGTAGGGGAGTCTGCCCGTAATGTAGCCGAGCGTGATGGTGTTGTCATTTGTTTTGAGCCAGGAACGTTCGGGGCCGTTGAGCGATGATGAACCGCTGTTTTGGGCCGAGTAGTTAGATTTGACTTCGTCGATATAGCGTGGGTTGACGCGGGCGATTGCCGACATGGCGGCATTGATGTCGTCCATCAGGTCGGGCCGGCTTTTGGGGACGGCAAAAAAGTAGTCGCTCGAACCAATGTAGAACATGGGGGAGGCGCTGGGCGACGAGGTCGTGTCGTTCATGATGATGGCATCGACCTCGTTGTTTGCGAGCGCGTCAAAGAGGGCGCCGCCAGTGTCGATTTCTTTATAGGTGCAGGTAATGCCTTCGTTGGCGAGCCACTGCTGGCCAACGAAGGTTTGCATAACGTCGGGGTTGCAGCCGATGGTAAGGCCTTGGAGCGCTCGGGGGTCACCCTTGGCCAGATCGTCGCGATCGGGCTTGGCGTAGATGAAGTAGCGCTCGGTGCCCTCGGGGTTCGAGGAAAAGAGCAGCTTTTGGGCGCGTTCCTCGGAGTAGGAGATGTTTGGCATAAGGTCGATTTCGCCTGCCTCGAGCATGTCCATAAGCTCGGTGAAGGTGCCGGAGACGTATTCGTACCGCCAGCCGGGCGTGTAGTACGACAGGGTCTGGAGGTACTCGTAACCCCATCCCGAGAGACGCTCGCCGGGGGTGCCGTCCTGGAAGCCCTCGTTGTTGACGAGCCAGCCGACGCGGACCGTTTTGACCTGCTGATCGGAGTCGGCGGCAAAGGCAGGGGCGGGCGCGACGGCGCTCAGTACGGCGAGCGCGGTAAGCGCGGCGGCCAGGGTGCGACATATAACTGAACGAAGGACAGTGGCAGCTCTCACATGCAATCCTAACGAATCGAGACATTACCGCATAAGGATACCAACTCAGCCTGCCCAGCCGGCAGCGGCACCGCTAAACGGTTCCGCCCGGCAGTCATCGGGGACGTTCTTAAACGACTAGTCATTGGGGACGTTCTTGTTTGACTGGTCATTTAAGAACGTCCCCAATGACTAGTTCCGTTTGCTGGGGAGGCGTGGGACAATACCGAGCGAACGTGATCGGTTGTCCGTGGAAGGGGTCGCGATGAAAAAGCTCAGGACGCTTGCCGATGTGCTGCGACAGGCTGGCTTTGCACGCATTACGGGCCTGTTTCTTATTTTCTATCTGCTTTGCTCGACGGCTGTCTGGCTGTCCGAGCCCACGACCCTCACGTTTGGCGATGGTCTCTGGTTTAGCTTTGAGACGGTCTCGACGATTGGCTTTGGCGATATCCCCGCTGAAACGCCGGTTGCCCGCGGCATTACCGTTATCCTAAGCGTCATCAGTATCTTCTATATCGCCATGCTTACGGGCGTGGCGGTGAACTACTGCAATACGCTTATCAAGATGCGCCAAAAGGACACCATGGCGCGCTTTATGGACGATCTTGAGCATTTGGAAGAACTCGACCGCGATGAGCTCGCCGATTTGTCGCGCCGCGTGCGCGAATACCGTCGCCGGCAACGATAGAACGGGTGCCGCGCGTCACGACGAGGGGGATTGCATATGAACATCACCGTCTACCTGGGCGCGAGCGTCGGCAACGACCCGGCGTTTCTGCCCGCAGTGCAGGAGCTGGGCAATTGGATTGGCGCCAACGGACACGCGCTCGTATACGGCGGGTCCAAATCGGGACTGATGGGCGCGCTCGCCGATAGCGTACTCGAGGCAGGCGGACATGTGACGGGTGTGGAGCCGAGCTTTTTTATCGAGGCAGAGTTTCAACACGACGGAATCGACGACCTTATCGTGACGAGCGACATGGCCGAGCGCAAAGCCAAGATGATCGAGCTCGGCGATGCGTTCATCGCATTTCCGGGCGGCACGGGCACGCTCGAGGAGATTGCCGAGGTTATGTCCGCGGTGTCGTTGGGGCATCTCGATGCGCCGTGCATTTTGTACAACCTGAACGGTTACTACAACGACCTCAAGGCGCTGCTCGGGCACATGATTGATAAGGGGCTTTCGAGCCTGAAGCGCCAGCACGGCATCTACTTTGCCGACGATTTGCGCGAGATTGCCTCGATTATCAACGGATAAGCCTTGAGCCTGCCCCACTATGGCTCCCAATGGTGCCGTTTGCGGCGCAGACGGTTGGCTTGTCTGGGCCACACTCGCTCTACAATAAAACGTATCTATGTCGACTTTGACCGCGGGAGGACCCGATGGATAACCTTGCCAAACCCACAAACCGCGCGCTGTTTTTAGTTAGCGTTGCCGTGACCGGTGCGTTCGCAGGTGCCGCAGTCTGGCTGTTCTTCTTTGCGATGGAGCACGGCATCGACTATCTATGGACCGAGATTCCACACGCGCTGGGCGTCGCTTCGCCCGAGCTTGCCAGCGGCCCGTTTGGCTTTTTGCCGTACCCGTTTTTTGTCTGCCTGCTGGGCGGCCTGTTAATCGGTCTGTACGAAAAGATGACAGGCACCAAGACCGATGACCTCAATCAGGTGATGGCTAAGGTTAAGCAAGACGGGCGCTACCCGTACGACAACCTGGGCAAGCTTTCGCTCGCGGCATTGCTGCCGTTGCTGTTTGGCGGCAGCATTGGACCGGAGGCCGGCCTGACCGGCGTCATCACGGGTCTGTGCAGCTGGGTCGGCGATCGCATGCGTCGCTTTGGCGCCGAGTTTAGGGAGCTCACGCTGCTGGGCACCCAGGCTGCCCTGACGGCACTCTTTACCGCGCCCGTCTTTGGCTTTGTGGCGCCGCTTGCCGGTAGCACCGACGGCCAGGGTGAAGACGCCGACGATGAGTCCGCGTCCGGCGAGATCACCATCAAGCTGCCCAAGGCGCAAAAGACGGTGGTCTACGGTATTGCGATTGCCGGCGGTCTGGGCACCTACCTGCTGCTTGGACAGCTTGTGGGCGGCGGCATGGGCATGCCCAGGTTCGAGTCCGCCGAGGTGGGCAACCTAGAGCTTACCTGGCTCGTCCCTCTGTCGTTGATCGGCACCGTCTGCGGCTGGCTGTACTTTGTCTCTGAGCATGCAAGCGAGGCACTGTCCCATGCAATAGGGGAGCGTCCTGTCGTCAAGGCCATGCTGGCCGGTTTGGCACTCGCCATCTGTGGCACGGTCCTGCCCTATACCATGTTTGCCGGCGAGACCCAGGCCGACGTGCTCATGGAAACCTATCTGACCATTCCCGCTGGCGTGCTTATTTTGACCGGTCTGGTCAAGGCCATGCTGACCCCCGCTCTTATCAACTTGGGCTGGCGCGGCGGTCACTTCTTCCCGGTTATCTTCTCGGGCGTAAGCCTGGGCTATGGCCTTGCCATCCTCACCGGCGCAGATCCGGTCTTTTGCGTCGCCGTCTGCACGGCATCGACGATGGGTGCGGTCATGCGTCAGCCGGTCATGGTCGTGGGCCTGCTGCTCATGTGCTTCCCACTCAAGGGTATCGTCTGCATGATCATCGCCGCCGTTATCGCCGCCGGCATTCCGCTGCCCAAGCCGCTGCGCAAGTAGCACGGTTAATCGCGAGTCAACTCCAGAGGGGCACGAGATGATCCTGTACTTTAGCGCGACGGGGAACAGCGAACATGTGGCGCGCCGTGTTGCAGCGGCAACGGGCGATAAGGTCATGTCGATTGAGCGCTTTGATGCCGAGTCCCTTCGTCTTGCCTTGGCGGGAGGGCCCTGTCAGCTTGGATTTGTTGCCCCGGTGTATGCCTGGGGCTTGCCGACGCCAATGATCGATTTTTTGAAGACTGCCGACCTGTCGATTGCCGCTGGCGCAAAGGACGGCGGGCAACCTTATACGTTCTACGTCTCGACGTACGGTTCGACGACCGGCCAATCGGCGAAGTTTGCCCGCGATCTGCTGCGTGAGCGCGGGCTCGAGCTGGATGCGGCGATGAGCGTTAAGATGCCCGATACCTGGACGCCTGTTTTCGACCTGTCTGACCCTCAAAAGGTTGAGGACATCAATAGAGCTGCTGAGGCGCAGATTGATGCTGTGATCGAGGCGGTGCGGGTACGACGCACGGGCAACATGATGTGCCATCGCGTGCTCCTGTTTGCATCGTGCGCGTATCACGCAATTGGGCTGCCGCGCATGCAGCAGACGAGTAAGTTTGCCGTCGATGCCGATCGCTGCATCGGCTGCGGCCTGTGCGCCAAGCGCTGCCCCATGGCGGCGATCGAGATGCGCGGCGGTCTTCCCGTTTGGACAAAGCCGGAGTGCGCCGCCTGTCTCCGTTGCCTGCACTGCTGTCCAAAGTTTGCCATCTCACGCGGCGAGCGCACGGTCATCCACGGTCAGTACAAACATCCCAAGCCCGGTGTGAGGATGTAATCGCTGCTAGGCCGCTGCTCCAAAAGTTATTTAGAAAGAAGCCGCGCGAGGCCGTTTGTTTACGGCCTCGCGCGGCTATTGTTTAGAGCTTCCTCAGCACAATGGCGATGGTGTTGAGGTATTCGAGCGCGCCGGATTCAACGGCAGCGCGGTCGCCTGCTGCGTACTCGTTGTCGCAGGCGAGCCAGTCTTCCCACGCTTCGTCCGTGCAGAGCATAGGCTGCATCGAGACAATCTCGACGCCGGGGGTCGGCTCGATCATGGCACGCCACCAGGTTATGTCGTGCATGTAGTCGAGCTGCTCGGGTGTCCAGGATTTGAGCAGGCAATTGGGCAGATTGTCGTGGCAGTCGCAGACCATGCCGGGGATGCTCAAATACAGCATGCCCCCGCGCCTAACATAGGGAAGCAGGCGCTCGCCCAGATAATGTGGGTCGCGGCCGCAGTAGTTGTACGAGTCGATGCTCACGACCGCGTCAAAAAAGTCGCGTTCAAACGGTAGCCCCTGTGAGGCGTCCGCCTTAACAGGGTGAATAGTGTCGCGGGGAATGTCGAGCGAATCGAAGAACGCGCGGTTCTCGACGGGGTCGCTCCACAGGTCGACGGCATAGGTGTCAAACCCATATTCGCGGGCAAGCAGGGCGCTGGTAATGCCGGTGCCCGACCCCAGGTCGCAGACGCGAGCGCCGCGGGGAATGCTCGCATCGCAAAGGAGCTCTTCGCAGAGCTTGAGGGGGTTCGGCCCCATAATCTTGGCTCGCACAAGTGCTGCATCGAAGCTGGTGGCTTTTGGGAAGGATTGAGTATTCGTAGAGTTCATTGTTCTTTCCTATCAGGTGCATATGTGGCAGATGACGGAGGCGGAACGGCGCAACAAACCACGGCCGCAAGACGGCCGTTTCCAATTAGTATGCGATTGACCGTTCCCTAAAGAACAATGACCAAAAAGACATCCCCTTGGATGATCGACGCTGGGTCGAGGCCCGTGACGCTTTGATTATAGAACGTTGCGCACGGGCCGGGGACGTGCCATTTGTCACAGATTTGCGGGTGAGCTAGGCGAGCTGGATCCCGCTTGGTACCGACGCTACTTCCAAATCGTGAGCGCGGCGGTGCCCAGCACGATGAGGAAAAGGCCGATGGCGCTTCGACGCGACAACTTTTCGTTGAAGGCCAGGCGTGCGAACAGCACCGATACGACAATCGATAGTTTGTCGATTTGCACGACGACGCTCACCTGGCCTGCAGCGATGGCGTAGTAGTACAGCAGCCATGACGCGCCGGTCGCGATGCCCGATGCCGCGAGAAACGCGAGTTCGCGCGGGTCAATGCGCACGACATGCTCCAGCTTTCCCTTGGCAATCACAATCGCCCATGCCATAACCAGTACCACGCAGGTGCGGATTGCCGTAGCCAGGTTTGACTCGACACCTTCGATGCCGATCTTGGCGAGGACGGAGGTGAGTGCTGCGAACACGGCGGCGCCAAGGGCGTAAACGAGCCAGGTTCGGTCTTGCTTGTGCCCTGCGCCGGCGGACTGCTTTTTCTCGATCATCAAAAAGGTGCCGAGCGTGATGACGGCGGTTCCCGCGAGTTTGACCGCCAGGTTGCCTGTCTCACCAAACAGCACAATGGCGATGAGGACGGCGAGCACGGTGCTCATCTTGTCGACGGGTACAACCTTGTTGACGTCTCCGATACTGAGAGCCTTAAAGTAGCAGATCCACGAGGCGCCGGTGGCGAGTCCCGAGAGGGTGAGGAATAGCCAGGCCTTGGCGGGAATGGCGCCGATTGCTCCGATGGATCCAGAAATGCTCGCCATTGCCCAGGCAAATACGAGCACCACGCAAGTACGGATGGCGGTCGCAACATCGGAGTCGGTGTGCCTGATGCCGCATTTGGCCAAAATGGATGTGATGCCGGCAAAGAAAGCCGATGCAAATGCTGCCGTAACCCACGACACGGGTTGGACACCTCCTCATAATAGACCGCGCCAGATCTGCGGCGCATGCCCGATGATACCGCGCTCGCCTACAGGTCGCGTGCTCGGTAAACCTTGGTGCTGACGGTGCAGCTGATTGCACATAGCGCGAGGGCAAGTGCGGCGATGCCCGCGCACAAGCAGCCGAGGACGGCAGAATCGGGATTCGCCCCAGCAATCGACATGAGCCAGTTGCTGATGGGGTTGGAGGAGCTCAGCGTGGCCATGGCAAGGCATCCGAGCAGGGCAAACAAGGCAACGGATAGGCGCAGCGCCTCCATGTGTCCAAATCGGAAGAACAGCGGCTGTGTCAAGAATACCATCATGAGGGAGATGAGCATCGATGCCGCCGAGGCGGTTGCGATTTCAAAGATCGTCTGGCATGTCGAAGGGATGCCCATGGGGTCGAAGAGCGGAAGGGCGAGGATGTTCAGAAGCGTAGCCGCGCATGCCATGACGACCGAGAAGACAACGATGCACAGGTAGCGTGCGCAAATAATGTCTTTGCGCGAGAAGGGCAACGTTGCTCGATAACGCTCCCAGCCGTTTTGGTTATCGTAGCCAGCTAGCGAGTTCATGATTATGATGGGCGACATTGCGCTGACCGCACAGGCGCCGGCGCTCATGCCGGAATCGCCGTCTGTCGCGTTGGCGAGGGTCAACACGACAAAGATGAATAGGCCGACGCCCGTGATGCTCGGGATGAGCGTACGAACGATGGCGAGCTCGGACATAAAGGCACGTTTCATTCCGAAGCCCCTTTCAGCGTGAGGCGCAGGTAGTCATCAATGGTTGCCCGATCGCAGGGAATCTCGGGGAAGGCCTCGAGCGTTTCGCGACGGTTGGGCACGAGCACGTCCACGCTATAGGCGTGGTGGGCGGCACGGGCGCCTTCGACGCAAGCCATAAGCTCGGCAGCCTGCGATTGGGTGCAGTGGGCGATGCCGGCACGGTCGGTAATGTCCTCGCGCGGCAGGTCAAACATAATCGAGCCATTATCGATGCAGATGACGCGATCGGCGGTGCGATCGAGGTCGGACGTAATGTGGCTCGAGAGCAGCACACTGCGCTGGCCGTCGGCGACAAAGGCAAGCAGCTCATCAAGCAGTTCCTCGCGTGCCATGGGATCGAGGCCCGCGGTGGCTTCGTCCAAAACGAGCAGCTTGGCATTGTGGCTGAGTGCACAGGCAAGCTGCAGTTTCATGCCCATGCCGCGGGAGAGGTCCTTGACCTTTGTCTTGGGATCGAGGCCAAATCGGTCGATGAGGCTGGCGAAGGTGTCGTGGCTCCAGGTGGGGTACGCCGGGCTTACGAGTGCCTCAACTGCGGTCACCTTGAGTGTGGAAGGGAAGGGACACGTGTCCAGCACGAGGCCGACACGGGCACGTAGACAACGCTGTGTCTCATCGGGCGCGTCGGCGCCGCAGCGCTGCCCAAACAGGCGCACCTCGCCGGCATCGAGTTTGATAAGCCCGAGCGCGGCGCGAATCGTCGTTGTTTTGCCAGCACCGTTGGCACCAACAAAGCCGACGATCTGGCCAGGCTCCACGGCAAGCGTGACGTCGCGCAGCGAAAAGCGGTCGCTTACAGCGCGTGAGATGCCTTTGAGTTCAAGCAAGTTTTGCATGATATAGCCTTTCTTGCAGATGGCTACTGCATGGTTTCGGGGACTACCAGGTCGAGCATCTCGTGCAGCTTGTCGCGCGTGACGCCCAGGGTTTCGGCTTGGCTCGCCGCTTTCGCAAGTAGCTCTTCGATATGGCAGAGCTGGTTTTCGCGCAAGAGTTCTTGGTTGCCCTCGGCGACAAAGCAGCCCTTGCCCTGCACGGTGCAGATAAACCCGAGCTGCTCCAGGTCGGCGTAGGCGCGCTTGGTGGTGATGACGCTCACGCCAAGATCGCTCGCGAGTGCACGGATGCTGGGGAGTTTGGCTCCCGCAGCGAGCACGCCCGAAAGGATTTGAGCCTTGACCTGCGAGGATATCTGCTCGTAGATAGGCTTGTCGCTCGAATTGGATAGGATAATGTCCACAGCGGCTCCTTAGCTGATGGGCTACACGTGTATATAACCGGTAAGCACAGTATATATACACTATGCACAGTTACGCAAGAGGAAAATCGGAATGATTGGCCACCGTTTGTCTAAATCTGTAACAACAAGCCCCGAATATCCCAGCTAGTTGTTACAGATTAAGATGCTGTTTGTCCGCCGGTCCTTTTGTCTCGATTTGTAACATCTGGAGCGGTTTTGGGCGGCTAGATGTTACAGTTCGAGATTTTGCCGGCGGATCCGTTCGTTTGTCTCGATCTGTAACATTAAGGGCTGGTTTTGGAAGATAGTTGTTACAGATTGAGATTTTGCCGGCAGGCCCATCCGTTTGTCTCGATCTGTAACAGGTAGAGGTTCAAAACCCGTCTAGATGTTACAGATCGAGACGAACTGCTGCGGAGCGCCGCCGCCGACCGGCAGTCAAAGCCTCGACTGATGAATTTGTCCTGATAGGCGCCCTGCCGCAGCATTTCGCGGCTACAATAGACGGGTTACATCGACGTAATGCATATAGAACGCAAGAAAGGATCCGCATGGCAAGCCTGTCGGATGAAATCTCGTCGCGCCGCACATTCGCGATCATCAGCCACCCGGACGCCGGTAAGACCACGCTTACCGAGAAACTGCTGCTCTATACCGGCAGCATTCAGACCGCCGGCTCGGTCAAGGGCAAGAGCTCGGCCAAGCATGCCGTCTCGGACTGGATGGACATCGAGAAGGAGCGCGGTATTTCCGTTACCTCCTCGGTGCTGCAGTTCACCTACAACGGCGCCTGCGTCAATATCCTCGATACCCCCGGCCACCAGGACTTCTCGGAGGATACCTACCGTACCCTTATGGCCGCCGACGCCGCGGTCATGGTCATCGACGGCGCCAAGGGCGTCGAGGCCCAGACCAAGAAGCTCTTTAAGGTCTGTACGCTGCGTCACATTCCCATCTTCACCTTTGTGAACAAGCTCGACCACGAGGCTCGCGATCCGTTCGAGCTCATGGAAGAGATCGAGAACGTTCTGGGCATCAATACGTATCCCATGGACTGGCCGATCGGCAGCGGCCGCAACTTCCGCGGTGTGTTCGATCGTCAGACCCGTCGCGTCATTGCCTTTGAGGGCGACGGCCACGCCAACGCCACCAAGAAGGTCGCCGAGGTCGAGGCCGAGCTGGGCGATCCTTCCATGGACGAGCTCATCGGCGAGGAGAACCATAAGAACCTGATGGACGACATCGAGCTGCTCGATGGTGCCGGCGACGAGCTCGACTTGGATGCCGTGGCCTGCGGCAAGCTGAGCCCGGCGTTCTTTGGCTCGGCGCTCACCAACTTTGGCGTGGAGCCCTTCCTCAAGGAGTTCCTGCGTCTGGCCCCGACACCGCGCGCCTACACCGACACGCTCACCAGCGAGCCGGTCGATCCCTGCCGCGACGACTTTAGCGGCTTTGTGTTTAAGATTCAGGCCAACATGGACAAGAACCACCGCGACCGCATCGCCTTTGTGCGCATTTGCTCGGGCAAGTTCGAGCGCGGCATGGACGCCTTCCATATGCAGGGCAACCGCAAGCTCAAGCTGGCCACGGGCACCTCGATGATGGCCGACGACCGCGCTATCGTGGACGAGGCGTACGCAGGCGATATCGTGGGCCTGTTCGACCCGGGTATCTTTAGCATCGGCGACACCGTGTGCTCTGGCAAGCGCCACGTGCAGTATCCGCAGATCCCGACGTTTGCCCCCGAGATGTTCGCTCGCATTACGCAGGTCGATACGCTCAAGCGCAAGCAGTTCGTCAAGGGTATGGAGGAGCTTGCCCAGGAGGGTGCCATCCAGATCTTCCGCGAGCTGGGTGCCGGCATGGAGAGTGTCATCGTGGGCGTGGTCGGCGTGCTGCAGTTTGAGGTACTCGAGCGCCGCCTCAAGGCCGAGTACCGTGTTGAGGTTCGTCGCCAGCCGCTGCCCTATACGGACATTCGCTGGATCCAGAACGACCCCGACACCATCGATATCCCGGGCCTTTCGCTCACGCGCGACACGCTGCGCGTCGAGGACATGCGCGGCGGCAAGCTGCTGCTGTTTACGAGTCCGTGGAACGTGGATTGGGCAACCGATCACAACCCCGATCTTATCCTGTCGGAGTTTGGCAACGTAGCGTTTTAGTGTGCCGGCGCGGTGGCCTGGCGGGGCTGCCGCGCCGTTTGCTTGCCTGATGCCGTGTGAGCGGCTATCATACCCACCGTCGTCTCAAGACCGGGGCGTCCGAGCAGTTCGGGTCCGATATCCTGCTCGTTAAACCTAAAACCAAAGGAGTACATAATGATCAAGAAGGTCATGGAGGACTATAAGGTCCTGTTGCGGAGCATTCCCGCGGCAACGGTTTCGCTGTTTTTCGTGAGTGTCATCATGATGAACCTGCTGGCCAACAAAGAGCTCATCAGCCTGCCGTATCTGGCACTCGATTGCGGCTTTGTGGTGAGCTGGGTTTCGTTTTTGTGCCAGGACATGATCTGCAAGCGCTTTGGTGCCAAGGCATCCATCAAAATCTCTATCCTCGCGCTGCTGGTCAACCTGGCCGTGAGCCTGTGCTTTTGGGCATGCTCGCTCACGCCCGGCATGTGGGGCGCCTACTACGACACGGGCATGATCGAGGTCAACACCGCCCTTAACGCCACCATCGGCGGCACCTGGTACGTGGTGCTGGGCTCTTCGCTGGCAATGCTCGTTTCTGCCGTGGTTAACTCCACGCTCAACCAGTCGCTCGGCCGTATGCTCAAAAAGAATAACTTTGCGAGCTTTGCCTTCCGCTCCTATGTGTCTACGGGTGTTGGCCAGTTTATCGACAACCTGGTCTTTGCCATTGTGGTGAGCCACACGTTCTTTGGTTGGACCTGGGTGCAGGTCCTTATGTGCTCGCTGACCGGCGCTGTTGCCGAGCTGCTGTGCGAGGTCTTCCTGAGCCCCGTGGGCTACAAGGTTGTGCGCGGCTGGGAGCGTGAGAATGTGGGCGCCGAGTACCTCGAGCGCCACGCAACCGCCTAAGGAGCAAGTATGCGGGTTTTGATCACGGGCGCTTCGGGCGGTATCGGAGCCGCGTGCGTGCAGCGCTTTTTGGACGAGGGCCACGAGGTCGTGGGTTTTGACCTGCTGCCGGCGGCGATCGAACACGAGCGCTACCGCCATCTGATCGTTGATGTACGCGAGCCTAACTCGTTTCCAGGCGATATTGAACCCCAGGTAATCGTGAACGTTGCCGGTACGCAGGATTCGGCCGATGACATCGCCGCCAACCTGCGTGGCACCATCAACGTGACCGAGCGTTACGCCTTTGTGGGAGAGGGGCTTGCCGCCAAGCCGGCGCCGGCTATTAAATCCGTGGTCAATGTGGGGTCGGCGAGCGGGCATACGGGATCGGAGTTTCCCGCCTACGCCGCCAGCAAGGGCGGCGTTATCGCCTACACCAAGAACCTTGCAAACCGCCTGGCACCGCAGGCCATCGCCAACAGTGTGGACCCGGGCGGCGTTATCACGCCGCTCAACCGTTGTGTGATGGAAGACGAGCACCTGTGGAACCAGATTATGGAGCTCACGCCGCTTAAGCGCTGGGCAACCGCCCAAGAGATCGCCGAGTGGATCTACTTTGTGGGCGTGACCAACCGGTTTATGACCGGGCAGAGTCTGCTGATCGATGGCGGCGAGGCCGGCCGCACACAATTTATTTGGCCCGAATAGGAAACGCGCCCGATGGAAAGCCGTCGGGCGCGTTTTTGATATATCGATTTTTAGCCGAGGCAAGTCCAGTTGACGGGGGTCGAGCTGTGCTGTTCGAGTAGCCGATTGGCTGCCGAGAAGGGACGCGACCCCATAAAGGCGGGGAGTTCTGCCGTGGCACGGTTGGCCGAAAGCGGCGAGGGGTGCGTGGAGGCCAGACAGAACTTGTCGGTTGCCTTGCCCGCGCCGACTGCGACGAGCTTGCCTTCGACCATCTGCTGGGCAAAGCGACCCCATGCCAAAAAGACTACCGGCTGGGGCAGCTGGCAGCAGCGTTCGATAACGTAGTCGGTGAGCGTGCTCCAGCCCAGTTTGGCGTGCGAGTTCGCGGCATGCTCGCGCACGGTGAGCGTGGTGTTGAGGAGCAGGACGCCCTGTTGTGCCCATGGTGTTAGGTCTCCCGTGGCGGGAATGGGGCAACCCAGATCGGCTTTGAGTTCCTTATAGATGTTGCGCAGGCTCGGCGGCAACTTGGTTTGCGTCGTGGGGACCGAAAACGACAGCCCCATTGCCTGGTTGGGTCCGTGATAGGGATCTTGACCCAAGATGACAACCTTGACCTGGTCGGCCGGCGTGTAGGCGAGGGCATTGAGGATGTCGTCTTGTGCCGGGTAGATGGTCTGCTCGGCACGCAAAAGGGCGATACGCTCGAGCAGCTGGTTCGTAGTGTCACGTACCGGCTGCGGTGCATCGCCCAACCAAGTTGCTATGTTGTGGTCGCGAGTTGCGGTGTCCATGGGGCTCCTTTATGGTAGATGCTCTGTTGGCATCTATTGTAAAGGCGCACCGGTTGCCTTTATGACACGGCTGTATGAAGAACGGGGCCTACGAGACGTGCTCGGGCGCTCCTGCCATACGGGTGTGTCCATGTGCGCGAAGGCGCGGAAGCTCGACGGTTGCCACCATGACGCCGGTTAGGATGAGGGCGGCGCCAAAGAAGGCGATGGGGCTCAGAACCTCGCCGACCAGGAAGAACGAGAAGACGGCAGAGCAGACCGGCTCGAGCGAGAAGGCGAAGCCGGTGGTCTCGGCGGGCACGTGGGGCTGCACGAGTGTTTGGGTGATAAAGCCATAGGCAGAGCAGATGAGTGCGAGTGCGACGACAACGACGATCTCGCTCGGCGTGCCGGGAAGCGTGAAACCGCCAAAGGTGAATGCGGCGATACCCGAGAACAGGCCGCCGAAGCCCAGCTGCCAAACGCCCAGGGCCAGCGGGTCGACATCTTCGACAAAGCGCTTCGCCACAATGATATGGCCGGCATAGACAAAAGCGGAGAGCAGCATGATGAGCGCGCCCGGGTTCAGGCTGGTGAAGTCGGCGCCCGAGAGCAGCAACATACCGCAGGTGACGATGGCGGTGCCGACGAGCACTTTGCGCTCGGGGGCACGACGCAGCAGGGCGGCGTTGGCAAACGGCACGATCACGACCGTCAGGCTCTGCAAAAAGCCGGCGGTGGAGGCGGAGGTGAGGCTGGAGCCCAGGCACATGCAGGTGAGTTCGGTTGCCATAATGGCGCCGATGATGGCAGCGCGGACCATAAGGTCGCGGTTGATGCGGAAAGCGCGCTTGTGGAAGAGCAGCAGGCAAGCCACAAAGGCGATGATGCAGCGCAGCGCAACGATGCTCGTGGCGTTCATACTGTCCATGCCGATCTTCATGAGGGGGTACGAAAAGCCCCATGCGACGGGAACGGAAAATGAGAGCGCGATTGCTTTTTTGCGATCCATGGGACTCCTTTTGTTACAGAACGGTTTCGTAAAAAGGATTCTGCTCCCAGATGTGGATGTAGTAAAGCGAATGTATCTTCAGTATGATTAAGAAATGCTAATGTCATTAGGAAAAGCGCTGGCAAAACGTTTTACGGCTGCATTGATGTGGAGGCACGATGGCATCGCGGTATCAGATTGTTTGTATGGTGGTCGATCGCGGCAGTCTTAAGGGCGCGGCGGACGAGTTGGGCTATACGCAAAGTGCGGTGAGCCAGGCCGTCAAGGCGCTCGAGCGCGAGCTGGGCACCACGCTTATCGAGCGCGGAAAGCAGGGCGTTTCGCTTACGCGCGATGGCAGGCAGTATCTGCCGTACCTGCGCCAGATTGTGATCGCCGAGGCCGAGCTCGAGGGCAAGCGCCAGGAGCTGCTGGGGCTTTCGTCGACCGATATTCGCATCGCGACGTTTACCAACGTGAGCCGTACCGTGCTGCCGCGTGTGATCCGCGACTTTGGTACGCTGCACCCGGGCGTACGCTTTACCCTCAAGCAGGGCGATTACACGCGCAACGCTCAGTGGGTGCACGACGGCGTGGTGGATTTTTGCTTTACGGCGCGCGGGTTTACCGCAGGCCTCGAGAAGCGTGTGGTCTATCACGACGAGTTGGTGGCGCTGCTGCCGGCTGCGCATCCGCTGGCGGCAAAGGAAAAGGTGACGCTCGCCGACCTGGCGTCCGAGCCCTTTGTGCTGCTGGATGAGGGCGAACAGAGCCTGGTGCTCGATGCATTTGCGACACATGGGCTGTCGCCGCACGTGACGAGTGAGGTGACTGACGACTACACCATCATGGCGATGGTGGAGGAGGGCCTAGGCGTGAGCATGCTCTACCGTCGTACTGTGGAGGGCATGCGAGCCGATATTCGTGTGCGACCCATCGTGCATGCTCCCTCGCGCGACGTAGTGGCAGCTTGGCGCAGCTGGGATACCATGCCTATCGCCACGAGGCGCTTTATCGACTATATGAGCTCGCATATTGTCAATTAATGACTGGCGTGGCGTTGAGTGCGGTGTCTAGCGGGCTGTCGCTTTGGCTTGGGTGGCGCGATAGGTGCGTGCCGGGTGGCAAAGTAGTACCGCCACGACCATAAAGAACGCCGTGGTGCCCAGGCTGATGGGGTAGACCATCATGATGTTCGCAAAGGTGCGGAAGTGCGGGAACACGCAGAACACCCAATAGAAGCGGATGCCGCAGACGCAGATCATGGTGATGAGGGCGGGCGTGAGCGAGATACCAAAGCCGCGTAGGTAGCCGGACATGTTTTCGTAGAACATGCTAAAGGCGTACGCCGGGAAGATCGAACACACGCGGATATAGCCGATCGAGACGATGTTGGGATCGCTGTTAAAGAGCGACAAGATCTCGCGCCCCAGGCCGACAATAACGATGATCGTGGTGAGTGCAACGATACCGCCTTCGACCAGGCAGACCTTGAGCGTTTTGGTGCAGCGGTCGATCTGGCGGGCACCGTGGTTTTGTCCCACAAAGGTGGTGCAAGCCTGGCTAAAGCTGTTGAGCAGGTTGTAGCATACGTACTCCAAGCTCATAGCGGCGCTCGATGCCGCCATGACCTCGGTGCCCAGGCTGTTGATAGCAGACTGGATGATG
The DNA here is from genome assembly GCA_959019945.1 of uncultured Collinsella sp. Classification (GTDB taxonomy): domain Bacteria; phylum Actinomycetota; class Coriobacteriia; order Coriobacteriales; family Coriobacteriaceae; genus Collinsella. The sequence goes on along the minus strand of CAUEQD010000005.1, from coordinate 118,850 downwards.
ATGTTGGCGACGGCAAAGACGGCGCTCTGGATGCCGGCGGGCAGGCCGATCTTGACGATGCGCTTGAGGGCGACGGGGTCGATAGCCAGGTCGCGCGGGGTGACGCGGACGACGGAGTCGGTCTTGAGCAGGCGGATAAAGAGCGTAGCGGCGCTGACGGTGTAGGCGATGGCGGTGGCGATGGCGACGCCCGCGACGCCCCAGTGGAGTACGGGGACAAAGATGAGGTCCAGGCCAATGTTGAGGACGGTGGACACGGCAAGCGCCTGCAGCGGCATGCGGGTGATGCCGACGGAGCGGAAGATCGCGGCCTCAAAGTTGTAAAGCAAGATCGAGGGCATGCTGAGCAAAAAGACGCGTAGGTAGAGCGAAGCGAGCGGCATGGTTTCGGCGGGAACGTTGAGCGCGGCGAGCATGGGCTCGGCAAAGATCTCGCCCAGTGCGATGACGACAAAGCCCACAAGTGCCATAAGAATCGAGGTGTGGACGGCGCGTTTGACCATGTTCTGATCGTTGCGGCCGATAGCGTTGGCGATGACCACGTTGGAGCCAAGCGACATGCCGATAAACAGGTTGAGCATAAGACTGGTAAGCGGAACATTGGAGCCGACCGCCGCCATGGCGAGGGTTCCCTGGTCGCCCGAGAAGTTACCGATGATGACCGTGGCGATGAGGTTCGACAGTTGCTCCAAGATGCTCGTGGCGGCCACAGGGAAGGCGAACAGGGGAACATTGCGCCACAGCGATCCGGTGGTCATGTCAATGTGCTTAGATACGGTGTCAGCCATACGCTCTCAATCTCTAACATGCTCTTTTGTGCTTATTTGCGCAGACGATGATACTCCTAATCGCCTAGTCATTGGGGACGTTCTAAAACGATTACTCATTCAAGAACGTCCCCAATGACTAGGCGGGGAAGGCGTGCGACAATGGTGGGCGTTGTGTTGTTCGCGCTAAGGAGTTGCCATGTTGTTGTGTCCCGTTTGCCATGAGCCGCTGGTGGATGACGAACGCGGTGCTGCATGCGCGGGCGGACACCGGTTTGACCGTGCGCGCGAGGGCTATCTATATCTATTGCGCTCGTCCAAGAGCGGCGACTCCATGGGCGATCCCAAGTCACAGGCGCGCAGCCGTCGTGACTTTCTGAACCGTGGATACTACGCGCCGTTGCGCGATGCGATGGTCGAGCTGGTGCGCAAGCAGGTGTCTGGGCGTGCTGCGTCTACGAGCGGTCCCATGACACTGCTCGATATTTGCTGCGGCGAGGGCTATTACACCAGCGCCATGGGCGCGGTGCCGGGCGTGGATGCTTACGGTTTCGACCTGGGCAAAGAGATGGTGCGCCTTGCCGCCAAGCGCGACGATGCGACCTATTTCGTAGCCAACATGAAGGACATCCCTGTGGCCGATGGCGCCTTCGATATGGTGACCGAGCTCTTCGCTCCCTTTAACGAGCGCGAGTTTGCCCGCGTGCTGGCGCCGGAGGGCTCGCTCTACACCGTGGTGCCGGGTGCCCGTCATCTGTTTGGGCTTAAGGAAGTGCTCTACGATACGCCGTACCTTAACGACGAGAAGCTGCCGAAGACTACCGAGCTCGAGTTGGTCGGAACGCAGCGGGTATCTGCGAATATTACGCTCCAGACCCAGGCCGACATCGAGGCGGTGTTCCAGATGACGCCGTACTACTACCGCACGCGCCCTGCCGACAAAGAGCGCTTGGCAAACCTGGATACCCTTCAAACCGACATCGACTTCATCATCGCCGAGTACCGCCACAGCTAACAACCTGCCAAAAAGGGACAGGTTTGTTTTGGTAGGTTTTGTCTGGGCAAACGTAAAGGGCCGACCGCGGAGATGCGCGATCGGCCCTTTTTAGTTGCTTGGCTGCAGAGGTTATGAGAAGCGAGCGCTTACAGGCGGTCCTTGTTCTCGGCCTTAACGGCGTGTGCCTGCTGAACAAAGAACAGGTCGTAGACCACGATGACAAAGGCGACGATATTGACGGAGCTGCCGCCGAGCGCGGGAAGCGTGAGCGCGGCCTGCGCAATCGTGGCGATTGCGGCAACGATGCCGAGCTTAAACGCACCATCCACCTGCGAAGGCTTGTTGGCGCCCTTGATGCCCGCAACGCCCGCGGCGAGATCGATGAGGCCCTTGGCGACCAGCACGACCGCGGCCAGCATGGCGTTCGACCCGTACGTGGAATCGAGGTTGCCGGTCGCGATGCCGACGCCGGCGATGACGAGGCTGGCGATGCCCAAAACAAAGTAGACGAGGGCAAGGATTTTGAGAGTCTTGCGAGCGGAACTCATGGCTGGTCCTTTCGATACGAGTACGTCAATCTGACGTACCCCATGTGCTGCACATATGGTGAAGCACATTGTAGTTCAACGCGGCGATGCATGCGCCTGAAAGCGCTTTGACCCCGCGCAGCCCACCCCAACCTTTCAAAAAGGAAAGCTGGACGTAAGCCAAATCGATGGCAGCCCATGTGCGGCGCTGCGATGATGAGGCCGTAACAAGGAGCTGGTCTCAAGGAGGAGTCATGATGTACGGAGCAGGGCAAGTGCGTGAGCCGCGGTCGTTGGGAAGGCGCATGGGTGATTCTGTGATCGCTGCCGTGTGCACGGGATTGATGGCGGTGCTTTGCATTGGGATGCTGTGGGCCATGTCGCATGTGGGACAATAGCGGACGGTTGGGTGCTGGCATGAACGGCGCTCACGTATTCGTTTAGCTTGTTAAGGAGTACCCATGGGTGTCGTCGATCCCTTTTCTGTTGCTCGGGCCGCGGGGCTTGAGCTGACCGGGAAGTCCGAGGGCCTCACGCTCACCGACGGCACGATGGAGCTGCGTGCCGATTTTGACCGCATGCTTCCGCGGCTCAAGCAGGGCCGTCTGCAGCAAGAGCTGCTGGTAAAGGCTGCGCGCGCAAAAGGCATCGAGAGCCCATGGGCGATTGACGCCACGGCAGGCTTTGGCGAGGATTCGCTGCTGCTGGCGGCCGCGGGCTTTACCGTCGATCTGTATGAGCAGGATTGCGTGATCGCGGCGCTGCTTCAGGATGCCCTGGATCGCGCGGCAGATGATCCGGCGCTTGCGGCTGCCGTGTCACGCATGCGCTTACATGCGGGCGAGGACAGTATTGCCGGCCTTCGCCATGCAGCTGAGTTGATCGGGCAGGGCGAGCTCGCGGCTCCCGACGTGGTGTATCTGGACCCCATGTTTCCCGAGCGCACCAAGAGCGCGGCGGTGAAAAAGAAGTTCCAACTCTTGCACCATCTGGAGCAGCCGTGTGCCGATGAGGAGGCGCTGGTCGAAGCCGCGCTTGCGGTGCGGCCGCGCAAGGTCGTTATCAAACGGCCGGTGAAGGGGCCACTGCTTGCCGGCGTTAAGCCGAGCTATCAGCTTGCGGGCAAGGCCGTTCGCTACGATGTTTTGGTGCCGCCGCGCCCGTAGCTTGCGTACGATGGTTGACGCTCCATCGGTGCCGTGTCGATGCGGGGCCTATTTCCAAGGGTGCGACGTCAGGTGCCAGCCGCCGCAGTATTCGCATTTGTAGCAGGCCAGCCCGCGGCGTCCGCGGTTTTCGCAGTCGGCCATAACGGCCTCGGCCTCGGCACGCGTGTCGTAACGGTTTTTGCGCTCGCACGACTTGTAGCGCCAAGCTTCATCGCGCTCGGCGTCCAGGGCGTCGCGGCGCTCGTCCTCGCGTGCAAACAGGTCGCTCATATCGCCGCCGGTGGCAGCGCCTAAAAACTCGCTTTTGGCCTTTGACCAGGCGGCTCGCTTTTTGCTTCCCATCTGCTTCGCGCCCTTCTCAAAACGTTGGTATCATTGCTCAATCAAAGTGATACCAATAAACGTGAGGTCGCCGCGTGATGATCAGAAAAACCCTCGATACCGACACTCCCGCCGTCATGGCTATCTATGACGTGGCCCGCGCCTTTATGCGCGCGCATGGCAACGCCACGCAGTGGCCCGAGGGCACGCCTTCGGCCGAGCAACTGGCTGCCGATATTGCCGCTGGTGGCAGTTATGTGTGCGAAGTCGACGGTCGCGTGGTGGCGACGTTTGCCTTTTTACCGGGTCCGGACGAGTGCTATGACGTCATTGAGGACGGTCAATGGCGCAGCGACACTCCGTACGCCGTGCTGCACCGTGTGGCGTCCGATGGCACCGCGCACGGCATCGCGGCTGCGATGTTTGCCTTTGCCAAGGAGCGCGCCAACCACCTGCGTATCGACACGCATCAGGATAACCTGCCCATGCAAGGCGCGAGTATTAAGGCGGGGTTTAAGCGCGCCGGTATCGTATATGTGTCGGACGGTACGCCGCGCGTCGCGTTTGATTGGCTGCGCGAGGCATAAAGGCCGAGTCACATACCAGCGTTTCACCGAAATGAAAATGGCCCCGAGTGGGGCCATTTTTGGTAAAACGCGTTGTTGTGGGGCTCGCGTTGTTATCGCCCCAGATGAGCCCGGGCAGACAAAATGGGGAGGTGCCGGCTTTCGCAAGGCGCGAACCTACGAAAATCGCCGCGCGGCAACGCGGGGCGATGAGCTCGGTCGGGGGATAGGGCCCGCTTCGCCCGCCGGCCCGTAAATTGTATCATCCAGTGTGGAGCGTGAACGCCCGTTGCCGCGTGCGATGGGCTCGTAATAAGAGGAGAGCCATGTCGAAGCAAGCGGTCGTTGGAATCTTGGCGCATGTCGATGCCGGCAAGACCACGTTGGCCGAGGCCATGCTGTTCAACGCGGGTCGCATTCGCAAGCGCGGCCGCGTGGACGATGGCGATTCGCATTTGGATACGAACGAGATCGAGCGCGAGCGTGGCATTACGATTTTCTCGTCGCAGGCCGTGCTCGACCACGGTGATACCCACGTCATGCTCGTGGATGCGCCCGGCCACGTCGATTTTTCGGCCGAGGCTGAGCGCACGTTGCGCGCCCTGGACTACGCGATTTTGGTTGTGGGTGCCAACGATGGCGTGCAGGGGCATACCGAAACCCTGTGGCGCCTGCTTGCGCGCTATGACATCCCGACGTTCATCTTTATCAACAAAATCGATTTGGAGAATCCCGGCCGCGATGTTTTGCTGGCACAGCTCGGGCAGCGTCTTTCCGAAGGCTGCCTGGATGCTAACGAACTGCTGGCGGGCGGCGCCGTTCAGGAGGACGCTGCTGCGTTGGACGAGGCGGCGCTCGAGGAGTTTCTCGAGACGGGTGAGCTTTCCGTCGCGACGCTGTCGCGCATGGTTGCCGAGCGCAAGCTCTTTCCCTGCTTTGCCGGCTCGGCGCTTAAGGACCAAGGTGTGGACGAGCTGCTGGATGGCATATGCGCGCTGATGCGTGAACAGGCGTGGCTCCCGGAGTTTGCCGCGCGCGTCTATCGTGTCAGCCGCGGGGATCGCGGTGAGCGTCTTACCTGGGTCAAGGTGACGGGCGGCACGCTGCATGCCAAGCAGGTGATTGGCGGACGTTCCGGTGCCGAGGCATGGGAGCAGAAGGTCGATCAGGTACGCATCTATAACGGCGAGAAGTATGAGCTTGCCCAAGAAGTTGCCGCTGGCGGTATTTGTGCCGTGACGGGTCTTGCGCACGTTCGCCCAGGGGACGCCCTGGGTGCGGAGCCCGCGGGCGATGCGCCCGTCATTGCGCCAGTTCTCACCTATACGGTGCTTCCGGGCGAACACGATGTCCATGCGGTGTTCAAAGCGTTGACTGAGCTGGCGGACGAAGATCCCATGCTCGGCGTAAGCTGGAATACGCATCTTGAGCAGATTCATTTGCAGTTGATGGGCGCCGTGCAACTCGAGGTCGTGCAGCGGATGTTGGCCGATCGCTTTGGCCTTTCGGTTGCGTTTGAGTCTGGCGGCATTCTCTATAAGGAGACTATTTCGCAGCCGGTCGAGGGCGTGGGCCACTTTGAGCCACTGCGCCACTATGCCGAGGTGCATCTGCGCCTGGAGCCGTTGGCAGCGGGTTCGGGCGTGCAGTCTGGCACCGTGACCTCGACCGACGAGCTCGATCTTAACTGGCAGCGTTTGGCACTCACCAACGCCATGGAGCGCGATCACCTGGGCGTGCTGACCGGCTCGCCCATCACCGATGTGCGCATTACGCTCACGGGCGGCCGTGCGCATGCCAAACACACCGAGGGCGGCGATTTTCGCCAGGCCACGTACCGCGCGATTCGTCAGGGTTTGATGCAGGCGCGTGAGGCCGGCGCGGCGGTACTGCTGGAGCCGTGGTATCGCTTTGAGCTCGAGGTACCGGGGGAGTGCGTGGGCCGGACGCTCTCGGATGCCACACGCATGGGTGCCGAGTACGAGCCGCCGACGATGGCGGGAGACCGGACAAAGCTTGTGGGTCGCGTGCCAGCATCCGAGGTGCAGGATTACGCGCTGGAGGTGGCCGCCTACACGAGCGGTCGCGGGCATCTGTACCTGGAGTTCGCCGGCTATGCGGCTTGCCATGATGCCGAGCGCGTTATAGAGGCGGCCGCCTATGAGCCCGAGGCCGATCTGCCCAACACGCCCGACTCGGTCTTTTGCTCTCACGGCGCCGGTTACACGGTCAAATGGTACGACGTACCCGCCGCGGCACACGTAAAGGTCGATCCCGCCACCTTCCGCCCCTGGCGTGCAGCAGACGCGGAGTTTTTCGGCCACATGTGACAAAGGGGCAGTTCCTTTTGTTCCATGCTATTGGTATAACTCGGTATAAGTTGGTATAACTATTATCAGGGTTTGCCAATCCGAGGAGGCCGACATGAATCCAAATCCCTTTAAGCCAACGGCAGGCAAGCGGCCTCCGATACTCATCGGTCGCGAGTCGGTCATCGAAGATTTCGAGGAAGGGCTCGATAACGGCGCCGGAGCGCCGGGCAGGCTCATGCTCATTACGGGAAACCGCGGCTGCGGCAAGACAGTTCTCCTGCGGGAGCTGCAACGTCTGGCCAGTGAGCGCGGATGGGCGGTTGTCTCCGATTCCGCTTCGCTTGGCTTATGCGACCGCTTGGCCGACGCGCTTCGCTCGAATAAACCCGTTGTGACGTCAATGGAGTTCGGTCCGTCGTTTGGGCGGATGTCGGTCGAGGCGGCGCGAGCAAAGGGCGAGACGTTGCGAGGGCTGGTCAACGAGCGCCTCAAGAAGCTCGGTCCAGGCAAGGGCATACTGTTTGCGATTGACGAGGCTCAATCTGCGTCTATCGAGGAGCTGGCGGCTCTTGCCGTTCTCTATCAACAGGTGCTCGGAGACCAGGATGCCACGGGCTTGTCCGATAGCGACCAGCGCGGCCTTGCGCTTGTTTTTGCCGGCTTACCCAGTATGGTTGACGATCTGCTCGAAGAGCCGAGCGTGACGTTTTTGCGGCGTGCCCAGCAGCGTACGCTGGGGGCGATATCTTTGCCCAAGGTGCGCGATTCGTATATCCAGACGGTCAAAGACGCTGGTCTTTACGTTGACGCGGAGACGGCGGACCTTGCGGCGCGCAAAAGCATGGGGCATCCCTATATGGTTCAGCTGGTGGGCTATTACATGTGGCGGTCTGCTGTCCGGCGCAACACGCGAGTCATTGAAAGGCGCGATGTCGAGGCTGGCTACGCCGATGCCGTCTCCGAGTTCTATGAAGCGGTCGACGCTCCCTTGTATTACGGGTTGCGCAGTCCGCAGCGCCTCTTTATCGAGGCCATGGCGGCTGACGAGGGCAAACCGACTCGCATGGCGGATATCATTGAGCGTTGCGATCGCACCCAAAGCTGGGCGAGCAAATATCGCGCAAGCCTGATTCGCGAGCGCGTCATCGAGGCTGCCGGATACGGCCTCGTCCGATTTACCGTGCCCATGCTGGGCGCGTACATTCGCGATCGAGTTTTATGGCATGAGTAGGGTGATAAAGGTGACGGAACAGAAGATGAGCCCGCAGGCTATCGAGGTGCGTGGCGCGCGCGTTCATAACCTTAAAGACATCGATATCGATATTCCGCTGGGAAAGCTCGTGGGCATTGCCGGCGTGTCGGGTTCGGGCAAGAGTTCGCTGGCGCTGGGGGTTCTTTATGCCGAGGGATCGCGTCGTTACCTGGAGGCACTCAGCACCTATACCCGCCGTCGTCTGACGCAGGCCGAACATGCCCAGGTGGACGAGGTGCTGCACGTGCCGGCGGCGCTCGCATTGCATCAGCGCCCCAGCGTGCCGGGCGTACGCTCGACCTTTGGCACCATGACCGAGCTCAACAATAGCCTGCGCCTGCTCTTTAGCCGTTGTGCCCATCACGTGTGCCCGCACTGCGGGGCACGCGTGGAGCCGAGTCTTAACGTGGCCGCAGGCCTGTCGCTCACGTGTCCGACATGCGGCCGCGAGTTCTACGCGCCGAGTGCCGAGGATTTGGCTTTCAATAGCGGCGGTGCGTGTCCCACCTGCGGCGGCACCGGTGTCATGCGCGAGGTGGACGAAGCGAGCCTGGTGCCCGACGAGTCAAAGACCATCAACGAAGGCGCGGTGCTTCCCTGGGGCACGCTAATGTGGGATCTGATGAAGCAGGTGGCCGGCGAGATGGGCGTGCGCACTGACGTGCCGTTTAACCAGCTCTCGCCTCAAGAACGCGACATCGTGTTCCATGGTCCGGCGGTTAAGAAACACATTCTCTACGTTCCCAAAAACGGCGAGGGCGCTACGCCGCTCGATTTTACCTATTACAACGCCGTCTATACCGTCGAGAATGCGCTCGCCAAGGTTAAGGATGATAAGGGGCTTAAGCGCGTGGCGCGCTTTTTGCGCGAGGGCCCATGCCGCGATTGCGGCGGCACGCGTCTCTCCGAGGCGGCACGCCAGCCCCAGGTGCGCGGTATCAATCTGGCGCAGGCATCGGCCATGACGCTGGGTGAGGCGATTGAGTGGGTGCGCGGGGTGCCTACGTCCTTGCCGGCCGAGATGCAGCCCATGGCAGCGGATATCTGCGATTCGTTTTTGGGCGCGGCCCGTCGTCTGGTCGATCTGGGTCTCGATTATCTTTCGCTCGACCGCGCCGGCGCCACACTCTCCACGGGCGAACGCCAGCGCGTGCAGCTCGCCCGCGTGGTGCGCAACCGATCGACGGGCGTGCTCTATGTGCTGGACGAGCCCTCAATCGGCTTGCATCCTGCCAATGTCGACGGCCTGGTAGGCGTGATGCGCGATCTGGTGGATGACGGCAACACCGTGGTTGTTGTCGACCACGATACGCGCGTACTGGCGGAAGCCGACTATCTGGTCGAGATGGGTCCCGTTGCCGGAGCAGGCGGCGGTAATGTGATTGCCGCGGGCACGGTGGACGAGGTCGAACAATCGCAGGGCAGCCGCATCGCCCCGTTTTTGCGCGCCGAGCCCAAGCGCTTGCGTCCGCAGGTGACTGACGAGGAAATGTTCGACCAGGGGCATATCCGCATGGCTACCGATGCCATCCATACCGTCAAGCCGCTCGAAGTCGATATCCCACGCGGCCGCCTTGTCGCGGTGACGGGCGTTTCGGGTTCGGGCAAGACGACGTTGGTGCTCGAGACGCTCATTCCGGCACTTAAGGCTCAGGCAACTGGCGAGCGCCTGCCAAAACATGTGCGCTGGATCGATGCCGAGGGTATCGTACGCGCCAACCTGATTGACGCCACGCCTATCGGCGCCAACGTGCGCTCGACGGTGGCGACCTATGCCGACATCCATGACGAGCTGCGTCGCGCCTTCGCCCGTACGTCCGAGGCCAAAGCAGCCGGCTACAAGGCGGGTGCCTTTAGCTACAACACTGGCGCCTTGCGCTGCCCTACGTGCGATGGCACGGGCTCGATATCGCTCGACGTGCAGTTTTTGCCCGACGTCGAGATCGTCTGCCCGGCATGTCGTGGATCACGTTATGCAGACGCGGCTTCGCATATCCATCGCGAGGGCAAGGACGGGAGCCTGCTTACGTTGCCGCAGCTCATGGACATGAGTGTGGACGAGGCTATCGACGCCACGCTGGGACTCAAGAAAGTTCAGACGCGCTTGCAGACCTTGCACGACCTGGGATTGGGCTATCTCACGCTTGGTGAGCCCACGCCGGCGCTTTCGGGCGGCGAGGCACAGCGTCTTAAGCTTGCGAGCGAGATGGGCCGCGTGCAGGATGATGCCGTATTCGTGTTCGACGAGCCCACGATTGGACTACATCCGCTCGATGTTCAGGTGCTGCTGAACGTGTTTGACGGTCTCGTTGCCAAGGGCGCCACGGTTATCGTGATCGAGCACGATCTCGACCTTATCCGTAACGCCGATTACGTGATCGACATGGGCCCGGGCGGTGGTGGCGCCGGCGGGCAAATCGTCTGCGCCGGCACGCCGGGCGACATCGCAGCCTGCTCCAAGAGCATTACCGGTCGCTACCTATAACCGAATGTGACAAAGGGACAGCCTCTTTGTCACATTCCCGGAAAGCCTGTTTGGCGCAGGGCCTCGTAGAGGACGATGGCGGCGCTGTTGGAGAGGTTGAGAGCGCTGATGCGGTAGTCGTCCGGGTCGACGAAGTTGCCGCAGATATCCTGCCGAAGGATGGCCTCGTGGCTGTCCTGGGTATGCCCCAGCGATTCCTCGTGGGCTTCCCAGGCCTCGGCGTTATCGAGTGAGTCACAATCGCGCAGCATCGGGATGCGCTCGCAGCGCTCGGACGCCGCGGCAAGCAGTGGCTCGGGAATGCCCGAGCTCTCGCTGCCAAAGACCAAGTAGTCTCCATCGCGGTAGGTACTCTGCACATAGGTGCGGCGTGCCTTTTTGGTTAGCAGATGCAGGCGCTCGTCGGCGGGGGAGAGGCCGTTGCGCGCAAGGAAATCCTCCCAGCCGGCATAGGTCGTCACGTCCAAGTTTTGCCAGTAGCCCAGACCGGCGCGACGCACCGTCTTGTCATCGAGCGAAAAGCCCAGCGGCTCCACCAGATGCAGGCGGGCGCCGGTGACAACGCAGGTACGGCCGATATTGCCCGTATTGGCCGGAATCTCGGGCGCATACAGCACGATGTTGAACATGAATCTCCTTGGCTCAGAACGAAAAACCACCACGAAGAGCACCTTCGTGGTGGTTTGGCGGTTACATAGGCGGAAAAATGCCCGCTTGGATAAACCTAGGCGCGGTGCCAGTCGGTCAGGCAGGCATCGAGGGAGGCGATGAGCGCATCCTTGTCCATGTGACGGCCGATGATGCACAGGCTCGTCATGCGGTCGCCCGTCTCGTCGTCCCAAATCTGCATGATCTCGGGGTTCTCGTCGATGATCTTCTGCTTCTCGCCCTCGGGCGCCGAATCGACAAACAGGCCGTTCTCCATCAGGCGCATCTGGTGGCCGGCCTGCTCAAACATGTAGCACATGTCCGGATCGCCGGTCTGCCACAGCGGACCCTTGACGCGGATGACCTCGTCGGGCCACTCCTGCTCAACAAAATTGGTGAACTTCTGCAGGTCAAACGGCTTGCGGCGCGAGTACACAAAGGTCTCGATGTCGTACTCGAGCACCTCGGGGTCGTCGTGCTCCTCGGGATGCTCCATGGCCTCGATCCAGGCGGCGGAGTTGTAGGCGCGCATAAAGTCGAAGCGGTCGGTATCGAGCAGCTCCTCCATGGGGACCTCGCCGTTTTGGGCCTCGACGATCACGGCGTCCTTCTGCAGGCTGCGCACGATGGCCTTGAGCTCGGCGATCTGCTCGGGCGTCACGGTATCGGTCTTGTTAAGGATCAGCGTGGAGCAGAACTCGATTTGCTGGATGAGCAGGCTTTCGATGTCGTCCTCGTCGATATCCTCAGCCAGCAGGTCGCGACCGCCGTTGAACTCGTCGTACATGCGGGCGCAGTCGACCACGGCCACGATGTTGTCGAGCGCGAGCTTGGGCTCGCCGCCCACCTTGGCCTCGTCGCAGAAGCTCGAGATGGTGTAGGCGATGGGGATAGGCTCGCAAATACCCGATGCCTCGATGATGATGTAGTCGAACTTGCCCGAATCGGCAATGCCCTGCAGCTGGTTGGCCAGGTCGTCCGAAAGCGTGCAGCAGATGCAGCCGTTGGTGAGCGGGATGAGGTCGTCGGTCTCGGAAAGGCCGCCGTCGGCGATAAGACTGGCGTCGACATTGATCTCGCCGATATCGTTGACGATCACGGCGGCGCGGATGCCGCCGTCGTTAGCGAGGATGTGGTTGAGCAGCGTGGTCTTGCCGGCACCGAGGTATCCGGTAAGCATGATGATCTTCACGGGTTTGTTGGGCATGTGCCCTCCTTTGTTAGACATGGCTTACAGTTGAATCTTATGCCAAACGCCTGCTCTTATACCCACGCGCCGGCAAATAACACAGGCTACTCCCAGGCTCCCCATACATCGGGGCAATAACCGACGGTGGCCTTTTTGCCGTTGCGCACGATGGGTTCGGCTAGAACCTGCTGGTTTTCGAGCAGTTTGTCGAAGCGCTGGCTAGGGGTAAGGTGCTGGATGAGCGCGAGCGTCTCCTCGTCCTTGGCCTTGGGGTTGAGCAGCTTGTCGATGCCGCCGACCGCCTGCATCACGCTCGTGAGCTCGCCCTTGCTCATCTCCTTTTCCCTAAGGTCAATAAACTGCACCTTAATGCGGCGCTCCTTAAAATAGCGCTGGGCCTTCTTGGTATCGAAAGACTTTTTGGTTCCAAAAATCTGGATATTCATGCTCCGCCGCTCTATCGAATGAAGTTGGTCGTTGCTCGATCTGCCTCGGGTGCGTTGATACCGGCGGCCTGTCCTGCCTCGATACAGCGCAGGAGCCAGGCCATGTTTTTGCCGATGTTTCGCATGGTGGCCAGGCCCTCGGCGTCCTGGGTGGCCTCGCCCGGCATGGCACCAAAGACGTTGTTCCAGTACGTGGAGGCCACCACGGGCATCTGCTTAATGGTGAAGTACTTGTTGAGCACATCGAAGGTGGTCGACGTGCCGCCGCGACGGGCGACGGCGACTGCGGCGCCGGGTTTGTGCTCAAAGGCGTGCCCGCCTGCGTAGGAGGCGCGATCGAGGGCTGAGAGGATGCGTCCGCTGGGATGCGCATAGTAGACGGGGGAGCCAAAGACAAAACCATCTGCCTGCTCGGCGGCAGCGATGAGCTCGTTCACCACGTCGTCGTCAAAGGTGCAGCGACCGCCAAGCTTGCCGCACTGGCCGCAACCGATGCAGTCGCGAATGGGCTTGGCGCCCAGCTGGAACACCTCGGTATCGATGCCCTCGGCGTTGAGTTGCTCGGAGACCTCGGCGAGTGCGCGGGCGGTATTGCCGTTTGCCTTGGGACTGCCATTGACCAAAAGAACCTTCATCACAAACTCCCTCTGCTGTTGGTGACTTCTGCAGAGGATTATCGCACGATGGGGGAGGCGGTGCGGGCGCGGTGCTAATCCAGTTTGGTACCTGGCACCTGCACGGCTTTACCGAGCAACGCTTTGAGCTCGTTCAAAATGGAAACGGGCTGTCGATTGACAGCGTCCAGATGGAGCGTGGCCACGCGAATGGGCGGCTGATATTCAAGCGAGCCGATGAGCACGGGAGAACCCAGGAATCGTTCGATTTCGTTTGCGAGCTCGTCGATTGCCTAGGGGCCGAGCTCATCGAAAAGCGCCACGAACATTGGTCCCGTCGAGCGGAACAGGCGACCCTTGCCGCGCGAACAATCCATGAGGCAGGCGGCACTTTCGGCGAGCACGCGGTCGCCTGCATCGAATCCAAAGCGGGCATTGACTTCGGCGATATCGTCGACCTTAATGGCAATAAAGCCTGCCTCGCGCGCCACGCGGCGCATCTCTCCAATAGCGTTGACCAGCGCGTGGACATCGCCCAGGCCCGTTACCGAGTCGGTCGTATCTGCCAAGCTTCGGTTGATGATAGTGCCCACATACATGCTGGGCTCGGTATCGGTGCCGTCCAAGCGGTAACCTGTGCAGTCGCAAAGCACGTATTTTCCGGTGGCATCCATTACGCGATACTGCATGTAGTGGAAGTGCCACGTGCCGTTTATCACCATGTCGAGCTCGGCGCGTACGTTGTCGCGGTCCTCGGGATGAACGCGGGCGAGCCACATGTCGAGTGAGTTAAAAGGGTGCTGGGAGGGCAGGTCAAAATCGCGCACGGCGTTAACCGACCATTGCGATTCTCCCGTATCGAGGTTAAGGATGAACGGATAGCGCGTCTCGGAGCTCATGGAGATCGCTTGGAACACCCGGTCGTTGCAGGGAAGCTGATCGACGATTGGGCGTTGCGGCGCGTCATTGTCTTTCGGTTGCTGCACACGATGCATAAGCTTATAGCGATACATCTTGCGATCGGCATCCATCGTCATCTGGCGACGCGTGTCGCCGGCAAGTGGATCGACGCGCGAGCAGCCAAAGCTAAAGCTGGCGATCATGGGCGCCTTGCCACTTGAGCTCGCCTCGATCAGCCCGGCACGTACCCGCTCCAAGCGCTGCTCGAGTTCGGTCTCGTTTGCGGAGAGCGAGATGAGCACAAACTCGTCTCCACCGATGCGGAACAGCATCTCATCGTGCTCCATGGTTTCGGAGAGCGTGCGGCAGATGCTCAGAATATAGCGATTGCCTTCGGCGTGGCCAAACCTATCATTGCAATGTTTGAGATGGTCGATGTCAATATAGGCGCAGGTGAAGGGGTCACCTTTGTGCCAGAGTTGCTCGACGTGACGGTCGAGTCCGCCGCGGTTGCCCAAGTTGGTGAGCGGGTCGATATAGGCGTTGCTCTCAAGCAGCCGGCGCTCTTGTTGCAGGATGGCATGCGTCTTTTGCAGTTGCTCGCCAACGGCGCGCAGCTCAGCAGGCAGCGCGGCAACATCGAGTTCGGCGGTCGAGATGCCATTCGCAAGTCGCTGAAGATAGGCAATAATCGATTGCTCGCCCATGCGGTACGACTCGTTCATGATGGATAACCTCCTTGGGGGAACAACGGTTTGTATCATATCCCCAATTCGGTTTGAACTGGGGATATAAGTTAGCTAATGGAGACAAATGCCCCCTTCGGCGGTGGCGTTTTGCGCGCGAGCGTATCAGTTGTTATTGCCACCATCGAGCAATGCCTCAAAATCCTTCGCCGGCATGGGGCGGTAGTAGAGGAAACCCTGAGCGTAGCGGGCGCCCATGTGGCGTAGCATGTTCGCCTGCTCATCTGTCTCGACGCCTTCGATTACAATGGGCAGATGGAGCGACTGCGCCATCTCGAGCATCGATGACACGATCTGCGCGCTGCGGCCTTGATCGCGGTCGGTGGGCACAAAGGTGCGGTCGAGCTTGATGACGTCGACGTTGACGTTCTTGAGCATCGCGAGCGTGGACTGACCGGTGCCAAAATCGTCCATATAGGTCGAGAAGCCGCGGGTGTGCAAGTCGGCTGTCAGTTTGTCCACGGCTTCGGACTCTCCCGTATAAGCCGTCTCGGTGATCTCGATGCGCATGAGCTCGGGCGGCAGGTTGTATTGGGCGGCGAGCGATCCCATATGCTCGGCAACGTCGCAGGCAAGAATGTCCACGCGAGACACATTAAGCGAGACCGGAACCACGCGAAGACTGCGATCGAGACACTCGCGAAGCCATATGGCGACACCCTGCCAAATGTACTTGTCGAGCGTCACCACAAAGCCGCTTTCCTCGAGTGCGGGAATAAACGTTGCGGGCGAAATGAGAGAGCCGTCCTTGTCAATCCAGCGCGTAAGTGCCTCGGCGCCAATGATCTCGCCGGTTTCCATATCGACCTGGGGCTGCAGGTAGTACGTGATGCGGCCATTTGAGAGCGCGTACTGGAACTCGGTCAGCGTGCGGTGGAACGCAATCTCGTGTTCATATTCTTCGGGGCGGAAAATAGCAATGCGCTCCTTGAAGTCGTTTTTGGCGCGTCGATTGGTAAACATGGCCTTTGCCTGCGCATCGATGGTGATCTCCTCATTGGAGTCGATGGGGTAAATGCCCATGGACGGCCAAAAACCTACGCCGTCATCATGCCTGGCTACGACCTCGCGAACGCGGTTGTAGATTTGATGGACGGTGATGCGCTTAAAGGGGATGAGTGCGCAAAAGTCATCTTGGCCCCAGTAGCCTGCGACGCCCATATCGGCATTCTCGATGTCCTTGAGGACCGTGCCCACATCGGCGAGTACGCGGTCGCCCTCGGCCTGGCCGTGCCATTCATTAAACAGGCGCATGTGGCCCATGTCGACCGTGGCGATGCACCAGGTGCCGTCGCGCCTTGCCTCGAGAAATGCGTTGGCGCGCCGCATAAACTCGCTGGGTCGATAGAGGCCCGTGAGCGAGTCGATACGTTCGGCGATGGCGCTTTTGCGCTCCGCCTCGGGTATGGGGAGGCTGTCGTTGGGAACAAGCCCGCCGGCCGTGCGAAGGCGACGGTCGAGTTCGCCTAAAACGGCGGTCGCTTGATGGGCTAACTGCTCGTAAAAGGCCGGGACGACAAGGCAGACGGGAGTAATGGTGTCGCCCGCGATTTGAACAGGAGCGAAAACAGCCTCTTTAAGGTGGCGGGTCAGTTGCTCGAATGCCTCATGGTCCAAATCGTTGCTGAGCACGACGAACTGGACGCTTCGTGAACGGAAGACCCGGCTTCTGCCGCGGGTGATCGACAGCATGCGGCCTGCGTATTCGGCAAGCATGTTGTCGACAGCCTCGGCCCCGTAGAGCTCGTTGAGATTCGCCGTGCCACGAATGCGCACCGCTATAAGCCCCGTCTCGCAGCGGTCGCGACGGCAGGCATCGATAGCGTTGACCAGCATGCGCTGCGTTCCGAGGCCTGTGGCGGCGTCGACGGTTTCGGCAAGCGAGTGATTGACGAGTTCGCCGACATAGAGCGAGGGGACATTTCCGTCGCCGTCGATGCGAAACCCGCGAGCGCGGCAGAGAACGTAGTCACCCGCGGCATTGCGCATGCGGTACTGCATGACGCGGCGGTGTTTGGAGCCGTTAAAGATCTGGTTGATGTCGTTGGCGTAGGCCTCGAGGTCATCGGGATGGACGCGCGTCTTCCAGAAATCGCGGCAGCTGTCTATGTGCTCCGAAGGAAGACCGAGATCGCGCAAGGCACCTTGCGACCAAAGGGTGCGGTCCTTGTCCAAGTTCTCGATAAAGAAATAACGGCCCTCGTTGAGCATCGAAAAAGCGTCGAAAATACGATCGCTTATTTCGAAGTCGTCGGCGTGGACTTGCGTGATATTGCGCCGATCGAGGTGCATAGCATGACGTAGCTTGTAGTCGTACATGCGATGGTCGGCATCGAGTGTCATGCGATTGGAGGCTTCGCCCAGGGCGGGGTCGGCGTGTGCCACTCCGTAGCTAAACGAGTGGGGCATCTCGGAATCGTTGTTTTTGAGCAGGATCGTTCGGCAGTGTTCCAGACGTTCGGCGAGGTCGTCCTCGGTCGCAATCGTAGATAGGATGGCAAACTCGTCGCCGCCTATGCGAAACGCCGCCTCGTCCACTTTCATATACAGTTTGAGATAGAGGCTTACCTGCAAGATATAGCGGTTGCCCTCGTCATGCCCAAAGACGTCGTTGCAGTGCTTGAGATTGTCGATATCGATGAACGCCATGGTAACGGGGGTGTCCTGCTCCCAGAGTTCCTCGAGGGAACGGGCAAAGCCGCCACGGTTGCCAAGCCCGGTAAGCTGGTCGGTAAAGGCGGTCCTGATCAGATCCTCCTGACGCTCGAGAAGGTCACGGACGGTCTTTTCGAGCGTTTCGGTGTAATTGCTGACAGTATCCATGTTCTAAGCGGCTTTCTGAAGTCGGGGCGGATTGCGTCGGGCGAGCTCGTCGTGTACGCGCGTCGTTGCTCAGCGTTTTGCGTGTATCCAGGCCCCCGCCTTGCTGCGTTGTTGGGTTACTTTGCCGGCTAATGTTCGCTGTTGATAACTGCTGAGTAGTATAAACAACAGTAATAAACAACAGTACAAAATTATATAGGGGTGCACATGCTGTGGGTGGCTATTATTCGACAAACGGCAGCGCGATGATGCGATGTTCGATAAAAATGCGACTGGGGCGGTATATGTTGATGGGTATACTTGTTCCGTTTAAATTTGCGGGGACGGAGATGGTCGCATGGCACAGCCAACTATGACGCGCACGGTGGGGCTCGCGCTCGAGGGAGGCGGCTACCGCGGTATGTATACGGCGGGCGTGCTCGACGTTTGGATGGAGCACGGTTTGACCTGCGACCATATGGTGGGCGTCTCGGCGGGCGCGGCGTTTGGCTACAATTTTAAATCGCGCCAGATCGGCCGTGCCATTCGCTATAACAAGGCCTATTGTGCCGATAAGCGCTATGCGGGTGTAGCAAGCTGGCTGCGGACCGGCGATATGTTCAATGCCGATTTTGCCTATCACGAGGTGCCTATCGAGCGCGATCCCATTGACTTGGAGGCGTATCGCGCCTGTCCCATGCGGTTTACGTGCGTGTGCACCGATATCGAGACGGGCAAGGCCGTCTACCATGACCTGCCTTATGGCGACGAGCGGGATATCGAGTGGATCCGGGCATCGTCGGCGATTCCCGTGGCGACGCGTCCCGTTGCTATTGACGGGCATAAGTATCTGGATGGTGGCGTGGCTGATTCTATTCCCAGTGCATGGCTGTTTGCGCAGGGGTATGACCGCAATATCGTGGTACTCACGCAGCCGGCGGGCTTTGTGAAGCAGCCCAACAGCGTGATGCCCATGCTGCGTCGCGTGTTCCGTCACTATCCGGAGTTTGTCTCAGCGCTTGAGCATCGGCATGAGGTTTACAATGCCACGCTCGATGACCTGGCACGTCGCGAGGCTGCCGGCGAAATCTTTGTGGTGCGTCCGAGCGAATCGGTGAAAGTGCCGTCGCTGTGCCGCGAGCCCGATGAGCTCGAGCGCATCTATCAGATCGGTCGTCGAGATGCGGAGGCGACTTTGCCGGCGTTGGAGGCCTACCTAGCGGGGTAGAGCAAACTGCCGCGGACTCGGCGGAAAGCGCATCCCGGAATGGAGGTCCAAACTGGGATGCGCTTTCCATTGCTAAAGATGTGAGGCTGCGGATCAGCTGCTCGGCTTATGCCTCTGCTTGCTGCCAGGTGTCGACGAGCTCCTTGGCTGCGGCGTGGGGGTCGTCGGCACTGCAGACGGCGCTCACCACAAAGAAGCCATCGACGCCGGTTGCCTTAAGCTGCGGCAAGTCGGCCGTCTTGACGCCGCCGCCCACCACGATGGGCACGGGGCTTGCCGCGTGGAGTGCGGCCAGGTCCTCAAAGCTCTTGGTGATGATAGAGCCGTCGGCCGCGCGTCCGCAGTCGCGCTTGGTCTCGGTCTCGTGGAGTGGGCCGATGCCCAGGTAATCGACCAGGCTCATGTCGGCGGTCTTGACGTACTCGAGCATTTCCTCGCAACGGGCCGAAAGACCCACGATGGCGTCGGGGCCCAGCAGCTTGCGGCAGACCTCGACGGGAATGTCGCTCTGACCCACATGCACGCCGTCGACGGCAATGCCCTGCTCGCGTGCAGCAAGCACGCAGTCCAGGCGGTCGTCGATGAGCAGGGCGACCTGACCGGTCTTGCCGGCCTGCGCGATTGCCTGTGCGGCGTCGCCGGTCAGCGCGATGATCTCGCGGGCACTTGCCACCTTGGAGCGCACCTGGATGCAGGTAAAGCCGGCGTCGAGCGCCTGGGCCACCACATCGCCCACGGGGCGCCCGAGCGTGTTTTCGGGGCCGAGTACCAGATAGGCCGAGATATCAAGGTTGTCGCGGATGCTCATCGTGCTTCCTCCTGCTTTTTGATCTGCGCTTCCATGCGCTCGAGCTTGCCGGTCATGGTGTCGGTAAATCCGGGCCGAATATCGGCTTTGAGCACGACTTCGGTGCGGATACCCTTGCTCGCCAACACAAAGGTTGCGTCGCGCACGACCTGCATGACCTCGTCCCAGTTGCCCTCGATCTCGGTGAACATCGAGGTGGTGCGGTTGGGAAGGCCGCTCTCGCGAATGACGCGCACGACCTCGGCGACCTCGGCGGACAGCTCATCGCCGGTGCCGCATGGGGCGATGGCCACGGCGACGAGTGTGTTCATGCCGGTATTGGTTACGGGCTCGGACATGGCTTATGCCTCCTCGAGCTCGAGTCGGTTATCGGCGATGTCCTGGGCGGTCGCGCGGTAGAGCTCGTCGATAAAGGCAACCTTAAAGCTTGCCGGGGCATCGGCGACGGCGGCGGCACGCGTGCCGGCAACGTTGTAGACGGCGGTGCCGCAGACGGCTGCCGTAAACGGGTCGGCGGCGCAGGCGTACACGGCCAGCACGCCGCCCTGCGAGCAGCCGCAGCCGGTGATCTTGGACATGAGCGGGCTGCCGCCGTGGGACTTGGCCACGGTCGTGCCGTCGGTAATCAGGTCGACTTCGCCCGAGACGACCACGGCGCCGCCGGTGTAGCGGGCGAGCGCCACGGCGGCATCGCGGGCGGCGTCGACCGTGTCGGTGGTATCGACGCCGCGTACGCGGCTCAGATCGGCCGCCTCGCCCTCAAGACCCCACAGGCCGGCGAGCGCAATGATCTCGGAGGCATTGCCGCGCACGATGGCGGGCTTGTACTGCTTGAGCTCGTTTACCAGCTGGGTGCGCAGGCTACCGATGCCCAGGCCCACCGGATCGAGCACCCAGGGCTTGCCGGCGTCGTGTGCCGCCTTGGCCGCTCGGGGAATCGTCTGCTCGTAGATGGGGAAGAGCGTGCCCATATTGAGATAGATGGCGCCGCCGCCGGCAACGAGTGCCTCGCCTTCGTCGGGCAGATAGACCATGGCGGCCGATCCGCCCACGGCGAGCTGTGCGTTGGCGACAAAGTCGATCGTCACCGTGTTGGTGATGGAGCCGGCCATCGGATTGGTGGCGCGAATCTCCTCCACGGCCTTGACCATATGCTGCTTAAGCTGTTCCGAATCAATCACTGCACATGCCTCCCTGGCATAGAAAAGGGGCGCTGTGCATAGACAGCGCCCCTGTAAAGGCGGCATGCTCCCTACGCCAGCATTAACTGACAGGTTCAAAGGATTGGGCCCCACGCCCTCTCAGCCTTGTGGTTTGCACCGCCGGCACTCCCGCATCGAATCTGTTGTTCCCTATACTAGCGCACCTGCCAAAAAGGGACAGGTTTATTTTGGCAGGTGGCAACTGGGGCGCTGCATTTTCCCAGATAAAACCAGCCAAAATAAACCTGTCTCTTATTGGCAGGTCGTTACAATGGTTAGGGTGAAAACGACTGGGGGACTCTATGATCAAACTTGTGCTAACCGATATAGACGATACGCTGATTCCAGCCGGGCATGACGGCGCTAGCGACTACGCCATCGAGGGCATTCATGCCATGCGGGCGGCGGGTCTGCACTTTGGCCCGGTTTCGGGCCGTCAGCCGTCCGCGATGGGCTGGATGTTCAAAAATCGTTCCGAGTGCTTCTCGACTGGCGCGTTCTGTAACGGCCAGGTCATGTTTGTGGACGGTGAGGCGGTAGCCTCGCATGCGACCGACAACGCCGCCCTTATGCGCTTGGCTGACTACTTGGAGCAGGAGACCGACGATACGTACCTGAAGGTCTACAGCCTGGGTGATGACTTTTGGGGCAACGATGCCTATTGCGTGACGAGCGATCCCGAGCGCGTTCGTCGCGCCATGGAGTCGGGCGGCAACGCGTGGCTCAAAGGCGAAGAGGCCCCGTGCCGTCCTGTTGTCGATGATGCCCCGGTATACAAGGCGAATATCTGGAGCGCCCGCTCGCGCGAAGAGCTCGCTGAGCTGCGCGAGCGCATTGCCGCTGAGGTGCCGGAGCTCTCGCTTGTATTTCCCAACAACCGCGTGCGCCTATTCGATATTCTCCCGGCCGGTTGGGACAAGGGCTGCGCTGCGCTGGAGCTGGCGCGCGCTTTGGGCCTGACGCCCGATGAGGTGGCCGTATTTGGCGATTCCGATAACGATCTGCCCATGATCGGTGCCGTTCCCAACTCCGTTGCAGTCGCCAATGCCAACGAGGCCGTCACTGCTGCCGCGCGCTGGCATATCGGCGCTGCGGCAGACGATGCGGTTGCCGGGGCTCTGCATCAGATTGCCGCCTGCGCCGCGACGGGGGAGATGCCGCCTTTTATGCGTCAGATGGATGCGGTGGGTTCGGGTATCGCGGACGTCTAGGGAGGCCATCATGAAGCTCCAGCAGCTCAGATATGTCGTCAAAGTTGCCGAATGTGGCAGCATCACCGAGGCCTCGCGCCGGCTCTTTGTGTCGCAGCCTTCGATTACCGCATCGATTCGCGATCTCGAAAACGAGATGGGCGTGCACATCTTTGAGCGCACTAACAAGGGCGTCGTTGTGTCCGAGGAAGGTGAGACCTTCTTGGGCTATGCGCGCCAGGTACTCGACCAGGCCGACCTGCTCGAGAGCAAGTACAAGGGCGCATCCGAGCAGGTGCCGCACTTTAGTGTGAGCTGCCAGCATTATTCCTTTGCCGTTAATGCGTTTGTCGATGTGATCCGTGAGTTCGATGCCGCGCGCTACGACTTTACCCTGCGCGAGGAGCAAACCCACGAGATTATCGAGGACGTCGCGCACATGAAAAGCGAGCTCGGCATCCTGTATCTGTCGGAGCACAATCGCGAGGTCATCGAGCGCATGCTGGCGGCCAACGAGCTCGTGTTCGAAGGGCTCTTCTGCGCCACGCCGCACGTCTTTGTGTGTGCAGACCATCCGCTGGCTGGCCGCTCCAGCGTGACGCTCGAGGACTTGGAAGACTACCCGTTTTTGTCCTATGAGCAGGGCAGCTATAACTCGTTCTACTATTCTGAGGAGCTGACCTCGACCTTTGAGCGCCGCAAGAATATCCGCGTGCGTGACCGTGCGACGTTGTTCAACCTGGTCATGGGCCTCAACGGCTACACGGTATGCTCAGGCGTGATCAGTCACGAGCTCAACGGGCCCGGCATCATCTCGATTCCGCTCGATGTAGACGAGTACATGGAGATCGGCATCATCACGCGCAAGAACACGACGCTTACGCGCTACGGCCAAGCCTATATCGACGTGATTCGTCAGCACATATAGACTGCTGCATTCTGCACGGGTCAAATCTCTTTATGGCAGTCCAAACTGATATAGGAAGCATCTATATCAAACTGTTATAAACGTATATTTTGCGATGGCCATATGAGCGCTCATACTCTGTCCCAGTAAAGCAACCAATGCAAAGGGAGATATCTATGAGTGCTTTAACCACGCTGAACGCGCCGTTTCGCGCCGATATCGTCGGCAGCTTTCTTCGTCCACAGGCCGTAAAGGACGCCCGTGTCGCCTATGCTGCGGGCACACTCGACGCCGCCGGCCTTAAGGCCGTCGAGGATAAGGCCATTCGCGACCTGGTGGACAAGCAAAAGTCCGCTGGCCTGCAGGTGATTACCGATGGCGAGTTTCGCCGCAGTTACTGGCACCTCGACTTTATGTGGGGGCTCAACGGCATTGAACGCCGTACCTCGCGTACGGGCTATATGTTCCACGACGAGGAGACCACAGCCGACACCGCCGTGGTAACCGGCCCCATTAGCGGCGAGAACCATCCGTTCGTCGAGCACTTTAAATTTGTCAAGGCGCTCGAGGGGGAGGGCCAGGTCGCGCGGCAAACCATTCCGGCGCCGATCCAGACGTTCTCTGAAGTCACGCTCGACCGCTGCGACGGCCAGCAGGAGAGCCTGCGCGCTGTCTATAAGACCGATGAGGAACTTGCCGACGCCATCGCAGCCGCTTATCGCACGGTGATCGCCGACCTGTACGCAGCAGGCTGCCGCAACATCCAGTTTGATGACTGCACCTGGGGCATCTACTGCGATACTGACTTTGTGTCCAAGACCGGCATGAGCCCGGTCGACCTGCAAAAGGTAAGCGAGCTGGGCGTGGCGCTCAACAATGCCGCCATCGCGGACAAGCCCGACGATCTGGTCATCAACACGCATGTGTGCCGCGGCAACTACCACTCCACCTACGCTTTTGAGGGCGGCTACGACCCCATCGCGCCGTACCTGTTTGCGCATGAGGATGTCGATGCGTTCTATCTGGAGTTCGACACGCCGCGCGCCGGTGGTTTTGAGCCGCTCAAGTACGTTGCTCCCGGCAAGAAGGTCGTGCTGGGCTTGGTGACCACCAAGGCGGCAGAGCTCGAGAACGAGGATGTTATCGTCGAGCGCATCCGTGAAGCCGCAAAGTACGTGCCGCTCGAGAACCTGTATCTGTCGCCTCAGTGCGGCTTTGCCAGCTGCGAGATTGGCAACAAGCTGACCGAGGATGAGCAATGGGCAAAGATCGCGCTGGCCAAGCGCATTGCCGAGCGCGTTTGGAAATAGCGCTAGTGTTTGCAGGTGGCGGCGCGTGCGAGGCATAGTGTATCGCGTACAATGGTTCGGATCGTATCGTTCGGGCAGGTTATCCGATATGCCTGATCGCCCTTCCATTCGAAAGGACATCCATGTCCCAGTCCTCGACGCCCGCCGTCAGCGATGCCATCTACGACGCATCGTCGCTCGGCCGCCCGCGCATGTTCCTGCTCGGCCTACAGCACCTGTTTGCCATGTTTGGCGCCACCGTGCTGGTGCCCGTGCTCACCGGCCTCTCGGTATCGGCAACGCTTTTGTTTGCCGGCTTGGGCACGCTGCTGTTCCACTTCCTGTCGCGCGGTAAGGTGCCGGCATTTTTGGGCTCATCGTTTGCCTTTATTGCCGGTTATGCCGCAATCGCGCCCAACGGCGAGACCGAGCTTTTGCCCTACGCCTGCCTGGGCGTAGCTTGTGCCGGTCTGCTCTATCCGGTGCTGGCGGCCCTGTTCCGCGCGTTTGGCGCCAAGCGCGTTATGCGCTTCTTCCCGCCGGTGGTGACTGGCCCCATCGTCATTTCGATCGGTCTGATCCTGGCGAGCTCCGCTATTGCTAACTGCCAGACCAACTGGCTTGTGGCTGTTATTGCCGTGGCTGTGATCGTCATCTGCAACATCTGGGGCCGCGGTATGGTCAAGATCGTGCCGATTTTGCTGGGCGTTGTGGTGAGCTATGCCGTTGCGGCTGCGCTCGGCGAGGTTGATTTCTCGGGCGTTGCCGCCGCTCCGTGGGTCGGTCTGCCCATCGTGTGGGACAACACCGTGTTTGCACTCTTTGGGCCGCAGTTCGATAGCGGTCTTGCCACGACGGCCATCATCACCATCATGCCGCTGGCCTTCGCGACCATGATCGAGCATATCGGCGATATCTCTGCTATCGGTTCGACTTGCGAGCGCAACTACATTGCCGATCCCGGTCTGCATCGCACGCTGCTCGGCGACGGCCTTGCCACGATTCTGGCTTCGCTCTTTGGCGCTCCGGCCAACACTACGTATGGTGAGAACACCGGCGTGCTCGCCCTGACGCGCGTGTTCGACCCGCGCGTAATTCGAATTGCCGCGTGTTGCGCCATCGTGCTTTCGTTCTGCCCCAAGTTCGTGGCTGTCATTGCGGCCATGCCGGCGTGTGTGATCGGCGGTGTGTCGCTCGTGCTCTACGGCATGATCAGCGCTGTGGGTGTCCGCAACCTCATCGAGAACCAGGTCGATTTCCAGAACAACCGCAACGTGCTGGTTGCCGCGCTGGTGCTCGTGCTTTCGCTCGGCATCGCGTACAGCACCGCCGGCGCCATCGTGTTGGAGCTGGGCGGCGTGACCATTTCGCTGTCCGGCATTGCCGTGGGCTCACTGGTGGGCATTGTGCTCAACGCCATCCTGCCGGGTAACGACTTTGAGTTTGATGTCTCCGAGCTTGAGGAGGCTGCTGAGTAGCAGCTGCGTTCAGCTAAAACAAGATATGGTGCCCATGCGTATATGCGTGTGGGCACCATTTTTAATGTGTCAGTATCCAGTGGATGCCGCGGGCCATGCGCAAGTCGGTTTGGGCAAAGTGATTGCCGGGGTTGAGCTCCAGCGTTGTTGGAATGCCGCGCTCGACGAGCAACGCTTCCATCGCGCGTGTGTCGTCGAGTACATGCCGCATCATGCGGTTGGGCGTCTTGGTTTCCTTTTTGCCGAGTGACAGGTAGACGGCTTGCGGGCTGCCGGCAAAAGGGGCCGTGCTGGCACGGTCGACAAAGTCGGGAAACCATAGCGACCCCGATGCGCTCGCGGCGCGGTCAAAGGCATCGGTCTGCCAGGGGGCCCAAAGCGAAAAGAGGCCCGCTAGCGAATAACCGGCAATGCCGCGCCAGGTGGGCGGCTGAGGAAGCGACGACTCCACCTGGGGGATTATCTGATTCAGCAGCTCATCAAGAAAACCGGCAGCTTGGCCTCCGAAAGGCTCGGCATCGCGTACGGTCCCGTCGCATGCCCAAGGGCTCAGCTCGCGATTCCAATCGAGCCCGCCAATGGTGACGAGGGCGAATGGCGGACAGTCGAGCTCTCGGCAACACTTATAAACCTCGCTGCCGTCGCCCACGACCACAGGAAGGTAGATGACAGGCGCGCTTTCCGTATGATTCGAATAAACGGTTATCTGCTTTTGATGCGCTTCCATGACGGGCTTCTCTCAGTGTTGTGATATCGGCAGCCCCAATTGTCGCACGCCAGCGTATGCCGGTTGGGCTAGACCAAAGACAATCTCGTGCATCCCCTGCGGACGCATATGGAAAACGCCACCGCCGGAGGGGAGCTCGGCGGTGGCGTTGTTAAACGGTGCTGGGGCTCGGGGCCTTCGCGGGAGCTGCCATGTGCGCAGAGGCGTCTAAGAACGCTTACGGCTCGCCATGGTGCCTGCGGCGATAGCGGCTGTTCCCGCAAGGACGGTTGCCACGATGGCCGCACCCGAGGTGTCGCCGGTTGCCGCGAGCACGCCGGTAGCCTTGGCTTTCGTGGTTGAAGCCGCAACGGCCTTGGTCGGCTTTGAGCCCTCAGGCTTGGGGTTCTGCTTGGACTCCGCGGGCTTGCTTTCTGCGGGCTTGGTCTCGTCGGGTTTGGGGTCTTCCGGCTTGGCTACCTCGGGAGGTGCGATGGTCGTACTTTTGGCGACTGCTTTGATATAGAGGGAGTCGATCGTGGCGTCGCCCGTGCCGATGGCTTGGCCTGCCTCGTAGATGCCGTCACGGAGCTTGCGATAGTCAATGACCTTGCCGCCTTCGGGCGTCTGGATGGCGGCGTTCTCAATCTTGATGGTGCCGATTGTCTTGCCGTCAGCGCTCATGGCACGGGCAAAGATTGCCGCTGTATCTCCTTCGGCCGTTACCTTGCTGCGGATGATCGAGATGACTGCGGGTGTGACGCCCTCGCTGGTCTGGGCGATGATGCCGATGTTCTCGCCTTGGGGTTCGCGCCTCGTCTCGCCATCTTGGTTTTCGCTGTAGGGGATGGGGCCGTCGCCGTTCTCGACATAGCGGGCTATGGCCTTGACAACGGAGTCGCTGATGTAGATGTGGCCGCCCTTCTCGTTGGGTCGATCGTTTCTGGTGGAGAATGCAGCCGAAACCTCGCCTTCCGCAAACGCGTCCACGGTGGAGCCGTTCTTGACGACGATGTCGTCCTGGTAGGTGAAGAGGGCGTTGGCGCCACCGTATCTGCCTTTACTTGCACGGACCGTCACGTTTGCATGATCGAGGGTGATGCCCTTGTGGGCATAGACGCCATATTCAACACCGTTTACGTTGAGGGAGGCGTTTGTGGCTGCGAGGCTGCCCTTGGCCTCGACGGCAGCGTCTTTCTCGGAGCTTGCCTTGACCTGGCCGCCGTCCGAGATGTTGATATTGCCGCCGCTCCAAAGGGCCTCACCATCGGCTGAGCTTGCCTCGACCGTCCCGCCACCCTTGATGGTGAGGTTCTTGTCGGCTCCAATACCCTTGTCCTTGGTAGCCCTGGCGGTGACGGCTCCGCTGTCGTCAATCGTGATATTGCCGTTTGCCCTGATGCTATCCGATGCACCCGTGGCGTTGACGTTGCCCGAACCTTTGATAGCGAGATCACCTCCGGCATTGATGGCATCAAACCCAGCGCTCGTGGCGTTGACGGATCCGGCTCCGTCGATGTTGATATTACCCGTGGAGAGGATAGCGTCCTCAGTAGATGTCACGCTGAGCGTGCCGCCCTCGTCGCCTTGGATATTGAGCTCGGCATTCTCGTTAGTGCCATGAGAAACGTTGATGCTTTCGATCCATTCGGCAGTGACGATGTTGGTTCCCGAGTAATTCACGTTGAGCTTGCCTGCGGCCTGGATCTCGCCGCCGTTATAGTTGTTGAGCTTCAAGTCGTCGGCGCCGTCCCACGACCAGGTACCGGCCTCGTCGCTCGCCGCGGTGTTGTACTTGTTGCCGCCGACCTTGACCCATTCCGCTGCGAGCGAGACGCTCGGCATGAGCAGCGAGCTCACCGTGAGCGCGCACACGGCGCCCGCGACGATGCGGCGCGTCACGCGGCGCCAGCTGCCGTGCGCGAGTCCTATGCGACGGCGAACGTCGGGTTCGGCAACATGGGTTCCGGCGGTAGTGTCATTGCGTTTGGGGGTCGTGAACAAGGCTGCCATGGTTGCTCCCGTTCTCATAGGGCCTATACGACTAGATTCAGCGTATCTGCTGGATGTTGCCGGCGGTAGTGCCGTTTGGAGGGCAAAATGGCCAAAATGGGGGAGAAATAGGCCGCACGCCGGCGCAGGGACCGGCGCTAAAAGAAAAGCGCGGGGCCGCATGGCGACTCCGCGCTTTATTGTTCAGCTTTTGCAGCCTTGCCCTTACGCTACGAAGAAGTAGACGAGGAAGGCAAGGGCCGCGATCCACCCGTCCCGTGCGAAAAAGTGTTTACGAGCGCTTGCGGCTCACCACGGCGCCCGCGGCGATGGCGGCTGTTCCCGCAAGGGCGGCTGCCACGATGGCTGCGCTCGAGGCGTCGCCGGTTGCTGCGAGTTTGCCGGCGATCTTTGCTCCCGTGGCTGCAACTGCAACGGTCTTGGTCGTCTTCGTGCCCTCGGACTTGGAACCCTCGGGCTTGGTCTCGCCTGGCTTCTCCTCGGGTTTGATCTCCTCGGGAGGCGCGATGACCGTGCTCTTGGCGACAGCTTCGTTATAGGGGGAGTCGATCACAGCGTCGCCCGTGCCGATGGTTTGACCCACCACGTAGAAGATGCCGTCATCGAGTTCTTCCTTGTTGCGATAGCCAATGATCTTGCCGCCTGTGGGCGTCTGGATGGGAGCGCCTTCGATCTCGATGGTGCCGATTGTCTCGCCGTCCGCGCTCACGGCAAGGGCGAAGATTGCCGCTGTGTCTCCCTCAGCTTTGACCTTACTGCGGACAATCGAGATGGTCGCGGGCGTGATGCCCTCCTTGGTCCGGGCAAAGATGCCGATGTTCACGCCCCTATGCTCGGGAATGACCGCGCCGCTTTGGTCGTTGCTGTAGTGATCGGGGCCGTCGCTACCGGACTCGACATAGCGGGCTATAGCCTTGACAACGGAGTCACTAATGCAGATGTGACCACCCGCTTCGTTGGGGTAGTAGTTTCTGGTGAAGATTGCGGTCGAGAACTGGCCTTCTGCGAACGCATCCACGATCGAGCCGTTCTTGATGACGATGTCGTCCTCGTCGGTGAAGAGGGCGCTGGCTTCATCGTTCCCTGCACTTGCACGGACCGTTACGGTTGCGCCATCGAACGTGATGCCCTTGTAGACATAGATGCCATACCCAACGCCACTTGCGTTGAGGGAAGCGTTCGTGACCGTGAGGCTGTTTTTACCGTCGATGGTGGCGTCTTCCTCGGAGCTTGCCTTGACCTGGCTGCCACCCGAGATCTCGATGTTGCCGTCGGCCCAAATCGCATTGTCTTTGATAGAGCTTGCCTCTACCTTGCCGCCGCCCTTTATGATGAGGTTCTCGTTAGCATCGATACCCTGATCCTCGGTGGCCTTGGCGGTGACGGTTCCGCTGTTGTCGATCGTGATGTTGCCGTCGGCCCTGATGCCATCCGAATCGCCCGTGGCGTTAACGTTTCCCGAGCCCTTGATGGTGACATCGCCCCCGGCATCGATGGCATCGTGCTCGGTGCTCGTGGCGTTGACAGTGCCAGCGCCGTCGATGTTGATGCTGCCGACGGAAGTGATGGCGTCACGAGAGGATGTCACGTTGAGCGTGCTGGACGCGTCGCCCTGAATATTAAGCTCGGCGTTCTCGTTCGCGCCATCCTTAACCTTGATGCCGCGGCCGTCGCCGTTAGTGACGATGTTGTCGCCCTCGTAGCTCACGTTGAGCTTGCCCGCTGCCTCGATCGCGCCGCCGTTATAGCCGTTGAGCTTCATGTCATCGGCGCCGTCCCAGCTCCAGGTGCCGGCGGCGTCTCCCGCGGGCCCCGCGGCCGCTTCGTGGCGGACGCCGCCGACGTCCACCCACTCGGCCGCGAGCGAGACGCTCGGCATGAGCAGCGAGCTCACCGTGAGCGCGCAGGCCAGGCCGCAGACGATGCGGCGCGTCACGCGGCGCCAGCTGCCGTGTGCGAGCAGCGTGCGACGGCACACGTCGGGCTCGACAAAATGGGCTCCAGAGGTTTTGTCATTGCGCTTGGGGGTCGTGAACAAGGCGGCCATGGTTACTCCCATCCTCATAGGGCCTATGCGATTAAGCCCAGCATATCTGCAGGATGTAGCCGGCGGTAGTGCCGTTTGGAGGGCAAAATGTCCAAAACTTGGGAAGCAAAACATCGCGCGTCTGTGCGTTGCCTGGCTTTAAAAGAAAAGCGCGTAGCCGTTCGATGCGACTCCGCGCCTTGTTGTTTTGCTTCGGCAGACTATGCCGTTACGCTACGAAGAAGTAGACGAGGAAGGCAAGGGCTGCGATCCACATGAGCGGCTTGATCTTGGAGGCCTCGCCCTTAAAGAGCGCGACGATCACGTAGGCGATAAAGCCCAGGCCAATGCCGGCAGAGATGGAGTAGGTGAAGGGCACGCCGGCGACAATCATGAACGCCGGGAAACCCTGCGACACGTCGGACCAGTCGATCTCGGAGGCCTCGCTCATCATGAGGTAGCCGACGTAGACCAGAGCACCGCAGGTGGCGGCGCTGGAAACGATGGTGACGATGGGGGAGAAGAACGCGGCGAGAATGAACAACACGCCGGTGGTGACGGAGGTGAGGCCCGTGCGGCCACCGTCGGCAGCGCCAGAGGTGGACTCGACGAAGGTGGTGATGGAGGAGACGCCCATGAAACCGCCCACAGCAGCGGCGGCGGAGTCGACGATCAGGATCTCCTTGATATCCTCGACGTTGCCGTCGTCGGTGAGGAACTCGCCCTGCTTGGCCACGGCCATCGCGGTGCCCATGGTGTCGAAGAAGTCGCTCATGAGCAGCGAGAACGAGATGACGAGGAGCGCGGGGTCGGTAAGGACCTTGACGATGGCGGGCACGCCGCCGGCGTCGGCGATGGGGCCACCGATGCTCGAGAAGTCGAGCGGGGCGATGATACCGGTCGGAGCCTGGGTCACACCTAGGGGGATACCGGCGATGACGGCGACGACGATGCCGATGAGCAGCGAGCCGGGGACGTTGCGGCAGGCGAGGGCGACTGTCACCAGGATGGAGATGATGCCGACGATGAAGGTGGGGGAGGTGATGTCGCCCAGACCGACGAGTGTACCGGCGCCAGCGGTGATAATGCCGGCATCGCACAGGCCAATCATGGCGATGAACAGGCCCAGGCCCACCGAGATGGCGTGACGCAGGACAACCGGGATGGCGTCCATGATGGCCTCGCGCAGGCCACAAAGCACGAGCAGCAAGATGACGATACCCTCGAGGAAGATGACGCTCATGGCCACGTGCCAGTCACCGCCGCAGACGGTGGTGGCGATTCCAGCGATCATCGCGTTGACGCCTAAGCCCGACGCGCAGGCGAGCGGGCGGTTAGCGAAGATGCCCATGCAGATGGTCATGATGCCGGCGCCCAGGCAGGTGGCGCAGGCGAGCGCTCCCGCATCGATGCCAGCGCCCGAGAGCACCGCGGGGTTGACGGCGATGATGTAGGCCATCGCCAGGAACGTTGTCAGTCCAGCGCGGAGTTCGGTCCCGATTGTGGACTTGCGCTCACTGACGTGAAATAGTTCGTCCATGCATACCCTTTCCTTGTTCGGCCCCGAGTTTAGGCCGATTGACACGAACTCACCCACTATATCGCCTTTGTGAAGTTGGTGTTCCTCGCATGTTGATGTTCGGCGGTTTGTAACGGACGGGCGGTATCTTTCGCATGAAATTGTGTAGGTACCGTATACTTAAGCGGTTACAACGACCCCTATGGAGGAACGTATGATTAAAGAGCTCTGCCACGACGAGGCTATCCTGTCCCAGCGTTGCGAGGTCGCGACTGTCGAGGACGAGTCGGTTGCTCAGGACCTGATCGATACCATCAAGTCGCTCGACGATGCCGGCTGCCTTGCCGCCAACCAGATCGGCATCACCAAGAAGGTCTGCGTCTACCTGGACGATGCCGGCGAGCCCCATGTGCTCTACAACCCCCGTTTGGTGTTTGGCCTGGGTGCCAGCAAGATGGAGGAGAGCTGCCTGACGCACGAGGAGGTCACCAAGTCCACGCGCTACATCAAGTGCAAGGTTGCCTTTGACCAGATCGTCGACGGCAAGATGCGCGAGCGCAAGCAGGACTTCGTCGGCTTCGAGGCGCAGATGATCCAGCATATGATCGACCACTGTCTAGGCAAGCTTGTCTAGGGTGACCACAGCACCACACCTCGCCGCTCACTCGTCGCTTGCGTACCATTAGTACGCGGCGCTCCTCGTTCGGGGCGATCTGTGGCACTGTGGCACCCTAGACCGACCTGTTAGGGTGACTTTATTACGTTCATATGTGGTTTTTGGTCCGGGCGTGACATTGTTGTCATGTCCGGGCTTTTGTGTTTAGCGCCTCTTTGATTGGTGACAATAAGCTTAGAAAGAACGTAAAGCTAGGAGGCGCTATGTGCACGAGCATTCGATTTACCGATAATTCTGGCCACATGTATCTGGGCCGCAACCTCGACTGGAGCTTTGACTACGGCCAACAGGTTCGCGTGATGCCGCGCGGGTTTCACATCCCGTATTCGTTTATCGACGACGCGACGGCGACACACGCGGTGATCGGTATGTGCATCGATTACAAGAACTATCCCATGTTCTTCGACTGCGGCAACGATGCGGGCCTCGCCGTGGCGGGTCTCAATTTCCCGGGTTATGCCGAGTATGCCGAGGACCCTGTCGACGGCAAGACCAATATCGCAGCCTATGAGTTTCCCCTGTGGGTGGCAGCGACGTTCTCGACGGTCGATGAGGTCGAGGCCGCGCTGCGCGACACGGTGATTGTCGCCAAATCTGCCGGAGAGGGGCTGGGCGTGTCGCTGCTCCATTGGATTATCGGCGACAGCCAGCGTAGCATCGTGGTCGAGATGATGGCTGACGGCCTGCATGTATACGACGATCCGGTCGACACCCTTGCCAATCAGCCCACCTTCCCGTGGCACATGGAAAACCTGCGCACCTATATCACGGCCACAAGCGATTTTCCGCAGACGGCGACATGGCGTGGCGCCGAGCTCAAGCCCTATGGTGCGGGTGCCGGCATGCGCGGTATTCCGGGTGACTGCTATTCGCCGAGCCGTTTTGTAAAGGCGGCGTACCTCAATGCCAATTACCCGCAAAAGGAGAGCGAGACCGAAAACGTCGTCCGCATGTTCCGCTCGCTCGAGGGCGTGGTGATGATCGAGGGGGCGTCCAGGATGGGCGATGGCAAGTTCGAGAAGACTATCTACACCGGATGCTTTAGCGCGCGCACGGGCAATTATTACTACGCGATGTATGGGGATCCGTCGATTCGCTACGTGAGCCTGATGGATGCCGAGGGCGCGAGCCCCGATAGGCTCGTGGTTCCCGAGCCGCGTCGTTCGTAGCTCACCGGTCCGTTGCGACATAAAACGGCTCCGCACCTTTTATGAGATGCGGAGCCGTTGTCGTCAATGGCTGGTGGCGTGTTAGAAGTTGGCGTCGTTGAGCTGGGTGCTCTCGAGTCCGTCGAGTTGCTGTTGCTCGGGCGTATCGGCGACGCTCTCGAGCAGCTCGGTGGGATCGACGTTCATACTCTTGCCGGCCTCGTTGCCGTTGACCAAGTCGTCCGAGAAGATATCGACTTCCATTTCCTCGGCCTCTTCGATCTGAACCTCGAGCGGCACCTGGGTGCGCACGAGCTTAACGGCCGGGCGCATGCGGGCAAACAGTGGCACGTACTCGATGATGATGGCCGAGTTCTCGAGACCATACCAACGTGCCGGGCTTCCGCAGGCGCGGCGGACGGCGTACTTGATGGCCATGACGCGATGGTCGTTGCGGTTGATGTCCGTTTCGGGGGCGAGCATCTTGCGCAGCATGCAAAAACGGAAGTCGCCCACGTTGCCGCGCGTCTCGTAGATGGAGTAGGTGTGGTGCTGCGGTGGCAGCTCTCCCGAGGCCATCAGGTCGCCAACGATCTGGCGCAGGTAGGCGTTGATGCGCTGGTTGACCTTAAAACCCAGGTCCAAGCGCACGCGGAACAGGAAGTCTGTGCCAAAGGTCTCAACGGAATACTCGTGCGTATAGGGCTCGTCGGTAACGTGTACGTTGATGAACCAATATGCCTTGGCACGCTTGGGGTGCTTGTCCAAGATGGAGTAGAGCACGTCGCGGTCGAGCGTGAGCGGGTCGGGACTGTTGGTAAGGAACACCAGATTGTCGGCGAGCACGGGGTAGGTCTCGTCGTTGCGCAGGCGGCCGAGCTGGTCAATGTACTTGGAGACGGGCAGCAGGATCGTCTGCGTGCGCTCGATGGCGGTGCCGCGGCGCCACACGTACATAAGGCCAAACAGCAGCGCGGCCAGGAAGATCATGACGTAGCCGCCGTCAAAGAACATGGTGAGGCACGAAGCGAAGAAGCACAGCTCAATGGCACCAAAGAGCAGGGCGAAGACGCAGGCGCCCAGCTTGTGCTTGAGGATGCCGGCGATGTAGCTCGTCAAAAGCGTCGTGGTCATGAGCATGGTCACGGTAATGGCGAGGCCGTAGGCGCTCTCCATGCGCTCGGAGTTTTGGAACAGCAGCACGATGAAGATACAGCCGACCCACATGATGTTGTTGACGAGCGGAATATAGAGTTGGCCCTTGGTGTCGCTGGGGTAGTGGATGCGCAGATGCGGCATAAGGTTGAGGCGCGTTGCCTCCGAAACCAACGAGAACGAGCCGGTGATGAGCGCCTGCGAGGCGATGATGGCCGCCACGGCCGAAAGCACGATGGCAAAGGGGCGCAGGGGCTCGGGGAGCATCATATAGAACGGGTTGACGATATCCATCGCGAGCATCTGGGGATTGGAATTGTTGGCGAGCAGCCAAGCGCCCTGACCCAGATAGTTAAGGATGAGGGCTGCCTTTACGAACGGCCAGGATGCGTAAATGTTAGCCTTGCCCACGTGACCCATGTCCGAATAGAGCGCCTCGGCGCCGGTCGTCGACAGGAAGACGAAGCCGAGCACCATGATGCCCGAGTGGTTGATGGGCGAGAACAGGAACATGATGCCGCGGATGGGGTTGAGCGCGCGCAAGATGGACAGGTTGCCGAGCATGTTGAACAGACCGGCGCCTGCCAGGAACAGGAACCACAGCGTCATGAGCGGACCGAACAGCTTGCCGATTGACGAGGTGCCAGCGCGCTGCATGGCAAACAGGCCGCAGATAATGATGATGGTAATAATGATGACGTTAGTTTGCCCGTCACCCAACAGCGCGTGGCCCCACTCGATGGTACGCAGGCCCTCGATGGCTGTGGTGACCGTGACCGCGGGGGTGAGGATGCCGTCGGCGAGCAGCGCCGCGCCGCCGATCATGGCAGGTAGGATCAGCCATGGTGCCACTTTTCGCACCAGGCTAAACAGGGCGAAGATGCCGCCTTCGTTGTGGTTGTCGGCCTTCATGGCGATTACCACGTACTTGACCGTGGTCACGAGTGTCATGGTCCAGATGACGAGCGAAAGCGCGCCCAGGATCATGTCCTCGCTGACGGTACCGATGCCGCCGTTGTTGGCGACGATTGATTTCATGGTGTACATGGGGCTCGTGCCGATGTCGCCATAGACGACGCCGAGCGTTACAAGCAGCATGCCAGCGGAGAGGGGGATGGCTCCGTGCCCGCCTTGACCACGCTGGTCTTGGGGGCTTGCCTCCAGTTTGTTGTGTGCCACGTGGACTCCCTTAGACATCCGGTTATCTGTCTAGGACAGATAATCTTTATGCCGTCTTTATACATACAAGAGCAGTTTGGCACATCAGGTTATTTTAGACAATAATCCCCAGCTGGGGATTATTTATGTACGTAGGTAGCATTTCAAAGCAGGGGCTTTTAAGCACGTGCTGTCTGGGCGATGCCAGCCTTGGCGTTTGCGCGTTTGCCGGCGAGTTCGCAAAAAATCGCGCCGCCGATGATAAGCGCGGCACCCATCAGGCGGACCGGTGTTATGGCTTCGCCCAAAAGGACGGCCGAGAACACGACGGCCGAAAGCGGCTCGAGGTAGCCGACGACGGCGACGGTCTGGACGAGCAGCTTAGCGACGGCGCTAAAGTAGAGCAGGCAACCAATGCCGGTGTTGACGACGCCGAGCATAGCGACGGCGCGCCAATCAATACTGGCGGCGACGCCGGCGGACAGGAACGAGGGAGCGCCCTGCGTGATGAGCGTGAGGACCAGTGCGGTCACAAAGGCGGCGCTCACCTGGAGCGCGGAGTTCTCGAGGCCCTCGATGTGCGGCGCACCCTTGCTGGCGATGACCATCAATGCATAGCAGAAGGCTGAGACGATTCCACAGACGATGCCCGCAATGGGCATATTGCCGCCTAGACCTTGTGCTGCAATGAGAAAAGCACCGCAGGCGACGGCGATAAACCCGGCGATTTTGCCGCCGGTCAGTTTTTCACCAAAGATGAGTGGGGAGAGCGCCATGACAATGATAGGGCCACAGTAGTACAGTAGCGAGGATACGCCGACGCCGATCGTCTGGTAGGCACGGAACAGAAAAATCCAGCTGGCACCCAGCGCGGCTCCCGACAGAAGGAGTGCTGCGGCTTCGCGGGGACGAGATGGCGCCTGCAGTTTATGGCGTTGGGTGATGGCAAGGATAGTGACAAGCGAGAGGGCGCCCAAAAACGTGCGCAGTAGCACGATATCGGAGCTCGGCAGCGCGATGGCAGCGGCGATGATGCCGTTGGAGCCAAACAATAGCAATGCTGCTAAGTACGTAAACAGTCCGTTGTCCATGCGCTTCCGTCCCCTCTATATTCGAGCATGTTCACTATGGGTGAACTGGCAATAGAAGAAAAGCGAATATAATGCATGGATAACATGACAAAAATTCATGTAAAGGTGGAGGCGTGTCGTGGAAACGAATATTCAAAAGATGCAGGTGCTGCTGGAGACGGTGCGCGCCGGAAGCTTTACGCGTGCTGCCGAGCGCCTGAGCTATTCACAGTCGGGCGTGAGCCGTATGGTGGCCGATCTTGAGGCCGATTGGGGCTTTAAGGTGCTCGACCGCAGTCGCGAGGGCGTAGTGCTTTCTGCCGACGGGCGGCAGGTCATGCCGGCTGTCGAGGCGCTCTGCGAGGAATTCACTCGCTTGCAGCGACGGGTGGATGAGATGCGCGGGCTCATGCGCGGCAAAATCTGCATCGGTACGTTTTCGAGTGTGGCGACCCACGTGCTGCCGCCGGTGATTGCGCGCTTTCGCGCCGATCATCCGGATGTCGATTACGAGCTGCTGATGGGTGATTACTCCGAGATTGAGCAATGGGTGGCGGAAGGCCGCTGCGACCTGGGCTTTATCCCGCGTGAGCCACGAGAAAACGGCATGGCATCGCGGTCTTTGGTGCGCGACGAGTTGGTGGCGGTGGTGCCGGCAGATTCTTTGCTTGCCACGGCGGAGGTCGTTTCTCTTGCCGATTTAGCCAACGAGCAGTTTATTCTGCTAGAACGCGGCACCGATGACGAGATTACGCCGCTGTTCCGTCGGGCGGGACTGGCGGTGTGCTCCACGCTGTCGACCTGGGATGACTATGCGATTATGGCCATGGTCGAGGACGGCCTGGGCGTGAGCATTCTTCCCGCGCTCATCTTGCGCCGCTGTCAGTTCGATGTTGCCGTGCGTTCGCTCGAGGGACATCCCCATCGGCAGATCAATGCGATATATCGCACGGCTGACGTTTCGCTTGCCGCTGCTCGATTCCTTGAATACCTCTAAACGCGTACACGCCATTGTCCGCTTTGGGCAAATCTCGGAGTCCGGTACATTTTCTTATGAAATTGAACTTTCGAATGAGGTGCCGCGCTATACTGCTTGCTAAATTGAACCTTGGTTCAATTCGTGTTCTATAAATTGAACTTTGCCAGCAAGGAGGTTCTAGTGGCCCAAGAGACGTTTAGCGATCGCCTGCGACAGGCTATGTCCGATCGGGACGTTCGCCAGTCGGACGTGATCCGCGCATCGGAGATGCTCGGCAAAAAACTCGGCAAGAGTCAGATGAGCCAATATGTGAGCGGCAAGACGATCCCGCGGCGCGATGTGGCTGAGCTGCTCGCCCGTATTATGGAGGTCGATGTTACCTGGCTGCTTGCCGGCGACGCCGATCAAGGCGAGGCATCATCACCCCGCAACGATTCCAAGCCCGAACCCCATCCCTCAGCTCAAATTGCAAGGAGCACCACCATGCGTACTTTTTCTAAATCCACCAAGCTCGATAACGTCCTGTATGACGTGCGCGGCCCCGTCGTCGACGAGGCCGCCCGTATGGAGGACGAGGGCGAGCGCATCCTCAAGCTCAATATCGGCAACCCGGCGCCCTTCGGTTTCCGCACGCCCGATGAGGTCATCAAGGACATGCGCCAGCAGCTGCCCGACTGCGAAGGCTATTCCAACTCGCGTGGCCTGTTCTCCGCGCGCAAGGCGATCATGCAGTATTCGCAGATCAAAGGCCTGCCCAACGTTCAGATGGAGCATATCTACACGGGCAACGGCGTGTCCGAGCTCATTCAGCTTTCGATGAACGCGCTGCTCGACAATGGCGACGAGATTCTGATCCCCAGCCCCGACTATCCGCTCTGGACGGCGTGCGCAACCCTTGCTGGCGGTCATCCCGTACATTATCTGTGTGATGAGCAGGCGGATTGGTATCCCGACCTGGAGGATATGGAGTCCAAGATTACGAGCGCGACCAAAGCCCTCGTCATCATCAACCCCAACAACCCCACGGGTTCTGTCTATCCGCGCGAGGTGCTCGAGGGCATCGTCGAGATTGCACGCAGGCATCAGCTGATGATCTTTGCCGATGAGATCTACGACCGCCTGTGCATGGACGGCTACGAGCACGTCTCGATTGCCTCGCTCGCTCCCGACCTGCCCTGCGTTACCTTTAGCGGCCTTTCCAAGTCGCACATGATCGCGGGCTATCGTATTGGCTGGATGGTGCTTTCGGGCAACCAGCGCTGCATGAGCGACTTCATCATGGGCATCAACATGCTCTCCAACATGCGCCTGTGCTCCAACGTGCCGGCTCAGTCGATCGTTCAGACGGCACTCGGTGGCCATCAGTCCGTTAACGACTACATCCGTCCCGGCGGCCGTGTCTACGAGCAGCGCAACTTTGTGTATGAGGCACTCAGCAAGATTGACGGCATCTCGGTGGTTAAGCCGCGTGCGGCGTTCTACATCTTCCCCAAGATGGATGTGAAGAAGTTCAACATCACCGATGACGAGCAATTCGCCCTTGACCTGCTGCACGAGAAGAAGATCCTGATTACGCGCGGCGGCGGCTTCAACTGGGCTGAGCCCGACCACTTCCGCATCGTGTACCTGCCGCGCATGGAAGTACTCAAAGAGTCCCTCGAAGACCTCGCCGATTTCTTCGATCACTACCGCCAGGCGTAACGGCAAAGGTAGACTGTAATGAAACGGTCGGCCCGCAACGGATGCGGGCCGACCGTTTTCTGTCTAAGCCCGTGCTGTTAGCGCTTGTCTCGTTGAGCGGGCGAGGTTCGCATGTGAGCGGTAAGTTCTATTCCAAAATGGAATACAGTTGGCTTAAGCTGGAATTGATGTCCGGGTACCTGCTTTTCTAGAATGTTTTCAACAAGATGAAAGGCGGTTCCAACCAATGATTATCGATGCAAATTCCTACTGGTTCGACGAGCACATCTTTCATGACGAGACGCTCTGCGAACAGTTTTTGGCCGAGGTGCCCCGCGCCTATGACACCGAAGGCTATCTGACCATGAATTCCGCCGGCAAACGACAGATCGTGATCGAGATGCCCGCCGGTTCTCCGGGTCTTAACTACATTGAGGGCGACTACACCCTCGAGAAGCGCTTGGCCGATATGGATGAGGCGGGGGTCGACAAGGCGATCCTCAAGCTCCCCGGTTGTCACGAGTGGATGTCGCTCGAGATGTGCCGGCGTTTCAACGACGGTATGGCTGCTGACGCGAAGGCGTCAAGTGGCCGTCTGATTCCGCTTGTCGCTGTGCCGCCCTTTGGCACCAAAGCGAATTTGGAGGAGCTCGATCGCAGGCTCGACGATGGTTTTGCGGGTGTGCAGCTCTGCGCTCACTACGGCAAGCGCTATCTCGACGACCAGGTCTTCTCGAGCTTTTTCGAGCACCTGAACGAACGCCATGTCACCGTTTACGTGCACCATGTTCCCGTGCCGGTCGAGAACGAATCGCTTCTCGCGTACGACAACCTTCGCCGCTCTTATGGCCGCTGCGTCGACCAAACTACGGCGATCGGCCGAGAGATCTTTGGCGATTTCTTTGAGCGCTACCCCAATATCAAGATGGTCCACTCCATGCTCGGCGGCGCATACTTTGCGTTCAAGGAGATGCTGCTGCCTCATGGTCCCAAGCGCCCTGATGCTTCTGGCCGTTTTCAGGTCGATACCGAGACCGTTTCCAGGCGCCTCGAGAACAACATCTATTTCGACATGTCCCATGCTCAGCCCTGGGGCGAAACGCTTCTTGCCTGTGCGGTTGAAGTCCTTGGTGCAGACCATATTGTCTTTGGTACGAGTTATCCCGTTAAACGCGAGTGGCTAACAGAGGGTGTCGCCTGCGTCCGCGCCACAGATTTAAGTGATACGGACAAGGACCTTATGCTTGGCGGCACGGCACAGCGCTTGTACGGCATCGAGTGAGCGACAGATAAAGGAGGGCGTTCGCCATGGATAAGGGAGAGATGAAGGCCGGAGCCGCCCGGGTGGCCATTAACTTAGAGGACGTATTGCCGTTCGACGGTTTCGACGCACTCCGTCATGAAATCTTTGCCCGTGCCTTCGTGGTCGAAGGGATGGGGCGGCGCGCTTGCATCCTTTCACTTGAGGTTACCTCGGTCGCTCCGGCCCTACTCGTCGATCTGCGTGAGGTTGTCAAGGATGTCTCCAATTGCGACGGCGCCTTTTCTTGGGTGGTCCCGACCCACACGTTTTCTGCGCCTCACGTGCGCACCCCTGGGCATCTGGCCGACACCGATGCCCGCGATCGAAATGAGCGCTATCGTGCCGCGCTCATCGCCGCGACACGCGCGGCCGTTGGGCAGGCGGTTGCGGGCATTCGCTCTGTCACGCTCGCCTCGGCGGAGGGCTACTGTCCTGTGAACGTTAACCGCGACATTGAGACACCGGCCGGCTGGTGGCTGGGAGTAGACCCCAAGGGGTTTGCCGACCACGCGATGCCCGTACTTGTCGCGAGGGATGCCGAGGGCGGGCTCGTTGCCATGCTTGCGACGGCTGATGCCCAGTCTTCCGTGCTCGACGGATCGCACGATTCTCAGGGGAAGCGCTTGGTGAGCGGGGACCTCTTTGGCTTTGCCGCCATGGCTCTCGAGCGCGAATTGGGCGGAGTCGTGTTGCTGCTACCCGGTGCCGCGGGGGATCAGAGTCCGGCGGAGCGCGCCGTAACCGTTGCGTTCGATTCGACCGGGGCGAAGCAAACGTTAGATGCTCACGAGAGTGGATATCGCATGCTGCATCGACAGGGTCGCGCTATGAGCGATGCGTTGATTGAGGCCGTCCGTGCGGCGCGTGAGGACGATGCCATCGGCGTCGATGCTCGCACGGTCGACGTCCTTTTGCCCGCCCAGACGCGCGCCGACTTCTGCTCATTGGCCCCGCATCGAACTTATGAGTTTCATGCGGCAGGCGAACAGCGTACGAGGGTCTATTTACTTCGGCTGGGAAATGTCGAGTTCGTTGGTATCCAGCCCGAGGTTTCGAGCTCGTTTGGCGCCGCCGTGCGCGCCGCCCGATTCTGCCCCGTGCTCTTTGCCACGCTTGTCAACGGAGGGCAAAAGTATCTGCCGGCCCCCGATGCGTACGAGAAAATCACCTATGAGGCCATGAACTCCGGCTTCGCCGCCGGTTCCCATGAGCGCCTCCTTCAAACCATCCTTGCCGCTTTAAACGCGGCATGACAAAGAGGAGAACTTGCATGAATATCGGACATGCACGCCGCAAGATTACCCCGCAAGGCGACATCTATCTAATCGGATATCGTAACC
The DNA here is from genome assembly GCA_959019945.1 of uncultured Collinsella sp. Taxonomy (GTDB): domain Bacteria; phylum Actinomycetota; class Coriobacteriia; order Coriobacteriales; family Coriobacteriaceae; genus Collinsella. Next base: position 76,234 of record CAUEQD010000005.1, on the reverse strand, counting down.
TCTCCAACCGTCTGGAGCCTGCGACAGGCGTCCATGACGACGTCTTCGCCAACGCGATTCTTTTCCAACAGGACGACCGCGAAGTTTTTCTCTTCAACGCCGATGTTCTCGAGTTTGAGGAGGGCATGGCCGAGGAGGTTAAGACGATGCTCGCCGAGCGCTACGGAATCGACCGTGACTGCGTTCTGCTCTCCGCGACGCACGACCATACTTCAATCGTCGCTTACCACCGCAGCTGGTGGACGGGAAAATTCGACGAGAACTACTACCGCTGGTTCCTCGATACCATTTGCCAATGCTTTGAGGAGTGCCGCGCCAACGCACAGCCCGCGATTTGTCGCTTGGGCAAGCAGGTCATCACCGGTTTCTACGACAACCGCATCATCCCAGGTGAACTCGCCGACAATGAGGTCATTGTCGTATCGTTCTTCGATACCGAAGGCAAGCCATTTGCGGGCTTTGTGAACTGGGCGGTGCATTCCGCTTGCGTCGGACCCGACTGCACGGAGCTCACGAGCGAACTCGCCGGTCTTACCGGCAAAAAGCTCGCTCAGAGTCTTGGTTACTATCCGGCCATGGTCGTCGGTGCTGCTGGCGACTGTAGCGACCGCAATTTTCGCCAGGGACGCGGCATTCCCGAGGTCGAGCGCGTTTCGACCGGTCTTGCCGAGGCGATTTCCCAGATCAAGCTCGATCGCGAGGTCGTTCTCGACCGCATCGAGCCTCAGACGTTCTATCACACCGTTGCCCATGACGACTTTTCGCTCACGCTTAAGTGTGTCGTCATCAGTTTGGGCGGCCTGCATCTCTTTGTGTTCCCGAGTGAGCTCGGCAGCGACTTGGGTATTCGCATGAAGCGCGAATGCCCGGTCGAGGGAATAGTTTGCGGTTACACCAACGGCTATTTTGAGTATTTCCTTCCGGCACGCGAGTACGGCCTCTCCTTTGAGACCGAGCGTACTCAGATTCCCCAGGGCGAACCGGAACGTCTGTGTGACAAGTTCTGCCAGACGACGAGACTTCTCGGCGCAGCAGATTCGCGTCTGTAGACCTGATTGCGTGACATGGGCCAATGAGGCTCGCTGCCATGTGATCGGCATCTTCCATCTTCTCTGCCGTTTCCCATCCCGGGCGTACGTGCGTCCGCGGATTTCAAAGGGGGAAGCGGGTTCCTTGCCCTCCCACGTCGACTACGGAGGCATGAAATCGATGCTATACCCCGCTCAGAAAAAGGAGAATTCCATGAAATACCAGAAGCTTTGCGATGAAATCATCACAAAGGTCGGTGGTCGAGACAATGTGTTAGACGTGAGCCACTGCATTACGCGTCTCCGCTTCCACCTTAAGGATGAATCGCTCGCCCAGACCAATGAGCTTAAGGCGACGAAGGGCGTCGTTGACGTCATCCAGGCCGGCGGACAGTATCAGGTCGTGATTGGTGCCACTGTCGAGGCCGTCTACAACGACCTTGTTCAGATTGGCGGGTTCGACTCCAAACCCGCACTCGATATCGATGAAGGCGACGACGTCAAAAAGGGCGATCCATTCTCGCGTCTGCTGGCCATCATCTCCGAGATTCTGCAACCGGTTCTTGGCGTGCTTATGGCCGGTGGCTTTATCAAGTCGATGCTCGCGCTCTGCACGGTTGCCGGTTGGCTTGCCAAGGACAGCAATACGTATGTGACGCTCTCGGCAATCGGAGATTCGGTCTTCTATTACTTTCCGCTAATCATTGGCTGGACGTCGGCCAAGAAGTTCGGACTTAAGCCCGTTATGGGAATGGCGCTCGGTGGTATCCTTGTCTACCCGACGCTCGTTGCCCTTATGGGCGGAGATCCGCTCTACACGCTCGGCGCCGGCACGGTCTTCGAGTCCAATGTCTACGGTGATATTTTTGGCATCCCGCTGATCATGCAGAATTACTCATCGACGATTCTGCCTGCGATCTTTATCGTCTGGATTGCCTCCAAGGTGCACAAGGCCCTTTCTAACGCGCTGCCCGCGCTTGTGAGCTCGTTCTTCTCCAACATCCTGACGCTCCTCATTTGCGGCATCCTTGGCCTGCTTGTGGTCGGTCCGGTCATGACGGTCCTCTCCAACATCGTTGCCCAGATCATCTTGATGCTCATCAACTTCCAGCCCGCCATCGCCGGCTTTGTCATCGGCACGTTCTGGAGCCTGCTCGTCATGTTCGGCCTGCACTGGGGTATCATCCCGCTGTGGTTTCTCGATGTCGCAACCTACGGCTATGACCTCATTAACCCGCTCGTGTATGCAGGCGGTTGTGCCATCGCCGGTGCTGTGCTTGGCATGGTCATCCGAACCAAGGACTCCGAGGAAAATGCTGCCGTCAACATTCCCGCCCTTGTCTCTTCGATTTTCGGTGTCAACGAGCCTGCGCTTTACGCCATCTTGCTGCCGCGTAAGCGTCTTATGTGGTCAACCTTTATTTCCGCTGGTGTAGGCGGCGCCATTGCCGGCCTCATGGGTGCCAAACTCTATGCCTTCGGTGCCTCCGGCCCGCTCGGTTTCCCGAGCTTTATTAACCCTGCCGGCATCGACACGGGCTTTATCGGCCTTGTCATCTCCGGTGTGGTCGCTTTCGTTTTGGCTCTTGTCGCCGCTATGGCGATCGGTACCAGGAAGGACGAGGGCGGTAAGGCGCTCAACATCTCGGTGGACTAGTCTGTCTGCGCACTTTAACTAAATATGCCTCGGACGGCGACGTGCCGCCCGAGGCATATTTGTGTTTTGTGCCGTTGTCAGCGTGTTTGCGGACACAAGTCTGCGGTTGTGGAGCAGCGGGGATTATGACGGTCGTGCCGCGGTGGAAGACGCACGGTCGCCCTGCAGGAGCTGACGGTAGGGGAGGAAGCCGATGAACGAGACGACCGCCTGCGAGTGCGCGGCGTTCCGCTTGAGGTAGAGCCTGACCTCGGAGGTCGTCGCGGGCTCAAGCGGCACCAGGGCTACCTTTCCGCTGGCAAGCGATTCCGCCGGCTTGCGCATGAGGAATGAGACGCCGGCGCCGCGTGCGACAAGAGAGATGATGTTCTCGGCTCGTTTGCCGGTGAACGTAACGCGTGGGCCAAATCCAGCTTCGCGACAAAGGGAAAGGACGAGCTCGCTTACGAACGAGCCTTGGGGAAGCATGAGGAAATTCTCGTCGATAAGGTCGTCTATCTCGACGGTGTCACGTTCGGCGAGCGGATGGTCGAGCGGAAGGACGGCCACGAGCCGGTCAGTCGTAAAGGGAATCTTTTTGAACTCCGGCTCGATGGCGCCACTGTCACGGATGAAGGCCAGGTCAATGTCCTCGTGCAGGAGCATGTGCTTGAGTGTGTCGCCCTCGCCTTCGATGAGCTCGACAGAATATGAGGGGTTCGCCTGCTGAAAATCGATGACGGCGTCCGTGATCCCATAAGGGGCCATAATGGGGATAGAACCTACGGTGAGGTGCTCGAGCGGCTCACCTGCACCTATTTGAATGGCGGCAAGATAGCGATGCTGAAGCGTCGCAATTTTTTGAGCATAGGGGAGAAGCGCTTCACCTTGCGCGGTGAGTGTTACGTGGCGCTTGCTTCGATCGATGAGCTTGCAGCCGAGTTCGTGCTCCATTGCCATGATGTGCTTGGAGAGGGTTGATTGCGACATGAAAAGCAGTTCCGCCGCATCAAGAAACGTGCGTGACTGCGCTAAGATGGCGAATTCGCCAAAGCGGCTGATGTCCATAGGGAGGCCTCCGGTACCCTCATTTTGGCAGGTGGCCTAAACCACGACGCCATTGCAGTGGTCGATTTCGTGCTGGATGATCTCGGCGGTGTAGCCCGAGAAGTTTTTGATGCGGTGAACGAAGTTCTCGTCCAAATACTCAACCTTAATGCGGCGATAGCGGGTACAGGGACGCTCGCCGATCAGCGAGAGGCATCCTTCGCTCGTCTGATAGGCATTGACCTGCTCAAGAATTTGAGGGTTGTACATCAGGAGTGTCCTGTTGCCGTCCTTTACGCAGATGATGCGTTTGCGCACGCCGATCATGTTGGCGGCGAGGCCCACGCACTCGCGCTCATGCTCGTGGAGTGTATCCAGGAGATCCTGCCCGGTTGCGACATCGTCGGGTCCCGCGTCTTCGGAAGGCAGACGCAAAAAGAACTCGGATTTCATGATGGGCTTAATCATGGCGGGCTCCTCATGTCTTATGCTTTCGTGGACTTTTAATAATAGCGCGGAAGGAAAGCTGTGCGTCCGCGTTACAATCTTTCGATATTGGACCATGTTGCCAGATTCGTCGTGTACGGCGTCTGGCGTAAGTCTAGGGCTCATTTTTCGCCCTGGACCGTTCCTCTGGGGCGATGCGACTGTCGTTCCAAGAGGAAGGAAATGCATGGGGAGCAAATCTCAGCAACAAGTTCAAGTAACGCCATCGGCTACTGCGGCGATTCTCGTCGTTATGTATATTGCGGCCTTTGTTGCCGCGTTTAACGAGAACATCATTAACGTGGCGTTGCACGACATTATGGCGGCCTTTTCGGTGAGTGCCACCACGGCGCAGTGGCTCGTCTCGGGCTACATGATTGTGACGTCGATCTTTACGGCCATCATGGCCTTCCTGTCCGGCCGTTTCTCGACGCGCAAGCTGTTGTTTTTCGCATGCGGATGTATGGTCGCCGGCGAAGTCCTGTGTCTGATCGCTCCGTCGTTTAGCGTTTTGCTGCCAAGTCGTATTTTACAGGCTGCGGGATCGGGCATCTTGTTTCCGCTCATGATGAACGTGGTGCTGTCTTGCGCCCCGCGCGAGAAGCTCGGTCTGTATCTGAGCCTGGGTGGTGCCTGCATTACGCTAGGGCCGGCGTTTGGACCTGTGATCAGCGGTCTTATGTGCACGTTGTTTGGCTGGAGGGCGGTGTTCGTAGTGCCGCTGGTGGCCGGCATTGTGGTCGCTGCGGCGGGCGTAAAGCTTGTTCAGAATGTCGGAGAGCGCTCGAACACCACGCTTGATATTCTGTCGGTTGTTTTGCTCGCCGCCGGCATTACGGCATTTGTGTATTCCGTAGGCGAGTTCTCGACCAATCTGATTGCCGGCATCGTGACGCTTATCGCCGCCATTGTGCTGCTCGGCCTGTTTGCGGCCCGCCAGCTCAAACTCGAGCATCCGGTGCTTAACGTGCGTCCCATGGCGAGCGTTCGTTTTTGGCCTGCGTGCCTGCTTGTGGTGGTGTCGATGATGACGACGTTCTCGATGAGCGTTTTGTTGCCGCTCTATTTTGAGGGCGCATACGGCATGACCGCACTTGTTGCGGGCTTGCTCATTTTGCCGGCGATTGCCTGTAACGCCGTGACCTCGATTGTGGGCGGACGCGTGATGGACGCCCGTGGCGCATGGCCGCTGCTGCCGGTCGGCTTTGCCCTGATTGCCGTGGGGCAGACTGCCATCTCGATGACGGCGGCGAGTATGAACATCGGCGTCGTTGTGGCGCTGACCGTTGTGGTGTATGCCGGAGTCGGTTTGGTGCTGAGCCCCTCGCAAACGGCCGGATTGGAGACGCTGCCTGCCGCTGAACATCCTCACGGAACGGCATTGCTTAACACGTGGAACATGATTGCCGCATCGTTTGGCCCGTCCCTGTTTATCGGCCTGCTCTCGAGTTCTGCAGCGACTGCCGGCGCGGCTGGCGCTGCGACCGACGTTGCCCAGGCGATTGGATTTGCAACTGCCGTGCGCGTGGCGGCCGTGATTGCCGTGGTCGGGTTCGTGGCGTCGCTGGTGTACGCTCGTCGCGAGTCGCACATGTCGCATTAATGTGTGCACATAGATTCTGCAGCTAGATTAGATGACGACACCATAAACTAATGGACGTTTTGCCGAGAGGCATGAATGTTTAAAGCGCAAAGAGTGCGCGACGGGCCCCGCGAATGGGGCGATGATGCCCGAGAGGGCCAAGAAGGAGTCTCATGTCCGAGAACGAAGAGATCATGAACGAGACCGAGAACGAGACCATGGCTGCCGAGGTTGAGGCAGTCGAGACCGTGGAGACCGAAGCTGCCGAGGTTGAGGCTGCTGACGAGGTTTCCGACGAGGAGGAGGCCGAGGTTGTCGAGGCCGCCGTTGATTACGATGACGAAGAGCTGATGGACAAGATGCAGAAGGCCGCCCGCCTGCTGCGTAGCCGTCGCTTTGCTATTTCCAAGGAGGAGGAGGCCAAGGCCGAGCGCATGGCGAACATCGAGCGCGCCATCAAGCTTCTTGACCTCAAGCCCAGGATGGAGCAGAAGGAAATGTCCGACCTGCTGGGCATGCGCCTTCGTGAGCTCGATGGCCTGATGGCCGAGGCCGAGGCTGCCGATCTGGTCGGCCGCATCGACGACGCCGAGGGCGATATGCGCAAGATCGTCGTCTTCGCTGCCGAGGATGCCGCTGAGGGCCTGGTCGAGCTTGCCAACAAGAAGGAGAAGCTCCTGCCCGAGCTTTCTTACGAGGAGGCCACCGAGCTGATGGCCGCTCTCGATAAGGTCATTGCTCCGCTCGTCGCCATGGGCCTGGACGAGGACCGCGGTCCTCGCGGCGGCCGTGACGATCGCGGTGGCCGTGGCGGCGACCGTGGCGGTCGCGGCGGCTTTGGCGATCGCGGTGGCCGTGGTGGCGACCGTGGCGGTCGCGGTGGCGATCGCGGTGGCCGTGGCGGCTTTGGTGACCGCGGCGGCGACCGTGGCGGTCGCGGCGGCTTTGGCGGCAACCGTGGTGGCTATGGCGACCGCGGCGGCAACCGTGGCGGCTTTGGCGGCAACCGTGGTAACGACCGCGGTGGCCGTGGCGGCGATCGCGGTGGCCGCAACGGTGGCGGCTTCCGCGGCAACCGTTTTTAGTTACGGCGTTTTACCAAACGCCGTAACGGGCCGACGCTGCGCGGGCCGCATTTGGACAATCTGACGTTCAACTTCAAGGGCGCGACCAGAAGGTCAGCGCCCTTTCGTTTCACGCCACCTTGTCACAAATGCGACCCGCTCGCTGACTTATGCTCAACCTATGGCGTCATCTCGCCCCAAAAGGGCCTCCCTCGCTCTGGCGGGTTTTCGCTGTCGATACCAAAACATCGGCGTTGCCTTGATCCAAACCTACCAAAAGGGGGACAAGTTTATTTTGGTCGGTTTTATCTGGGCAAACGTGGCCGTCTATCGCAATGTAGTCGTTGGGAACGTTCTTGTTTGACTAGTCGTTTAAGAACATCCCCAACGACTACATAGCATGAGAGTGGATAATCTCCCGGTTTGAGTCTGCATTCGAGCTCAAAGTGGGAGATTATCCACTCTCATTTGCTATGCGTCCGAAAATCCACGCTCGTTTGATTTCTGCCTACATTTGGAGGAAGAGTTCGTGGAGGCGGGTGTCTTCGTCGAGTTCGGGGTGGAAGGTTACGCCGAGCTGGTTGTCTTGGCGGGCGGCGACGATGCGGCCATCGACTTCGGCCAGGGCCTCGGCATCGCCGTGCACCTCAACGATGCGGGGCGCGCGGATAAACGTCAGCGGCACTTCACCGTCGATGCCGGCTACCTGCCCCTTGGTTCGAAAGCTGCCGAGCTGCCTGCCGTAGGCATTGCGCTCGACGAGCACATCCATGGTTGCCAGGCGCGGCGTCCCCTTATCGTCGTGGGCGGCAAGGTCGCGCGCCAGCAGAATCAAGCCGGCGCAGGTGCCCAGGACGGGCATGCCTTCAGCGATACGGGCACGAAGCTCCTCGAGCATGTCCAACTCATCAAGCAGCTTCCCTTGAACGGTAGACTCGCCGCCGGGAAGTACCAGACGGTCAAAGTCCTGCTTCAAATCAGCCGCCTGCCTCAGCTCAATACAACGTGCGCCCAGCTCGGATAGCCTTGCCTCGTGCTCGGCAAAAGCGCCTTGGACCGCCAGCACGGCGACCGTCTGGTCTGCATAATCGCTCATGTGCGATCCTTTCTGCTGGACTAGCGCCCGCGCTCTTCCATGATAATCTCGATCTCGTCGGCGTTGATGCCCACCATGGCCTCGCCCAGGTCCTCCGAAAGCTCGGCAATGAGCTTGGCATCGGTGAAGTTTGCCACGGCCTTGACGATGGCGGCTGCGCGCTTGGCGGGGTCGCCGCTCTTAAAGATGCCCGAGCCGACAAACACGCCTTCGGCTCCCAGCTGCATCATCAGCGCGGCGTCGGCGGGGGTCGCTACGCCGCCGGCGGCAAAGTTCACGACGGGAAGCTTACCCGTGGCATGGACCTCGCGCACCAGCTCGACCGGAACCTGCAGTTGCTTGGCTGCCTCAAAGAGCTCGTCGTCGCGCAGAGCAACAACGTCACGGATCTGCTTTTGGATCTTGCGCATGTGACGCACGGCCTGAACGACGTCGCCCGTACCCGGCTCACCCTTGGTGCGAATCATCGTGGCGCCTTCGGCAACACGGCGCAGCGCCTCGCCCAGATCACGGGCGCCGCAGACAAACGGCACGTCAAACTGGGTCTTGTCGATGTGATAGACGTCATCGGCAGGGGAGAGAACCTCGGACTCGTCGATGTAGTCGATCTCGATGGCCTGCAGGACCTGCGCCTCGACGATGTGACCGATGCGGCACTTGGCCATGACGGGGATGGAGACGGCCTCCTGGATGCCCTTGATCATCTTGGGGTCGCTCATGCGCGAGACGCCGCCTGCGGCACGGATGTCGGCCGGGATGCGCTCGAGGGCCATGACGGCGCAGGCGCCTGCCTCCTCGGCGATGCGTGCCTGCTCGGGCGTGGTAACGTCCATGATGACGCCGCCCTTGAGCATCTGCGCGAGTTCGCGATTGAGTTTGACGCGATCGGCCTTGCTGGTCTGTTCTGCCATGGTTGCTCCCTTGGTTGGCATGTGCATTGCTTGACGGAACATCCTATCGGGGAGCTGGGTATGGCGAAATACTCAGTTTTTGAGATAATAATAAGGTCAGCTTAATACCAGATTGAACAGCTCGATAAGGTCAGGTGGCAAACTCATGCTTGACTACAATTTGGAAAAACGTGGCGAGGCATCGCTTTATGAGTATGTTTACCAGCAAATTCGAGATGATATTGTTGCTGGACGTATTGCGGCGGGGGAGCATCTTCCGTCTAAGCGCGCCTTTGCCAGTCATCTGGGAATCAGTGTCATTACCATCGAGAATGCATATAGCCAGTTACTTGCCGAGGGCTATATTTGCTCAATGCCGCGTCGTGGCTACTACGCTTGCGAGCTTCCGGATGCACCGGTTTTGCCTTTGGCTTCGGAGGGCATCGACCGAGATGCCGTCTCTGTGGACCCCAGCGCGCATGATGTCCGCGGGCGGGTCGAGCAATTCGACGCACTTTCTCCTTCCGCTTTGGAGGCGGCGCGGCTTTGGCAAAGCGCACTGCGGGCGGCGCTGGCATCCGAAGACGAGCGCGAGATCTTTTCGCCCGCACCGGTACAGGGCTCCGTTCGGCTACGATGCGCAATTGCTCATCATCTGCGCGGGACGAGGGGTATGAATGTCGACCCCGACAACATTGTTATCGGTGCGGGCGCCCAGCTGCTCGATACCATGTTGGTTCAGCTGCTTGGCGCGGACAAGGTGTATGCCGTTGAGGATCCGGGCTATTTGCGCCTGACGCGCATCTATCAGGCTATGGGCTGCAAAGTTCGACATATCCCGTTGGATGATGAGGGCGTGGACTTGAGCACTCTGCAGAAAAGCGGGACCGATGTCCTCCACCTGATGCCGTCCCATCAGTATCCGACCGGCCTTGTGACGAGCATTGCGCGGCGCTATGCGCTTCTGAGCTGGGCCGCCGAGCGACCAGGTCGGTATCTCATCGAAGATGACTTTGATTGTGAGTTTCGCCTTGCCGGGAAGCCGATTCCCGCGCTCGCGTCGATCGATGCCGCCCAGTCGGTTATCTACACCAACACGTTTTCGAAGAGCCTTTCATCGGCGTTGCGTTTGGCGTACATGGTGTTGCCCGATGAGTTAATGGAGCGGTTTAGGCGCAACCTTGGTTTCTACGCCTCGTCGGTGAGCTCTGTTGATCAGGTCGCTTTGGCGCGTTTGCTGGAATCGGGTGATTACGAGCGACATGTGAACCGCGTGCGCGTTCGTGCTCGCGAGGCGCGTGATGGCCTGATGACGCTTGTGCGGAAGGTATTTCCGGCAGGAGAGGTCTCGATCGAGCATGCAGACGCGGGCCTTTACTGCACCGTTGCCCTGTCCGAGGACGGAGCGGGGAAGAGTTTCGCGAAGGCTCTTGCTGACGCTCGTATTTCCTATGTCAACATCGCCGATTGCCTGTGGACGGGTGATCGGGCATCGACTAAGAACGCTCCATCTCGCGTCCTCATACAATACGACGACCTGAGCCCTCAGTCGCTCATCGCTCTTCAAGAGCAGCTGCAATAAGCCCACGAAAAAGGCCCGAACCATGCGGTCCGGGCCTCATCGAGCTAGAGGTTATGTCTCAGGCGGTTGGCTTAGCCAAAGTAGCGCTTGAGCAGGCCGGCGAAAGCCTTGCCGTGGCGGGCCTCGTCGCGAGCCATCTCGTGCACGGTGTCATGGATGGCATCGAGGCCAGCGGCCTTGGCGCGCTTAGCAAGATCGGTCTTGCCGGCGGTGGCGCCGTTCTCGGCCTCAACGCGCATCTCGAGGTTCTTCTTGGTGGAGTCGGTCACGACCTCGCCCAGGAGCTCAGCGAACTTGGCGGCATGCTCGGCCTCCTCGTGGGCAGCCTTCTCCCAGTACAGGCCGATCTCGGGGTAGCCCTCGCGATGAGCGACGCGAGCCATGGCCAGGTACATACCGACCTCGGAGCACTCGCCCTCAAAGTTGGCGCGCAGGTCGGCAACGATGTCCTCGGAGACGCCCTCCATCTTGGCGACGCCCACGACGTGCTCGGCAGCCCACTCGAGCTGACCCTCCTCCTGCTTCAGGAAACGAGAACCGGGAACGCCGCACTGGGGGCACTTGAAGTCCTCGGGCAGCTGGTCGCCGTCGAACTCTTCCACATAACCGCAAACGGGGCAAACAAACTTCATGATTCGATCCTTTCGATCGATGGCGATGGGGCGCTTGTCCGGTCCCGTAAGGGCCCTCTCCGGACGTGCGTCTTGACGAGTTCTATTATCCATAAATGCAACCAAATGTGAAGCCTATTAGGAATGATTTTTAATAAAACAATTTTGAGATATAAAAATGTTGATTGATTAACGATTGGCAAGCCGTCTTTGACCGCCGCTGAGTACAATCGGTCGAGCAAATGTTGACCAATCAACAAATGAAGGAGCTTCCTTTATGCATCTAGCCCGCCGCGCCTGGTGCCGAACGTATCAAACGGTTTTTCGCATCGCATTGCCGTTGCTGCCCTATACCGAGCCACGCATTCTGGAACACGCTGAGGATGTGCCCACAGTGCTTCAAAAGCGTTCGATACAGCGGGTTCTTATCGTGACGGATCCCGGCATTGCCCGTCTGGGGCTCACGGCACCGCTCGAGACAGCGCTCGCATCCAGGGGAATTGGCGTTACGGTCTATGCCGAAACGCGTGCGAACCCCACGGTCTCAAACGTGGAGGAAGCGGCGTCACTGTATCTAGAGAGCGCCTGTCAGGCCACTATCGGCTTTGGCGGAGGATCGGCCATGGACTGCGCCAAGGGCGTGGGAGCGCGCATCGCGCAGCCAAACAAGCCCATCAACAAGATGCGCGGCCTACTGCGGATTCATCGTCGCCTGCCGCTGCTCATCGCCGTTCCCACCACGGCAGGCACGGGAAGCGAGGTCACGCTTGCGGCGGTAATTACCGATGACGAGACGCACTACAAGTATCCCATTAACGACTTTGTACTTATCCCGCGCTTTGCTGTGCACGACCCCGAGTTTACGCGCGGCCTGCCCGCCTCTATTACGGGGCAGACGGGCATGGACGCCCTGACGCATGCCGTCGAGGCCTTTATCGGGCGAAGCACTACGCCCTATACGCGCAAGATGGCGCGACAGGCGGTGCAGCTCATCCACGACAATTTGCTCGAGGCCTATGAGCATGGCGACAACATGCGTGCGCGCCGCAATATGCTTTCGGCGGCGTATAAGGCGGGTGTTGCCTTTACGCGCTCCTATGTTGGATACGTTCATGCAATCGCACACGGCCTGGGCGGGCGTTACGGGATTCCGCACGGCTTGGCCAACGCCATCATCCTGCCGCATATGCTTCGCGCCTATGGCGAAACTGCTGCTCCTAAGCTCGCCGATCTCGCCCGCATGGCAGGCATCGCGCCGGTTAACGCGCGGGACAGCCTGGCGGCCGAGGCCTTTATCGATTGGGTCGATCGAATGAACGCCGCCTTGGGCATTCCCAAATATGTGACGGGCATTCGCCGCTCTGACATTCCCGAAATGGCGGCGCATGCCGATGCCGAGGCCAATCCCCTGTACCCCGTTCCGCTCCTGATGGACCGCTTGGAGCTCGAGCGTATGTACGAGGTCGTCGCGGGTGGTATGTTTGAGGACGAGAACTAGGAGGGTACATGAACACCGAGGAAATTGCGCGCATCGTCGGCAATCAGCGCACCTACTTTAAGACGCACGCTACGTTTGATGTCGATGCTCGCCGCCGCGTGCTCGTGAGTTTACGCGATGCGGTACGGGCGCACGAGGCCGATATTGCCCATGCGCTCAAGACCGATTTGGGAAAGTCTCATGACGAGGCGTATATGTGCGAGATCGGCACGTCGCTTTCCGAGATTCGTCATCAGATTTCGCATGTGGCTCGATGGAGTCGTCCGCGCCTGCGTCCGTGTGACCTTGCCAATGCCGTGAGTGTGTGCAAGACGCAAGCCGTGCCCTATGGCGTCACGCTCATTATGGCTCCGTGGAACTACCCGTTTTTGCTAACGCTCGAGCCGCTCGCCGGCGCCCTTGCCGCTGGCAATACTGTGGTCATCAAGCCGAGCGCCTATGCTCCGGCATCGAGCGCGGTGCTCAAGCAAATCTGTGAAGAGGCATTTGATCCGCGTCTGGTGACGGTTGTCGAGGGCGGGCGCGCCGAGAACGAAGCGTTGCTCGATGAGTGCTGGGACAAGATCTTCTTTACCGGTAGCGTTCCGGTCGGCAAACTCGTCATGGAGCGCGCAAGTAAAAACCTTGCGCCCGTGACGCTTGAGCTGGGCGGAAAGAGTCCCTGCATCGTGGATGCGACGGCAAACTTGAAGGTTGCGGCACGGCGTATCGCCTTTGGTAAATGGCTCAACGTGGGGCAGACCTGCGTGGCGCCCGACTACCTGCTGGTCGATACGAGCGTGCACGACGAGCTGCTGGGCCTCATCAAAGAGGAGGTCCGCCGTATGTTTGGTGACCATCCACTCGATAGCGAGGATTACGAACATATCGTCAACGCCAAGCATTTTGCGCGCGTGCGCGGGCTGATCGATCCCGATAAGGTCGTGCTTGGAGGTGCCGCGCGCGAGGCTTCGCTCAAGATTGAGCCGACGATTTTGGATGGCGTGGCCCCCGATGACGCCGTGATGCAGGAGGAGATCTTCGGTCCCATCTTGCCGGTGCTGACGTTTGAGAGCCTAGACGAGGCCGAAGCGTTTATTACGGATCGTCCGACGCCGCTGGCCCTGTATATCTTTAGCCAGGACCGTGCGGTTCAGCAACGCTTTGTGCGCTACGTGCCCTTTGGCGGCGGCTGCGTCAACGACACCATCATGCATTTGGCCACGAGCCATATGGGCTTTGGCGGCATGGGCGCGAGCGGTATGGGACAGTACCATGGCCGCGAGAGCTTCGATACGTTTAGCCACAAGAAGAGCATCGTGAACAAGGTAACGTGGCTGGATGTGCCATTCCGCTATGCTCCTTACGCAAGCTGGAAGCACAAGTTCGTGCGCATGTTTGTGCATTAGAATCAGATGGCGTAGGGACAAACGGTCGAAAAGACGCAGACAGGATGAATTCGTGTCCGCACGGGTCCGTAAACTTCTCAGTAAGGTTAAGCGCCGGTTTATCCGGCCGTTAGAGGAGTTGCCATGTACGAGCCTTCACGTGTTCTTCTGTCATTTCACATTGCGGGATTTCAGTATGCCGATGGCGCCTTGGTCCTGGGCGATCTTAAAGCGGGCGATAAGCTGACGCTGTGTGCCGAGCGCGATAATCCCCATGACCCTGAGGCGGTTGCGATCTATTACGGCAACACCAAGCTTGGCTATGTTCCGGGAAACGAGGTCGGCCCACTGTCCTTGATGATGTATTACGGCTACGAGGACGTATTTGAGGCCCGCGTGCAACAGGTTGCCCCCGAGCGCAGCCCGTGGCATCAGGTGCGCGTTGGACTCTATGTGGTGGATGCTCGCTAATCGGTAAGGGAGGCTGCCATGTTTGACGACGATGACCTGTTCGATTTGACGGATGGTTCGTTTGAGTGGGATCTGCTACTCGACGACGATGAGCTGGAACAGGACCGTAAGATGCGGCAGGACAAGAAAACTCAGGGTGACGCTTCGAAAAAGAAAGACAAACGCCGTCGCGGCCTGTTCGGCGGGCTCTTTGGCTAACCGCCGCATCGCTGTGTCTGTATACTTAGCACGAGTTTGACGCGTTGCGAAATGAGGACATGGACGATGATGTGGTTTACCGCCGACCTGCACCTGGGCGATACGAATATCTTGCACGACATGGATCGACCGTTTGGTTCGGTCGAGGAGATGAATCGTAAGGTCATCAATGCCATCAATGAGTGCGTTGTTGCGGACGATCGTCTCTATATTCTGGGTGACTTTACCTATCGCTTGCCCTTGGCGGAGGCGGTGCGCCTGCGCGAGCGTATCGAATGCAAGAATGTGACGCTCATCCGTGGCAACCATGACGGCGACTGGGAAGATCCGGACGCGCCGCATATATGGGAAGACGTGCGCGATTACTTGGAGATTGCTCCCGGCTATGCCAAGGGCCATCGTCTGGTTATGAGCCACTACCCCATGCTCAGCTGGAATGGCAAGGCGCGTGGTGCCATCATGCTGCATGGGCATATCCACAGCAGGGGAGACCGCACCAACGCACGCAACCGCGATCGCGAGCGCCCTATCTTTCGCTACGATGTGGGCCTCGACGCCAACGAGTACAAGCCCGTAAGCCGAGATCAAATCCTTGGCTTCTTTGGACTATAGGGCGCCAGAACCACCACAAAGGGGACACAGTGCACCTTTGTGGTGGTTTTCACATAGATTGGAGTCGCTATGAAGCAATTGCTTATTCGTGCCGATGATATCGGTTATTCATACGCCGTCGACTTGGGGATCGCCCGAAGCATCAACGAGGGCCTGGTGCGCTCGGCGGGCCTTATGCCTAATATGCCTGAGGCCGAGCGTGGGTGGTCGCTCGTGGCGGATGCCGATATTGCAGTGGGCCAGCATACCAACGTGTGCCTGGGCAAGCCGTGCGCCGATCCGGCGCTCATCCCGAGCATGCTCAACGAGAGCGGCGAGTTCCATAGCAGCCGTACCTTCCGTGAGCATTTTAAGCGCGGTGAGGAGCTGATAGACTTCGACGAGGCCTGCATCGAGATCCGCGCACAGCACGACCGTTTTGTCGAGATTGTGGGCCGCGAGCCCGATTACTTTGAGGCCCATGCCGTCATGAGCGAAAACCTTAACCGAGCGATCTCGGCGGTTGCCCAGGAGCTGGGCCTTAAGGAGCAAAAGGCGAGCTTCGACCCCACGGCGGTGGTGCGTTGCGGAAATACTGATCTGCGCATGGTGATGCATTCGATGGAGCCGGGCTACGAACCCAAGGACTCGATTATGCAGACGGTTCGCGAGATGTCCGACGGCGAGACGGTCGTCTTTGTGTGCCACCCGGGCTATCTCGATCGGTTTATCCTCGAGAACAGCTCGCTTACGACCGATCGTACCAAGGAAGTCGACGCGCTGATCGACCCTGAGCTGCGCGCTTGGCTCGGGTCTCAACCTGATCTTCGCCTGGTCGACTATCGCGACCTGTAGTGACCCATGCCACCACAAAGGGGACAGGCACCTTTGTGGTGGTTCTGGCGCCGTTGCCATTCTGGCGGCGGCGCCTTTTTGTCCGTGCGGCGCGGTAGAGTGTAGGCGGTTGAAATTTGCGTCCATCGAGGAGCTGCTATGAACGAGATCAAGTGCCCGCATTGTGGCGAAGTTTTTAAGGTCGATGCGTCTGGCTATGCAGACATCGTCAAGCAAGTGCGCAATGCCGAGTTTTCGCGCGACCTGGATGAGCGTGTGAAGGCAGTCCAGCGCGAGGGCGAGCAGGCACTGGAGCTTGAGCGCTCGCGTTCGACGGCTGCCTTGCAAAAGGCAGAGTCTCAGCGCAACGCTCAGCTTGTCGAGCAGAAGAACGCCGCGGAGCAGAAGCTGGCACAAGAGGTTGCCAAGCGCGATGCCGAGCTTTCCGAGCTGCGCGCCAAGCTCGAGGGCGCTGCCGCAGAGCGCGAGAGCGCAAGCCAGCGCGCGGCGGTTGAGGCCCGTGCCGACGCTCAAAAGGAGAATGCCGAGCTTCAGCGAAAAATCGACAATTTGCGTGCGCAGCTGGAGCGTAAAGATGACGAAGCCAAGCTCGTCGAGTCGGCGGCGCGCAATGCTGCTCAAAACGATTTGGCTGCACGCGATGCGCAGATTGCCGAATTGCAGGCAAAGCTCTCCGCGGCGGACAAGGCCCAGGAGATGGCGCTTGCCGCCGCCGCGGCCGAGTCGCAGCGTGAGCTCGATGCCGCTCGCAGCGAGGCCGAGCGCGTGCTTGCTGACTACCGCGCGACGGTACAGGAGAAGTTTTCCGCCGCAAAGGCACAATCTGAGCAAGAGGCCGAGGGCCTGCGTGCCCAACTGCGCGAGCAGGAACTGATGGCAAAAATGAACCTGTCAGAGGCGGTCGCCGCGGCGGAGCGAGAGCGCGATGAGGCGCGTGCCAAGCTGACGAGCGAGCTGGCAGTGCGCGATTCTCGCGAGGAGCAGGCCAAGGCGGCACACGAGCTCGAGCTTGCGCAGGCCAAGCGCGCGAGCGATGACCTGATTCGCTACAAGGATGAAGAGATTGAGCGCCTTAAGGACATGAAGGTGCGCCTGTCCACCAAGATGGTGGGCGAGTCGCTCGAGCAGCACTGCGAGACCGAGTTTAACCGCCTACGCATGACGGCGTTTCCCAACGCGTACTTCGAGAAAGACAACGATGCGTCCGAGGGTACCAAGGGCGACTTTATCTTCCGCGAGTGCGATGCGAGCGGCAACGAGGTCATTTCGATTATGTTCGAGATGAAAAACGAGAACGACGAGACCGCGACCAAGCATAAAAACGAGGATTTCTTTAAGAAGCTCGATCATGATCGTCGCCAGAAAGGCTGCGAGTATGCGGTGCTCTGCACCCTGCTCGAGCCCGAGAGCGAGCTCTATAACGCGGGAATCGTGGACGTGAGCTATCGCTACGAGAAGATGTACGTGATTCGCCCACAGTTTTTCATTCCCATGATTACACTTCTTCGCAACGCCGCCATGGGTTCGCTGCGCTATAAGCAGGAGCTGGCAGAGTACAAGCAGCAGAACATCGACGTCACGAACTTCGAAGCCAAGATGGAGAAGTTCAAGAACGATTTCGGCCGCAACTACGAGATCGCGAGCCGCAAGTTCCAAACGGCAATCGATGAGATCGACAAGACGATTAGCCATCTGCAGAAAACCAAGGAGGCGTTGCTGTCCTCCGAGAACAATCTGCGCCTAGCCAACAAAAAGGCCGACGATCTTACCATTCGCAAGCTCACGTGGGGTAACAAGACCATGAAGGCGGCGTTTGACGAGGCGCGCGGGGCTGCGACAGAGACAAACGATGAGCCAGCCGAGGCGGATTCGTATGAGGTCGAGGATGCCGAGTAGGGCATAGCGGATAGCGCAAAAGCGGGGCCGCTGGCGATATTGCCAACGGCCCCGCTTGTTTCGTTCCAGTATGTTCGGCTAGTCCTCGAGCAGGTCCTCGATAAAGCCGACGCGGTAGTTTTTGAAGATGACCTCGCCGCCGTCTTGCGTGGCGTCCAGATCGACATCGCCCATGATGCCAAAGTCGTGGTCGCCATCCTCGTCGGCAAAGATCTGGTGCACGTGCCATACGTGCGCGGTCTTCTCGTCGGACTCATCGATGGAAAACATCGCGGCACTGCGGGCATCTCCGTCGGTGAGGATTTCCTCGTGCTGCTCGTGGTAGGCATCGAGCGCCTTTTGCCAGCGGATCTCGCTCATGCCCCAGTCGTCATCGAGCTCGCCCAGGTCGCGAACGTGCTCGCGAGCGGCAAGGGTCACGCGGCGGAAGAGCGCGTTGCGAACCAACAGCGTGCAGCCGCGGCGGTCCGCTACGACCTCGTCGATGCCCTGTGGCGGCGCGGCGTCGAGGGCTGCCGGGTTGCCGGCGTTCTCCCACTCGTCCACCAGGCTCGAGTCCACCGAGCGCACCACAAAGCCCAGCCACGAGATAATGTCGCGCAGGCGCTCGTCGCGTTTCTCGATGGGTACGGTGCGGTCGAGCGAACGGTAGGCCTCTGCCAGGTAGCGCAGCAAAATGCCCTCGGAGCGGGCGATGCCGAGCTTTTGAATGTAACCCTTAAAATCGCTCGCGCTTTCCAGCATATCGCGCAGGACGCTCTTGGGAGAGAGCTGGTAGTCGTTGGCCCAGGGCACTTCCTGGCAGTACTTGTCAAAGGCGGCATCGAGCAAGTCCTCGAGCGGCTTTTCGTAGGTGACATCCTGGATGCGCTCCAGGCGTTCCTCATATTCGACGCCGTCGGCCTTCATTTCGGCCATCGCGCGGTCGCGCGCGGCGCGCTCCTGTGCGCGCAATACCTGCTTGGGGTCCTCGAGCGTAGCCTCGACCATCGAGATGAGGTCCATGGTATAGGTCTCACTCTCGGGGTCGAGCAGCTCCAGCGCGGCAAGCAAAAACGGCGAGAGCGGCTGATCGAGCGCAAAGTCCTCGGGCAGATCGACCGTCAGTGCATAGTCGATGTCTGGTGCGGCGTCAGTCGGGGCGTCGGGTGCGGGCGGCACCTCGGTGCGAACGACGACGCCGGAATCGATGAGCGTGGCGAAGATTTCGTCGGCACGAACCTCGAGCTTTGCCTTTTCCTCGGGGGTCTGCAGGCTTGTCTCGATGAGGTCGTGTACGCGGGCACGGGCGTCGCCGCCCTGCTCGACCACGCTAATCACCATGGAGTGCGTGATGCGCAGGCGCGGCTTGAGCGTTTCGGGCTGCGTCTCGATCAGGCGCTCAAAGGTCTGCTTGTTCCAGGTGACAAAGCCCTCGGGGGCCTTCTTCTTTTTAATCTTGCGGAGCTTCTTGGGATCGTCGCCCGCCTTGGCCATGAGCTTGGCGTTCTCGATCTCGTGCTCCGGGGCCTCGGCGATGACCATTCCCTCGGTGTCAAAGCCTGAGCGGCCGGCGCGACCGGCAATCTGATGGAACTCGCGGGCGCGCAGACGACGCATCTTGTAGCCATCGAACTTGGTGAGCGCGGTGAGCACCACGGTGTGGATGGGTACGTTGATGCCGACGCCGAGCGTATCGGTGCCGCAGATGACGGGCAGCAGGCCCTGCTGCGCCAAGCGCTCGACCAGCAGACGATAGCGCGGCAACATGCCAGCATGGTGCACGCCGACGCCGCAGCCGAGCAGGCGCTTGAGAATCTTGCCAAAAGCCGTGGAGAAGCTCGTGCCTTTGGCGGCTTCCTTAATAGCCTCGCGCTGCTCCTTGCTGGCAATGCCAAAGTTGGCGAGGGATTGCGCCGTCGCAAGGGCGGCATCCTGGCTAAAGTGCACGATGTAGAGTGGGGCCTCGCCGCGACGCATCGCGAGCTCGACCGTGCCCTCGAGCGAGGTCGTCACGTAGTCGTAGCTCAGCGGTACGGGGCGTGGGGCATCGATGACCAAGTCGCAGGTGGCGCCGGTGTGTTCCTCGAGTGAGGCGGCGATCGCGGTGACATCGCCGAGCGTGGCGCTCATGAGCATGAATTGCGTGTGGGGCAGGGTGAGCAGCGGCACCTGCCAGGCCCAACCGCGGTCGGGGTCGGCAAAGTAGTGGAACTCGTCCATGGCCACGCAGCCCACGTCGGCATCTCCGCCCTCGCGCAGTGCGTCGTTGGCAAGGATCTCTGCCGTGCAGCAGATGACGGGCGCCTTGGTGTTGATATGCGTGTCGCCGGTGATCATACCGACGTTATCGCGGCCGAGCACCTGTACCAAATCGAAGAACTTTTCGCTGACCAAGGCCTTGATGGGAGCCGTGTAGTAGCAGCGCTTGCCCTGCGCCATGCCCATAAAGAGCATGCCCAGCGCGACAAGCGACTTGCCCGATCCGGTCGGTGTGCCCAAAATGACGTGATCGCCGGCAGCCAGGTCCATGAGGGCCTCTTCTTGGTGCTCCCACAGCTCAATGCCGCGGTCGCTCGTCCATTCAAAGAAGCGCTCGAATGCCTGATCAGGTGTGAGCCATGGTTCGGGTTCGCTGCCGTCCTCGGGCTCCCACCAGGTGGGGGAGAGCGCGCCGAGCGAGCCGAACTCGGCTTCGGTTCCCGTGCCGCCCGAGAATGAGCTGGCGGCGCCGGCGCCGGAGACGGTGCTGGCGGCGGTATCTGTCGTGGTCTGTGCCATGTGTTTGCTTTCTCTCGCGATTGTCCGCCATCCATTATGGCGTAGCGGCGACGCGGGGTGCCAGCGCGCGAGAAAATGCAGGAAATGGGCGTTCTGCCCTGCCGTTTGGTGCAGTTGCCGGCTAAGTGAGTAGACTTTTTGCAATATCGCGAGCACATGACTTTTGCGTAAGGGATTTACCTGCGGTTTTAGTTTTCGTTATGCGGGTTGTGCTTGGCTATTGCAAAAAAGTCTACTCACTTAGGCTTGAGGGTCGTTCGTTGGCGCCTATTCGCGCTTGTTTGCCGACGCCACGACCATAAGAAGCCCCTAGGACTCTTGCGGCAGGCGCTTCTTGCCTTTGCGGGCACGGTTTCTAAAGTTCTCGACGGCCTCTTCCATGCCTAAAGGCACATAGGTGAGCTCATCGAGGTTATCGGGCAGGTAGCAGGCAAGACTTTGCTCCTGCACGCGGCCCGCTTGGAGCTGTTCATCGCTGGGCAGCGTGTCGGGAGTGGCGCAAATGCCATAGACGGCGGCACCCATCTCGCGCGTGCGGCGCTCGTATTCGGTCTCGGGATGCTCGGGATGGTCGCGGCGAACGTCGTCGCTTACCCAAAGTGTGTCGTAGCCTGCCGCGGCAAACTGCCCCAGGGCGTAGTCGCGCAGTGGCTTGCTGTCGGTTCGCAGCGTGACGGTAGCGCCGGCTGCAAGGAGCGGGCGGTAGAGCATCAAATGGTCGACATGGACGAGTCGTTTTTTGGCGTACTTTGCCTTGGGCTGCGGCGTGGGAAAGTTGATGGTGATGGCGTCGAGCTCGCCGGCGGCAAATAACTGCGGCAGCGATGCGGCGCCTCGGGGCAGGACGAGCGCGTTGGATAGCTCCTGCTCGCAGATTTTCTGTGCGGCATAGGCGATGCAGATGGGCTCCTGGTCCATGCCGATAAAGAGGGTGTTTGGCTCGTGGGCCGCGCGCTCTACAAGGTACGTTCCCTTGCCACAGCCAAGATCAAGGTGAAGGTGTTCGAAGGGCTTGCTGCCAGCTGGCGCACAGGCCTTGCGCCAATCTCCGGCATAGGCCTCGGGGTTCGTCTCAATCGCATCGGCGTAGCGCTCCAGGCGCTCCTCGAGCACAAAGTTCTTAGGCGTGCGAACGTGGACGGCTCCCATGAGGCTCCTTGGTCATAAGTATGGAACGCATAGCTGCACGTTCCGTCAATGGATTGAAAAAGGGCGGGCATAGTTTGCCCGAAAGATGCGGTGCGGCTCGGCGGCGAGTCGTCGATGCCTACAGGCGCTTGAGAATCACATAGCGGTTGAGCTCGCCGCTACGACCGTCGGCATGGAAGCGCTCAAGCTCACGCACGGGGACCTCGCCGCTCTTGTAGAACGTACGGACGCCGCGCACCAGGTCGGTGATCTGCTGATCGTCAAAGTGGTGGCAATAGCGGTAGGCGTGGCGGTCGTTTTGCCAGCCGATGAGGTGGTCGCCGGCTTCAAACTGCGCGGAATCGTAACCCTCAAACGGCGGGGTGAGCTCGGCGCGGGCCTCGGCGCGAACGGCCTTGCGCGCCATGCGCTCGTCATTCATAAACTCCCAAAAGCTGATGGCGATGATGCCGCCCGGGCGCGTCTGGCGCACCAGGGCGTCGAGCACGCGTACGCGGTACTCGCACGACGGCACGTGGTGCATAAAACCAAAGCAGACCGAGATGTCGGCGAGCGGTGCGTCGAAAAGCACATCGGGCGTCTCGGCGGGGTTGAGCTTCATGAGGGCATCGAGCACGTCGAGTTCCTGGAAGTGCAGGTTGGGAATGCGCAGGGCGTGACCGCGCGCATCGATAGCCAAATCCTGGCACGAGTCGACGCCATAGAACTCAAACGGGCAGCTGGCATCTGCTGAGGGGTTTGCGCCGTCGACGCCCTTGGCGGCAAGTGCGCCGCCGGCAGCAAAGTTCTCGAATCGCATATTGCCGCAGGCAAGATCGAAGACGCGGACGGGATGCTCGATCGTGGCGACGTCGAGCTGCCCGAGCGCGATGTCCATGGTGTGCACCCAGCCGGGCCACGGGGCCTGCCGCGTATCGGAAAAGGAGGCGGAGTGTTCGCGATAGAACGTGTTGTTGAGCTGGATGAGCGATGAGGCGAAATCGCGGTTCACGGCGCGGAACTCCCTCCGTTGGCGGTGCGGAATAAACAGTACGACCATACTACCGTTAACGCCGCAACGGGGACAACCGAGCCGTGGGTCATTGCTTTGTTTGGACACATTTCCGCAGCTCATATGTGCCCGCAACCGCCGGTTGTCAAAAATCTCACTAGAATAGGTGGCATGCTTTTGGCGGTGGCGGATAGATTTTTAACTGTGCAAGGCGCCTTAAGAACAAAAACGGTCCGGCGGCACGGCTGGCATCACATAGGAGGAACCATGAATGTAGAAACTGCGCAGCGGCTCGCCGACCTTCGTCGCAGCAAGGGTTTTAGCCAAGAAGGGCTGGCGCGAAAGCTGGGGCTGTCGCGCCAGGCGGTCAGTAAATGGGAGCGCGCGGAGAGCTCGCCCGATACCGAGAACCTGATCTCGCTCGCCAAACTTTATGGCGTGAGCCTGGACGAGCTGCTCAATCCGAGCGACGAGATCGAGGACGATATCGAGTTTGAGAACGAGGACCGCGCCCGCCAGCGCGAGGCCGAGGCGGCAGAGCGTGCTCGCACCCATGAGGCGGCGGCGCGCGCTACCGAGGCGGCAACGCAGGCGAGTGATGCTGCGGCCAAGGCGGCGCAAGCGGCAAGCTGGAGTGCGCAGGCTGCCAATGCGGCGACGGCTCAGGCGACGAGTGGCGGCGCAGTTGGCTCGACTCCGGTGAAGGGCCCGTTCCAGTCGTTCCCGTATTGGGCCGTGTGTTGGCTGCTGTTCTTTTTGCTGATGTTCCTGTTTGGTGCCGGCCCCTTTGCCGCGCTGATCTTCTTTACGATTCCCATCTATCACTGGGTGGCGCGTGCGCTCGATGGTGATTGGGCACGCGGGGATATTCAGGTTGGTCCGGCACCGGCGGTCGCTAGGACTAAGGGGAAGGACGTTTCCGCTTCGGTTGACGCTGACATGGCTGCCGCGGCCACCGCTGAGCCGATTGCCAAAGAGGGTGATGAATGATGAAGCTTTCGCATGAATCCAAGCTGCGCCTGGGCGTCGGCATCGGAGCGTTTGTGCTCATCATCGGGCTTGTCTTTGGCATTTCGCGGCTATTGGCTCATTCCGATATGGTGCGTACGACCGGTATTCTATCTGGCAATTTGTCTGATTTTGACGATATGTTTGACGACGATGATCTCTTGGATAGCGGTAACTATTCCGCTCGGCCTCAGCAGCTTTCGAGCGAAACGTTTGATGCCGACGCGTTCCAATCGCTCGACTTGGACGTGACGTCGGGGACGGTCGAGGTTAAATGTGTCTCTGGCGGCCCGGTGCGTGTTATCGAAAGCGGTCGCGTTGCGAAGGGAACGTCTGCTTCTGATGCGGCTACCCGGAACCTTGCTAAGGTCAAGGGCTCTACGCTCAAGATCAGTCAGTTCGACTACGATGATAAGCGCGCGATTGACCGCACAATTACCATTGAGCTGCCGCGAGATGTTGCGGATAGCCTGGTGGGCATTACGGCGAATGTAGGGTCGGGCGACCTGGCGGTCGCGGACATTGCGTGCCATGATCTGGATATAACGTTGAATTCGGGAGACGTTGAGTTTACGGGCACCGTGACCGACACCCTGAATGCCGAGGTCGGTTCGGGTGACATGACGTTCGAGCTCTACCAGGCGCCCGCGAAGTCGATGGACGTGAGCGTGGGCTCGGGCGACGTGGAGATGACGGTTCCGAGCTCTACGGGCTTTAAGGCGAGCCTCACCGTGGGCAGCGGCGACTTCGAGAGCGATTTCCTTCCGCTTGGCTACGATGGCGAGACCATATTGAATCTTGAATTCGATAATGGCGATAAGTCTGCCACGTATCGTTTTGAGGTTGGTTCGGGCGACATGTCATTTGATTCAGAGTGACGGGCGGTTATCGAAGACTTATAAACCATAGCTGCGCTGTTTGATGGAGGCGCCGGAGCCGTGACGGGCTCCGGCGCCTTTGCCTTTACAATGGGGGCATGGAACAGATTATCTTGAACATACTTGAGACCCTGCGTCGCGGCGAGACCGTGGACGACAAGGCGCTCGTCAAACTGATACATGCCGAGGCGCGCCGTGAGGGTGCCGACAAACGCGATTTGGCCAAGCGCCGTCTGCTGCCGTTCTACCAGCGGGTTAAACGTGAGGAGCCGGCTCGGTGGGCTGCGTGGAATGTCGATACCGAGCTGGAACGTCGACTGCTGCAGGTGCTGCGCATGAAGCCTCGTCGCACGGCTTCGGGCGTGGCGACCATTACCGTTATCACCAAGCCCTGGCCATGCTCGGGCGATTGCCTGTTTTGCCCCAATGACCTGCGCATGCCTAAAAGCTATCTGCACGCCGAGCCGGCATGCGCCCGTGCGGAGCAAAACTGCTTCGACCCGTATCTGCAGGTGAGCGCTCGCCTGACCGCGCTTTCGCAGATGGGTCATGCGACCGATAAGATCGAGCTCATCGTGCTCGGTGGCACCTGGAGCGACTATCCGCAAGGGTATCAAACGTGGTTTATGTCGGAGCTTTTCCGTGCGCTGAACGATGACGCCGTTGCTGGCGTGGCAGCTAACCCCATGTTGGCGCGTCCGGGCATCAGTCGTGCCGAGGCGGGGCGCCTGCTCGATGACGCGCCCGCCGATGCCCTGCCGCCGGTGGTAGCAGGGCGCCGCGAGCGCTATCGGGCTGCCGGCATTGCGACCGACGATGCTGAGCTTGCTGCCGGCGTTGCCGACGAGCAGGAGCGTGTGGATGCTGCCGTGGGCGGCTATAACCGCGCGGTGCGTCGTCTGTACGGCCCCGGTACGCCGTGGGGCGAGGTCACCGAGTGGCAGACGGCAACGATGGAGGAGCTCGAGCGCCAGCAGCGCATCAACGAGACGGCGAAGCATCGCGTGGTGGGGCTCGTTATCGAGACACGCCCCGATGCCGTAACGCCGCAGGCCCTCACACTTATCCGCCGCTTGGGCTGCACCAAGATTCAGATGGGTATTCAGAGTCTTGACCAGCATCTACTCGATATCAACGAGCGCCGCATTTCGGTGGCGCAGATCGAGCGGGCGTTTTCGCTCGCGCGCCTGTTTGGCTTTAAGATCCACGCGCACTTTATGCTCAACTTGCTGGGCGCCACGCCTGATGGGGACAAGCGCGACTACGAGCGCTTTATGACCGAGGGCGCCTTTATGCCCGACGAGGTCAAGGTCTACCCGTGCGCGCTCATCGAGGGCTCGCGTCTGGTGGGCTGTTACGAGCGTGGCGAGTGGCGCCCCTATACCGAGGACGAGCTGCTCGATGTGTTGGCCGACGACATCGTGGTGACGCCGGCTTTCTGCCGCATCAGCCGCATGATCCGCGACTTTAGCTCCGATGACATCATGGTGGGCAACAAGAAACCCAACCTGCGCCAGCTCGTTGAGAACCGCCTGGCTGCTCGGGGTGACGGTGCGACGGTGCGTGAGATTCGCTATCGCGAGATCAGCACGGCGGGCGCCGACCTGGACGAGTTGACCCTTGACGAGGAAGTGGCGTACGAGACGCCGGTGACGCACGAGCGCTTTTTGCAGTGGGTGACACCGCAGGGCAAAATCGCGGGCTTTTTGCGCCTGTCGCTGCCCGACCGCGCGTTTGTTGCCGCGCATGCGGACGAGTTGCCGACGACGCCGGACGAGGCGATGATTCGCGAGGTACACGTGTATGGCATGGCGGCGCGCGTGGGCGATCAGGGCCAGGCGGCGCAGCATCACGGGTTGGGGCGTTTGCTCGTAGAGCGTGCGTGCGAGATTGCCCGGGATGCGGGTTATGCACGTATCAACGTGATTAGCGCGATTGGCACACGTGAGTACTATCGCCATCTTGGATTTTATGACCATGGTCTTTATCTGCAAAAGGAGCTCTAGATGAACAAGCCGAGTGTTTCTGCTGGCGTCGTTGCCGGCGTTGCTCTGGGGGCCGCGGCGCTTGGTGCGGCCGCTGTCGCTGTTCGTGCTGCCTGCCTGCAGGTTGCGCGAACCCGCAATGGGTTGGCGCGTGTGAAACGCGTGCACAATGAGAGCGACGATGAGATTCGCGTGTTGGTGCAAGGCGGCGTCTACCAAAGCGCGAGTTACGTTGGCGAGCGCTGGGCGGAGCCCGTCTTTGCGTACTATCGCGCGTTTGACGACGTGTTTGAGGCCGAGGATGCGATGCGCGACGCTTATGGTCACGGTATCAACCGTATGCTGATGTTGGGCGGCGGCGGGTTTGCTTATCCTAAGTTCGCCCTGATGTCGCACGAGGGCTTGCGCATGGACGTCATCGAGTATGACGGAGAGATTACGCGCCTGGCGCGCCGCTGGTTCTACCTAGACGAGCTGGAGCGCGCGGCGGGCGATCGCCTACGGGTGATAACAGCTGAGGCTCGCTCGTATCTGGGTGTGACGAGCGTGGGCCATCGTCGCTACGACGTGGTCGTGAGCGATTGCTTTGGCGGTGCCGAGCCCGTGCGCGAGCTGGCGACGGTTGAGGCGTTGCGTTTGGTGCGGGGCAGCCTGAACCCCGGGGGTATCTACGTTGCCAATATTGTGAGCGCAAACGAGGGGAGCGACGTGACGTTCCTGCGCGACTGCGCTGCCACGGCACTCGAGGCATTCGCCCATGCCTGGGTGGTCCCATGTGGCGATATGGAGTTTGGCGGCGAGGAAAACTACCTGCTCATCGCCAGCGACGGTGACTACGCCTTTGCCGAAGCCGTGCCCTTCGACGCTGACTTCCTCGGCACCGTCCTTCACGACAAGTAAGTCTCCCCGTCCCAAAAAAGACTGGTCTTAGGCGTGGTCGCGCCAGCTGAGGACGCGCTGCTTCATACCTTCGATGTCGAGCACGCCTTCGGCGAAGCCTTTGCGCACGAGCTCCTCGGGAACGTACTCGTCGTAGCGATCAAAATAAGGCATCTCGCCGGGATAGACGAGCTCGATGGGGTCGAAGTCCTTTTCGGCCTCGGCTGCGAGCACCTCAAAGAACGTCTCCTCGTCAGCCTTCATCTTAAACTGCATAAAGTATGGACGCGACGGATCGAGCCCGCGAAGGCCCAGCTCCGCGGCGCATTTAATCTTGAGCATGCGCTCGAGTGCCAAAAAGGCGTAGCTGCCCAACCAGGGGAAGAGCACCCAGGTATCGCCGCCCAGGTTGATGAGCGGCTTGGTTCCCGCACCCGAAATATCGGCCGTATGACGAGCCTGCGCTAAGCGGGCCCGTGCGTTACCCATGAGGTACGGATATGTCGCGTGCTCGTTGAGCGCCTTGCGCATGCGCTCGAGTACGTGTGTATTGATGTCGCCGGGGCAGTCGCCAAAGTAGGCCGGCACCCGGCCCTTGACCTGCGTGGCAAAGACGGTGTGGCGCTTCCAGTCCACTTCCTCGACAATCCAGCAGTGTCCGGCGATGGCGATGCGCTCGCCAGGTGGTGGCGGGTTGACAATCGTGCCCAGCTCGGCCGATTCGCTGCGAACGGTGAACTCCTCGTTCTCCTGGAACACGGCGTAGAACTTAAAGTTGTTGATGATGCGCTCGCCCGCGAGACCCACGATGAGTCCGCCGCCCTCGGTGACCTGGATATGGTCGATCTTAATGAGGTGACGCAGCAATACGCGATAGTCATCGGCCGAGATGCGATGGAAATAGCTGAGTGTGAGCACGCGCTGGGCAAGCTCTGCCGGCGTGAGCTCGCCGGTGCTGGCAAGCGTCGACATAGTCTGGTGGTAGAGCAGGCTGTAGGGGAGTCGATCGAGCTCGGGCGGCTCGACCCACTTTTCCTCACGATAGAGTTGTACGAGCGCGATGCCCTGCAGGAGCTTCCACGGAATGGTCTCGGGCATCATCGTGCGCGGCTCAGGCTCTTCCTCGCGCATGACAAACCACATCTCGGGCGGAAGGTCGCGGCGTCCCGTGCGGCCCATTCGCTGCAAAAAGGAACTGACGGTAAACGGCGCATCGATCTGAAACGCACGCTCCAGACGGCCGATATCGATACCGAGCTCCAGCGTAGATGTGGTGATGGTTGTCTGTGCCTGCTCCTCATCGCGCATGAGTTCCTCGGCCGTCTCGCGCAACGATGCCGAAAGATTGCCGTGATGAATGAGGAAACGGTCGGGCTCGTGCCGGTTATCGCAGTAGCTACGCAGCATGGAGCACACGGCCTCTGCCTCCTCGCGCGAGTTGGCAAAGACCAGGCACTTGCGGCTGCGCGTATGCTCAAAGATATAGCCCATACCGGGGTCGGCGTTGTCGGGCGCCGTGTCGGTGGGGTTGAGAAGCGCCTGCTCGGTCGCTCGTGGGATGTCGACTTCGCCCCCGGGGGCCGAGGAAGTGCGACGGTCTTTGGGAGCGGCCTTGCCCCGTGCCCGCTCACGACGTTGACGGCGCTTCTCTTGTGTGAGCTGTCCGCTGTGACGCATGTCTTGGGCGCCGGCGGGCAGTGCCGCGGATGCCGCCGCCTCGATGCGCTCGCACGCAAGCACTTCGGCCTCTTGAGGACCCGTGCTCTCGAATCCCCGCTGCTGTGCCTGGGGACCCGAGTTGTAGAAGTGCTCCATGGAGATGCGCCACACGCGACGCGGTTCCTCAAAACGGGGGATAACGCAGTCGCGTCCCGTTCCCTGCGAGAGAAAGGCACCCGTGCGCTCGGGGTCGCCGATGGTGGCCGAAAGGCCAATGCGGCGGGGCTGAACGCCCGCCATGCGCGAGAGGCGCTCGATAAGACAGAGCGTCTGCCCGCCGCGGTCGCCGCGCATGAGAGAATGAACCTCGTCGATGACGACGTAGCGCAGGTCGCAAAACATGCGCGGGATCGCCATGTGCTTATGGATCAGGAGCGCCTCGAGCGACTCGGGCGTAATCTGCAAGATACCGCTCGGTTTTTTGATGAGCTTGGCCTTGTGCGACTGCGAGACATCGCCATGCCAGTGCCAGACAGGGATATCGGCCTCTTCGCACAGGTCGTTGAGGCGGACGAATTGATCGTTGATGAGCGCCTTGAGGGGGCCAATGTAGAGGGCGCCCACGCTTGCGGGCGGGTTCTCCCAAAACTCGGTCAGGATGGGAAAGAAGGCTGCCTCGGTTTTGCCGGAAGCCGTGGATGCCGTCAGGAGCACATTGTCCTGCGAGTTAAAGATGGCATCTGCCGCCGCAACCTGGATAGAGCGCAAGCTCTCCCAATCGTGGGAGTAGATGAAGTCTTGGATAAACGGGGCGTAGCGGTCAAAGGCGTTCACGGGGCCTCCTTTCAAAAACGAATCTCTCAACGCGGTGGGCAGTGGCTTGCTGCATTACTGCCTCGACGTTTGCCCAGATAAAACCTGCCAAAATAAACCTGTCCCTTTTTGGCAGGTCAGATGGTGAATTCGGCGAAGCTGCGGTCGCCGCCTGCGGTGCCGGCGTCGCCTGTTGCGGCTGCCGGCGCCAGCGCGTCGCCGCCGACGCTTTGCAGCAACTCGGCCACGTTGGCGTCGGGGTTCTGGCATAGGATGTCGAGCAGCTCGATAAAGTCACGAATGACTTCACGCGGCGTCAGATGCGTGTCGGCTCCCACACGACCGAACTCGATCTTGAGGAAGTCCACCAAGTCCTTCTCGGTAAGCGTGGGCGTCCAGCCAAAGTAGCCGGCGTGAATTTGCATGAGTTTTTCGATGAGCACCAGCAGCTCCTCATAGGTGAGTGGCTGCAGGCGGATGATGGGCGCGAGCATGTCCTTAAGGTCCTCGCGCGCAAAGCGGCCCTGAGCGAGTCGGCTGCGCAGGGCCTCGTAGGAGAACACGCCTCGGCGGCGGTCCTCGATAGAGGTCGGCGTGCCACCCATGATTACGCCCAGGTACTGCGCCTTGCCCTGGAGCGTGTCGTTGTACATGGTCAGGATCTTCTCGTAGTTATATTGGCGCGTAATCGCGTTGGGAATCTTGTACAGATTCACGAGCTCGTCGATGAGCACCAGCATGCCCTTGTAGCCGCTGCAGACCAAAAAGCGCGCAATGAGCTTAACGTAGTCGTACCAGTCGTCATCGCTGATGATGGTCGAGGAGCCCAACTCGGCGCGTGCCTCACTCTTGGTGCGGTATTCGCCGCGAATCCATTTGGTCACGCGACTCATAGCTTCTTCGTCACCCTCCGAGACGGCCATGCGATAGCGGCGGAGCATGCGGGTGAAGTCGAAGCCGTGGACCATCTCCTCGAGCGGGGCCAGTTGGGCATTGACGACCGACTCGTCGACGTCGGCACACGAGGCGACCCAGCGATCCAAAATAAGGTTGAGCGCACCGCCCTCGGGGCGCGTCCTGGTCGATATATTGCGGATGAGCTCGCGGTAGGTGGCAAGGCCCTGTCCTTGACCGCCCTGCAGGCGGCGCTCGGGCGACAGGTCGGCATCAGCGACGACGAATCCCTCGCCCATGGCGTGCGTGCGGATGGTCTGGAGCAAAAAGCTCTTGCCGGCGCCGTAACGACCGACCAGAAAGCGGAAGCTCGCGCCACCGTCGGCGATGAGACTCAGATCGGTGAGCAGGGCGCGGATCTCGACTTCGCGCCCTACGGTGATGTAAGGAAGGCCGATGCGCGGGACCACGCCGCCCTTGAGCGAGTTTAGAATGACGGCAGCGACGCGCTTGGGCACGCGGGGTGCTGCGGATGCGGTATCACTCATGGTCTAGGTATCCTCTCACGTCTGCTTCGTAGTCCTCGATAATCTGCGGCCCTGCCGCGCCGAATTCGATAACGGTGTCTCCCACCAGGTCAAAGAGCGCCTCGTTGATGCTGTCGACGAGCATATCTTCGCTTTGGCCCGAGTGCGCCACTGCCGATGTCGCTTGCGCTGCGTTTTGCTCGAGGAGCGCGCGAAGGAAGGTATCTTCGGCGGGCGCGAGTTCGGTTGCGGTGCCAGCGGGTGCAGTCGATACGACCGCTGGCGTCGGTGCGAGGAGCGGTGCCACGACGCCAAACTGTTCGGTGGAAATGGTTGGCTCGTCGGCTTTGTTGCGCTCCGTAGGCGCCGCGATCGGCTCGGCCATCACGTCGGTCGCAGGCTTGGCTTCCGGTTGCTCGGATTCCGCCGTATCGACCTCTGTGGGCACATCGTCCTCGCGCTCTTCGTCGATCAAAAGCGCTTCGCGCGTTTGCGCAGCGGCGCTCCGAATGTGCCCCAGCTGACTCAGATCGATATCGATCTTGACGGGCTGGTGTGCGGCGTCCCACGAAAGCCATGCCACAATCTCGTCATCGATAATTTTGGCCAGATATTTGGGGACCTTTTCTTCCTTAAGGGGATGGGCGGGGTCCAGCGCCAGGCGCAGGCGTTGGTCGCAGGCGCGCATCATTTCACCGAGCTTGCTGCTCTTTTGCCTACTACCGTGGATGCGCATGCATTCCCAAAAGCCGTTTTGGCAACGGTAGATATGGATAGGATCCAGGCGATATTCGCAGTCCTCGTGGCGCTCGGGCGCAAAGAATACGGCCGAGGCAAACATGGTGTAGGGCATGGCCGTCTCCTCCCCAAATAAACTCGCCACGATGCCGGTCTTTCGGTGCGTGTCATAGTAGCGCGCCATGCGGACATACACGGCGCATGCCGCGTGGCGCAGATCGCGGTGGTGGCTGCGGTCGAGCCGCGAGTTACTTAGGTTGTACGTGGAGAGGGCGTTGATGGCGGCCATGAGTCGCTCCTCGCGCACCTCATCGGGCGGAAGGGGGAGCGTGGGCTCGGAGGTTTTGCGACGTTTGGGGGTCTGGTCGGACGGTGCCGGTGCCGGTACAAGGTCTCGTGCCGCGCGCCGCAGCTCGATAAGGGCGTTATCGAACATGACGGTTTTAGAGTCGCGAAGCAGCTTGGGGTCGAGCCCGTGGAACACGGCGTAATCTTGCAGCCACACGCGCGCAAACCGGTCGATGCCGGGCTCGAAGGCGCGATAGACATCCCAAAAAGCCTTGATCTTGTTAAAACCATCGAGTGGATTATCTACGCCAATGCCGCAGATCAGCTCATAGAGATACAGAAAGGCAAAAGACGTAGACGTTTCCTCGACGGTTCCGCAGCGCACTTGGGCACGCCAGGTAAAGTAGCCGCGCAGCTGTCGGTCGCTCATAGCGTTGTAGGTGGGAAAGTACGACTTAAAGGTGCCGTTGTAGGGACAGTCGTCCTCAAAGTCGGCCATCAGCAGGCCCTGGCGGTAAAAAAGCTCGGCTTCCGAAAGCCAGCGGCCCGCACCGCCCTTGGGGTCTTCTTGCCAACGCGATATCTCACGCATCTTGCGGTACTGGTCGGGGAGGAAATTTTGCATCTGTCGGCCGGTTTTGAGAATCGGCTCGTCTGCGTAGACTTCGTTTGAGAAGCGGGCGGACTGATGGGTCCGGGCCTCGGCCATAATGCGCTCGATGAGCATCTTGATGTCCTGGTCGGCCACCGCTCCTCCTCTCGAACGCAGCTACGGTGGCCTCATATCATAGCACAGCATCAAACAGATGTTCGAGATACCGCTGCGTTGATAGATTTAGAACAGGAGGGCGTAGATGACGGCGATGACGACGGAGGGGAGCATATTGGCCGTGCGGAAGGTCTGAGGACGGATGAGGTTGACGCCGACGCAGAAGATGAGCATGGAGCCTACGAGCGAAAGGCTGTCGAGGGCTGCCGTGGTCATGATGGGGGAGAGCGCGCCGGCAAACAACGTGATCGTCCCCTGGAACACGGCGACGGGCAGGGCGGAGAAAATGCAGCCGCGGCCAAGCGACGCCGTCATGGTGCAGACGATGATGCAGTCCAATGCGCCTTTCAAGGCAAGCGTTGACCAGTCACCGAGCAGACCGTCCTGAATCGAGCCCACGATGGCCATGGCGCCGATGCACACCGTGAGCGATGTCGAGACAAAGGCGTTGGTGAACTCGTTATCGCCCTCGCTGCCGGTTTTGCGCTTGAGCCATTCGCCAAGGTTCTCGATGGCGGCCTCCAAGTTGACGGCCTCGCCGATGAGCGAACCGAGGGCGAACGAGACGATGAGCATGGTGGTGCCGGTGGTCGCTAGCGCCTTCCCATCGATAAGGAGCATCTTTTGCATGGTGCCGCCAAGGCCGATAAACAGGACGCACAGCCCCGATGCTTTCATGAGCGTGTCTTGGATGCGCGGTGTGATGAAGCGTCCGCCCGCTAATCCCAAAAGACCGCCCGCAACTAAAAGCACAACGTTGATGATTGTTCCCAAGCCCGGCATGAGCCCTCCTGTATTGATGCCAACGTGGCAATCGTAGCAGAACGAAATGCGAGGCACATCGCGACTCATCTAATACGTTATATAAGTGGTGTTAGGAATGATGTGCAGCATTTAAGCCTCAGGTGGTTGTCGGGACATAGGGATAGTATTCAAAGCGCAGTGTCATAAGCCGCTGCGGGGATTCAATAGCCGCGGCGATGATATTGGCATCGCGGGCACGATCAAACCCTTCGAGTTCGATCTGATACGAGACGTCTTGCATAATGTCCAGACGTCGCCAGGCTAGGAGTGTGTCACCATCGAATTCCAAGGTCTTGCCTCCATCTGGAGCAACGGCGTATAGACGCAGCTTGGCGGTGGTTGCGGGGTCGACAACCGTGACCTTTTTAATTTCGTTTCGAGTATTCTTGGCGCCCAACAAGGTGAGCAGTGTTGGGGCCACGACCTCGCCCGATGGCAAAAAGACGACTTCGATGGATTCGGGAAATGCGATGATAGCCGACTTGCGGACGGGCTGATTGGCGGCGGCAAATTCGATGTTCGCAGCGTCGATGACCTCTGTGTGGTCGAGCGCGGCAAGCACGCAGCAGTTACCTTCATCGATCTCTTGAGGATCAGCAAGCCCCAGACTGTCCGCGAGTTCGGGATCGTTTGGATCGGTAGCGGGTTCATTCGGTGCTTCGAGAGAAGCTGGGACGCTGTTTGTCGGCGATGGCGTGTCGCCCGCACCTGCTTCTTTGTCCGCGCTCTCTTCTTGTATGGTTGCGTTGATGGGTTCGTCGTTTGAGGGGAGCGTCTTGGCGTCAAGCGCGGAGGGGAGAATTCCGATGGCTCCGGATCCGCTCCACTCCATTTCGAGAAGCGCCGGGTCGGCAAGAATGCGTTGCCTGCTTTGCGCGTGGGCATCGATTTCAATAGGGCCTGCCTCTATCCCTCGTGTAAGGCTGAGTGATCCGGCTGGCTTCTCGAAATGAGCGTCTGTGTCTTTGGTGCTGACGGCGTAGAACAGCAGGGACGCTTCTCCCGCCGCGATGGCATCGGTGTCGGCTTTGGTCAGCCGCAACGATGCCGTGAATGAGAGGGTGGGCTGCGTGTCGTCTGCATTCGCGGCGGCGCAGCCCAGACATATACCGCCTCCTTTCTCGAAAAACGTACCGTCGAAGGCGACCTTCGCTCCGTTCGCCGAGTCATCGACCGAAGCGATGTCGATGCGCAGCTCTAAATTGCATGGATCGCCATCTGCATCGAGCACAACCGAGCGCCACGTGCAGACGGCGCACCCCGCCTGGGAGCCGTTTGCCTTGTTCGAACGCTTGATATCCACGACTATCGAGCCGTCCGTATTACGACGAAGGCATCCCGAGGTTGAGATCGCGGCCTGTGCGATCGAAAAACGCTTGCACGCAATGGCGCTCGACGGATTTGGTGCGGAACTTAGGGCTGCTGGTAAGGAGTCTGCCATGACGGGAGTCGCCCAAGCGGCGACAGGCGTTCCGGTTGCGAGCGCGCCGCAGAGTGCGACGACGGGCAAAAGGTTCTTCGATGCCATGGGGTCTCCTTAGCTAATTTAGTGCGGCCTGTCCGTGTTTTGTTTCTGGCTGCGTTTGATGTGCAGGCCGAGGCCGGCGGTTCCCGCGCCTGCTGCTGTGGCGCCTGCTGCCAAGAGCCATCGTCCATCGCCTGTCTGCGCCAATGGTTCCTCACGGTCGCCGCGGTCGAGCCCCGAGAGGTCGATCGTCACTTGCGTGGCGGCCTGCGCCTGTTCTTGCTGGGCAAAGGCCATGGCTGGGCCAAACGCTAGGATGCTGACGGCGGCGGCCAGGGCGACGGCCTTATGCCGTGTGCGCACCGGGCTCGACCGTCCAGGTGATCGTTGCAACCTGATCGCCTTCGCCGGTTACGTGGAAGATATCGCGCGTGACGCGGGCGACGTTTCCGCTTGTCTTGAGCTTAATTTTGTCCGTGCCACCGGCAATGCCCTGGTAGCCCATGTCGAAGGCTGCATTCTTGGAAAGATCGAGGCCCGTTCCCTGCATTGCGGCGCTGGCGTTCTGGAGCGCGCCGTCGGGGCCGACCTTAAAGTCGATGGAGTTCTGCGCGGTTCCGGCCTTGGCGTCGGCAGCAATGGTCCAGGTGTTCATGGCGTCGATCTTCATGTTGGTGACATGGATGCCGTAGGCCGAATGATTGTCGATGGTGGTCGCGTCTTCTGAGGGGCCCTGAAGCGTGCCGTCGGCCTTGGCGACGAAGGGAATAACCGTCGGAACTTTGAACTCAACGTTGTCGATCTCGGTCCTGACCATTACTTTCGTGGTTCCAACGCGCCCGGCCGCCATAGCTGGCGTCGGGGCGGCGCCCATTGCGAGCGCGAGCGCGAGCCCCGCGCCCACGACGAGCGCTCTGGCTCCGTTCATGTTCCTGGTGATGTCCATGGTCGTTCCTTTCTATTCGCCGCGGGCCGTCCCCGCGATGATTGGACGAATGCTGGTGAATTGCGTGCGGTGCCGCGTCGGCCGGAAAAGCTAGTTCTCGGCTTGCTCAACCCGCACCTTGACACGTGTCGGATTGCCGTGGCTGTCGAGGGTCTTGGCATCGAGTGCCTGGATCTCGATGTACGCCTCGCCTTCTTTGATGTCGCCGGCGGGGCACGTTTCGATTGTCTTGCCGGTCTCGACCACACCGGATTCGTACATGGTCTCGTCGTTTTGGATGACGCGGAATCGCTGGGGAAATTTATTGTCTTGGACGTTTTGCACGTTGACGCGCAGCTTGCCGTCCTCCTGCAGCTGAGCGACCGGTGCGACCGAAATCGTCATCATGTTGTCGCGGACTATGGCGTCGAGCTCATCTTGGATTTCCTGACGCGTTTTGCCCTCGGCCGTCGTAACCGAAGCGCCCGCCTCGGGTACGGGCTGCGACTGCCAAGCGTATAGTCCTACGGCGACAAGGACACAGACGATGGCCAAGCAGGCAACGATGAGCTTCTTGCGACGACCCAGGCCTGCAAAGTGGGGTGGCTTCTTCGCGCTCATGCGGCATCCTTGGCGGTATAGATGCGCGCAAAGGTGGACGGGTTCGCTCCAAAGAGCATGTGAAGCATCAGGCGGCGTGAGTAGACAAGCTCGTCGAAGTCGGGAGGGAGCTCGATGTCGTGGATATGCGCGATGCGGTGGGCGAGCGCCGAGAACGACTCGGGGTCGCAGATCACATCGGTGGTAACGTGGTAGACCGTCGTATCGGGGAATGCCTCTTCGTCGAAAGGCAGGAGATGGGGATCGTCGTCGACTTCGATGGCGATGCCGTACTGGGGCCAGTAATATGCCATGGGAACCTCCCTGCTTCTGGGGCCAAAACTTCTGTCGGTTTTGGCTGTCGATGCCGACGGTATCAGCCACTACTTGACCAATTGCTGACCAAATGCTTGACGGATTGGCGTCTCCGCAGGTAAAAGGCGGCAAAAAATACTCCAACTTTTTTCGAGCGGCAATCGCGCGGTCAGTGACGGCGGGGCCATATGTGTTAAAAGCATCGTCTGCCGAGGAAATCCAGCCGCTCGCCGAATTGCACGAACGTAAAAATCGCCAATTATGGAGACGGTCTCGAACACGTCGACGAAACGATGCGGTAACATCTCCCTGCAAACACTGTAGTTAGCTAAAGGGGGAGTTCGCGTGTCTGTAACCATCAAACCCTTCACCGACGAGTTCGAAGAGTATGGCCGCGATGAATCTCGCGCATCGGGCGAAGCATCGAGCATCTCGTTTCCGACAACGGAAGACGAGGTCCGTGCCATTTTGGAAAAGCTCCATGCCGAGCGTGTCCCGGTAACGGTTCAGGGCGCCCGAACCGGCCTTGCCGCCGGTGCCGTGCCCCACGGCGGGCATATCCTCAATACTTCCCGTATGAATCGCTACTTGGGCCTTCGCCGCGATGAACAAGGCCAATTTTTGCTGCGCGTGGAGCCGGGCGTTGTGCTCTCGGAGCTGCGCAAGCAGCTGAGCAAGAAGGTGCTGCCGACCGCTGGTTGGGACCAGGCATCGCTTAAGGCCTACGAGGAGTTCCAAGAGGCCCCCGAGCAGTTCTTTCCCACCGATCCCACCGAGGCGTCTGCCTGTCTGGGCGGCATGGCGGCATGTAACGCCTCCGGTGCCCGCAGCTACGCCTACGGCCCCATGCGCCCGCATATCACGGGACTCCACGTCGCGCTGGCTGATGGTGATTTGCTTGAGCTTCAGCGCGGCGAGGCTTTTGCCCAGGGCCGCCACCTGTCGCTCGTGACGGCAGTGGGCCGTGCACTCGAGCTTGACCTTCCCGACTACACCATGCCCAAGACAAAAAATGCCTCAGGTTATTTCGTTGCGGACGAAATGGACGCCATCGACCTCTTTATCGGTGCTTGCGGCACGCTCGGCGTTATCACCGAGCTCGAGATCGCCCTGCAGGCGGCGCCTGCGGTCGTTTGGGGTGTGAGCTGCTTTTTCGATAGCGAAGACAAGGCCGTGTCCTTTACCGATTCCGTGCGTCCCGTCCTGTCCCATGCGGCTGCCATCGAGTACTTCGACGCTGGCGCCCTGGATATTCTACGTCGCCAGCGCGAGCAGTCGACGGCGTTTGCCTCGCTGCCGGCGCTCGACAAAGAGGCCAAGGTCTGTGTCTACGTGGAGCTCGACTGCGACGACGAAGCCCAGGCGACTGAGGAGCT
The DNA here is from genome assembly GCA_959019945.1 of uncultured Collinsella sp. Lineage (GTDB taxonomy): Bacteria > Actinomycetota > Coriobacteriia > Coriobacteriales > Coriobacteriaceae > Collinsella. Next base: position 37,513 of record CAUEQD010000005.1, on the reverse strand, counting down.
GTACCACCTGGGATGGGTTTTGGAGCTTGCGGGCGGCCACGACGACGCGACCTGGGTTGCGCGCACCGAGGTCGATCGCGAGTGTCAGCGATTCTTCCGCCATGCGGTGCCCGAGAGCGTCAACATGCTCATCGACGAGCGTCGCCGCACGGATCCTACCATCACCAAACTGGGGTCGGACATGTCGGTGCCCAACGCACGCTTGGCCGATGTCATCGCCCTTTATCGCCGTACGTTGTCCGAAAGTGGGCTTGAATCTGCCGCCTGGGGGCACATCGGTAACAACCATCTGCATGTGAACATTCTGCCGCGCGATGCGCAGGATTACCGCCGCGGCGGAGAACTCTTTGCCCAGTGGGCTTCCGAGGTCACGGCCATGGGCGGTGCCGTTTCTGCCGAGCATGGCGTCGGTAAGATCAAGGCGGGCTTTTTGGAGACGATGTACGGTCACGAGGCTATGGTCGAGTCGGCGCGGCTCAAGCTCCAGCTCGATCCCGACGGGCAGCTGGGTCGCGGCAACCTGTTTTCGGAGAAGCTCTTGGATGAGCTCGTCCAGAAAGGGGGCGCGTGAAGATGAGCGATTTCCATATGGTGGTGTGCGTCAAGGCCGTGCCGGGCAGCACCGAGGTCAAGATGGACCCCAAGACCAATACCATCGTGCGCGATGGCAAGCAGGCGGTCATTAATCCCTTTGATGCGAGCGCTTTGGAATGCGCGCTGGCGCTGAAAGACGACTTTATCGGCTTTGGCATGGACGTGCGCGTAACGGTGGTGTCGATGGGCATCCACGCGACCGAGTCGCTGCTGCGCGACTGCATCGCTCGAGGTGCCGACGACGCGCTGCTGCTGACCGATCGCGCCTTTGCAGGTGCCGATACCCTAGCCACCACCTATGCCCTCAAATGCGGCATCGAGGCTCTCGACGAGGACTTCGACCTGCTCATCTGCGGCAAGATGGCAGTGGACGGCGATACGGCCCAGATCGGCCCCGAGCTGGCCGGTGCTTTTGAGATTCCCTGTGTGACCGACGTGAGCTGCGTGCAGAGCGCGGGCTTTACGACCTGTGGTTCACTGGCGCTTGTTCACGGCTGCGATGCCGGCGAGGAGACGGTCTATCTTGAGATGCCGTGTGCGATGACGACCGCCAAGGAGATTGGCCAGCTGCGTATGCCGAGTATTGCCGGTATCCGCGCATCCGAGGGTGCGGACGTGCGCGTGGTCAGCGCTGCCGACGTGAACGCCGACCCCTCGCGTTGCGGTCTTGCCGGATCGCCGACGCAGGTCGTGCGCTCGTTTGTGCCCGACCGTGATCAAACGTGCGAGACCGTTGAGGGCACGGCATCCGAGCAGGCGGAAAAGCTCGCCAAGATTATCGAGGGGATGGCATAGATGAGCGGATTGAATATCGATAGCGAAGCCTGCATCGGTTGCGGTCGCTGCGTTCGCGCCTGTGCCTCGGGCGGCATCGTAGTGGAAGGCGAGCGATCAAGCCGATGCGCCCGCGTAACCGACGGCTGCATCCTATGCGGTGGGTGCGTCGACGCCTGCCCTGTCAACGCTATCTCGATCGAGCGTGATGAGGCCGCTGGTGCGGTTGGCCTCGATGCGTACCGAGACATTTGGGTATTCGCGCAGACCGACGAGCACGATACGGTGAATCCCGTTGCCTATGAGCTCATGGGCAAGGGCCGCGAGCTTGCCGATGCTCGTGGCTGCCGTTTGGTGGCGCTGGTCGGTATGGGCCCCGAGGGTTCTCTCGGTGACCTGGAGCATCTGGTTTGCGCGGGCGCCGACGAAGTCCTGGCCTGTCGCGACGAGCGCCTGCGCCAAAACGATGCGGAGGTCTACGCCCGCTTGATCTGCGATTTGGTAGCCGAACGCAAACCCGAGGCCATCCTATACGGTGCGACCGCTTTTGGTCGCGAACTGGCACCCGGCGTTGCCGTGCGTTTGCAGACGGGCCTTACGGCTGACTGCACCGTACTTTCGATGGATGCAGAGACGGGACTGCTGCAACAGACGCGTCCGGCGTTTGGCGGCAACCTGATGGCCACCATCATTTGCCCCAACCACCGTCCGCAGATGGCAACGGTGCGCCCCGGTATCTTTAAGGCTCCCGACTTCGACTACGGCCGCTCTGGCACGATCACCCAGATATCGCTTGCGGATGATGCTAAGGCTCGTGTCGAGATCTCGATTCCCGCCGAGGAGTGGGGACAGCAGCCCTCGATCGCCAATGCCGAGTGCCTGGTCGTGGTGGGTCGCGGCATTGGTTCCAAGAAAAACCTGCCGTTGATGCGAAGGCTCGCCGAGGCTCTGGGAGCCGAGCTTGGCTGCACGCGACCTGTCGTGGAGGCCGGCTGGTTGGAGTATCGCCATCAGATTGGCCAGACGGGCGTATCGGTTTCGCCCAAGCTTCTCGTGAGTATCGGTGTTTCGGGCGCCATTCAGCATCTTGCCGGCATCGGTGGGGCGGAGTGCATTATCGCCATCAACGAGGACCCGGATGCCCCCATTTTCGGTGCTGCCCAGTACAAGGTTGTTGGGGACGCCGTCGAGGTCGTCGAGGAGCTGCTGGCCCAGCTTGAGCGCTAGGCGCGCGCCAGCCAGTCGCGCATCTCGTCCTTTAGGCACTCCCAGGTCGCTTGCGTGGTGGGATTGGTAAAGGGGCGCGTAATGCCAAAGGGTGCGTCGAGCAGGCGGTAGATATCGCCCTGTTCGCGCGCCAGCGCGCGGCTTGCTGGATAGACGAGCTCAAACATAAAGCAGATAAGCCCCACCAAGAAGTCGGCGGGCTCATCGCGCTCATCGCGTGCGACGCAGCGGTGCTCGTCAAAGGCGGCAAGTGTCGGCGACGAGAAACGGCTGCCGAGAAACGTCTTCTCGTCCACCTTGAGGATAGTGTCGACGGTGCTGTCGGCGATGGTGCGCATAATGTCGATCTTGTCACCATCGCGCACGATATCGCAGAAGCACCGTGTACGCTCGTCGAGTTGTGCCGGCAGGCGAAAGTCGCTGTGATAGGCGATGCTCGCTCGGATGAGCTCGTCATGCGCACCGGTTTCGATAAAGTCACGGATGTTTGTCGTGGCGGGTGCATCGGCGGGATTCTCGCCAAAGAGGACCTCGATGCCCAGCGCCGCATGGCTCATGCTCTCGGCGTCCTTAAAGGTGTCCCAGCGTCGCAGCTGCTCAAAGCGGCCCATATCGTGTAGCAGGCCGCAAAGCCATGCCAGGTCAATATCTTCTGACGACCAGCCCTGCTCGCGCGCTACGGCATCGCATGCCTCGGCCACGTGGTACGTATGCTCGATTTTGAGCGCGATGCGTGGGTTGGTGGCGTCGTAGGCATCGGTGTAGCTTTTGAAGGCCGCGCGCGCCCGGTCTCGATCGATAGCTGTCATAATGACTTCCTAAAAAGTTGTGTCTTTCGATCCGGTGGCAATTGTAGGTGAACTCGGTTGCTGTCGGATGATGATTCTGCCGTATCGCTACATGCGGCTCGGAGACCTTGTCAGGATGAGAAGCGTATGGTGCTCAAAATCGTTAGAACCGTCTGGCCGGTGATGCTTACCTATGTTGCAATAGGCGCGTCGTGCGGAATGATCATGGGGCAGACGGGAATGGAGCCCTGGATGGTCTTTGCCCTGAGCAGTACGTTTGTGACGGGCAGCGGCCAGTTTATGATCTGCAACCTGTGGCTGGCGGGTGTGCCGGCAGCATCGATCGTCGCGAGCGTTGCCGCCATCTCCTCGCGTTTTGCGCTTTACTCGGCATCGATCGCACCGCATCTGAGGGGTGCCTCGAAGCGTCAGACGCTGGCTGTTGCCGCGACACTTACCGAGGAGGCATATGGCATCTCGCTTGCCAAGTTGGTTGAAGGGGAGGATTGGGGCCCGCGCGAGTCCTTTGTGCTCAACGTGATCCTCATCGCAACATGGGGCGTTTCGTGTACGATGGGCGCCATCGTCGGCGCCGTTGTCGATGTTCCCACCGCCATTGCAGCCTTTGTCTGCACCTCGCTCTTTATCTGCCTGCTCTTTTCGCAGCGGCTGTCGCGCGGTAACGTTGTCGCGGCGGTTTCGGGCGCGGTGTCCGTCGCCGTATGCAAGTTCTTGGGCCTCGCGAATATTGCCGTGCCGGCAAGCGTCGTGGTCGGCATTGCCATTGCGCTGGCGTGCGATGCTGTATTTGACGGAAGAGGTGCCCGCGATGCCCGCTAACGAGTTCTTGGTTCTGTGGCTGTCGTCGTGGGCTGCTATCGCGTTCTTTCGCATCGCGCCGGCGTTCGCCTTGCGCGGGCGGACCCTGTCGCCCCGCATTACCGAGGCCCTGGGCTATATCCCGCCCGCTGCCTTTGCCGCGCTGGTCGCCAACGACTTGGTGAACCCCGGCGCGTTCGACGCGGGACTCTGGCCTGCCTTGGTTCCCTGGATTGCGGCCACCGGCGTCGTGGCGGTGGCAATCAAGACAAAGTCGATGTTGTGGTGCTGCGTTTCGGGCATCGTGTTCTATATCGTTTTGAGCCTCGTATAGGAGCAGGACGCGTTATCGTCCCGGCCTAACGAATCGAATTTCTCACCGAGGCGGTCTGCTTCTTCTGGTACCATGGTCAAACTTTACTGTAGCAAAGCGTGACGTGGGCTTTTGTTCTGCGTCAGCGGAAATGGGGGTTTCATGGCACAGGAAGCGACCGCCAACGAGCAAAAGAAATTCAAAGTCCCGCGTATCCCGGGTGACATCATGATCTATCCCATGATCGTTGGCCTTTTGCTCAACACTTTCTGTCCGCAGGTCTTCGAGATCGGCGGCTTCTTTACCGCCGCCTGCCGCGGCGGCTCCAATACCATCGTCGCCGCGATCCTGCTCTTCGTGGGCGCCGGCATCAGCTTTAAGTCCACGCCGGGCGCTATCAAGACCGGCATCGTCGTACTGATCCCCAAGCTTGTTGTTGCGGCCGCCCTTGGCTTGGGTGTGGCATATTTCTTTAACGACAACTTCCTGGGCCTGAGCTCCGTGTCTATCATCGGCGGCATCACGTTTTGCAACATGGCGCTCTATACGGGCATCATGGGCGAGTTCGGCGATGAGTCCGAGCGGGGCGCTGTCGGTATCCTGTTCTTTACGGCCGGCCCCGCCGTCACGATGATCATCCTCGGTGTCTCGGGTCTCGCCAACATCCCCGTCGGCACCATCATCGGATCCATCCTGCCGCTTGTTATCGGCATGGTTCTGGGCAACCTCTTCCCGTTTATCAAGAACCTGCTGGTCCCCGGCGCCAATCCCGCAATCGCCGTTATCGGCTTTCAGCTCGGTGCGTCCATGAGCCTTTCGAGCTTTATCACCGGCGGCATCTCGGGCATCCTGCTGGGCCTCATCACGCTCTTTATCGTCGGTCCCATTACCTTTGCCTTCGAGCGCCTGTGTGGCGGCAACGGTAAGGCGGCTGTGGCATGCTCCACTATCGCCGGCACGGCCATGACCACGCCGGTCGCCCTCGCCGAGGTCGCCCCGCGCTATGCCGAGCTTGCGCCCACCGCGTATGCGCAGATCGCCACCGCCGTCATCATCACGGCAATCATGGCCCCGATTCTGACCGGCTGGGTCGATAAGAAGTTCTGCCGCGGCGAAGAAGATCTGTCGGTCGAAGGCGTCGAGGCTATTGAGGAGGCCGTCGCGACCGACATCGACGGCGAGTAACGGCCGTTACCGATAATTGATTCCGGCGTGCAATTCGCGCCGTCAGAGCGCCCGAACGAGAGCTGTCTTACAGCAACGTTCGGGCGCTCTGCTATTATTCCCTTTACCCCTGCGGAGTAAGGGGCGTTTATTGCCCAGACACGAATCGGGCGATTCTGACCACTTGGATATTGAAGGGAGGGCGTCTAGTGGTTAAGGCACTCAAGATCGAGATATTCCTGCTGTGCATGATTATTCTTATCGGGCTTGCCGTGCGAAGCCGTCGCTCCCTGTTCTCGAGCACCCAGCAGCTTTTGTTTAGCATGCTGGGCTACACGTCTGCTGCCTACATTTTCTTCGATATGATCTGGACGCTCTCGGACGGCGTGAGCACTCCTGTAGGCATCACGGCCAACTGGATTTCCAACGCGGTTTCGTTTTCGCTGTTCGCCATCGCGTGCCTCATTTGGTTTTTCTATTCCGAGACGATGCAGGGCTCACGGCTCCTGACCACGCCCTACAGGGTGGTACTTTTAACGTTGCCAACCGCATTGGTGGTCGTGCTGGCATTTACCAGCTACTGGACGCACGCTATGTTCTATATCGATGCGCAGGGCGTATATCGTCGCGGCTTTGCTTATATGATCCAGCCCATCGTGAGCTACTGCTACGTCATATATACGTCCTTGCATGCCTTTATTCAGGCTCGAAAAGTCGAAAGCCTGCAAAAGAAGGCCATTTATCGCACCCTCGCCTTTTTTGCGGTTCCCGCTCTGGTGGGCGGTACCTTCCAGGTTTTGTTTTCGGTACCGGGCCTTTGCGTCGGTATAACGCTGAGCATCCTGCTGCTCTACATCATCTGCCAGGAGCAGCTGATCTCGACCGACCCGTTGACTGGCCTTAACAATCGCAACCGTTTTGAGACCTATATGCTGTCGCTGTTCTCGGGTACTGACCAGGCCGATGGTGTGTATCTGCTTATGATGGACGCTGACGGCTTTAAGCAGATTAACGACCGGTATGGACATGTTGAGGGCGATCATGCCCTCCAGGTCATATCTGCTACGCTCAAAGAGGTCTGCTCGGCGTCTGGTGGCTTTATCGCACGTTATGGTGGCGATGAGTTCGTGGTGCTTCAAAAGGCGACGGCGGAGCAGGACATCATAGACCTGTGTTCGGCGATTAACGACGAGCTCGCTCGTGCCGAGGTGCCGTATGCATTGCGGATGTCCATCGGTTACGCGCGGGTCGGCGATGGTATTGATACCTGGCAAAACCTGCTTCGCGCCGCCGACACGGAACTCTACCGTGTCAAGGCCGAGAAAAAGAAAGCCGGCGTTCAGATACGCTAGGAAAAGGGGCACACGACCGTTGCGATGGTCGTGTGCCCCTTTTGCGTTTGTGGGGGCCACCGGCCATAATGCCCGGGCGCGGTGCGGCAAGGCGGGCGTCTGCCGCTGCGACTCGGTACGAAATCAACGAGAACCAGTGCACTCCATTAAGCTAAAGTGTTTGAAGGCCCTCCCTAAAAAGGTGAGCTCGCTAGGCTTTTTTGGGTTTGTTGACGATGATGATGCCGCTGCAGACCAACAGCAGGGCAACGATGACGGTAACGGGGCTCGTGCCAGCACCCTCGCCGAGCAGCAGCGCGCTCAGCAGCACACCAAAGACGGGGTTCATAAACCCAAAGACCGAGACGCGGCTGACGGGGTTGACGGCAAGCAGGCGCGACCACAGCGAGTAGGCGACCGCGGAGATAAGCGCCATGTAGATGATGAGCGCGATGGCGGGGGCAATCGCCGTGGGGGAGAGCGCGCCACCCATCATAAAGCCGATGGCGGTGAGGACCAGGCCGCCGACCAAGAACTGCCACCCGGCAAGCAAGACGCCGTCGTGCTCGCGCGAGAAGATGCCGATCAGGCAGGTCGAAAGGGCGCCCGCGACGGTGGAGGCCAGGATGAAGCCCTCGCCGTCGAGCGTAAAGCCAAAGGTGCCGTCCGCGCCCGAAAGGTTGACGAGCGCGACGCCGGCAAAGCCCAGTACGCAGCCGAGCACCTTGGCCGCATCGAGCTTTTCGGTGCGAAACGCCAGGGCGGCAAAGAGGATAGCCAAGAAGTTGGCGCTGGCCTCGATGATGGAGCTTGACATAGCGCTTGCACGGGAGAGACCAAGGTAGAAAAAGAAGTACTGGCCGATGGTCTGGAAGAGCGACAAGATGCAGATGGGCTTGATATCACGCGCTTGCGGAACGAGCGGTCGGCGCTGGGCCACGCTCATGCCAACAATGACCAGCATGCCGGCAAGGGTGAAGCGCAGACCCGCGAAGAGCAGCTGCGAGGCGCTGTCGTGCGCGGGAATGCCAAAGAGGCCGTAGCCGATCTTGATGCAGGGGAAGGCAGAGCCCCAGAGCGCGCAGCAAACGAGACAGCCCAGGATGAGTCCGGGCAGGGTGGCGAGATACGGCTTGCGGCTTTTCATGATGTCCTTTCTACATGCGCGAAGCAAAAAAGAACCCGCCACCGGATGCGTCGGTGGCGGGTGTTGTTACCCGAGGGGATTGTACCCGATGGGAACGTATTAAGCGAAGTAGGCTACGCCGCTCTCAAAGATCGGCATGAACTTGTCGCCGGGGACATGTTCGGGCACGTTGCGGTACAGGTTGTCGCCGCGACGCTCGGCATGGCCCATCTTGCCCAGGACGCGGCCGTCGGGGCTCGTGATGCCCTCGATGGCGAGTGCGGAGCCGTTGGGGTTGACGGAAAGATCCATGCTGGGCTTGCCGTCCTCGCCCACGTACTGCGTGGCGACTTGGCCGTTGGCGATCAGCTGGGCGAGTACTTCGTCATTGGCGACAAAGCGGCCCTCGCCGTGGCTGATGGCGACGGTGTAGGGGTCGTCCAGGCTGCACTGCGACAGCCATGGGGACAGGTTGGAAGAGATGCGGGTGCGCACCAGGCGGCTCTGATGGCGACCGATGGTGTTGAACGTCAGCGTGGGCGCATCGGGCGTGGCGTCGACGATGTCACCGTAGGGCACCAGGCCGAGCTTGACCAGAGCCTGGAAGCCGTTGCAGATGCCCAGCATCAGGCCGTCGCGGGCCTGGAGCAGGTCGCGGACTGCCTCGGTGACCTCGGGAGCGCGGAAGAACGCCGTGATGAACTTGGCGGAGCCGTCGGGCTCGTCACCGCCCGAGAAGCCGCCGGGGATCATGACGATCTGGCTTGCACGGATGCGGCGGGCAAGCTCGTGGGTGCTCTCGGCGACGGCCTCGGGCGTGAGGTTGTTGATCACGAAGGTGTCGGCCTCGGCACCGGCGGCACGGAAGGCGCGGGCGCTGTCGTACTCGCAGTTGTTGCCGGGGAACACGGGGATGATCACGCGCGGGCGGGCGATCTTGGCGCCGCCGTACACGTGGATGTCCTTGGCGCGGAAGTCGATGGTCTCGACCTCGGGGGTCTCGCCGGCGCTGCGGTAGGCGAAGACGCCCTCGATGCCACTTTCCCAGGCTTCCTGGAGCTCGGCGAGCTCGATGACCTCGGAGCCGGTGTCGACGACATAGCCCTCGACGGTGGTGCCCAGGGGCTCGACGACAATGCCGTCGGCGACCTCGGGCAGCTCGGCGTCCTCGGCGAGCTCGACGATAAAGCTGCCATAGAGCGGGGTGAAGAGGCTCTCCACGTCCACGTCCTCGGCAAGCTCGATGCCGATCTGGTTGCCGACGCACATCTTAAAGAGGCTCTCGGCGCCGCAGCCGTAGCCGGGCGTGGAGACGGCCAGGGCGTCGCCGGTAGCAGTGAGCGCCTCGACGGCGTCAAACGCGGCGAGCAGCTGCTGGGCGTCGGGTCGGTAGTCCTCGCCGTAGGTGGCGGGGGCGATGCGGACGACGCGGTGCGTCAGGCCCTTGAACTCAGGGGAGACGGCGCGCGCCGCGCGGCCCACGGCAACAGCGAAGCTGATCAGAGTCGGCGGAACGTTGAGCTCGCCGGCCTCGTCCTCAAACGAGCCGCTCATGGAGTCCTTGCCGCCGATGGCGCCGGCACCCAGGTCGACTTGGGCCATGAGGGCGCCCAGGACGGCTGCTGTGGGCTTGCCCCAGCGCTCGGCCTCGGTGCGCAGACGCTCGAAGTACTCCTGGAAGGAGAGATAGGCGCGTTTGTGCTCAAAGCCGGCAGCCACAAGTTTGGCGATGGACTCGACCACGGACAGATAGGCGCCCGCAAACTGGTCGGCCTCCATCAGATAGGGGTTGAAGCCCCATGCCATGGCGCTTGCCGTGGTGGTCTCGCCGTCCACGGGGAACTTGGCGACCATGGCCGAGCTCGGGGTGAGCTGCGTCTTGCCGCCAAAAGGCATAAGCACGGTTGCGGCACCGATGGTGGAGTCGAAGCGCTCGGAAAGGCCCTTGTTGGAGGCAACGTTGAGGTCGGTGACAAGCGAGGTCATGCGCTCGGCAAGCGTGGTGCCGGCCCAGCTGGGCTGCCACACGCTGCGGGCGCACACGTGGGCGACCTGGTGCTTGGGCGCGCCGTTGGAGTTGAGGAACTCGCGGGATAGGTCGACGATGGCGACACCGTTCCAGGCCATGCGCATGCGCGGCTCGGCGGTAACCTCGGCGATAACGGTCGCCTCCAGGTTTTCCTCGGCGGCGTAGCCCATGAACTCCTCGACGTCACCGTCGGCGACGGCGCAGGCCATGCGCTCCTGGGACTCGGAAATGGCGAGCTCGGTGCCGTCCAGGCCGTCGTACTTCTTGGTCACGGTGTCCAGGTCGACATACAGGCCGTCGGCAAGCTCGCCCACGGCGACCGAGACGCCGCCGGCGCCAAAGTCGTTGCAACGCTTGATCAGGCGGCAGGCGTCGCCGCGGCGGAAGAGGCGCTGCAGCTTGCGCTCGACCGGGGCGTTGCCCTTCTGGACCTCGGCACCCGAGGTCTCGATGGACTCGGTGTTCTGGGTCTTGGAGGAGCCGGTGGCACCGCCGATGCCGTCACGGCCGGTGCGGCCGCCCAGCAGGATGATCTTGTCGGTGGGGGCGGGGCACTCGCGGCGCACGTGGTTTGCCGGGGTAGCGCCCACGACGGCGCCGACCTCCATGCGCTTGGCCACGTAGCCGGGGTGATAGAGCTCGTTGACCTGGCCGGTGGCAAGGCCGATCTGGTTGCCGTAGCTGGAGTAGCCGGCGGCAGCGGTGGTTACGAGCTTGCGCTGCGGCAGCTTGCCCTCGAGCGTCTCGGACACGGGGACGGTGGGGTCGCCGGCGCCGGTGACACGCATGGCCTGGTACACGTAGCTGCGGCCCGAGAGCGGGTCGCGGATGGCGCCGCCCACGCAGGTGGCGGCACCGCCGAAGGGCTCGATCTCGGTCGGGTGGTTGTGGGTCTCGTTCTTAAACAGGAACAGCCAGTCCTGGTCCTCGCCGTCGACATCGACCTTCACCTTGACAGTGCAGGCGTTGATCTCCTCGGACTCGTCGACATCGGTCATGACGCCGGTCTTCTTAAGGTACTTGGCGCCGATGGTGCCCATGTCCATGAGGCAGACGGGCTTGGCGTCGCGACCGAGCTCGTGGCGCATCTCCATGTAGCGGTCGAAGGCCTGCTGCACCACGGCGTCGTCGATCGTCACGTCGTCCAGGACGGTGCCGAAGGTGGTGTGGCGGCAGTGGTCGGACCAGTAGGTGTCGATCACGCGGATCTCGGTGATGGTGGGGTCGCGATCCTCATCGCGGAAGTACTGCTGGCAGAAGGCGATGTCCGCCTCGTCCATGGCAAGACCGCGCTCGGAGATAAAGGCGGCAAGGCCGGCCTCATCGAGCTTGCGGAAGCCGTCGAGCACCTCGACGGGCTGGGGCTCGGGGGTCTCCATGTACAGCGTCTCGGGCAGGTCGAGCGAGGCGATGCGCGCCTCGACGGGGTTCACCACGTAGTGCTTGATGGCCTCGATGGCGGCTTCGTCCAGAGTGCCCGAGATCATATAGACCTTGGCGGAGCGCACGGCGGGGCGCTCGCCCTGGCTGATGAGCTGCACGCACTCGCTGGCGGAGTCGGCGCGCTGGTCAAACTGGCCAGGCAGGAATTCGACGGCAAAGACGGCGCCATCGCTTGCGGGGAGCTCGTCGTAGGTCACATCGACCTGGGGCTCGCTAAAGACGGTCGGCACGCAGGAGCGGAAAAGCTCCTCGTCGATGCCCTCGACGTCGTAGCGGTTGATGATCCTCAGGGCCTCGATGCCCTTGATGCCGAGAATTTCGGTCAGCTCGCCCTTGAGCTGCTGAGCCTCGACGTCGAACCCGGGTTTCTTCTCCACGTAGATACGAGAGACCATTGGTTCCTGCCTTCCTGATCGGTTGGGCGTACGGTACGGTATGCGGCAGCGGTCGGTTTACGGGGCAAGCCTCGCGGTCGCCTTGAGCCACATGTTTGTAAACCTCACTATGATACGACAGCTCGCGGCGCGTTGAGGACGGCGAGGGTGCTACAGTGAAGCGCAAACAAGAGAAAGGCATCACATGGCATTTGTTTCGCTCGCCATCATCGCGCTCGTGGCCTTTGCAAGCCCCTTCATCGCCTCGGCGATTCCCGGAAAACCCATTCCAGAAACGGTCTTTTTGCTCGTCTTCGGCGCGGTGCTGGGCCCGCATATGCTCGGCGTCATCCATATAGATGCCGAGGTCTCGCTTGTGTCCGAGCTGGGCCTGGCCTTTTTGTTCCTGCTTGCCGGCTTTGAGATCGACCCCAAGAGCATCACGGGCGTCGAGGGGCGCTACGGCTTGGCGACGTGGGTCGTCACGTTTGGTATCGCCTGGCTTGCCGTGCGCTTTACCCCGTGGTTCTCGGTCAGTCATTTCGACGGTATCGCCGTGACGCTTGCCCTCACTTCTACGGCGCTCGGCACGCTCGTGCCCATCATGCGCGAGCGCTCGCTCACCGGCACGCGTGTGGGCGACTCGATTCTCGCGTATGGCACTTGGGGCGAGCTCGGTCCCGTGCTCGCCATGTCGGTGCTGCTGTCTGCCCGCACTGGCATCCAAACGCTCGTAATCCTTGGCTTGTTTGCGGTGGTTTGCGTGTTGCTGGCCGTGGTCCCAAGCCGCTCCAAGCGCGTCGGCAGCCGCTTCTTTGCGTTTATCGAGGAACGCGCCGACACCACGTCGCAGACCTTCGTGCGCCTGACGGTGCTCATCCTGGTCACGCTCGTGGCGTTCTCTGCCGTCTTTGATCTCGACATCGTGTTGGGTTCTTTTGCCGCCGGCTTTGTCCTGCGCTATATCATCCCCGAGGGCAACCATACGCTCGAGACCAAGCTCGACGGCCTGGCCTACGGCTTTTTGATTCCGGTGTTCTTTACCGTATCGGGCGCAAAGATCGACCTGACGGCCGTGGCGTCGCGCCCGGGCTTGCTCGCGGGCTTTATCGTGGCGTTGCTGATTATTCGTGCCGTGCCCATCCTCGTCTCTATGGGCATTTGTTCTGCGACGCGCGATGTGTCGGCGTATGGCCGCATTACCGTGGCCCTGTACTGCACCACGGCGCTGCCGATCATCGTTGCCGTGACAAGCGTTGCCGTCAACGCGGGCGCGCTGTCGCAAGATATTGCGTCGGTCATGGTTGCCGCCGGCGCCATCACGGTGTTCTTGATGCCGCTGCTCGCGCAGCTCTTCTACCGCGTGGTCGACGCCGCGCCGGTCGCCGCCGTGGCAGAGGTTGCCGAGCATCCATCCGATGCGCTTGACATTCTGCGCGCCCATCACGATTTGGCGAGCCTGCTCGCACGCGAGCACGAGCTGCTGACCTCGCATGGCCATGGTCGCGTATTCGAGGGCCTGCCTACGCTCGATACGATTGCCGAGCGTCTTTCCGCCGAGGCAGCGAGCGGCCACATCGATGCCCGCATCGTGGACGCGGCGCATCTTCTTGCCGATAAGACCTATGGCGACGAGATCGACCCGTCCGAGCTGACTCCGCGTGAGCGCCGCCGCCTGGAGCGCGCCAAGCTCGCCGTGCGCGAATACCGTCGCCGCATGCTGGAGCTCTATGCAAGAGAAGAAGCCGAGGACGACGACGGTAAGTAGTCGATACTCTCTCGGGGAAGCCGGGGACCGCTTTAAAGACCCGAAACGGGATGCAGTTTCCGCATCGGCCCCCATCGGGAAACCACATCCCAGAATGGACGCTCAGGGCGGGATGCAGTTTCCGCTTTGGACCCCTGCCGGAAAGCGCGTCCCAGTCTGAAGGTTCAAAATGGGACGCGCTTTCCTAAACAAAGGCCTTGGGGAAACCGTGTCCCGGAATGGTCGCCCAGAGTGGGATACAAGTTTCCGCGAGAGGCTCGTTGCGGAAAGCGCGCCCCAGAATCCGCGCCCAGAATGGGACATAGTTTCCGAAAGAAGGCCCTGAGGGAAACTGCGTCCCGTTTTGGGCTGAAATGCCGGGACGCAGTTTCCCTTACAAGCAGAACAAGGCGCGCCGCCTGCGGTTGATGCAGGCAGCGCGCCTTTTGCGTTGGGCCTCGTTGAGGTTCGAAGTCGTGGCTTGCGACCTTTAGGAGCGGGCGGCTCCGTCGACGGGGAGCACGGCGCCCGTGACATAGGAGGCCATGTCGCTCGCTAGAAAAACGAAGGCGTTGGCGACATCCTCGGGCTCGCCCATGCGGCCGAGCGGAATAGTGGCGACGATGGGCTTGATGACCTCTTCGGGTAGGTTGGCGACCATGTCGGTCTTAGTCACGCCAGGGGCAACGGCGTTGACGCGGATGCCCATGGGGGCGAGCTCGCGCGAGAGCGACTGGACCATGCCGTTGACGGCAAACTTGGACGTGGGGTAACCGACGCCGGAGGGCTGGCCGTACTTGGCGACCATCGAGCTTGTGGTAGTGATGGTGCCGCCGTGGCCGGCCTCGGTCATGATCTTGGCGGCAGCTTGGTGACCGTTAAAGACGGCGACGACGTTGAGGTCCATGACCTTTGCGAACTCCTCGGCCGTATAGTTAAGGAGCGGCGAGCGCTGGGAGATGCCGGCATTGTTGACGACCGTGTCCAAGCCGCCCATGTCGGCGGCAGCCTGGGTAAAGGCCTCGGTCACGGCTTCGAGCGAGGTGATGTCGCAGGAGCGGCCCCAGACCTTGGCGTCGGGATAGGCGACTGCCAGCTTCTCAACGGCCGCGTCGGCAGTCTCCTGGCGCGAGCCAAAGACAGTGACGGCAGTGCCTTCCTCGATAAAACGGCAGGCGATGGCATAGCCGATACCGCGCGTGCCTCCGGTGATGATTGCTTTCTTGCCCTCGAGCAACATGGTGCTTCCTCTCATCGCGGGCGGACATTCGCAGCACAGCGTAGCGGTAGCCGGAATCGGTCGCGTTTGCATATCGGTGAACGGTAGCCCGCGTTACCGATGAGCGGCTCGCGCAAATATGCTCTGCCGTTGTGCTTAGGGCGGGTGACAAAAGGGCTCCCGTCCCACATCGGACGGGAGCCCTCAAGGCGCGTATTGCTAGGCGAGCGTTGGGTTAGTTGGCCATGACGCCTTCGGTCCAAGCCTCGACGTCCTCGATGCGCAGGACGTTGGCGACCTCGGCCACGCAGTCGACGCTGGCAAGCTCGGCGGCGGCAGCTTGGACGTCCTTTTCGAGCGCGCGGTGCGTCAGGAAGATGACCGAGCAGGCATCGCTGACGCCCGACTTGCCGTCCTCGACCTGGTTGATGAGCGAGATCGAGATGTTGTGCTTGGCAAAGATGTCGACCGTCTCGGACAGGGCGCCCACGCGGTCGGCAACCTTCAGGCGCACATAGTACTTGGTCTGGAGCTCGTCCATGGGCTTAAAGGCGAGGTTGTGACCATAGGGCTCAATCTCGGGCAACGGAGCCACGCCGCGGCTGATCTGCTCGGAGAGCGACAGGATATCGCCCACGACGGCGCTCGCGGTGGGGAAGGAGCCTGCGCCAGCACCATAGAACATGGTCTCGCCCACGGCGTCACCCACCACGTAGACGGCGTTCATGGCGCCGTTGACCTTGGCAAGCATGTGGTCGGCGGGGATCAGCGTGGGGTGCACGCGGACGTCGACGCCGGCGTCGGTGTTACGGGCGATGCCCAGCAGCTTAATGGTGTAGCCGAGCTCGCGGGCCTGGGCGATGTCCTCGGCACCGATGGTGCGGATACCCTGCTGGTACACATCGTCGGTGGTCACGCGGGTGCCAAAGCCGATGGAGGCGAGGATCGCCGTCTTGCTGGCGGCGTCGAAGCCGTCGACGTCGGCGGATGGATCGGCCTCGGCATAGCCCTTGGCCTGCGCGTCGGCAAGGACGTCGGCGTAATCGGCGCCCTCGGCGTCCATGCGCGACAGGATATAGTTGGTGGTTCCGTTGAGTATGCCGGCGATGGTCAGGATCTTGTTGCCCACCAGGTCGTGCTCGAGCGTGCTCACGATGGGGATGCCACCGCCGCAGCTGGCCTCGCACTTAATCTGCACGCCGCACGCGCGCGCCTTCTCGGCAAGCGTCTCGACGTGACGGCCCAGCAGGGCCTTGTTGGCAGAGACGACGTGCTTGCCGTGCTCAAAGGCAGTGGTGAAGATCTCGGTTGCGGGATGCTCGCCGCCGATCAGCTCGACGACGATGTCGACGGCGGGGTCGGTTGCGACATCGTGCCAGTCACTCGTAAAGGCCTCGCGCTCAATGCCTGCTGCCTCGGCCTGCTCCCAAGCAAGCGCGCAGGCGCGGGTCAGCTTAAGGTCGATGCCGTAGGCTGCCAGGTACCCATCGTGGTGGCTCTTGATTAGACGGGCCACGCCGCCGCCGACGGTTCCCAGACCGATCAGACCGACGTTCACGGTGCGCAGGGGTTCGCTCATAGATAGCTCCTTCGTGCATCTTATGGATGGATTAACCGCTTAAAGGTTGAATGCATTCTAGCGTGAACCGAGGGCGCGTGCTCGCCAGGCAACAGGAGTCGCACAAAACGGCACCCCCGAAACGCTGCGGAAACATTGGAAACATGCTCGCTACAAACGGAACTCCGTAACAAACTGTCAACGTTTGCACCATAAGGTTTGCCCTGTACCGCAAGACGGCCGCATCGCGGCCAGCGAAAGGGGGGACACCATGCTCAACATCAACAGCACGCTCAGCCGTAGGAACTTTCTCGCCGGCGCCGTGGCACTCGGCAGCACCGCCGCACTCGCTGGTTGCTCGTCGGGTGGCTCGGACGGCGGCTCCGCCGATGACGGCAAGACCTTCAAGATCGGTGTCATCGGCCCTCTGACCGGCGCCGCGGCAACCTATGGCGTTTCGGCCGAGAAGGGTGCCAAGCTCGCCGCCAAGGATTTCTCGACCAAGGACCTCAAATTCTCGCTTAAGTCCGAGGACGACGTCGCCGACGGCGAAAAGGCCATCAACGCCTTCAATACCCTGTGCGACTGGGGCATGCAGGCTCTCGTCGGCCCCGTCACGACTGGTGCCGCCGTCGCCGTCTCGGGCGAGATCGCCGGCGATATGCTCATGGTCACGCCTTCGGCCTCGTCGCTCGACGTCACCAAGGACAAGACCATGGTCTTTCAGGTTTGCTTCACCGATCCCACCATGGGCGCCAGCGCCGCGAAGTTCTTGGCCGAGAAGTACGCGGATGCCAAGATCGCCCTGTTCTACAACTCCGGCGATACGTATAGCTCGGGCGTTGCCGACGCTTTTGCCGAGCAGGCCAAGGCGTCCAAGCTCGATATCGTCGATACCGAGACCTTTAAGGACGACTCCTCCACGAGCTTTACCAACCAGCTCACCAAGGCCAAGGAGGCCGGCGCCACGCTCATCTTTGCGCCGATCTACTACACGCCGGCGTCCGTCCTGCTCAAGAACGCCAAGGACATGGGCTACGATATGACGCTCATGGGTACCGACGGCATGGACGGCCTGCTCTCTGTCGAGGGCTTCGATACCTCTCTTGCCGAGGGGGTACTGCTCATGACCCCGTTTTCGGCTGACGACGAGAAGAATGCCGACTTCGTCAAGGCCTATAAGGATGCCTACGACGAGACGCCTAACCAGTTTGCCGCCGACGCCTACGATTGCGTCCACGCAATCGTCGAGGCTATCGATAAAGCGGGCATCGACCTTACGGCCGACGGTGCCGACATTGCCGGCGACCTTGCCAAGGCCATGCGCAAGATCAAGATCGAGGGCCTGACGGGCGAGCTCACGTGGAACGACGAAGGCCAAGTCGAGAAGCCCGCTACGGCCTATGTGATTCAGGACGGCAAGTACATCGCCGCCTAAGTGCGCATAAAGCACGACCGGTGAGGCTGTTTTATTCAGGGCAGGGACGCCTGTAACAGAATGGAAACATTACTTTTACATAATAAAGTGGCAATACTGCATAAAGTAATAGAAATACGCAGAATTATGGATAAATGAACAAATCCAAAGAAAAGTTGAAATAATCGCCACTTTCCTTAACTAAAGCGTCTACTATTTTGCGAACGCCGAACACGGCGAAGAAAAGTTGAAATAATCGCCACTTTCCTTAACTAAAGCGTCTACTATTTTGCGAACGCCGAACACGGCGAAGGATGGCCTGTCGGGCAACCGAAACCCGACGAGATTTGAGAGGAGAGCCGCATGTCGAGCCTCACCGGTAAGTCATTGAACCCTGTTATGAATCGCAGGAGCGTTATCGCGAGCGCAGCAGGTCTGGGGGCGATGTCCATTCTAGCTGGCTGCTCCTCCAACGGCGGCGACAGTGGTTCCGCTTCGGGCGACGCTTCGTTTAAGATCGGCACCATCGGCCCGCTGACCGGCGCCAACGCGTCCTACGGCAAGTCCGTTACCCAGGCTGTCGAGCTTGGCTGCAAGGATTTCTCGACCAAGGAGCTGCCGCTTGTCAGCAAGGCCGAGGACGACCAGGCTGACGGCGAGAAGGCCGTCAACGCCTTCAACACCCTGCTCGACTGGGGCATGCAGGCCCTCGTCGGCCCGACCACCACGGGTGCGTCGGTTGCCGTTGCCGCAGAGTGTGGTAACGACCCCGAGACGTTCATGATCACCCCGTCCGCGTCCTCCGAGGACGTTACCAAGGGCAAGGATTGCGTCTTCCAGGTTTGCTTCACCGACCCCAACCAGGGTGTCAACGCTGCCAAGTTCCTGGCGCAGAAGTATGCGAACGAGAAGTTCGTGCTGTTCTATAACTCCGGCGACGCCTATTCTTCGGGCATCGCAGATTCCTTTAAGGCCCAGGCCGCTAAGTCTAAGCTTGAGATTGTCGACGAGGAGACCTTCAAGGACGACTCTGCTACGAGTTTTACCAACCAGCTGACCAAGGCAAAGCAGGCCGGCGCCACCATGATTTTTGCACCGATCTACTACACGCCCGCATCCGTCCTGCTCAAGAACGCCAAGGACATGGGCTACGACGTCAAGATGATGGGCTGCGACGGTATGGACGGTATCCTGGGCGTGGAAGGTTTCGACACCTCTCTGGCCGAGGGTCTGCTGCTCATGACCCCATTCTCCGCCGATGACGAGAAGAATGCCGACTTCGTCAACGCCTACAAGGATAAGTATGGCGAGACTCCGGACCAGTTTGCCGCCGACGCCTACGACGGCGTGCATGCGGTGGTCGAGGCCCTCAAGGAAGCCGGCCTGGGTGCCGACGCCGACCCGACCGAGGTTGCCGAGAAGCTTCCCGAGGCTATGCGCAACATTACCGTTGACGGTCTGACTGGCAAGCTCTCCTGGAACGACAAGGGCCAGGTCCAGAAGGACCCGACGGCGTACGTCATTACCGACGGCAAGTACGTACAGGCCTAATTGGCCGCCTTACATAGAGCGGTTTTGATCCCAAGCAGGGGAGGTTTTGGCCTTCCCTGCTTGCTTGGTATCTAGGGACGATGTAACGTCCCTGTTTCATACATTAACTGGAAACCTATTCGAAAGGGGGATGTGGAACATGACGGTCTTTATCCAATACCTGGTCAACGGCCTGTCCATGGGCAGCGTCTACGCCATCATCGCGTTGGGCTACACCATGGTCTACGGTATCGCCAAGATGCTGAACTTCGCTCACGGCGATGTCATCATGGTCGGTGCCTATGTCTCGTTCTGCGCCACGTCGTATCTCGGCCTCCCGGGCTGGGCATCTGTAGTTCTCTCTTGCGTGGCCTGCACGGTTCTCGGTGTTCTCATTGAGGGCCTGGCCTATAAGCCGCTGCGCCAAGCAGGCCCGCTGGCCGTTCTGATCACGGCTATCGGCGTGTCCTACTTCCTGCAGAACGCCGCGCAGCTTCTGTGGGGCGCCACGCCCAAGAACTTCACTTCGCTCGTCACCTTCCCGGTGCCGGAGTTCTTGGCCAAGTTCAACGTAAGCGCCGTCTCGCTCGTCACCATCGTCGCCTGCCTGGTTATCATGGCCGGCCTGATGTTCTTTACAGGTAAGACCAAGATGGGCAAGGCCATGCGCGCCGTGTCCGAGGACAAGGCTGCCGCTCAGCTCATGGGCATCAACGTCAACCGCACCATCTCGATGACGTTCGCCATCGGTTCTGCCCTTGCCGCCATCGCTGGCGTGCTCCTTTGCTCCTATTCGCCGGTGCTGCAGCCCACGACGGGCGCCATGCCTGGCATCAAGGCCTTCGACGCCGCCGTCTTCGGTGGCATCGGCTCCATCCCCGGCGCCTTTGTCGGTGGCATTCTCATCGGCATCATCGAGGCGATGGCACAGGCTTACATTTCCACGAGCCTTGCCAACTCCATCGTTTTTGGTGTTCTGATCATCGTCCTGCTCGTCAAGCCTGCCGGCCTCTTGGGCAAGTACGTCCCCGAGAAGGTGTAGGTGAGCGTTATGAAGTTCCTTAAAGAAAAACAGACGCGTCACGACTTTGTCACGTACGCCATGTGCATCGTGGCCTTTGCCATCGTGTTCTTTATGCAGTCCAACCACATGATCCCGCGCATGATCGCCGGTCAGCTGGTTCCCATTACGGCCTACATCGTTATGGCCATCTCGCTTAACCTCGTCGTCGGCATCGCGGGCGACCTGTCGCTGGGCCACGCGGGCTTTATGAGTGTCGGTGCCTACACGGGCATCGTCACCGCGGTCGCCCTCGAGAGCGCCGTTCCCTCCGATCCGGTGCGCCTCATCATCAGCATCGTGGTCGGTGCTATCGCCGCAGCCATCCTGGGCTTCTTGATCGGCATCCCGGTCCTTCGCCTGAGCGGCGACTACCTGGCCATCGTGACGCTGGCCTTTGGCGAGATCATCAAAGAGATCGTCACTTGCCTTATCGTGGGCGTCGACTCTCGCGGCCTGCACGTGATCTTTAACATCACGGGCAACTCCACGATCGACGACCTGCACTTGCTCGAGGACGGCACCGCCATCATCAAGGGCGCCCAGGGCGCCTCGGGCGTGTCGACGTACTCGACCTTCCTCGCCGGCGCCATCTTGGTTATGGTCGCGCTCGTGATTGTACTCAACCTGGTTCGCAGCCGTACCGGCCGTGCCAT
This sequence comes from uncultured Collinsella sp., assembly GCA_959019945.1. Taxonomy (GTDB): domain Bacteria; phylum Actinomycetota; class Coriobacteriia; order Coriobacteriales; family Coriobacteriaceae; genus Collinsella. Next base: position 16,344 of record CAUEQD010000005.1, on the reverse strand, counting down.
TATGGCCGTGCGCGATAACAAGATTGCAGCCGAGTCCGTAGGCATCTCCGTCACCGAGTACCGCATGATCGCCTTCGTGGTTTCCGCTGCCCTCGCCGGTGCTGCCGGAGCTCTCTTCGGCGGTAACTTCTCGCAGCTCTCCGCCACCAAGTTCGACTTCAACACGTCCATCCTCATCCTGGTGTTCGTGGTTCTGGGTGGTCTGGGCAATATGCGCGGCTCCGTCATCGCCGCGGCGTTGCTCACGGTGCTTCCCGAGCTGCTCCGTCAGTTCTCGGACTATCGCATGCTCATCTACGCCATCGTGCTGATCCTGGTCATGATCTTTACCAACAACCCGCAGCTCAAGGCGTTCTTCGGTCGCGTCAAGGACCGCTTTGCTTCCAAGAAGGAGGTGACAGCCGATGCCCAGTAAATTTGAGTTCAAGAAGGGCAAGATGGTCCCGTATCCTTCTGGCGCCATCGTTCCCGATCGTGACCTGGGCGAGCGCCCTGCACTCGAGTGCATCCACCTGGGCATTGAGTTCGGTGGCCTTAAGGCAGTCGACGACTTTAGCCTGACTATCGGCAAGACCGAGATCGCCGGTCTCATCGGCCCCAACGGCGCCGGCAAGACCACGGTCTTCAACCTGCTCACCAAGGTGTACCAGCCCACGCACGGCACCATCCTGCTCGACGGTGAGGACACCTCGGGCAAGTCGGTCTACCAGGTCAACCGCATGGGTATTGCCCGTACCTTCCAGAACATTCGCCTATTCAACACCATGACGGTGGAGGATAACGTTAAGGTCGGCCTGCACAACCAGGAGCGCTACTCCGGCTTTGAGGGCGTGCTGCGCCTGCCGACGTATTGGAAGCACGAGAAGGCCGCTCACGAGCGCGCCATGGAGCTGCTGTCCATCTTTGATATGGAGCATCTGGCAAACGAGCAGGCCGGATCGCTGCCTTACGGCGCTCAGCGTCGTCTGGAGATCGTCCGCGCGCTTGCTACCAACCCCAAGCTACTGCTGCTCGACGAGCCTGCTGCCGGCATGAACCCGTCCGAGACCGCGGAGCTCATGGAGAACATCGTCAAGATTCGCGACACCTTTGGCATTGCCATCATGCTTATCGAGCATGATATGTCGCTCGTTATGAACATCTGCGAGGGCATCTGCGTGCTCAACTTTGGTAAGGTCATCGCCAAGGGCACGGCAGAGGAAATCCAGAATAACGATGCCGTTATTGAGGCGTATCTGGGCAAGCAGGATAAGGGGGAGAACTAAATGGCAGAGCCGATGCTTTCCGTCTACAACATCAACGTCTGGTACGGCGCCATCCACGCCATCAAGGACATCTCCTTTAACGTTAACGAGGGCGAGATCGTGGCCCTGATTGGCGCTAACGGCGCCGGCAAGTCCACGACGCTCAAGACTGTCTCGGGCCTGCTACGCTCCAAGACCGGCTCCATCAAGTTTATGGGCGAGGACATTACCCATACGCCCGCCGACAAGCTGGTTGGCAAGGGCCTGGCTCAGGTACCCGAGGGACGTCGCGCCTTTTTGCAGATGACGGTCGAGGAGAACTTGGAGATGGGCGCCTATACGCAGGCCAAGTCAACGGTGGCTCCGGGCCTTGAGCGCGTCTACGAGCAGTTTCCGCGCCTGAAGGAGCGCCGTCGCCAGGTCGCCGGCACTCTTTCGGGCGGCGAGCAGCAGATGCTCGTTATGGGGCGCGCCCTTATGAGTAACCCCAAACTGCTTATGCTCGACGAACCTTCCATGGGTCTGGCACCGATTCTGATCGAACAGATCTTCCAGATTGTCGAGGACCTGCACAAGGCCGGCACCACGGTGCTTCTGGTCGAGCAAAACGCGCAGATGGCTCTTTCCATCGCCACGCGCGGCTACGTGCTCGAGACCGGCAAGATCACCATGACCGGCACGGGCCAAGAACTCCTGCACGACGATAACGTGCGTAAGGCCTATCTGGGCGGTTAATTCATTCAATGAAGGGGCGCTGACTATCCCGGTCAGCGCCCTTTTTTTGGTGCAAGGGGTCAGGTTACTTTGCACCATAAACAGTCCCTATTCCACCGCAACTTCATGGGGATGTGTGACAATGCCCGTCGGAAAACATCTGCTGTCTTTGGGGGCCTATCTATGCTGTACGAGTTTTGTGCCGAGAACTTTGAGCGAGTGCCGGCGGCCATCGAGGCCGGTGCGGGGCGCATTGAGCTGTGTGACAACCTCGCCGTCGGTGGCACCACGCCTTCCGCCGGCGTTATTAGCGTTACAGTCAACTACGCTCACGAGCATGACGCGCGGGTGATGTGCATGATTCGTCCGCGTGGCGGCGACTTTCATTACAACCAGGACGAGCTGCGCATGATGGAGATGGACCTGGGCCTTGCTGTGAGCGCCGGCGTTGATGGCCTGGTCTTTGGCTGCTGCAAGCCCTGTGCCGGCGGCTGGGCGCTCGACGAGCTCACCCTCGGCGCCCTCGTTATGGCTACGGGCTGCGCGACCGAGGAGTGCAAGCGCGAGTCCCTTGACATCACCTTCCACATGGCATTTGACCAGCTCTCGCCCGAGGCTCAGTTCGATGCGATTGATACACTTGCCGACTGCGGCGTTACGCGCATCCTCACGCATGGCGGCGCAGCCGGTACGTCGATCGAGGATAATTTCGATCACCTGGCTCGCCTAATCGAGTATGCGGGCGATCGTTTGACCATCCTTCCTGGCGGCGGCATCACTACGGCAAATCGTGACGCGGTCGCGGCGGCGCTAGGCGTCTCCGAGCTCCATGGCACCAAGATCGTGCCGCTGGAGGTATAACCCGTGGCGCTGGTATTTGACGTTCAGCAGGCGAGCGGCAAGCCCGACGATAATCGTCGCCCTGGCACCGCGTGCCCTTTTTGCGACACGGAGGGGCTCGCCAACATCATCCAGCGCGATGGTGACTGCATCTGGCTCGAGAATAAGTTCAAGACCTTGCGGGCCACCCGTCAGACCGTATTGATCGAGTCGGCCAATCACGACGCCGACCTGGTGACCTATGAACCAGATGAGCTGCATCATGTGATGCGGTTTGCCCTGGGTTGTTGGCAGCAGATGATCGATTCCCAACAGTACCGCAGTGTGCTCATGTACAAGAACAAAGGCCCGCTTTCGGGCGGCAGCCTCGTCCATCCGCACATGCAGATTGTGGGCTTGGAACAGGAGGACGGCTATGCGGCGCTGACCTCAGCCAACTTTGAAGGCATCGATGTTTGGCGGCGGGGGAGGGTCGCGGTCAACATCTCAACCGAGCCGATCATGGGGTTCTTTGAGGTCAACGTCTCGGCTCCACAGGGAATCGCCGCCAGCGACGACGCCCGCGACCAAGCCGAAGCGGATCTGTTTGCCGATGCGATCCAGGTAGCTCTGCGCTATATCCTGCATGAGCATCACGGCGGTCGCGCGGAGTCGTACAACTTGTTTTTCTACCACCTGGGCGGCCGGACCATTGCCAAGGCGCTGCCACGTTGGGTGGTATCGCCCTACTTTGTGGGCTATCGTTTGGCCCAGGTCAATGCCGAGACCACGCTCGATACCGATGCTGAGCGCTTGCGTGCGCATCTGGAAACGCTCGCGTAGCAAGGCGAGTGCCTGCGAAAAGCGTGCTGCCTAGCGTGCCATCGCGTCGCGGCCGGCCTCGACCCGCTTGCGCTGTTTGGCGCGCTCCTCGCCGGTCAGGTGCTCAAAGAGATGCCCGATAATCGAGGCCAGCACCTGTTGAAACAGCGTACCGCACATGACGGGGAATACGACCTCGCCGGGAAAGTACTGCGTGGCGATGACGGCGCCCGAAGAGATATTGCGCATGCCGCAGGTAAAGCACATGGTGGTCGTCTCGCTATACGGCAGATGCAGGGCACGTGCGACCAGGATGCCGATGATAAAGCCACTGATGGCGAACGAAAGGATAAAGAGGGCGACTTCCAGGCGCACCGCGCTCATGTGTAGCACGTACTCGCTCATGGCGGTGGAGTTGGAGGCAATAACACCCATCATCATGAACTTGCAGGCGGGCGAGAGCGCGGGGGAGAGTTTCTCGTGTCCCCAACCGCGCGTGAGCTCGTTGATCACGATACCGAGCACGGCGGGGATGGCGATCATAAAGGCCATGTCTTGCATCATGCTCGGCACATCGATCGAGACGGTGGCGCCCAGCAGGAGCTTGAGCGTAAGAGGAATCGTCACAGGCGAGATAACCGAGGACGTCAGGATGATGGTGAGCGCAAGCGGGCCGTTGCCGCCGAACATGCTGATCCACATAAAGGCAGTGACCGCCACGGGCACACTGTATTCGAGCACGATGCCGCAGACAAGGTTGGGGTTGGAACCAAAGAACAGTGAGCCCATGGCATACGCCGCGATGGGGATGAGCACAGCCGAGACCAGCAGCGCCAAAATCAGATGCAGGGGACGGCGGAGCACCTCAGCCACCTGGTGAAAGGTGTTGCTGGGCGCACCTTGGAATGTCATAAAGGCGAAGAGGACGGGAACGATGGGCTTAAGTACGCCGATCTGCTGGGGAAAGAGCACACCGAGCGTTACGCAAATCGGAACGATGACCTGCATATGCCCCGCGAGGAACTTTCCCAGTCCAACCCATTGCTTCATATGTGCTTGTGACTCCCTTTGCTCGTGAATCCGTTTTGAATGGATATGCTAGACGCTCGCATGCGTCCGTGTGGCTGAAACGCTCGAATATTTCGAGGGTATTACCGTCATCGTTTACCGAAACCGCGGCGTGCTGCGGCGATTTGCGTCCGCGCTGCACGGTATAATAAATCCGTTCAACAGATCTGCCTGCCGAAGCGGGCATACACAGAGGACTCATCGCTATGAACCGTGAGAGGTATCGCGGCGACCTGCCCCTATCGGGGGTGGGCGCCTATGTCATCGCTTAAGACGACGCATCGCTGGGCGGTCGCTCAGCAAAACCCCGAGCTCGAAAAGGAGCTTTCGGCTGGCCTGGGCATACCCGGGCTGGTGGCGCGCATTATGGTTGCGCACGGCATTGCATCCATCGAGGAAGGTCAGCTGTTTTTGACGCCTTCACTCGATCGCGACTGGGCCGACCCACTCATTATCCCGGGCATGTCGGTCGTTGCCGACCGCGTCGAGCGCGCTGTTTGCAACCAAGAGCGCATCGCGGTCTTTGGCGATTTTGACGTTGACGGTATTACGTCGACCTGCCTGTTGACCGAGGCGCTGCGTACGTTTGGTGCCAATGTCACACCGTTTATTCCGCATCGCTTTGACGAGGGCTACGGTCTTTCGCGCGCGGCGCTCGACCGCGTTAACGAGCTCGCTCGCCCCCAGCTGATCGTGACCGTCGATAACGGTATTGCCGCCAAGGAAGAGGTTTCCTATCTGGAGAGCCTGGGGATCGAATTGGTGGTCACGGACCATCACGAGCCGTCCGACCAGGTGCCGCAGGGCGTCCCCCTGACCGACCCAAAGCTCGAGGACGAGGGTCCCTCGCGCGAGCTTGCCGGTGCCGGTGTGGCGCTCAAGCTGGTGCAGGTCCTGGGCGAGCGTCTGGGCAAGCCGTCGTATTGGCGTTCGCTGATCGAGGTCGCGGCGCTGGGTACCGTGTCCGACATGATGCCGCTGACGCCCGAGAACCGCGCGCTGGTCGCCGAGGGCATCCAGAAGATGCGCGTGACCGCCCGCCCCGGCTATATCGCGCTGGCCGCGCTCGCCAAGGCCGACCTCTCTAGTATTACGGCCGATGGCCTGTCGTTTTCGCTCATTCCCCGCTTGAACGCCGCCGGCCGCATGGCCGATCCCAAGCTGGCGCTCGACCTGCTGCTTGCCCGCGATCCCATCGAGGCAAGCGCGCTGGCGGCCGAGCTCGAGGAGATTAACCGTCAGCGTCGCGAGATCGAGGCGGAGCTCACGCGCGATGCCATGGCAAAGGTCGAGGAGACCTATGATGGCGGTCGCGCAATCGTCGTGGGTGGCGAGGGCTGGCACGAGGGCGTCAAGGGTATCGTAGCGAGCCGCCTGACCAACCGTTATCACGTGCCGGCGCTGCTGTTCTCGATCGAAGACGGTATCGCTCGCGGTTCGGGTCGCTCGGTGGGCAAGGTCAACCTGTTCGACGCTGTCGAGCGCTGCTCGGATCTGCTGATTCGTCGCGGCGGGCATGCGGGTGCGGTGGGCGTGACCATCGAGGCGTCCAAGCTCGACGAGTTCCGCCGTCGCCTTTCCGCCGTGCTGTCCGAGCTTCCCGCCGAGGACTTTGAGGACACCGACGAGGTTGCCGCCACCGTTGACCTCTCCGAGCTAAATATCGAGACCATCGAGCAAATCTCCCGTCTTGAGCCGTTTGGCCAGGGCAACAAGGTGCCGCTGTTGGCGGCCGAGGGCGTGACAATGTGCGATCGCGCCGTGGTGGGCAAAACCGGCGAGCACATGCGCTTCGTGGCGACCGATGGCGCTGCGAGTGTGCCGGCCATTATGTTCCGCGTGCCGCAGATCGATAAGCTCATCAATTGCGATAGCGCCGTCGACCTGGTGTTCGAGGCAGTGGCCGAGCATTGGCAGGGACGTGTGAAGCCCAAGCTCATGATCAAAGATGTCTTGGTGCGCGATACCGCGGCGCCCAATATCGACGATCCGGCATGTGAGCTTCGCCGCGGCGTGCAGCCGGCGGATTCTGGCCTGCGTCTGGAGTCGCGTAAACGCGAGACGCTCGCCCAGCTTTCTTATACCGAGCTCACGCGCTCGCTTATCCATAGCTTTATCGGCTCGAACCAGCCACATCGCGCGCAGGTCGAGGCACTCGACGCCCTCGCCGACCACCAGAGCGTTTTGGCTGTTATGGGGACGGGGCGTGGCAAGTCGCTCATCTTCCATGTGCACGCCGCGCGCGAGGCGGTCCTTCGTGGGCGTGCGAGCATCTTTGTCTATCCGCTGCGTGCGCTCGTTGCCGACCAGGCCTATCACCTCTCGTCGACGATGGCTGCGCTCGGCATTGGCGTGGGCGTGTTGACCGGCGAGACCGTGGAGGCGGCGCGCGATGACGTGTTTGCCGGCTTGGCTTCGGGCCGCACCGGCATCGTGCTCACGACGCCTGAGTTCCTGTCTATTCACCGTGATCGCTTTGCGCGCTCGGGGCGTATCGGGTTTGTCGTTATCGATGAGGCGCATCATGCCGGTCTTGCCAAGGGCGGCGACCGCAGTGCCTATCTCGACATGCCCGATATCCTCAAGGCCCTGGGTGACCCGGTCGTTCTGGCCGCGACTGCCACCGCAACGGCTCCGGTTGTGGCCGAGCTCGCCCGCGTGCTACCGATTACCCGTACAGTGGTCGACGAGACGGTGCGCGAGAACTTGCGGCTCGAGGATGACCGGGACCTTGCGAGCCGCGAGAACCGCCTGGTGTCAATCGTGGCTACGGGGGAGAAGACCGTCATCTACGTCAACTCGCGCGACCAGTCCGTGGCGCTTGCTAAGACGCTGCGCAAGCGGGTACCCGATTGCGCGACCCGCATCGCATTCTATAACGCGGGGCTTGCGCGCTCCGATCGTCGCCGCGTGGAGGAAGCGTTTCGTGACGGAAGCCTCAGTTGCATCGTTTCGACCTCTGCCTTTGGTGAGGGCGTGAACCTGCCCGATATCCGCCATGTCGTGCTCTATCACATGCCGTTTGGCAGCATTGAGTTCAACCAGATGAGCGGACGCGCCGGTCGCGACGGCCAACCTGCCGTGATCCACCTGCTCTATTCGTCGCGTGACGCCCGCATTAACGAGCGCCTGCTCGACTGCTACGCGCCCGAGCGCGACGAGCTCGTAACGCTCTATCGAGCGCTGCAGACTATGTGGCGCTCCAACCGCGGCAAGACCGGAGACGACTCGTTTAGCGCGAGCGATATCGATATCGCGCAGATGTGTCTTGCCATCGATGCCCGCACGCCGGTTGACGAGCGCTCGGTGGCGAGCGGTCTGGGAATCTTCGAAGAGCTTGGCTTCTGTCGCGTTTCGGGGTTTGATGACACACGTCGCATTGCGATGGCCGAAAACCCCGGCCGTGTGCAATTGAGCAGGTCAATTCGCTATTTGGAGGGCCTGCGCTCGCGCATGGAGTTCTCGGCTTTCCGGAGCTGGGCGCTCGATTCGTGTGCTTCTGATATGCTAGCCAAAGTTAACCGCCCGATCGTACCGCGGGCCTAGGGGAAGGGGACCTCGATGGATGCCGCAGCCCGTACCGCCCATGATTCCACCCTCCAGCCTTTTTCGGAGATGGAGCACTATAAGCATGCCGATGAGCTGCCGCCCGAGATTATGGCGGACAGCTACGACAAGCTGGAGCGCCTGTGCCTCAAATATATGAATGAGGAGGACTTCTCTAAAGTGGAGCAGGCCTACTGCTTTGCCGCCGAGAAGCACTGCAACCAAAAGCGCCGTTCGGGCGAGATGTACATTAACCATCCCGTCGAGGTTGCCATCATTTTGGCCGATCTCAAAATGGACTGCGATGTGGTGTGCGCCGCGCTGCTGCACGATACCGTCGAGGATACCGAGACCTCGCTTGCCGATGTTTCCGGCCTGTTTGGCGATACGGTGGCCGAGCTCGTCGATGGCGTGACCAAGCTCACCAACATCGAAGTCGACAGCATGGACGAGAAGCAGGCCCTTACGCTGCGCAAGATGTTCCTCGCCATGTCTAAGGACATCCGCGTCATTATCGTTAAGCTTGCCGACCGTCTGCACAACATGCGCACCCTTGCAGCCCTTCGCGAGGACCGTCGCCTGTTTAAGGCCCGCGAGACCATGGACGTGTATGCGCCCCTGGCCGACCGTCTGGGCATGAGCTCTATTAAGTGGGAGCTCGAGGACCTGTCCTTCTTCTACCTTGAGCCCGATGCCTACCAGCGCATCGCGCGCATGGTGGCTGAGTCGCGCGAGGTTCGCGAGCGCTATCTGGCCGAGACCATCAAGACGCTCACCGACGAGCTCAACCGCATTGGCCTGGAGGGCTTCCAGATTAATGGCCGCTCCAAGCACTATTGGTCCATCTACCAAAAGATGAAGCGTAAGGGCAAGGAGTTCTCCGAGATCTACGACCTGGTGGCGCTGCGCGTCATCACGCATTCGGTGCGCGATTGCTACTCCACGCTCGGCGCGGTGCATACGCTGTGGCACCCCATGCCCGGTCGCTTTAAAGACTATATCGCCATGCCCAAGGTCAATAACTACCAGTCGCTTCATACGACGGTTATCGGTCCCACGGCCCGCCCGCTCGAGATTCAAATTCGAACCTATGAGATGCATGAGCAGGCCGAGTACGGCATTGCCGCCCACTGGCTCTATAAGAAGTCGGGCGGATCGTCTGCGTCTAAGACCAATGATGCCCAGCGGCTGGACGACCAGATTAACTGGCTCAAACATTCGCTCGATTGGGCTGCGTCTGATGAGATCACCGACGCCAAGGAATACCTGCATTCGCTGAAGGTCGACCTCTTCGATCAAGAGATCTTCGTCTTTACGCCCAAGGGTGAGGTCATGGCGCTTCGTGCCGGTTCCACGCCGCTCGACTTTGCCTACGCCGTTCACACCGAGGTGGGCAACCACTGCGTCGGCGCTAAGATCAACGGTGCGGTGGCCCCGCTCACGCACGAGATCAAGACGGGCGACCGCGTTGAAATCCTGACCAACAAGAGTTCCAAGCCGTCTCGTGATTGGCTCAAGATCGTTAAGACACCTTCCGCCAAGTCAAAGATCCGCCGCTATTTTGCCGCCGCGACCAAGGACGACGACGCTGCTGCCGGCCGCGATATACTGGCCAAGGACTTGCGCAAGCGCGGGTATGGCATCTCTACGCCGCGATCCACGCGTGCGCTCAACGCCGTGGCGGAGCAGCTGAACTTCAAGCAGCTCGAGGACCTGTTTGCCGCCGTGGGCGCCGGCAAGGTTGCCCCGCGCGCTGTGGGTAACAAGGTCGAGCAAATCTTGGACCCCAAGCCCGAGGAACAGCTCACCAAGGCCGAGGCTATCGCCGAGGTCGTGAAACAGCCGGCCCGAGGCTCCAACCGAAAGCCGCAAAAGCGCGGCAAGAGCGCCAGTAACGGCATTATCGTCAAGGGCGAGAGCAACAGCGGCCTGCTGGTCCGTCTGGCACATTGCTGCAATCCGGTGACGGGCGACGATATCGTCGGCTTCATCACGCGCGGTCGTGGCGTTTCGGTGCATCGCGCCAACTGCCCCAACGTCAAGGGTCTTATGGAGCATCCCGAGCGCATGATCGAAGTGGAGTGGGACGGCGCTGCCGACACCCTCTTCCAGGTCGAGATCGTGGTCGAGTGCCTGGACCGCATGGGCCTGCTCAAGGATGTCACTATTGCCATTGGCGATGCGGGCGGCAATATCCTTTCTGCCGCCACGTCGACCAACCGCGAGGGTATTGCAACCCTGCGCTTTATGGTCGAGATCTCGGACGCGAGTGGTCTGGATCCGCTGCTGGCCTCTATCAGCAGCGTTGACTCGGTCTACGACGCACGCCGCCTGATGCCCGGCGAGGGTGGAGCGCAACTCAAGCGCCGCGTGTAGGCGCGAGAGCCTCTCAGCATCATAGATATTGGTTACGTTCGAGGCATCGTTTGGTGCCTCGAACGTATTTTAGAAGGAGGGTATGCGCATGGACGATATGACTTTGGACCAGACACCCCGAGGCGCGGCTTCGATTGAGGCGCTCGTCAACGGCCCGATTCAGACCAACAGCTACGTCGTGATTTCGAATGACGAGTGCTTAATCGTCGATCCGGCGTGGGAGGGCGAGCGTCTTGTGGAGCATATCCGCACCGCGCATCCCGAGGTGCGCGTACTTGGCTCTGTCTGCACGCACGGTCATGCCGACCATGTTGGCGGGGTTGCCGGGGTTCGAGCTGTTGTTGGCGACAGCGCACTATATGAGTTGTGCGCTAAGGACGTGACGGTACCTCGCGCAAATATCGAGGAGCAGCGCGCCATGTGGGGTATCGAGACGCCCGATCCGGGTGAGCCGACGCGTTTGCTTGCCGAGGGCGATACAATCGAGGTGGGCGACGTCTGTCTGCAGGTGATCGAGACGCCGGGGCATACGCCGGGCGGCATCGTCCTGTTCGCCGCGACCGAGCAGGGGAACATCGCCTTTGTGGGCGACACGCTTTTCCCGGGCAGTCACGGTCGTACCGATCTTTCCGGCGGTGACGAGGCGGCGATTATGCGCTCGCTCTCCAAACTTGCCAAGACGCTTCCGCCCGATACCGTTTGCTTGACGGGCCATGGCGATTCGACCACGATGGCGCGCGAACTTATGCAGAACCCGTTTATGCAGATGTAGGCTCGAAGCCGTCTTTCGAACCACGAAGACCGCTCAATCGTCAAGCTATTTTCCCCAGTGGGTCGATTCTGTGGGGCAAACGGTCAAAATTTGTCCAATCGGATGGTATTCGTGAACAAACGAACGTTTATGCTCGGGTATGTCGTGGTAAAATCTCAGGCGTTATCGGAGCAACCTTACAGGAGGTTTCTTTTATGCTCGTCAACGCAGCAGACATGCTCAAGAAGGCCGAGGCCGGCAAGTACGCTCTCGGTGCCTTCAACACCAACAACCTCGAGTGGACCCTGGCTATTCTCCAGGCCGCCGAGGAGGCCAAGTCTCCGCTGATCCTTCAGTGCACCGCTGGTGCCGCTAAGTGGATGGGCGGTTTCAAGGTCTGCGCCGACATGGTCAAGGCTGCCGTCGAGGCCACGGGCGTTACCGTCCCCGTCGCCCTTCACCTCGATCACGGTTCTTACGAGGACTGCTTCAAGTGCATCGAGGCCGGCTTCACGTCCATCATGTATGACGGCTCTCACGAGGAGACCTTCCAGCTTAACCTCGACCGCACCAAGGAGCTCGTTGAGCTTGCCCACTCCAAGGGCATGTCCATCGAGGCCGAGGTCGGCGGCATCGGCGGCACCGAGGACGGCGTGACCTCCAACGGCGAGCTCGCTGACCCCGCTGAGTGCAAGCAGATTGCTGACCTGGGCGTCGACTTCCTCGCCTGCGGTATCGGCAACATCCACGGCGTGTATCCCGCCGACTGGGCTGGCCTTTCCTTCGAGCGTCTGGGCGAGATCAAGGCTCAGACCGGCGACCTGCCCCTCGTTCTGCACGGTGGTACCGGCATCCCCGAGGATCAGATCAAGAAGGCCATCTCCCTGGGTATCTCCAAGATCAACGTCAACACCGATCTGCAGCTCGTCTTCGCCAAGGGCGTTCGCGAGTATATCGAGGCTGGCAAGGATCAGCAGGGCAAGGGCTTTGACCCCCGCAAGCTCCTCAAGCCTGGTCGCGACAACATCGTTGCCCGCACCAAGGAGCTCATGGAGGAGTTTGGCTCCGTCAACAAGGCGTAAGTAGCGGTTTAACTTCCCGCCGGAGGCCCCGTTTCCCCTACGCTGTTTCCCTCGCGCTCACCTGGCTTCGCCAGAAGTCGCGCGACGGAATCAGCTCCGGGGAAACGGGGCCTCCTTCGTTAACTCGCTACAGGGTTACTGGGCTGAATTAAGATGGCTACTGGCTTCGCCAGAAGTCGCGCGACGGAATCAGCTCCGGGGAAACGGGGCCTCCTTTGTTAACTTGCTACAGGGTTACTGGTCTGATTTTAGTTATATGGTTACCGTGGTTACCGTTCAGCGGTGTTGATGGCTCCCTTGTTGGGGCTTTCTTTTTATCTCGCTACAATGGGCTTCAAGCATTCTAGTGACTTGGAGTTTTGGTATGGCTGTTATTAACGTACTGCCTTCGGATGGGAAGGTTATTGACGAGGGTCCAGTTGGTTGCTCTGTTGATGTTTGTTGTGATGACTTTCGTCATCTCGATGTTGGACTGCCGCCCGAGATTCTTCGTCTTAAGGATGCCGGGTATTTGACGCAGGCTGTTGCTGCCTGCGATCGCCTTTTGGAGCAGAACCCCGAGCCTTCGCTGGCTGCTTGTGTTCGTGCCGAGCGGTATCGCATGCTTGAGACGCCGCTTCATTTTTCGGTGTCGCGCGATCGAGCTATTGCGATGATTCGCGAGGAGTGGCCTGAGTTTACCGAGGAGCAGTTTGACGATCTGATTGACCGTAAGCGTATTGACTGGCGCTTTATCGATGGCGAGCTGTTCGTTCTCGACAACTTTCTCAATTCGCTTCGAGTGTATCCCAAAGAGGTCCCCGGCATGCGGTCCGATCCTACGGACGGAATTGCACTGCGCAACGAGATGCTCAAGGAGATGGAGTCACAAAACGGATTGACTCGCGTTATTACGCTTAAGGCGTCCTTGTCTGTCCCCGGCGCTCTAGAGGGGGAGACCGTTCGCGCTTGGCTTCCCGTAGCCGCCACCTGCCGCCAACAGTCTCAGGTCGAGATTCTCGACATGACGCCGGAGGGTGCTGTTGCTCCCGCGAACGCTTCGGCGCGTACCGCCTCGTGGTCTTCTTCGAGTGAGCGCTCATTCTCGGTGACTTATCGTTATCACATCGATGCTGCTTATTGTGATGTCTACGGTGGCACACTTCCGGTTCATCCGCGTATGGACGCGCCTCTGCCCGAGGATATTTCCGAGGACCGTCCGCACATTGCATTCACGCCGTATCTGCAGCAGCTGACGGCCGGTGTTGTTGACGGACTCGAGGATCCGCTCGATCGCGCTCGTGCTATCTATGATTATCTGACGCAGCATATCGACTATCGCTATCAGCCGCCGTACTTGCTTTTGGGATCTATTGCCGATGACTGCGCGCATTCGCTCCGCGGCGATTGCGGCGTTATGGCGCTCACGTTTATCACCATGTGCCGTATCGCGGGCGTGCCTGCCCGTTGGCAGAGCGGCCTGTACGTTGCGCCCGATTCGGTGGGGTCGCACGACTGGGCAGAGTTCTATACGCCGCAGACCGGTTGGCTCAACGCCGACGTGTCATTTGGATCTTCTGCTCACAGGATGGGGGAGGAGTGGCGCCGCCGTCACTACTTTGGCAATCTCGACCCATGGCGTATGGTGGCCAACAATCGATTCCAGGCAGAGTTTGAGCCCTCTTTCGACGGCATGCGCGAGGACCCTTACGATAACCAGATGGGTGAGGCTTCGGTCGACGGTCGCGGATGCCGTCAGCGCGAGATGCTACGCACGGTCGAACTCATCGAAATGCTCGAAGTTCCATTTTCGGACTAATCGGTAGAAAGCTGTGATAAACTAACTCACGCATTGCGTGCCCGAGTGGCGGAATTGGCAGACGCAGTGGACTCAAAATCCACCGTTGGCAACAACGTGCGAGTTCGAGTCTCGCCTCGGGCACCATACATGCAAGTGAGCGTTCAAGGGGGTTGCGGCCCCCTTTTTCGTGCCGAACTCGCGTGAGCGCGCGAAGCGTTAAGCAAACAGGCCTGTGGCCTGTCTGTAGCGGAGCGTGGCGAGGGCGCCACGCGCCCGAAGCCCGGGGCTTCGCGAAGCGAAGGCCCTTCGAGTCTCGCCTCGGGCACCATACATGCAAGCGAGCGTTCAAGGGGGTCAAGGCCCCTTTTTCGTGTACGTAATGTGATAACGCGCTGTACGTGTTATTATTCGCAAGGCGTTGTTCCCGCAATGCCCTAAAGAGGAACCCGAGGGTTCCCACCTTTTGGCGCCAATGAGCAGCTGACTGGTCATACAAATTAGATTCTCTTCCTCAAATCGAGGATGTCTATGTGTACGACCTGGTTGCTGAGAAGCGCCGGGTTATTTTTTTATGAATGGAGGTAGGGAAAATAGCTAAGTCTGATGACACCCGCATCAACGACGAGATTACTGCATCTTCGTGCCGTTTGATTGGCGTCGATGGTTCTCAGCTCGGCCTGTTCGCCATCCGCGATGCCCAGCGCGTCGCCGACGATCAGGGTCTGGACCTGGTCGAGATCGCTCCCAACGCGGAGCCGCCGGTCTGCAAGGTCATGGACTACGGTAAGTTCAAGTACCAGCAGGCCATGAAGGCCAAGGCTGCTCGTAAGAACCAGTCCAAGGTCGAGGTCAAGGAAATGAAGTTCCGACCCAAGATCGACGTTGGCGACTACGAGACCAAGAAGGGCCACGTTCTGCGTTTCCTCAAGAAGGGCGCACGCGTTAAGATCACCATCATGTTCCGCGGCCGTGAGATGGCTCACCCGGAGCAGGGCCTTAACGTTCTCGAGCGTCTCGCCGAGGATCTCAAGCCTTACGCTACGGTCGAGTCCAAGCCTAAAATGGAAGGCCGTAACATGCTTATGCTGCTCGCCCCGATTAAGGGCGCCTTCGATGAGGATAAAGCGGCAAGCGATACCAAGTAACTAGTGTTCTGTAACCGATTAAGGAGTATTTCATGCCTAAGATGAAGTCCCACAGCGGCACCAAGAAGCGTTTCCGCAAGACTGGTACCGGCAAGCTTATGCGCGCCAAGGCTTTCAAGAGCCACATCCTGAGCAAGAAGTCCACCAAGCGTAAGCGTGGCTTCCGTCAGGAGACCGAGATCGCCGCTGCCGACCGCAAGGTCATCAAGTCGCGTCTCGCCTAAGTTCGCGTTCCCGTTTTTCGTTTTACCGTCTAGGAGTTGATAGAACATGGCACGTATTAAGCGCGCTGTTGCCGCCAAGAAGAAGCGCCGTACCGTTATGCACCGTGCGAAGGGTTACTACGGTGCTGCTTCGCGTACTTACAAGCATGCTAAAGAGCAGGTCCAGCACTCCCTGCAGTATCAGTATCGTGATCGCCGCAACAAGAAGCGCGAGATCCGTTCTCTCTGGATCACTCGTATCAACGCTGCTGCTCGTCTGAACGACATCTCTTACTCTCAGTTCATGCACGGCCTGAAGGTTGCCGGCATCGAGCTCGACCGCAAGGTCCTGGCTCAGATGGCTTACGAGGACATCGAGTCCTTCAACGAGCTGGCTACCATCGCCAAGAAGGCTCTCGAGGCCTAATAGGTTCTCTTGAATCGCTAGGGGAGTGTCGCGTTGTGCGCGGCGCTCCCTCTTTTTTTATCGAAAGCGCTGGTCTACATTGCTAAAAGCGCGGGTAGATAAACACTTACAGGTGACCGATCTCTATATATTCCTGAACCAAAGGGTCATCATCTGATACGTGCGGAAGATCCACACCAGTCTTTCTATTACCTATAGAAAGCAATATGTTGTGTAGGACTTGTGAAGAGTGGAATTGACGTCCCACAGGGCTTCGCGGTCTGGCAATATATCTCCTTGCCGCGCGGCCCGGTCGGACCGGACCAGCCGCAAAGCGTGCACCTTGAGAACCGGATACTGCGAGGATGGACACTTACTTCAGTGTCGC
>CAUEQD010000004.1 GCA_959019945.1 uncultured Collinsella sp. | reverse complement strand
GCAAGCCCGGCCCCGTCCGCCGCATGGTCAACGCTTGGTGGAACCGTCTGCTCGGCGCCGTCTACGGCGGCGGCTTCTCCACGCAAGAAGCCGAGTACGAAGATCACGCCACCCGTCGTGACTATCTTTGGAATACCCTGGGCACCGCCGTATGGGGCATGGCGTTTCCGCTGCTCACCATTGTGTCGACGCAGCTCGTAGGCGCCGAGGAGGCCGGCAAGTTCTCCATCGCCTTTGTCACCGGCACGCTCATCATGATCGCGTGCAACTACGGCGTGCGCAACTTTCAGGTCTCGGACATCGACGAAAAAACCTCCTTCGCCTCCTACCAGCTCAACCGCTGGCTCTGCGGAGCGCTCGCGCTGGCATGCGGCCTGGTGTACAGCAGCGCCCGCGGCTACGATGCGCAGATGGCCACGATCGGCCTGGGTGTCTACCTCTATAAGGTGATCGACGGCATCGCCGACGTGTACGAGGGCCGCCTGCAGCAGGCCGACAAGCTCTATTTGGCTGGCATGAGCCAAACGCTGCGTTCCGCCGGTGTCATCGCGGTCTTTAGCGTGGCACTGTTTCTCACGCGCAGCATGCCCATCGCGGCCATGGCCATGGGTGTCACCGCCATTACCTCGCTCGTGCTTGTCACCGCCCCGCTCGCCCTGCTCGAAACCGAAAAATCACGCCGCATAAGTCTGCGCGAGGCTGCCCACCTGTTTATCCAGTGCGCCCCGCTCTTTGGCGCGCTGTTCCTGTTCAACCTCATCGAGAGCATGCCCAAGTTTGTGATGGAAGGCACGCTGGCCTATAAGTATCAGCTGTACTTTAATGCCCTGTTCTTTCCGGCGCAGGCTATTTTACTGAGCATCGGATTTATCTATAAACCGCAGCTCCTGCGTCTGTCGAGCATTTGGGCGAATCCGCGCAAACGTCGCCGCTTTGACCTGATTATTGTTGCTGTTATGGCGCTGATCGTGGTCATCACCGGAGCGTGCGCCGCATTTATGGCAGGCCCCGGCATCCCCATCATGAGCTTTATGTACGGCCTTAACTTTGAGCGCTACCGCACGCTTGCACTGCTTATGGTTGTCGCCGGCGGCATCACCGCTGCAATCGACTTTATCTACGCCATCATCACGGTGTTGCGCCACGCCGGCGACGTCACCAAGATCTACCTGATCTGCTTCGCCGTAAGCGTGGTGCTGCCGGTGATCCTGATTAAGCTGCTGGGTCTGATGGGTGCTGTGGTAAGCTACCTAGCCATCATGGCCCTACTCCTGGTGCTGCTGATTATCGAGTACGCCCACATCCGCCAACGCATCGAACGCGACCGCAACCCATACGGCGTATAACGCCCACCTTGGTACATTGGGAAAGAAACGTCGATGTTTTGGCGCCAACCTCTTGCGCCGTTATTCCCCGGGGCGAATATTCGCGTAGAACTCCGCCCCATCATCGAGCCGCAGGATGCCCACGCGACCGAACTCGGAGCCGGTGGCGGCAGCGCAGTCGATGTCGATGCGATCGGGCACACCGGCGGCATCCTCGCCGCCCAGGCGCACGATCTGCCCGCGGCCCGACTCCTCATCGAGCCCCGCAAGACCACCGACCTCGCAATAACGCCCGAGCGACACCGTTGGCGTGTGGCCGCTCACCACGACCGGACCCTTGCCCTCGGCAGAAAGCAGCCCGGTCGGCGCATCCCAATAGCCGTGACGAATCCACAGCAGGTCATCGGCCGACTGCACCGCGAGCATCTGCTGCAGCAGCTCGCGATCGGCACCCACCGCTCCAACGCCATCGGCACAATCGACGCCATGCTCAAGCAAAAACGCGCGCGCCGCCTTCATCTCGATTCCAGCATGTACCAGCAGATACGGGCGCTCCTCGGTCTCGGCCACCGCGTAGAGCGGCAGCGCGGCCATCCATCGCACGAGCTCCTCGTATGCGTCAAATTCCATGTCGTTGAGCTGCTCGCGCGTCGTCCAGCCACCGTTGATATCCCAGGTCTCGGCATCGAGCGGATCCTGGCCAATGATGGCATCGAGCATGATCTGCTCGTGATTGCCCTTGAGCACGCGGGCGTTGGGCAGCGAGCGCACGAGCTTAATAACGCCGACCGGATCGGGCCCGCGATCGATCATGTCGCCCAACACGTACAGCGTGTCGTCGGACGTCAACGAAATCTTGGACAGGGCCTCGTCAAGCGCACGCACGTGCCCGTGAGCATCAGATGTCACATAGATCGCCATGGTACGCCTCTCCTTGCATTGCGGCCAAAGCCCGGCGCCGCAACTAAAACTTCAAGTTGAACTTAAACGTTACCCATTGTACTCCGTTGCAATAAAGCTGGAAAGGGTTTCCGAGCAGAGGCAAAGACGGCAGCCGTCTATGACGATATCGCGCACGCCCGCAATCCAACCCCATAAACCCACCATCTTTGGGTACAAATAACCGCAGACAACTAACCGTGCCACGCCAACCACCCAGGAGCGGACACCATCCATGAACCAGATCCTTCTTTTTATCGGCCTCGTCATCATTTTGTGCCTGACCATCAAACCCGTCGGCAAAAAGCTCCCCTTCCCCACCCTGCTTATCTTTATCGCGCTCGGCATGCTGTTGGGCGTCAACGGCCCGGCGCATATCGACTTTAGCGACTATGCGCTCACCGAAACCGTCTGCAGCACGGCGCTGCTGTTCATCATGTTCTACGGCGGCTTTAACACCAACATCGACCGCGCCAAGCCCGTCGCCGCGCCCGCGGTGTTGCTGAGCACGCTCGGCGTCGTCATCACCGCAGGCATCACCGGCATGTTCGCCCACTTTGTGCTGGGCTTCGACTGGATCGGCGGCCTGCTGCTGGGCTCGGTCGTGGCGTCGACCGATGCGGCAAGCGTCTTTAGCGTGCTGCGCGAGCACAACCTGTCTCTGAGGGACGGCACCGACTCGCTGCTCGAGGTCGAATCGGGCTCCAACGACCCCGTCGCCTACATGCTCACCGCGGTGCTCGCGACCCTCGCGGCGGGCGGCAACATCGACATTCCCGTGCTGCTGGCCAAGCAGATCATCCTGGGCGTGGGGCTGGGCCTTGCCATCGGCTGGACATCCAGCCGTCTGATTGAGCGCGCACACGCAACGGCCGAGGGCGCGCAGACTATCTTTTTGTTCGCCGTGGCGATCGTTGCCTACGCGCTGCCGAGCTACCTGGGCGGCAACGGCTTTTTGGCTGTATACCTGGCAGGTATTGTTCTGGGCGCGAGCGACATCACCGGCAAGGTCGAGATGGCGCACTTCTTCGATACCCTTACCGAGATGGCCGAGATGACGATCTTCTTCTTACTCGGCCTGCTCGTGACGCCCGCACGCCTGCCGCAAATGTTGCTACCCGGCCTGGCGCTCATGGCGTTTATGCTCTTCGTGAGCCGCCCCATCGCCGTCAGCCTGCTGTTGGCGCCCTTTAAGACGAACCCTCGCCAGGTGGCGCTCGTAAGCTGGGCGGGTCTGCGCGGCGCGGCTTCGGTCGTGTTTAGCCTCTTTGCCGTGGTGGCCGGTGTTCCCGGTGGGCACGACCTGTTTGACCTCGTCTTTGTGATTGCCGTGTCGAGCATTGTGGTGCAGGGCTCGCTGCTACCGGCGGTGGCAAAGAAGCTCGACATGATCGACGCGGAAGGCGACGTGCGCCGTACGTTTAACGATTACCGCGACGAGAACGGCATGTCGTTTGTCAAGCTCAAGGTGGGCGCGGGCCATCCATTTGCCGGACGCTCGCTCGCGGACATTGGCAGCGCGACGGACATGCTCGTGGTCTTGGTGCTGCGCGACGGGGCGCACCCGGTACTGCCCAACGGCGATACCGTCATCGAGGAAGGCGACCTTCTGGTGATGGCCGCCCCAACGTTCGAAGAGCGTGCCGAGGTTACGCTGCGCGAGGTCACCGTGACGCCCCACGGTCGCCTGGCCGGTCAGCGCCTGCGCGACGTGCCGCAGGGCAAGCACCCGTTTATCGTGGTGATGCTCAAGCGCGACGGCCAAACGATCATTCCCGATGGCAACACCCTCATATACGCCGGCGACGAAGCCGTCATCGCCACGCTGGCATCGTAGCCATCCCCACCCATAAGTTGCGGTGAAATAGGGATTGAATAGGCCTCTGAACAGCCATTTCAGTCCCTATTTCACCGCAACTTATTAAGGGGATGGGGTTGAAGCTCAATCGCGGCTACCAGTCCTCATCCGTGTCACAGCCGTCGCCCTCATCGTCGACGGCAAAGTCGCGGAGGTCGAGGCCTTCGCGTTCGGCTCGGGCTAGGAGCTCTTGGGGCGACTCGTCCTCGATATCCATCACGTCGAGCATGGCAGCGGGAAAGCCCACGCCAGCCGCGCTCCCCGCGTAGTCGAGCAAGCCCTCGCGCAGCTGGTCTACATCAACTTCAATCTTCACGGTGAATCCTCCTACCGGGCAATCGCGACCGGACAAACCGCACGTCCCAACTGATGTGCAATAAACTCCAGATACGGCCATAATAAAATAATGAACATCAGGGAGGTTACGGACAATGGACAAGCTCACTGCCATGACGGAACAAGTCAGAGATTTTTGTGATGTGCGCGATTGGCGCAAATATCACACTCCAAAGGAACTTGCCATCGGCATAGCGACAGAGTCCTCCGAACTCCTTCAGCTTTTCCGCTTTATGAGCGACGAGCACATTGCAGAAATGTTCGATAACCCTGATCAGCGCCAAGCCATCGAAGACGAAGTCGCTGACACGCTCCTCTTTCTCCTGCGTTTCGCCGATCTAAACGGAATCGACCTCCCAAAGGCGCTCTCGTCCAAACTCAAACGCAACGGCGAGCGCTATCCCGTCGACACCAGCTCCAGCGAATACAGAAAGGCGGACCACCATGAGTAACGAGTTCGCCCTTCGGCAATACACGCTTCCCCTGCCCCAGCCCTTCGAGACAAGCGAATCGCTGCAAGACTTTAGCACACCAAATCCAGGGTCGCACCACGACGAAAGCTGGCCTGTTCTCTACATCCTGACCAACAGCAAAAACAAAACGGCGTACATCGGTCAAACGACCAATTATCGACGCCGCATGAAGCAACACGCCGCAAACGTGGACAAAGACTTCGACCGGACCCTTCTGATTGACAATCCGACCTTCAATCAGTCAGCAACATTTGAGTTTGAGAATCGACTTATCGAGCTGTTCTGCGCTGACGAAAAATACCAGGTAACCAACGCCAACAATGGCTATGCCCAGTTCGATTATTTTGAGCGACCCCAGTATCGCCAGAAGTTCAGAGACCTCTGGTCGAAACTTCGCGAAGAGAACTATGCGATCCACCCCATCGAAGAGCTCGAGAACACTGACCTGTTCAAATTCTCGCCCTTCAAAACGCTCACGCCCGATCAATACGAAACGATTGAGGCGATTTACAGGCGGCTCGAGCAAGAGCATGAAGACATTAAACACGGCGGGCCCAAGAAAGAGCGCATAACCGTCGTGAACGGCGCGCCAGGAACAGGCAAAACAATCCTCGCCATCAGTCTCATGTTCAAAATCAAAAATGAGCCGAACCTTTCCGGCCTGCGGGTCGGCTTTGTCACCCCCATGGATTCCCTAAAGAAGACCCTCAGGAAACTCACGCATTTCCTTCCAGGGTTAAAGCCTGGCGATATCTTGAGCCCCAGTGACGTCACAAAAAATGATCGTTATGACATCCTACTTGTCGACGAAGCACATCGACTGGGTAATTATCTAAGTATGGGCTCCGGCATCAAGGCCTTCTATAACACCTGCGATCGCCTCGGCCTTCCGCACACGAGCAACCAGGTTGACTGGATATACAAATGCTGCGACAAGGCGTACCTGTTCTATGACCCCAAGCAGCAAGTCAGGGCATCCGGCCTCAATCGAGACGGTCTTGAGCGGCGACTTAACCAACTCGAAGAAGCGAAAATTGAAACCGAAGAATTCAACTTGAGCACCCAAATGCGAGTACGCGGCGGCGATGAGTATCTCGACTTTGTATATGATCTACTCGACAACAAGGCATACATGCATGCCGGCATGAAGTTCGAAGAACTCTTTTCATCGGAGCCTTACGATTCGCGGGCCGGGGATCCGAACAGTGATGCTCCCAGATACCAGTTTGGAATCATCGACCGATTTGAGGAATTCTGTTCCCTGCAGCAAGCCAAGGAAGAAGAAGTTGGTCTATCCCGCATGACGGCAGGTTTTGCGTGGAAGTGGGAAACGAAGAAACACAAAGACGCGTTTGACATCGTCATCGAGGGTATCCCCAAACGTTGGAACTCGAGTCAAAAGGATTGGGTCAACTCCCCCAACGCCGTCAATGAGGTCGGATGCATCCACACGGTACAGGGCTACGACCTCAACTACGGCTTCGTCATTCTGGGACCAGACATTTACTACGACGCCGAAAAAGGAGCTGTCTGCGTTAACAAAGCGAATTTCAAAGATGCCGTCGCAAAGAAACAGGCAAGCGACGACGACCTACGAAAGATCATCGTCAACGCCTACTATGTCCTCATGACGCGTGGCATGCTGGGAACGTTTCTTTATGTATGTGACCCGGCGCTCAAGGAGTATTTGTCACGGTATATCCCGGTGATTTAGCTGCTGCCCGCGCATGGCATGAATAGCAACGGAAGCAGCAGCGAAGCTCCTAGGAAACAATCTCGGATTCACAAAGGGCGGCGGGGCGCGCTGGCGCCCTATCCAACCAATACTGCCCCCAGAACATTTGCGAGCTTCTTGGCGGGGCGCCTATTCGCTTTTTCGCCCATCGCCACGAGCGCGTGGTTGCAGGCGTCCTCATTCATGTCGCAAACAATTCTAAGCTCATGCCGCGCCCTTGAAGCAGCCGTATAAAACAAAGTCCCAGGCTCTGGCATGTAGCTCATGAACGGCTGTTCCCATAAGGCTTGATCAACATCAATCAAAATTACCGCAGCAGCCTCCATCCCCTTGAACTTCCTCACCGTATGGACGGGAATCTTCTGACCTTTCCACCTCTTTAAGCTCTGATCGCCAGTGAAACAGCCCGACAGCTTAGAATTTTCCAGTGTCTTGCATGTGATAATCACAATGTCATTAATACCGGCACTCTTGAGTAGAGTAATATGCTTATCCACATATGCCTCTTGCGCGGCGGCGTCACAATCAATCATAAGCAATGGAGGCTTGCCAAGCTTAGCCATAACCTGTGTTCTAAAACCGTGCGCTTCACCAAAAGCACTCAGGGAAGACTTCTCGATAGCCTCCGTATTCCGGCAGTTTACATAAAGCGTTAGCTTGCAATCGGCATCCATAAGGAAGCTGGGCATAGTTGAGCCTTGGACAAACTGCCTTTTGTCGTAAAAGAGATACATGGTGCTTTCCGGCTTTGAATCCACAATAGAACGTAGCGTTTCGAGCACCATCGCGTCCTCGATAGCCTTGAGGCCAAAATCTTGGCCTTCGTCTATTACGATGTGCTGATAGGGAAACGAGTCAGGGTGCTCCATGAGCTCTTCGGTCAGGCTGGCATAGTTTGGCTCGAGAGAATTGCAGACCTTGCAGGCGTAGCCCGGAATTGTATAGACGTCGATTTCCGGAACATCCTTGCACCTTCTAGCAATCTCTTCCTTCAAAAGCGAATTAAAGCACAAAAAGAGAACCCTGCCCGTACAGGCGGCCTGCCTAGCCCTCTCAATTGCAATGAGGGTTTTACCAGTTCCTGCCGCCCCATTAATTACCGCCGTCTTCTGATCCTTGATGAAATTCAACACGCGAGCCTGCGAGTCCAGCAGCCTTGCGAACACGAAATCGTTATATCGATAGTCTACCGAATTCGTCGGGACGATATCGAACTCCGGCAAGAGCACTTTATGCAAAACCTCTTGAGCCTCGGTCTTGGAGAGTCTCGTCTCCCTTCCCCCGACTTCCATACTCATGATGCGAACTATTTGAGCAGTTGGATCCCCAAGGTCTGTCTTGCACAGAGTAATATCGCGAGAAGCCTCAGGAGAGTAGTCAATAAAACCAAGCTCGTGGGCGCCCAAGGACGGAAGCCAAACCGCATGAGTAACCTTGCACCTATCGCACAGCTCCCTCAACCCTACATCTTCAAATCGATTAATGAGCTTCCATTTAATGCTATCCGCCTGCCGATAAGGCCCTCCATGCCTCCGCATCGATATGCCGCTACCGTATAGCCACTCGCCGTTTTCGCAGCGGATCTTTCCCGCCTTCGCCTCGATGACAAGGATACCGAGTCTGCGATTAAACACGACGAAATCGGCTTCCCTCTGCTCAATAGCGTTTCCATCCACAACATCCAACATCTTGTATGAATGGATAACCGTAAAATCATCGGGAAGCTTACTCAGTGCGTAATAAATCTCCCCCTCATGGCTCCGATCGTCGTATTCAGCTGGGCCAAGGCTCGGTATCATTCTTGCAGCCATGGCTATGCCTCTTTATCGATCTCTCTCATTACATCTTCAGCGGAGCACTCGCCGGCAACAAACAGACTCCAGCCTGACGCAAATCGCCAAGCGGAGCCGAAGGCATTGTCAAAATCGCCCGCCGCTTCCTCGTCAAGAAGAATGACCTTGGACTTGCGCCAAACAAGCGTGGCATAAGCGCTGTCGTCGCCAGCATCAGATAGCTCCACATCTATGCCCGGAGTCTCCCAGCGCAGATGCGAGTCGTAGCTCGTCATTTCACGAATCAACTCGATCCACTCCTCCGAAGAATCAGATCGGATTGACAGCTTCATCGCTTCGGCCAACGATAGCGCCTTGTTGTTTGCGCCATCATCAGAGGCATATAGCTCAAACCCAGCAACCGAGTCCGAGGCATCCAGCTCGCAATCGAGTTCTTTATCCTCATCGGAATTGCCGGCAGAACAAACGGAAGGCGATACAGCAAGAAGAGTCCCCAAAATTCGCTTTGCAGCGCCTCGAGAAAGGTTCGCCTGCACAGCTTGGTTGTAATAATTTGCAATACAACCGTAGCAGCAAGTTTCTTCACCGCATCCACAATGACCGTCTACGACCTTATAAGCCTCTTCAATTAGCTCCGCCACCTCTTTGCTGAGCTGGCGCACATGACCGGCTCCTCCAGGCACGTCATCATAGATGAGTATTGAAAAGCTGCCTGCATCATTTTTGTATGTAGTCCCTCCGAGTTCGGTCTCGGGAACCTCAAGGATTTTAGCCGCAGCGGTAAACAGCGCCCACATCACAGCTTCCCAGTCGCCATCGCAGCAAACCGTCGCCGCATCAAAATCAAATACGAGCTCGAGAACGTCGCTCACAAATGCCGTACCCAGTGCGCTGAACCTATTAATCTTTGGAGCAGTGCCGCTCTTCTCGCACCAGTAGGTATGTTGGATCTTCTCTCCACCAACAGCAGCGCGATTGCAGTAAGAGCAGACTTGGAAGCCCTTAGCAGGGCTATTGAGCACACAAAGTTGCCCGTTCTCGGCATATTTTACTTTCACCGCACCGCCAGGAAAACAAAACTCTCCGGTCGCAGTCTCGTTAGGCCAGTGCTGGCTAAAGTGCACCGATGCATACCCCTTTGGCCTCGGCCTTCTAAGCCCGATGCCTTTTTTGTTTTCCGTGCCGACAAAACCATAGGAAGGTATGAGCATATTCTTTTCGAGAGCAAACTCGGTATGGCAAACGGGACACTCGCCTTTATCACTGTAGTTTTCAATAGGCCATACAAATGTTTCGCAATTTGGACACTTTCCATACCTGCGCTTTCGCAACTCTTGTCCTTTCGGCTTTCTGAGTCCAACGGACTTCCAAAGCGTCTTGCCGGCAACGATTTCCGCCCCCGGTGCATATTCCCTAATGGCTTGACGCATACCCCTAGAAAGCTCGAGCCTGTTCTCACCTACAGAATTCTCGATATCAAGAAGATGGAGCTCTACGAGATCAGTCGGAAACCCGTACTTAGGCAATACTCCGTTCTCGGCAAGAATTGCGATAGTTCTCTCCTTCTTGAGCGCATCCCTGGACTTTAGAAGCTTGGATGCGAGAATGTCGTTGACGCCCATATTCAGCTCAATACCATCCTGAACACGCTCAAAATCAGCATGCTTAAGGCTATGTGCAAGGAGAAGCCTGCCACCGCCTCCATTCTCAGCCGAATCGATTGGCCCAACGAGCTTTGCTATCCACCCCCACTCGTTTACGCCAACTTCTTCCGCCACGGGCATGCCTTGCGGAACAACGCGGACGAGCTGTTCATAGACACTCTTTGGCCGCGATGCAAGGAAGCTGCGAAGATCTTCGAGGCCTTCCGGCTCCGATTTAGAAAGATCCATAAAGTCGTTGTATCCATGAGAGTAGTCTTTGCCCAAGCTCCGGCTCGCGTAGCGAAAGAACTCAGACATAGCGACAGCGAAAACATGCCGTATCGCAATGGCATCGTTATTCAGATAACACATTGGCACTCTCGTGTTGCCGCCAATTATCTTGGCTGGGTCCTCAAAGTACGCGACATCATGGGGCCGCAAGCGAGCAAACGTGATGGCATATCCAGGCTTGCCAGCGCGGCGTCCAACGCGACCGGCTCGTTGCGTATAATTCGCGGTACTAGGTGGAACGTTTCTCATAAAAATGGCCCTCAAATCGCCAACGTCCACACCCAGCTCAAACGTGGTCGTGCAACTCAAAACATTAACGTTGCCTTTGATAAATTCGCTCTGTATTTCTCTAGCCTTTTTGGATGACAGCTGTGCAGTATGTTCCTCGATGTCGAGGGGAAGCGCCTCATCTTGATATACGGTTTTATAGAAGCGGTCTTTGTCTCTTGCCTCTGCGAAGCTCATTTTCACCATCGTGCCGTTGCATTTCGTTGTCATGCAAACGCCATGCGTGTCCAGATGAGTCTCACATCCACATGCATCGCAACGATAGACAATATCATCGTTGGAATGCGGATACATAGTCCAAATATCTCTGCCAAGCCTAAAGTGTTCACGCGAATCAATCAAATATCCTTCGCCCCTAAATAGCTTGCAACTTAGATACTCCCCCATAAACTGGAATAGACTTTGCAGAATCGGGCGAACGTCCTCACGGGTCAGCTCGATACCGTGGACCCTTTTGACGTACTTGCGAATAAAGGCACTGCGCTTATTTTCTGTACCACGTACCGCATCTCCCGCAAACTGAACAATATCCTTTGACGCAGAGCCGCCTCCCTCAAGCACGACAAGGTTACCGCGCTTCTCATGATTGTTTCTTAGCTCAGGGACCCCTTCAGGAACCTCGATAACGTTTTTCTCTCGGAGCAGTTCAAGACAGGTCCTTGCAAACAAAATGTAGTCTTCGAATGAAAGCCAGGCTGCCCCATCGGCATTAAGTCTATCCACCTGTCTTTCGACAAGTTTTTTCGCCCCAGGATGGGAAAACCCCTTGTTAAATTCAGTAGGCTCGATCCTTACAACGCCAAGGCCTTCAAGGCTGTTCCGCGAATCCTCAGCCGCAAGCTCATCGAGAATCCAGGCCGTCGCCTGGCCCCTCTTGTTGGAACCCAAGACCCCCGGATATCGCCTCTTTGCAACACTTGTTATCCAATCAATAACTGAGCTCGGCTTACAACCCTCACCGTCGCGAGACAGGGTTTCCACCGCTTCTCTTATCAGCTGACGACGTGTGATGTTCCCATAAGTTCTATCCATTGCGGGCGCGAAGAAAGCCGCGTCCTGGCGCTTATCCGAGAAGCAAATAATACTTCCTGCCCTGCGCTCCTCATCGAGGTCTGCGAACAAATCATCCTCGTCAGCTTCTTCCTCATCAAAAGGCGGAATATCCCTGACCAGGTCGTAACAGACGACACTGCCTGCAGCTTCAGGCGAAACGCGCATTGGCTGAATTGCCACAACGGACTGATATCCGCAATGACGACAACGCGCCTCTGCTTCATCTGATTGTTTTTTCTCGTTTTGGTTGAGCGCAATTGGGATGCGCGCAACAATCTCATGCTCGAAACGATGAACACCACCCTCGGCTTCATGATACAAAGACCCGCATATCGGGCACAGCCATTGGATCTTTTCATCGGGATCCCTCTCCGATTCGTCAGAGAGAAGACGGTAGTAGACTCTCGGAAGAAACTCGTCGTCGGAATCCGTTCCTTCATGTCGAGGACTTAGCCACGCAGTCTTCACCTCGGGATCAGAGCTCTCCTCACCAAGGATGTATGCCTGCCCACAATGGCGACAGACCGACACCTCATATACAGGAGTATCGTTTTCATCGTCATAATGCTCCGCAATCGTTTTGTGAGGAGTCAGCTTACGTGTATGCAGATTTAAATAGATGCCCTCAGGAGCACGCAAGAAAGAATGGTAGCGACTCGTAAGAATGGGAACATCCTTGGAGCGCTGTGCAGAGGAAAGCACCTCAACCATGGCAGTGAGGATTTCCACACCCCGCTTATCTCCCGTGAGCCCTTCGATCTCAAGCTCCTCAATGGTGTCAAGATCAGTGAGGTCGAAAAGACGCTCACAGCGTCTCACCAGTTTTGTCGCAGACGATTCACCCAGAAGGATCTTTCCTAGTCCCATTAGGGGGGACTCGCCGTCTAGTCTCGCTACAACCTCTTCAGGAGCTCCACCAGATGCGAGTGCGCTGCGAATGTCTTCTACGTTTGCGTTTTCGGGATAGGAAAGTTCCCTGCGAAGTTCCGCCCAAGTGTCTAGAGAAAGCGCGCCCCAAGGCTTTTCATCAAGAGCATCTTGGGGCTGATCTTTCTCGCTCGTGATGACATCGAGATCCGCGGGATCACCCGAGAAAGGCTCGCCAAAAAGATCCCGAGCAAATTTAGCCACCTTCGGCATATCTTCTTCTGAGCCGATTGTTGCGGAAGTTGCGTAACAATGAAGCTTGGGCAGCTCCCCCGTTTCCGATTCGATACGAGCCTTTACTCGACGCAGCAAATATGCGATTTCGGTGCCAAGCGCGCCTGAATAAACGTGCGCCTCATCGATGGCGATATGCCGCCAGTTTGCACCAAATGCTCCTTCGAACAGCGGCGCATCCTCCGGACGTAGAAGGAGATACTCAAGCATAGAGTAGTTTGTAAGCAAAATGTTGGGTGGGTTCTCACGTATTTTCTCGCGAGAGATGATTTCATTTGGCAGTCTAGTTTGATCCGGGTTTTCGTCTTTCCACTTACGGAGAGCCACGGACTCTTTCTCCTCAGTATCTCCGGTATAACGCCCGAAGGAGATATCGGTCCCCTTCAGCAACAGTCGCAATCGTTTAAGCTGATCGTTTGCGAGAGCATTCATCGGGTAAAGTATCATGGCACGGACGCCAGCGGAGGGCCCGCTCTTTTCGAATTCTGAGAGGATGTCATTCAGAATCGGAAGCAAAAAGCACTCAGTCTTACCCGAACCCGTGCCCGTAACGACTGCGTAATTACGCCTGGCAACGCTCTTTTCAATAGCCTTAACTTGATGCACATATAAGGGGCGATAGGGGTCAAAATTACGCTCTTCTCCGCCGCCTAAACTCATCATGCCCTTGCAGAGAAGCCCCCTCGTCCACCAGGTCTGCCACAGTTTTATCCTTGCGGTACGGAGGCGCCGCCTCAAGAAACGGTCCCTTTGCAAGATATCCCGGCTCGCAGAGAATCGTCTCAAGCTGCTTCTGCAAATCCGCGTCATCAAAGTGAATAGTAGTGGCAATGTACTCGCGATAAGAGTCCTCCACTTTGCGCGCAGTCTCAATGGGGTTGAATTCTTTTGCATCCATCATTATTTGCTCCTGCTATTTAAGAATGATACTGGTCGCGTATTCTCGCCGAGGGTCTCCAAAGAAGTCGCTCGGTGACATTTCAACTGCAACCTCTCTCTTATTGCTCAGCTGCCTCACCACGCTTAATGGAAGAGTAACCTCCGCAGAGCCCTTTTCCGCAAAGGCCGTAGCAATCGGCTTTTCGTCTCTTTCCTTATACTTGGAACGCCTAAAGAACCTGAAATGAATGTCGCACAAGGGCTTGCCTTCAAACCGAAGAACATATCCAAGGGATTCTCCCGGCGATAGCTTCCAGCCGTTAATACCGAGCCCCTCGGCACAATCAAGCATTTGAACATCGGTCCAAGCTGGAATCAGTTCTCCAGTTGATACGTCATCGCCATAGCACAGGGACAGCCTCAGAGGAAGACGGCTGGATGCCCTATAGTCAGTCTGTTGAAAGAGGCTTGCATGTCTAAATAGATTAAATCCGTATTCGCCAGGCTGTTTGAGGTTCTTGAAGAATAGGGGTTTTGAACCGAGCATCACCAGCGCAGCCCTGTTGTACCTCCAACCATAGGAGATAATCTTAAAGTTTGCCGCACTGGGGCCGAGTTCCAACGCATCTGCCAAACAGATTGGACGCTCCTTGGATAGATTTGCAAGTCTTTCTGGTATGTCAACGCCTATTGCAGCAAGAGCAAGTTTGGCATCGGTTTCTTTGCCGCTCTCCCTCGAACGAATACGGAGATGCAAGAACTCATCCTTCAGGAGGGCCTTCGCTTCATACCGCTCCCAAGCATTGAGGGAATTAAGCCTGTCGCATTCGCCTTCCGCATCGGCTTCTTCATAAATACGCACAACATCAATGGGAAGACACGCCTGGAAGCCATATTCGGCTACAGCACGCCCGTGATCAATGCTGATGGACAGAGGCCTAAATTCTTGTATGGGCACCACTGCGAATCGGTAGCGGAAAACAACCTTACCACCGGCAGATTTCTGCCTCGCCTCCAGGACGCACTCTTCGATATGCCAACTGAATTGACTCGTTTTTGAGGGATTGAATTCTATTCTTGCAATACCTGAATTTTCAGTATCGTCCTCATATATGGCGCAACGAGGCATCGACACCAGCTCGCCATCGCAGCAGCACATGATGTCCAAGTCTTTTAGGGCGCTCGCGCCATCAAGCGCTTCAATGCTCACAGAGGGCAGGCCGTCGCTGGTATTGAGTTCGTTCGGAACGCACCCATACAAGTCAACGCCGTCGCTCGTTTCTCCGATAATGCGATGCTTATCAACCTTTGCGACATAACGTTCTTGCCAAACGGCAACTTCCTCGCCCGTAAGCTCGTCAACAACCGAACCTGCCGAACCGGGCTCAACGTCGTAGATAAAAATCTGGTTATCGTTCCAATCGCCAGAAGCCTCATACTCCGAAACGGCTTTCATGCCTTGCCCGGGAACAATCTTGTATCCGTCTTTAACAATGTATGCGATACGACGCTTTTTCGTTAACCGCTCGTTCTTGCCACGCAAGCGGTAGAAGCCCTTAGCGTCCTTTATAAATTCAAAACAACCGGGCTTGTTCCTACTGAACGACTGGCTCAAAGAACTAAGCTCGATGTAGTCACCCGCTCGCTCATCTTTCTGCATGAGCTTCAATTCCACGTCGTAACGAGCCCGAGGGTTAACGGCAATACCGACGGCATTCAAAATGCATTTTCCGACACTCATATCGAATTCAGAGCTTGCCTTTAGCTCGCCGTCAACATAATAGTCAATCTTGTCACCAGCAAAATGCAGCGGGAACTGTTGGCGCGGCCAGCGCATGGTCACAACACCCTCAGATAAATCCAGCTGCAAACTGGCAATCGGAAGATAGATCAATCGGTGGGTGCCACTTCTCCGCTCTTGCGTCTCAGCAGCAGCCCTTCCTCCGGTCGCCAAGGGCGGCACACGCTCTTGGTTGTCACGAAGGGCCTGCATTGCGGCTTCAGGCAGACCGAAACTAGATAGCATCGTGTAGCGGCTTCCAGCCCTATTCGAGTCAACAATTTGCGCCGCCACGCGCATGGACGCCTCAAATAATGGAGCAATGGTTGAATCGGGCGCTTTCTCAAGAATGTTAAGGACTGCCTTTTCGGGAGCATACCGACTCTCAGGGTTCTTTAGCTCCCTAAGAACGGAGCGCCCGTCCATCTCTCCGCCAAAACCTAGACTGCCTTTAGAAACTTCTTTCGCAAGCGGAAGTAATTTCTCCCACAGGTTTGACCAAGAATCTTCCGATAAGCCTCCGTGGAGAAGAGCAGTGTAGTAGTAGTGATTAACTTCCTCATCGCGACCATACAAAGGCATTCCACGCTCTTCAACATGTTTTATAAAAATGTGCTTTACTATCCCCTGCACACTACCGTCACGAATGCCAAGACTGGCAAAAAAGTTGCCCCACAGGTTATGGCTATTGAATACCCTGCGCGCTTTGTCGGCAACATAGACCATAAAAGCGTTCGGCAAACACCTATCAATCAGCATCAGAACAATGCGAGGTTTTGTCGGGTAACGCTTTATGAGTTCTTCAAAAGCAGTGCTGAGCCCATCAAGGTCTACCGAGAATTCCTCAAACGCTTGATAAACCATGACGTTTTCAGACCTTGAGCCAAGGTCGTCAAAGGCACCCCGAGCTCTTTCTTCAAATTCCTCCAATTTTGCCGAAAACAGCCCATGGGAGCGCGTGAGCGGAAAATGGCTCAAGTCGTATTCATATTGCTCTATCGAAGACGCTGTCTCGATATTTGACTCGTGAGGAGGTCGGCTTTTCGGCGAGGCTTTCACGTTCGGGTCGGATTCTCGACCATCTTGGGCTGAAGCATGGATGCCGCGAAGGCTTCAGGAACTGCGCGGTATTTCTTTCGCATCTTAATGATTGAATCGGCATATCTGCCATCAAAACGAGCGTCTATCTCTTGATCGGTAAGAGACAAAAGATCGGGCAAGTAGCAGAAACCAGCATTCTGGATTAAACGCCTTAGCCCCACATCATCAAAACTAAGCTCCGAGATGGGCGCTTTCTTCAGCCTCTCCAAGTAGTTCGCTTCGCTCATCAGCATCCCCTATGCCGTAATTGCATTCGATGCCGCCATTTCTGACCTTTTATTGACACCGGTCTGACACGACGTGCTTTTAATCATACCGTGAGGGACTTGCGCAACTCGAAGAACAAAGATGTCCAATGGAACCGTTTCTGCAGACGGTCACTATCACCCGGCGAACAGTTCCCTAAAAGGTCGACCATGGTTCAAGCACGCTTGATTGCGCAACAAAACTACCGCCAAAATGATTCAATTGTGAACATAGATGCACGGATCAGCCGGCTGGGGGTCCAAGTTTTTCCTACCGCCCATCGCTTTGCCCCAATCCTGCAAGGCGCCCGCACGCTATCATCGATATAGATTGAATGGGCAAGCAATACAGGGGGCTCTGCATGCCAATTGAAAAAGTTCCATTCTTGCAAAACACTTCAGGCTCGGTAATTGACAACCGCCACGAAGCTTATATGGCTGCCCAGCAATCCATCGCCCGCGGCTACGATGACCTCGTAAACGACCGCGTGCGTCCCTGGAAACAAGCGAAGACCGAGGCGGATCGGATGCGAGCCATCAGGTAAGGTCGCCCCTCCCCCATGTAACCATCCTGTAAATCATAGCGGCGCACTCGAGTTTTACCGTGATGCGGTCGCGCCAGGCGCTCCACTGTGCTAAAGTATCCCGAACGTTCAAACGACTACGAGGGGAACTAGAAGATGGCACGTGTGCACAACTTCTCAGCTGGCCCGGCCGCGCTACCTACAAGCGTGCTCGCCGAGATCGCCGACGAGATGATGGACTACCGCGGTTGCGGCATGTCCGTGCTCGAGATGAGCCATCGATCTAGCATGTACCAGCAGATCATCGACGACGCCGAGGCAACTCTGCGCCGCCTGCTGAGCATCCCCGACAACTACCGTGTCCTGTTTTTGCAGGGCGGTGCCACACTGCAGTTTGCGGGCATCCCCATGAACCTCATGCGCCGCGGCCGCGCCGGCTACGTCGTGACCGGCAACTTTGCCAACAAGGCGTACAAGGAGGCCTCCAAGTACGGCGAGGCCGTGCTGCTCGCAAGCTCGGAGGACACCAATTTCGACCGCATTCCCAACATGGCCGATATCAACGCGCGCATTGCCGCCGAGGCCGCGGGCGACGGGCTCGACTACGTCTACATCTGCCAGAACAACACCATCTTTGGCACCATGTTCCACGAGCTGCCCGCTTGCGGCGATGTGCCGCTGGTCGCCGACGTCTCAAGCTGCTTCCTGTCGCAGCCGCTCGACGTTGAGCGCTACGGGCTCATTTACGCCGGCGCGCAAAAAAACGCCGGCGCCGCGGGCGTGACCGTGGTTATCGTGCGCGACGACCTCATCGCAGATGGCCCCGCCTTTGCGCAGACGCCGCAGTACCTGGACCTCAAGACCCAGGCCGCCAAGGGCTCCATGCTCAACACGCCCAACACCTTTGGCATCTACGTGTGCGGCAAGGTGTTCCATTGGGTGGAGCAGACCGGTGGACTTGCCGCCATGGCCGAGCGCAACTGGGCCAAGGCCAACCTGCTCTATGAGCTGCTCGAGCACAGCGAGCTGTTCCATAGCACCACGCAGACCGACAGCCGCTCCATCGCCAACGTCACCTTCCGCACCGGCGACGTCAAACTCGACGCGGCCTTTGTCGCAGGCGCGGCCGAGCATCAGATTCAAAACGTCAAGGGCCATCGCCTCGTCGGCGGCATGCGCGCTAGCGTGTACAACGCCGTCACCATGGAAGACGTGCAGGCGCTGGCCACGTACATGAAGGACTTCGAAACGCAGCATAGTTTGAGCCCGCGATCTAACTAGCCCGCAACACGCGGGCCGACCAGCCACCTCAGACCACCCTGTTTAGATCAAAACCTGCTAAGGAGTTTTTCCATGCGTAAAATTAAGACCATCGACGACATCACTAAAGACGGCAAAGTCGAGTTTGGCGAGGGCTACGAGTTTGTGGGCACCGCCGAGGAGGCCGATGCGATCCTGATGCGCTCGACCGACCTGCACGGCTACGAGCTGCCCGAGGGCATCCGCGCCATCGCCCGCTGCGGTGCCGGCGTCAACAACATCCCCGTCGAGGAGTACGCCAAGAAGGGCGTCGTCGTCTTTAACTCCCCCGGCGCTAACAGCAACGCCGTCAAGGAGCTCGTCCTGGGCATGCTGGTGCTTTCGAGCCGCGGCGTAGTGCAGTCGATGAACTGGGTGCGCGACAACGCCGACGACCCCGAGATCCAGGTCGATGCCGAGAAAGCCAAGAAGGCCTTTGTGGGCCGCGAGCTCAAGGGCAAGCGCATCGGCGTCATCGGCCTGGGCAACGTGGGCTCCAAGGTCGCCAACGCCTGCGTCGATCTGGGCATGGACGTCTACGGCTACGATCCGTTCATTTCCGTTGAGCACGCGTGGGTGCTGAGCCGCGAGGTGCAGCGCGTGGGCACGCTCGAGGATCTGTGCCGCGGCTGCGACTACCTCACCGTGCACGTGCCCAGCAAGGCAGACACCATCGGCATGATCAGCACAGAGCAGATTAACCTGCTGGCACCCAACGCCGTCCTCATCAACTACGCGCGCGAAACCATCATTGACGAGGACGCCGTCGACGCTGCCCTGCGCGAGGGCAAGCTCAGCTGGTTTAGCTGCGACTTTGCCACGCCCAAGACCGTCAAGATGCCCAACACGTTTATCACCACGCATTCGGGCGCCGGCACCGGCGAAGCCGAAGCCAACTGCGCCGACATGGCCATCAGCGAGCTCAAGGATTACCTGGAAAACGGCAACATCGCGCACAGCGTCAACTACCCCGCCTGCAGCATGGGCAAGGCGCGCGCCGCGAGCCGCATCGCCTGCCTGCACGCCAACGTGCCCAACATGATCGGCCAGATCACGGCGATCCTGGCCAAGGACAACGCCAACGTGCAGCGCATGACCAACGAGTCTGCCGGCGAGAACGCCTACACCATGTTCGACACCGACGAGCACCTGGACAGCAGCACCATCGAGGCGCTCAAGCAGATTCCGTCGATGTATCGCGTGCGCGTGATCAAATAGCGCCGGCTGATCTGACGGGCAGTTCCCCATGTGGCCTGCCCGTCGCTGACATTGAATGCCCGCGGGGGCGCCTTTCGCACGAGAGGCGTCCCCGTTTTTGTGAGCCCTCCATTAAATGCACCGAGCCGCTTCTTGGCATACAATCTGTATGTTGACCTAACTATCTGTGAGGTGCCTATGGTTGATACAGATTTTGCTTGGCGGCTTACGCAAGGGCTCGTGCGGATCGACAGTTCCGACCCAGGTGCGTATGAGGGCGAGATTGAACGCTATATCAAAGCGTTGATTGAGGAACGATTGGCGCAGCTGAGCCATCCGGTACTCGATGCCGTGCAGATTGCAGAGCTCGAAGTACTCCCCGGGCGCCGCAACCTTATGGTCACCGTGCCCGGTTTGAGCGACGAGCCACGGCTCGTCTACATCTGCCACATGGATACAGTCACCTTGGGCGACGGCTGGGACGCGGACATTACGCCGCTCGGGGCGGTCGTGCGCGACGGCAAGCTCTACGGCCGCGGTGCCTGCGATATGAAGGGTGGCCTGGCCTGCGCCATTGCCGCGCTGGTCCATACGCTCGAGCGCGTGGTGGCGGATGGCGCGCTGCCGCGTCGCGGCTTTTCGCTCATCTGCTCGGTCGACGAGGAAGATTTTATGCGCGGCTCAGAGGCCGCGATCGATGCTGGCTGGGTCGGCTCGCGCGAATGGGTGCTGGACACCGAGCCCACCGACGGACAGATCCAGGTGGCGCACAAGGGGCGTACGTGGTTCGAGATTGAAATGGCTGGCGTGACGGCGCATGCGAGCCAGCCCTGGAAGGGCGCGGATGCCGTCGCCGCCATGGCCGAGGCCGTGTGCTCGCTTCGCCGCGCATTTGCGGCGCTGCCCGTGCATAATGAGCTGGGGCCTTCGACCATCACGTTTGGCCAAATCGAGGGCGGATATCGCCCCTACGTCGTACCCGACCGCGCCAAAGTCTGGGTCGACATGCGCCTGACCCCGCCGACCGATACGGCCGCCGCGACGCGCATGGTAGAGCAGGCCATCGCCGTCGCCGAAGCCGCCGTTCCCGGTTGCCATGGCAGCTACACCGTGACGGGCGACCGCCCCGCCATCGAGCGCGACCCGAACTCTCCCCTTCTAGCTGCACTCAAGCGCGCAGCAGACGATACGACGGACGCGGAAACGACCGTCGGCTTCTTTACCGGCTACACCGATACCGCCCTCATTGCCAGCAAGACGGGTAACCGCAATTGCATGAGCTACGGCCCCGGCTCGTTGGCGCTCGCGCACAAGCCCAACGAATATGTGCCCCACGCCGATATCGTTCGTTGTCAGAACGTGCTCATCGTGCTCGCCGACAACGTGCTCTGGGACGCGAGCGGCCAAGTTGGGGCATAATAAGCCGCGAACAAACCGACTCGTGCGTTAGGACCGCCCATGAAAGCACTTCCGTTTCCCTGCATCCGCCCGGCTCAGGACCGCGTGCTCGAGGCGCTGCCTGCAATGGACAGCATCATGAGCGGCAACGATGCTCTGCGCGGAGCCATTGCCGATGGTCTGATGCTCAAGGACCCGGGTGCGGCGTATTACGTGTACGAATGCTCGGGCGAGCCGGGACGTGTGACGGGTGTCGTGGCGATCTGCCCGGTTGGTGCGCTGGCGGGCGGCGACGCGGTTGCCGCCGATACGACCGCCGCTGCGCGCGCAATCGCCGACCTCAAGGTACAGCCCCGTCCCGTAACGCTTGTCTACGAAGCCTCTCCCGTCATGGATATCATCCTCGGCGCCGCAAAAGAGGGCGCTTCACTCTATGCCGTCACCGACCCCGCCGGCATTACGCACCGCGTGTGGGAGGTCAAGCGCGAGGACGCCGTCGGGGCCATCCGCGCCATGCTCGACCAGGCGCCGGAGCCGGCACTGGCCGACGACCCTGCCTACGCTGTCGCACTAGTCGAGGCATCACAGCTCCTGGCCGACGATGCACGTGCCGCCGGCACCTACACGGGCAAAGAGCCGTTCAACTTTGCCGTAGCTGCGCTCTTCCCCGCCGCGCAGGTCAGCGGCGGCGCGGCGCAGGTTCCGACGGGTCTGCTCACGCACCAGGTCGCGCGGTTCTAGCAAGACCAGACCGTCCAGCACAAAAATCGGCAGCCCAACAAACAGGGGGCGGAGATGCAGCAGGTACATGCATCTCCGCCCCTTTTGCGTCGAGAAGTTATGCCGACGACCCGTGCCGCCGCGCT
This sequence comes from uncultured Collinsella sp., assembly GCA_959019945.1. Classification (GTDB taxonomy): domain Bacteria; phylum Actinomycetota; class Coriobacteriia; order Coriobacteriales; family Coriobacteriaceae; genus Collinsella. The sequence continues at coordinate 119,219 of CAUEQD010000004.1, read as the reverse complement.
CGCGTTATCCGCGCTGCGGACCCGCAGTAGCCACGAGCGGTTCAAGCCCCAGCTCGCGCGCGTAGTCTTCCTGCGTAAAGACTTCGACCAGTTCAAACGTATCGGCCGCATCGTCAAACGCAAACTGCAGCACTGAGCAGTTGCCCGGCACGCGTTCGCGCTCGTCGGCCGCCGCGCCCCGCACGTGGTCCAAAAACTCCTTGATAGCCGAGCCGTGGCTCACCGCGAGCACGCACTCGTGGTCCGGACGTCGCATAAGATCGGTTATCGTCGCCGCCATGCGCTCGCGCACCTGCATCTGGCCCTCGCCGCCAAACTGACGATAGAAATCTCGCCACGGCCGCTCGGGCATAAGCATCACGCGCTCGGCCTCAAAGTCGCCAAAGAACCACTCACGCAGACCGTCCAGGCGCTCGTACGCCAAGCCCGGCCACAGGTTGGCGATAGTCTGCTCGGTGCGATGAAGTGTGGAGGTGTAGGCATGATCGGGTTCAATGCCGCGCGCACGTAAGAACATGCCGGCACGTGCCGCCTGGTCGCATCCCAGCTGCGTGAGCGGCGAGTCACTCCAACCCTGAATAATGCGCTTAAGGTTGAATATTGTCTGCCCATGACGAACCAGATACAGGTCTTTATTCATAGGGGTCCTTTCGTTCGTTACCAATCAAGGAGCGAAAACGCACCGTCGCAATAGCCAAAATGAAGCACGGCACCGTTGTCGGGTAGCTCTCCCCCGCCAGTCACATACTCAAGAAACTCCTGGCAGGAAGAGCCGTGGGAGACTGCCAGCACACAGTCGTGCTGCGGCCTGGCCATGATGTGGGACAGCGCCGCGACCATGCGCGACTGGAGCTCGCCTTCAGACTCGCCACCAAAGGCCACCGGATAATCACCCCAGGGCTGCGGCGGCATCTCGCGATTTGATGTACCCTCCAGCGAGCCCAAATGCCACTCGCGCAGGTCATCGACCAGCTCTATCGAGCGGCCCTCACCAGCAATTAGCTCAGCCGTATGCCGCGCCCGGCCCAACGGCGAGGAATACACACGGTCAAAGGTCACGCCACGCGCCTCAAACGCCGCGCGCGTCGCCAGCGCCTGCTCGCGCCCGCGCGCCGTAAGCGGCGAATCGTGCCCACCCTGCAAAATGTTCTGCACATTGAGCTCAGTCTGCCCATGCCGCACCAAATACAAATCTGCCACACGTCCTCCCCTCGCACCACCGCAAAGGGGACAGGTACCTTTGTGGTGGTTTACCGCCGGATCACACCGCGGTGACGCTCAGCTACACCAGTACGTCGGCAAGCGGGCGCTTGGGTACGTGGTGCACCTGCGCCTCGTCGCGCCAGTAATTAATTGAGCCGTCGGGGTTGGAATCGATCGCATCGATCACCTGCGTCTCGGCCGGAACGCCAAACGCCATGATCAGCTTGAGCTCATACTTGTCGCTATCGAGCCCCATGGCATCGATCGCGTGGGGCGTAAAGGCCTTGAACATGCAGGCAGCCACCTCGGGCGTGGCGCTGCGGGCGGCGAGCATCATCGTCTGCGCGGCAATGCCCGTGTCGACCTCGGTAATAGGAGCGGCGGGCTTGCCCGGAACGGCGCGCTCGGCAAGAATCGCGATGTAGCCGGTCGGGCGCTCGCCCTCGGCAGGACCCGACCAGTCCTTAAGCGCGCCGGCCCATGCAAGCTCGTCAAACACGCGAGCGCAGTCCTCGGAACCGCTTACCACATGAAAACGCAGACGCTGAGCATTGGCGCCGCAGGGAGCCAGGTGCGCCAGTTCCGCCAGCTCGAGCAAAAACTCGCGCGGCACGCGCATGGACTCGTCAAAGCGACGGCACGTACGGGCGCGGCGGACCAGCGCGTCAAACGTGTCCAGGCCGAGCTTTTCGCAACCTTGCTTTGCCATCGACTCCGCGCTAGACGGCGCCGCGGGAACTGTTTCGTTCATAGGGACCCCCAATTTCGGGCAATTGTTCTTAGGAAAATCTAACCTAAAACCTTGGCAATTACATACAGCGGCGTAATGTTCTACAATTGTTGATTAATCCTCACTGGAGCGGGAACAAAAGTAACAATTCGGGAATGTGGGGCGGCAATTCGTCCTTCCCGCCCCATGCATCGGCGCCCTTGGGCGATACTTGTTGCAGCACTTTTGGCGTACGCCGCACGGAGAGCAATGAACGCGACGTGCACCGCACGGAAAGGAGACATTATGGGCATCTTTAAGAACGATGACCAAAAATCGAGCCAGTTTGGATTTGACGAGAAAAGCATGGCAGGCAAGGCCGTCAAGGCCGTGCGCTGGATTTACGCCATCACGGGCGTCTTGGCGCTCGTCGCCGGCATCGCACTGCTGTTTGCGCCCGCCAAGTCCCTCGTCTTCCTAACGACCGTCTTGGGCTTCTACTTTGTGATCACGGCCGCGATCAGGCTGTTTACCGCTGTTTTCGAGCCACTGCTGCCCACCGGCTGGCGCGTGACAAGCATCATCTCCAACCTACTCATTATCTTGGGCGGCGTCATAATCCTGCGCAACCAGGCCTTCTCGACCGCGACGCTCACCACGATGGTGGTTATCGTGGCCGGCTTTGGCTGGATCGTCGAAGGTGTCATGTCCATTCTGGAGTCCGAGCTTTCGTCCAACCGTGCCCTCGCCATCCTGAGCGGCGTGCTCTCCATCATCGCCGGCATGTTCGTGTTTATCTATCCGCTGTGGTCGGCCAAGATGCTCGTCATCTTTAGCGGCGCCGCACTGCTGGTGTTTGGCGTAACGCTGATTGTTCGCGCTATTCAATTTGGCAAACTGGTGCACTAGATGCCGCGAACGCTCTTTATTGATGCAGACGCCTGCCCGGTCACGCGCGAGTCGATTGACTGCGCGCGGCGGGCGGGCGTCGCCGTCGTTATCGCCGGCAACAGCACACAGAACCTGGAACGCCACATTCGCCGCGACGATCCGCGCGACGTCGAGCATGCGCGACGCGGATTTTGGGTCACGACGCTCGATGTGAGCGTGGGCGCCGACAGCGCCGACTTTGCCATTGTCGAACGCCTGCAGGCGGGCGATGTAGTCGTGACGCAGGACATTGGCTTGGCGAGCATGGTGCTCGGGCGCGATGCCGCCGCCATCGGCGTGCGCGGGCGCGTCTACGATAAGGCGACCATCGACATGCAACTGTTTATTCGCCACGAGGAAAAGAAGGTGCGCCGCGCCGGCGGTCGCACTCGCGGTCCGGCGGCATTTACCAGCGAAGACCGGGCCCGCTTTAAGCGCAACCTCACCGAGCTGCTGCGCTAACCAAGGTAGATTTTTGGGCTTAGAGACCAAAGGCAGAGAGAACGATTCCCCAACCGGCGCCGATGACGTACATCATGACCAGGAACATGACGTTCTCGCGGGCACTGCGGTTGGTGCGGAACAACACCAGGTAGCCCACGCCGGCGGAGATAAGCGTGCCGGCGAGCATCGGTGCCAGCTGTAGCGCGCCCTCCAGGTACAGCTGCGTAATGACCACGCTCGCCGAGCAGTTGGGGATCAGGCCGACAAGCGCCGAACCCAGGACGGCGAGCGTCTCGTTGCCACGCAGGAACTGCTCGATCGCGGACTCGCCGAAGGTCTCGAGCACGGCGACCAGAATCAGCGTCACCAGAAAAATGAATACCGAGACCTGCACGGTGTGCGAGATCGCGCTGCGGATGATCGACAGGACAGGCGTCCCTTCGTGGGAGTGACCGTGGTCGTGCCCATGGCCGTGGTGGTGCTCATGCTCGCCCGTGTGACCGTGGTCATGGCTGTGTCCGTGGTCGCGCTCGTGTTCATCTTCATCATCATCGCAACCGCAATGGTCGCGCTCGCACAACTCGTGGATGTGGTCGGCGCTCACGCCCGCCTCGGCCACCTCGTCGATGATGTCACCGCCAGTGTGGTCGTCGTGCGCGCAGTTCACGTGGGCCGGGTTGGCCGCGGTTCCCAGCACGGTACGGCGAATCGCCGCATGCGCGCGAGCGTTGCGGCGCAGACCGCGAATGGCGGCATCTACGATAAAGCCCGTGACCAGTGCGATCAGCGCTTTCGAAGCCAAAAGCATCGCCATAGTCTGCACGGGAACCTGCTCGGCAAGTAGCAGCGGCAGCATCTCGTCGGAGGTCGAAAGGAACACCGCCACCAACGTGCCCAAGGTCACGACGCGACCGGCGTACAGCGTTGCCGCCATGGCCGAAAAGCCGCACTGCGGCACCATACCCAGCAACGAGCCAACCACGGGACCCGCGGCGCCGGCGCGCTTGATGGCCCCGTTAACGCGGTCGCCCGCGACGTGCTCCAAGGTCTCGAGGGCCAGATACGTCACCAACAAGAACGGCAGCAGCGAGAGCGTGTCCTTGCCGGCGTCGAGCAGAATATCAATCAGCAAATCCATGACGGATGGAACCTTTCGTGTCTTTCGGCAGCATTGTAAAAGTCCTAGCGGTCAACTAGGGTATTGTAGTTGTCCTAGGCGCGATGCCAATAGTTGCCCATGGTAAACTATCATCTCGCCACATCTTAATGACCCTGAGCCGCACGACGCGGCCCATCCAAGGAGCAGTTATATGAACGTTTCACAAGCACTCGAATACGAGCGCCAGCCGTTTATTCCCATGTTTATCTATGGCGATCACGGCGCCATGGAGTCCGAGCGCCAGAAGGGCGAGGAGGCCCTTAAGGTGCTCGAAACCGAATACTTTACCGCCGAGGGCGACCCCAGCTTCGACTTTGCCACCGTGCGCGACCTGGCTGACCGCAACCGCGACCTGTGCGACCAGATCGGCGAGGCACGCCTACGCAACGTGACGCCCGCGACGCTTTCGCGCGGCCTGTCCGATGCCGACACCTGCGCGGCCATCGGTAAGATGCAAAAGCGCACCGCCGCGTCGGTCATGCGCGAGATCCGCGGCGACCGCGACGCGCTCGGCGTGGCCTACGCCCGCAAGCCCATCCAGGGCACCGTGCTCGGTATCGACATCGAGACCACCGGCCGTGCACCCGAGCGCGGCTACATCATCAACGTGGGCTGGGAGATCATGGAGCTCACCAGCGACGCCGTCCCGCACGACGCCGAGGCACACTACTGCGGCCTGCCCGACATCTACCGCGGCGAGGATGTGCCGTTGTCGAATATCCACCACATCACCTGGGACGACATCGACGGCAAAAAGCCATTCCGCGAGAACAAGGAACTGCAGAAGCAGCTGCTCAAGCTTATGAAGAAGTACCCGTACATGGCGCATAACGCCGCCTTTGAGGACAGCTGGTTCAAGATTCACCTGGACGGTTACGCCGAGGCACGCCGCGCGGGTAAGATCATTGTCATCGACTCGCGCCAGATCTGCCGCAGCCTGGACGCCGACGTGCGCTCGCTCCCCCGCGAGTCCGCCCCCGCCGCGCTCGAGAACTGGGCGCGCCGCCGTGGCACCCTCGCCGCCGATGCCAACGAGCAGCATCTGGGTCTGGACGACACCGACCTCATGCTCCGCACCGTCCAAGCCGAGTTCAACCTCAAGAACCTGTTTGCCAAGTAGAAACGTCTACGATAAACTCCGACGTAGATCACGAGCGGCCTCGCAGCGGGAAACCCCGCAGCGGGGCCGCCCTACGTTCCACAGATAGATCTGCCATCACAAATTCTGAACCCTCATTTTGAACGATTTCGACCAATTCCCAACACGCAATTCGTTGTCGGATGGTGATACATCGATATCAAATGTGCAGCAATTGAGTATTTATATGCTATAGCTAAGCTGCGAAAACTTTTATTTAGGGCATACCAACTCATAATTGCGTCAAGCTTTTGGACAGCATTTGGTTAGACCTCTAAAACGGCTTTTCCACTCAGTGCCATCAACACGGCATTAGCTGACACGATATATACCATGAGTATCGTATTGTCACATACCACTGCAAAAGCGGTCTACCAGGCCGCGCATTCGGTGTCTGCGAAAGGCATCGAATCCTGTAGTCCTGCCGCGATTTACGGATCATGTCCCACCGGAACGCTCCTTGACGCAGCCACAGAATGGCTCACCAAACATGATGTTTCCCTCGACGCAAATGATTCCCTCGAGGTGATGGTGTTTGATCGCAGGAATGCGCGCTATGCAATGAACTGTCAGTGCCACGTTTCTTCAAAACGATTCTCGAACTCACGCTTTATAGAGCTCAAAGATGGCATCTTCATTGTTGGCGTTGAGCTTTGCGCACTTCAGGCCGCCACCTATCTTTCTTTTCGCGAACTAGTGGAGTACTACTTTGAACTGTGCAGCGCTTACTCCCTTGGAACCGGCTCTTCCACCTCTTATAACGAGCGTTTCGCGCTCACCTCGACCGAGAGGCTAAAACAGTTCTTTAATTCCATTACCAGATGCGACGGTCTGGCCCTTGCCCGAAAGGCGATCCAATGTGTGCGCGACGGATGCCGGTCTCCTATGGAAACAGCCTTTGTCATGATGCTAACGCTGCCCAAAAGCGAAGGAGGGCTTGGCTTAACAGTGATAAGGAACTAATTTACTTATCAACTGTTAGCTGACGGTTTCCGGGGTGCATACGGACAAATCCCGTCTGATTTCTAACAGGAAGTCAGACGGGATTTTCGCTTTATATTTCGAATTATGGAAGACATACCATGAAAACCTTAATATCTTGTGCTTACACTATGGATAATTGCTGTGTGGAACTGAAATTCAGGGACGGCAGAATGATTGCGATTGACACTATCGCTGTTGAGAACGAGATTGCAGACAATATGTATCAGCGGTCAGAGTTGGATTATTTGATCTACAATGACCCGATAGCATATGCTGACTTGATATTGAATGGCGATCCCGAAACCTATCTGAAAACTGTAACAGAATACAAGCCTTTGGATAGCTGACAACACGCTGCCCGCAGGAGAAAATCCTGCGGGCGTTTTTCTGTTTATTTATTTTCCTCCGTTGGATCTCAATTTTGGAAAGAAGATGACTATCTTAAAGCCCTTTCCCCACTGGGAAGCAGCTTCCAGACGAAGGTTTAGATCGTCAGCCATCTTCTTAACCAGGTAAAGCCCTATACCGGTAGCTTTCTTTCTGCTGTCAGTAGAATCCCCGGTAAAGCCCTTTTGAAAAATATACGGCAGATCATATTTTTTTACACCGATGCCGTTATCCTCAACTGAAAGGACATCTGCGGTCTCCGAATGTATCATAGAGATCGTTAGCATGGGACTATCGCTGCTATATTTTATGGCATTGCTCACGATCTGTCCCAACATAAACTGAAGCCCTCTACGGTCTGTATAGACTGTTTCAGATTGCAGTTTATTGAGAATTACAAACTGCTTTTCTTCCAGAAGTGGGGCATAGTCCTCCAGAACTTCCCCCAAGCACTGATTCAAATTGATATCCTCAAACTGATAATCCTTTGTACTGCTCTTTAACCGGGCATAGTATAACATTTGAGTGACATCCTCCTGAAGCTGACTGCGGACATAATCCAGCTTTGCTTGCAGGGGAGGAGATATTTCGTCGCTCCGATTATCCAGGAGCATGGTCAACAACGATAGGGGCGTTTTCGCTTCATGTGCCCAGCCCTCCACATATTCTTCATAGTCCTGTAGGGCATCTGCCATACTGTTACTCTCAGTTTTGTGTTCCTGTAAAACTGATGCCAGAAGCCGGATAGATTCTCCTTCTTCCCGGCTGATGGCACTGAGCAGCCGTTCCTCGTTGCAGATGGTAGGATCACTGAGGAAATCCCGGAACAGCTCTCGGCGGGTAGTCTCCCGCTTGTTTAGTACAAACAGAATCACTGAAAACAAAAGGAGGCTTGTCAGAACTACTAACCCAATCAAGGTTTGAAATGCCTGAATGTCAGAAATCCAAAGAATGATAGCACAAAAGCAATCCACGCCCAACAGCAACAATAGCCAGGGGTAGTATCGCTCTGTTATGCGCCAAAGCTGCTTCATGGAGCCACCCCCGTTTCCAGACGATAGCCCATCCCACGAACCGCAACGATTCGCTGCTTCATCTCAAGACCGGACATCGTCTTTTTCAGCCTGGTCAGATTAACCTGCAAGGCATTTTCGTCTATGTATTCCGTGGTTCCCCATAGTGCTATGCAAAGTTGCTCCGTCGTGACCAGAGCATCGCCGCCGGACAAAAGAGCAACCAACAGTTTTCCCTGATTTTTTGGAAGCACGACAGAGGTATTATGAATATAAAGCGTGTAGGTCTGCTGGTCTAACAGGAAATCTGGTCCCTCTATGAGATTGGTACGGCCTTCATACCTTTTGAGAATATTGGATACCCTGGCAAGAAGTCGATCTTTTCTGCACGGCTTCGTCAAATATTCATCGGCACCCAAGTGGAACGCTTGCAGTTCATCCTTTACCTGATCTCTGGAAGTTAGTACCAGGACGGGGATAGCGGTTTTATTCTTTAGTTCCTGGCAGATTTAAAAGCCACTGATCTCCGGCAAATTCAGGTCTAAGATCACAAGGTCAGGACGGAGGGCTGCCAGGAGCCGAGCGGCATCTTCAAACTCGGTGATTGCCTCCGCAAGATACCCGTCCTTTTGGAGCATATTGCAGAGTTCTTCCCGCATATAGACTTCATCTTCCACAACAGCAATTCTTTTCACGACAGCACCTCCTTCCAAATTATTCTTCTCTCTGTGGCTGCATCAGTGTCAGCAAATACCGATCACTGGAGCGCTTGACCACTCTCATATAAATATATTCTATCACGCAAAGCAGCAAAATCATAGCAGCAGATACAAACATCATTTCAGCCACTGTCCCACGGGTTCGGGACGAGAGTATCCCTGTAAATAACGCCCTGACTCCAAACAAACTGCTGACAGCCGCAACCAATACAGGAAGTCCCATAAACCAGGTAATTTGCTTTCCAGCAGACTGGCAAAGGGTTTCGTAAGTAGCTCCCAGGCGGATCAGAGTCTGGTATCTGCGCCCGGTTTTCTGCTGACTCATCAGGAACTGAACACCCACGATGGTGTTGGCAACTACCAGGAAAACAATCGCAAGATAGAGGGTAATATAACTGGATGCTATGGTGTAGAAAAGCTGACGACCCATATTCTGAAGATAGCTTTCATATTCAATGTCAATTTCGTCCAGCTTCTCGTTCAAATCCAAATATGCAGTCATAAGGCTATTTCCATTCAGAGCTTGCTCACTGAGCACCGCATTGACATAGGTATCATACATTCCCTGACTATAATATAGGAATGCTTCATCCGGAAGAATCAATGCAAAGGACAAGGTTATAGAACGGTCCGTGACCAAATTCACAGACTGAACCTCTCCTGTAAGATGAATCGGACTACCATCCAGTTCCACCTTGGGCTGCCCGGCCAATACTTGGTTCAGCATTGCGGTACGGCTTGCCGTAGTAAACTCTGTATCAATATAGACAGTGGCCTCCTTTTCGCCTAATTGGAGAGCCGGATTGCCGGACAATTCCAACAAACGATTATAGTCCGATAAACAAATCAAATATGGGTATGTGGCATAACCAAGATTGTTCAGAAGGACATCCCGGTCTTCCGACTGGGGCAGGCTCCGAAGAGAGTCCATAACAGCGTCCATGCTGTAGGCATTATCATAATCTTCTGTGGTGCGAATACGCCCAACCCTCATTTCAAAAAGCTCTGAAAATTGATTTTCCAAACTGTTTTCTTTCAGGGCTGCCTTTATATTCGGAAGAACCTGCGATGAATCTTCTGCAGTATGATCTTCAAAAGTATAGTCGATTACATGGCCAGAAGACAGGTTATTCGTTCCTGCAATTCCTACGCCCGCACCAAAACAACACAGCGCCGCCAGAATCAGCAGGGAGCTGATGGCCATGGAGTTTGACTGATGAATGACATTCTCCTGAATCTGCCGGAAGGTAAATACATGAAGCTGCTTATTTCCTTTTCCTTTCTTAACAATCAAAGCAATCAGCGCACGCATCCCATAGAAAAGCAGCATCGTACCAACTATGCCCAACAGCAAAGTCAGTCCCATCATACTTACCTTTGTCCATGCAATTCCCTGAATCGCCATGTAGTAAGCCACTGCCAACATCACACTTCCGCATATAGCAGCCAGTCCATAGATAACAGATGGCATTTGCTTTTTGGGGCGGTTCGTTGGCTGGGATAGCAAAGTACCGATCTCCTGGCGGCTGATTCGTCCACTCAAAATCAGAAGTGCCGTCAGCTTAATTGCCAGAAATCCTGCCAGCGTCCATTCAATCGCAGACCAGGATAAAGAAAACTGATGACCGATGATCCCCATGCCTACCAGCTTGGCGGTGACAAGACTGACAATTTCTGAAAGCACCACAGCCACAGGTAAGCCTATGAGCATGGCAAGAATACTGGTCAGGAAATCTTCCGCCAGAAGCATACCAAACAGTTTACTTCTACGCATCCCCAACATTAGATAAACACCAAACTCATGCCGTCTGCGCTCGAACTGATACTTGCAGGCAAAATAGATCAAAAAGAACAGAATACCGAGGGTCATCCCATAAAACGCAGGAATCAGAAGCAGGAGTTTGTCAACTGCGTCACTCTCCATTTTCTGCAAAAAGAGCATCACATCTTGAGTGGAGATGGAAAGAATCATGTAAAAGGCAACAATAGAAATCACCAGGGAGCTGAAAAACAGACCGTTTTCCTTTCGGCTGCGGCGGCTGTTCCGAAGAATGAGATTAGAGAACATTTGCGCTGCCCCCTCCCAGTTGCGCCATCACCTTCAGGATGCGCCCGTAGAACTCCTGCTGGCTTTCGTCTCCACGCCGAAGCTCATGAAAGATCACGCCATCCTGGATGAACAGGATGCGCTTACAGAAGCTGGCGGCATTGGAATCATGGGTTACCATCAGGATCGTAGCTTGTTCGTCACGATTCAGGCCGGACAGCTTCTCCATAAGACTTCTTGCGTTCTTAGAATCCAGCGCACCCGTCGGTTCATCGGCAAGGATCATTTGGGGATGTAAGATCAGAGCCCTTGCTGCCGCAACACGCTGACGCTGGCCGCCGGACATCTTGGACGGAAACTTATCCAGAACATCAGTGATTTCCAGATAGTCAGCCAACTGCTTCAGCCGCTGGCTGCTTTCTGCTTCGGATACCCCATGCAAGGAAGTCGGGAGCAGGATGTTTTCCCTGCCAGTCAGGTTGTCCAGCAATTCAAAGTTCTGGAATAGATAACCAACTTTTTTGCCACGGTACTCTGCAAGAGCCTTTCCCTTGAGGGATTGCAGAGTATCGCCTTCCACCTGAATGCTCCCACCGGTGGGCTGAATCACAGTTGCAATACAGTTGAGAAGCGTGGATTTACCGGAACCACTGCTTCCCATAATGCCGAGAAACTCTCCCGGCATCACCTGGAAGGTGATCCCATTCAGTGCCTTTGTTTGACTTGGCACATTGCCATAGATTTTTGTTAAATTTTCAATATTCAAAATGGGTTTCATGTGAATACCTCCTATCATTTGTAATAAAATGATAGCATGGGAACACAGCAAATACCACTTACAGTTGTTGTAAGGATTCAGGATATAAGTGGCGGCTCAAGGGGGACGAGCATATATTTTTTAAGAGCATCAGGCGACAATGATAAAATATACCGGATCGCCTCATTGGCAAACCAGTTCGTTTTAATTGTATCCCAATCAGCAAGCCGAATGATTTCTGCTGTGCCGTTCTCAAAATCAACTGATATTTCGCCCCATTCGCCGTCGCAGTCTGCCTGGTATTCGTAGATTGCGGCGGTGATTTTCTTTTTGCGCTTGGTTTTGGATTTCTGTTTCAGCCGGACTGCATGGATAGCACCCTCGGCAACCAGAAGCTCTGTCAGCTTATCCATCGCTTTCCGGTAAGCCCGCTCTGCACCGCTGGCTGTGCTTCCCTCAAACATAACCGCCAGGTCTTCAAAGGTGGGGCGGTTCTTCCATGAGCCAACACGCCCACAGGTCATGCAAATTGCTAACCGTTTTTCGAGCAAGGTCTGCTCCCGGTAATTCAGTTTCTCAAATGCCCGTTGCACCTTTTCTGCCTGTATGCCGTTCCAGAGGATGTCGGTATAGTTCCAACTATCGTCAAGGGCGACATCTTCGCCAGTTTCCTCGCCGTCCTCGTCTGTCACATAGAATGGCTGCTGATTGCGGATACCTCGGACAACTTTCAGATATTCTTCGGCAAGAGCAAGATCACAGTTGTATTTCTTGGAAAACTCGTTGACCGCATCCTTGGTATTGTGGTACAGCCAAGCCATTGACCGCACCATTTTGTAATTAGTCAGAGAGGATACCGACCATTTTTCTTCGCCCATGCGGAAACGGAGCATAGCATCCCGGATGAACGGAAAGATGTATGTAGCATACTCCGCACCCTTGGCAGGATCATAGTCCATCAGCTTTTGGAGCATTTGCTCCCGGCAGGACAGTTTTATATCCAGAAAACGGTCTGTATCGTACAAATCGCCGCCATCCACACCAAGAAAGCTCTTGATGCGCTTATTAAGCTGCGGCTCGTAGTGATGTAGAAAGAACGAAAAATGTAGCAAATTCTTGGTATTAAGGGAATTGAGACCGATTACGAGGTGCAGGTCACCACTGCCGCAAAGAATCTCACGAGACGCAAAAAGTTCTTTATGGATGCGTATCTAAAGAAATCTCGCACAGACATTGAATACAACGGTTTTTATCATGACGCGGAAGAAGACCGCGCCATCGATGAGGAGCGCAAGAATGCACTTGCGTCCATGGGGTACGGAATCATCACCGTCAGTCGTTATTCCTTTATGCATGCTAGCTCTTTCGTTAGGGTCATGGAAGCAATCCAGCGGAAAGAGGGCGTACGCCCCTCGCGTCTGCCAAAAGACTTTCAAATCATGCAAGAGGACCTGAGACAGTTTGTGCTCAGAAGGTTTATAGAAGAGAAAAAGCGAATTCAGAAGCAGCTTCGCCAGGATTCCGAAGATCGTCAACGAATCGACCTCGAAAAAGCAACGCTCGAAGGCATCACGCTGGATGACCCGACAATTAATGAAGTTCCGGCAATCGATGACATGCAGACAGTCGAATCCGACAGCCCATCATTTGCCCAAACAAGCAGCCTCGCGCCCGAGGGCAGGATCTTCGGGGCCGGGAGCTAGACCGGCTAACAAGGTGGGCACCTTAGCGACGTGCAAAATTGCGAGTATTCAGCAGAGCCGGGTGTCTATCACCCTCGAGTGGATCCAAATGTGAAGCGAAATCACTCTTGCGTGAGAGCGTTAGGCAACATTTGAGGAAGAACTCATCGGATTAACACCCTAAGATAACTCTTTAGCTGCATTATTTGGCCTGCGATAAATTAACGGACCCCCTATCGTTGCAGAATACTCCAATTTTTGCACGGCTCAAGGGCACCCACCCCGGCATCGGCTATCAAAACCGCTCAGTCCGGGATCTCGTCCACTATTCCCCATCATTTTGTGCAACGAATTACCTGAACGTCATTGACATATGAACATACACTCATATAATCGGAAGCAAGTTATATGAGCGCATGTTCATATGAAAGGATATTGCAATGAGCATCCGCGTTGATGAAACGAAACCCGACATCGAGGCCACCGAACCCGCGATCCCCACCACCTGCTCGCCCGAGGACCTTCCCGACGAGGAGCTTCTCTACGACCTCGCCGACCTGTTCAAGGTCTTCAGCGACACCACGCGCATCAAGATCCTTTACGCCCTCATGGGCCGCGAGCTCTGCGTGGCAGACATCGCCGAAGCGACCGAAACCTCGCAGTCCGCGGTGTCGCACCAGCTGCGCACACTCAAGCAGTCGCACCTGGTTAAATTCCGGCGCGACGGGCGCAATATCCTCTACTCGCTCGCCGACGACCACGTCTACACCATGCTCAACCAGGGCATGAGCCACATCTGCGAATAGCAGCCAACCACGGTACCAGCGCGGCCTGCACCCAAGCCGCAAAAACGGGAAAGGAACCCACCATGAAAAAGCAGTACAAGCTCGATGAGATCGATTGCGCCAACTGTGCGCGCGAGCTTCAGGACGAGCTGGCCAAGCTCGAGGGCGTCAAATCCGTGTCCGTCAACTTTATGACCCAGAAGCTGACGCTCGAGGCCGATGACGCCGAGTTCGACGAGGTCCTCGACCGCGTTGTGGAGTTCACCGCCGACGCCGAGCCGGACTGCGAGATCATTCTCTAGCCAAGGTTTACGCCAACCTGCAAGGCCGCGCTTGCTGCGGCCTTTGCTCGCGAAATTATATGAGCGAGTGTTCATACATTCAAATGGGAGGTTTGAATCATGGCAGCTGCCGATCCCAAAAAGAAAAAGAAGAAGCGCAAGAAAAAAGAATCACTCGAGCATAAGCGCAACCGCATCCTGGTAGCGCTGGGCATTTTTGCCGTGGTGTACGCCCTCGATGAGTTCGGCACCCTTACCGCCGCATTCGGCACCCCGGGCGACATCTACGCCAGCTTTGTGCTGTTCCTCGTGCCGTTTTTGATTGCCGGCTACGACGTACTGCAAAAGGCATTCAATAACATCCGCCGCGGCAAGGCCTTCGACGAGAGCTTCCTCATGGCCGTCGCGACCATCGGCGCGTTTGCCATGGTGCTCTTCCCCGATACCGACCCGCACATGGCCGAAGGCGCCGCCGTCATGCTGTTCTACCAGGTCGGCGAGCTGTTTCAGGCGTACGCCGTGGGCAAGAGCCGCAAGTCGATCAGTGCCATGATGGACATCGCGCCCGACTACGCTAACGTCGAGCAGCCCGACGGCACACTCGAGCAGGTCTTCCCCGATGACATCGCCGTCGGCACCGTGATCGTGGTCAAGCCCGGTGAGCGCGTGCCTATCGACGGCGTCATCGTCGAGGGCGAGACACAGCTCGATACCGCCGCCCTTACCGGAGAGTCGGTCCCCCGCCCGGCCAAAACTGGAGACGATATCATCAGCGGCTGCATCAACATGACGGGTCTCCTCCACGTGCGCACCACCAAGCCCTTTGGCGAGTCCACCGTCGCGCGCGTCCTGGAGCTCGTAGAAAACGCTAGTGAGAAGAAGGCACGCACCGAGAACTTCATCACGCGCTTCGCCCGCGTCTACACGCCCGCTGTCACCGGCGCGGCCGCGGTACTCGCGCTCGGCGGTGGCTTGGTCACCGGCGCCTGGTCCGACTGGATCCTGCGCGGCCTGACCTTCCTCGTCGTCAGTTGCCCATGCGCGCTCGTGATCAGCGTGCCGCTCAGCTTTTTTGGCGGCATCGGTGGCGCATCCAAGCTGGGCGTCCTCATCAAGGGCTCTAACTACCTCGAGACGCTCGCGGATGTGGACACCGTCGTCTTTGACAAGACCGGCACGCTCACCAACGGCACGTTTTCGGTCGTGGCGGTACACCCCGAGGCAGGCTATACCGAGCAGTCGCTGCTCGAAGTCGCGGCCCTTGCCGAGTCATTCTCCGACCATCCCATCGCGCAGTCGGTACGCACCGCCTTCCAGGGCGAGCTCGATCCCAAACGCGTAAGCGACTCCACCAATGACGCGGGCCATGGCGTGACGGCGATTATCGACGGCAAGCGCGTCATCGTCGGCAATGCCAAGATGCTTGCTGTGGCCGGTATCGAAGCGCCCAATTGCGAGATCGTCGGCACCATCCTCCACGTGCTGGTCGATGATACGTACGCCGGCCACATCGTAATTGCCGACACCATAAAGACCGATGCCGAGCAGACGATCAGCGACCTGCACGCCGCCGGCGTCAAGCGCACCGTCATGCTCACGGGCGACCGTGAGGAGGTTGCGGCGTCTGTGGCCAAGCAACTCAGTCTCGACGAGTTCCACGCGCAGCTGCTGCCGGGCGACAAGGTCGAGCGCGTCGAGGCATTGCTGGCAGCCGAATCGGGCAAGGGCAAGCTCGCCTTTGTCGGCGACGGCATCAACGATGCGCCTGTGCTTACGCGCGCCGATGTTGGCATTGCCATGGGCGCTATGGGTTCCGACGCTGCGATCGAGGCCGCCGACGTCGTGCTCATGGATGACAAGCCGTCCAACATCGCCCACGCCATCCGTGTGGCGCGCAAGACCATGTCGATTGTTTGGCAGAACATCATCTTTGCGCTGGGCGTTAAGTTGCTGATTCTGGTGCTTGCGGCACTGGGCATCGCCAACATGTGGCTTGCCGTGTTCGGCGACGTAGGCGTGGCGATCATCGCCATCCTGAACGCCATGCGCGCGATGGGTGTCAAGAACCTGTAGCGTTCGTGGGCTGTCCGGTCGGGACCGGGCTTGGTTTTGAAAACGTCCTCGCGCATGAGGCCCGTCTTTCCTGCTCCTGCGGAGCAACGGAAAGGCGGGCCTCGCGCTGTGGAGTGTTTTCAAAACCAAACCCGGCCCCGGCCTGCGGTGACGTAGGTGGCAGTTCTTGGGCATCGCTTGCTGGCGGGGTTCCTTTGCTGAAATGGACTTGGCCGAAAGGACCGCTGGTCCCGGTCGCTGGTTCGCGCTTTGCGCGAACTCCGCGCTACTGGGGGTTCGTTAGGATTCCGCCGCTTGGCCCGTCGCCTCGCCCCGGTTCAGCATCGCCCTCAGTTTCTCGAAGCTTTCCTCGCTCAGGCAGTGCTCCATGTGGCAGCCCTCTTGCGACGCGACCTCAGCCGAAACACCCGCATCCTCCAGCAGCCCCACGAAAAAGCAGTGACGCTCCCACATTTGGCGAGCGACCTCCAGACCACGCTCCGTCAGATGAACGTCGCGCTTGCCCATTTCGACATAGCCGTTGCTTTCCAGCGTCGCCATGGCCTTGGAAACGCTCGCCTTGGTTACGCCGAGGTACTCCGCAACGTCGATCGAGCGCACGATGCCCTGGCGTTCCGACAGAACGTAGATCGATTCGAGATAGTCTTCTCCGGATTCACGTAGGGCCATGGGCCGCCTTTCGCGATGATTGCTAGTTAGCCTTTGGATACTTTCCACGGCTTACTTTACCGCAAAAGTTGCCCATGTCTTACTACTTTGCCTAAAAGTTAGCCGTGTTTCACAAAACGAGCGGGACGAAAACAAAATGGGAACACGCCCCGCAAGGAGTGTCCCCAAGTGCCGAGCCGCAGCTATAGCAGTCCAAAGTACTTCGCGGCGTTGTAGATCCCATCGTCGTCCACGGCGGTCGTCACGTAGGTCGCCGCAGCTTTCACCGTGTCCTGCGCGTTGCCCATGGCCACACTTGTGCCCACGGCCGAGAACATCGACAGGTCGTTCTCGCCGTCGCCAAAGGCAATCGCTTCACTCGCGTCGATGCCCAGGCGCTCCAGCGTCGCCGCCACACCCAGGTCCTTGCCGCCGTTGGCCGGAATAATGTCGCAGAACAGGTCGCACCAGCGCGTGGTGAGCGAATGCGACACGGCATCGGTCACGATATGCTCGTCAACTGGGTCAACAAAGGCACAGAACTGATAGACCGGCGCGTCAAAGGCATGCTCAAACGGCTCCTCGTGGTAGACGATTCCCGCGTTGCTGCCAGCCGTCACCACGCGCTCGGACAGGCGGTTCACAAACGAGTTCTCGCCCTGCATGCACAGTGAGTCGTAGCGCCCCTGCGCCACCTGGTCCACAATCACCGCAACGTCGTCCGGATCGATCGGGCAGCTGCGGTAGACGCCCTTGGCATCAAAACAGTGCTGGCCCGAAAGCGTAATGTACGCATCCCAGCCCAGGTCGAACAGCCAGTCCGGCATCTGGTAGGTCGGACGGCCCGTGGCGATCACGCACGCAATCCCCTGCTCGCGAAAGCTGTCGAGCACCTGCTGCGCCGACGCCGGAATCCGGTGGGTCTTAAAGCTCAGCAGCGTGCCGTCGATATCGAAAAACGCGGCTTTGATCATTCTCGCCTACTCCTCGCCCTCGAGCTTTTCGCTCGCCTCGAGCCACGCCATCTCCAGCTCGTCCATGGCGGCGTGAGCCTCGTCGATCTTTGCCTGCTGCTCGCCGAGCGCCGTGTAGTTGGTGGGATCGACCTGGGCCATGGCGGCCTCGGCCTCCTCCACGCGGGCGCGCTGCGTCTCCATCTTGCGCTCGAGCGAGCTCACCTCGCGGCGGAGCTTCTGACGCTCGGCGTTGGAAAGGCCGTTGGGCTGACCGCTCGACTTGGGCTTGTCGGCAGCAGCCGCCGCACCGGTGTCGAACGTGCCGGTCTTAGCGCTCGGCGCGCCCACGGGCTCGCCCTCGGCGGTAGCGTTGCACAGGCGCAGGTACTGGTCCACGCCGCCGGGCATATGCGTCAGATGGCCATCGAGCAGTGCCCACTGTTGGTCGGTCACGCGCTCCATCAAAAAGCGATCGTGTGTCACCAGGATCAGCGTGCCGGGCCAGCCGTCCAGCAGGTCCTCGACAATCGCGAGCATGTCGGTATCCAGGTCGTTGCCCGGCTCGTCCAGGATGAGCACGTTGGGCTCGTCCAGAATCGTCAGCAACAGCGACAGGCGACGGCGCTGGCCGCCCGAAAGATCGCCGATGCGGCTCCAGAGCTGCTGCGTCGTAAAGCCCAGACGCTCGCAGAGCTTCTCGGGCGAAGTCTCCTTGCCGTCGATGACGTAGTACTTCTTATAGTTGCCGAGCACCTCGCGGATCGTGTCGCCCATGTAGGGTTCGAGCTCCTCGAGCTGCTGCGACAGCACGCCAAAGCGCACTGTCTGGCCAATCTTCACGCGGCCGCGCGTGGGTTCAATCTTGCCCTGGATCACGTCGAGCAGCGTCGACTTGCCGGCACCGTTCTCGCCCAGCAGGCCATAGCGGTCGCCCGCACCAATGAGCCAGGTCACGTCAGAGAGCACCTGCTTGGGCGCGCCATCGGTATCCGCATAGCCGGCGTCCACGTCGACCACATCGATAACCTGCTTGCCCAGGCGGCTCACGGCGAGGCGCTTGAGCTCCAGCTCGTCACGCACGGGCGGCACGTCGGCGATCAGCTCGCGAGCGGCATCAACGCGAAACTTGGGCTTGGTGGAACGCGCCTGGGCGCCGCGGCTCAGCCACGCGAGCTCCTTGCGCGCCATGTTGCGACGGCGTTCCTCGGTAACCGCGGCCATGCGGTCGCGCTCCACGCGCTGCAGGATATATGCGGAGTAGCCGCCCTCGAAGGGATCGAC
Organism: uncultured Collinsella sp.; assembly: GCA_959019945.1. Classification (GTDB taxonomy): domain Bacteria; phylum Actinomycetota; class Coriobacteriia; order Coriobacteriales; family Coriobacteriaceae; genus Collinsella. Next base: position 100,023 of record CAUEQD010000004.1, on the reverse strand, counting down.
CTGGCCGTCGTGGACCTCCCACATGCTGGTGCAGACCTCGTCCAAGAACCAGCGATCGTGCGTGACCACGAGCATGGCGCCCTGACCGCGCTGCCAGCGAGCCTTAAGATGGCGTGCAAGCCAGTTGATGGTGCGCATGTCCAGATGGTTAGTGGGCTCGTCGAGCATGAGCACGTCGTAGTCGCCGATCAACAGGCGCGCGAGGTCCACGCGGCGGCGCTGGCCACCCGAAAGCTCGCCCACCGTGCCCCCCCAGGGCACATCGCTAATGAGACCGGCGAGGATCTGGCGCGTGCGGGGGCTCGACGCCCACTCATACTCGGGCGTGTCGCCCACGACGGCATGGTGCACGGTGTCGGTGTCGACAAGCTGGTCCTTTTGGCCGAGCAGGCCGATCGTGGTGCCGCGACGATGCGTCACGCGGCCGTCGTCGGGCTCCAGCGTGCCGGCGAGCACGCTCAGCAGCGTCGACTTGCCGTCGCCGTTTTTACCGACAATACCAATACGGTCGCCCTCGCCCACGCCGAGCGTCACGCTATCGAAAATATGCTTGGTGGGAAACTCTAGGCTGACGGAATCGCATCCCAAAAGAATCGCCATATGCCCTGCTCCTTCGTAGAAATTCAACGTTGTCCATAATAGCAGCGAAAAGGCGGGCCGCACACGACACAAAAAGGCGGGCCATCTCCCAAAAGAGATGACCCGCCTCTCCAATCAGTCCCGTGGCAACCGTGGCCGCCGCGGGCCTCAAGCATGTCCCGGACTAGGAGAACATGCCGGTGAGGTAATCATTCAGCCGCTTATCCTTGGGCCGTTGGAAAATCTCGTCAGTCTCGTCGTACTCGACCATATCGCCCATGTAGAAGAACGCCGTGCGGTTGGACACACGCGACGCCTGCTCCATGTTGTGCGTCACGATGACGATGGCGCGGTCGGCAACGATCGATGACATCAGGTCCTCGATCGCCAGCGTCGAGATGGGGTCGAGCGCCGAGCAGGGCTCGTCGAACAAGATCACGTCGGGGTTGAGCGCCAGCGTGCGCGCGATGCACAGACGCTGCTGCTGACCGCCCGAAAGCGCATAGGCGCTCTTATCGAGCTTGTCTTTGACCTCGTCCCACAGCGCCGCGCCGCGTAAGCTTTCCTCGACCATGCGGTCGAGCTCGTCACGGTCGGTGATGCCGTGGCGCTTGGGCGCAAACGTGATGTTGTCGCGAATGGACTTACGGAACGGGTTGGGCTGCTGGAACACCATGCCAATGGAACGGCGCAGCTCGTAGGTGTTTTCGGTCTTGGTGTTCACGTTGCGCCCGCGATAGTTGATCTCGCCCTCCACGCGGCAGCCGCGAATCTCGCGATTCATGAGGTTGAGGCTACGCAAGAAGGTCGACTTACCGCAGCCCGAAGGCCCAATGAGCGCCGTGATCTCGCCCTTGTGGAAGTCGAGCGACGTATTGTGCAGTGCATGGTGGTCGCCATAGTACACGTTGACGTCCTTGGTGGAGAGCACGACCTCGTCGCTCACGGCCTTGCCGCTCACGCGCACGCGCTTCTCGCTCTCCCCCACGCTCGACAGGAAGTCCCGGGTGTCGGACGATGCCGCTTCGGTTGCGGGCGTTACATTCATCTCGCTCATTCGGCCGTCATCTTCCTTGCCAGTTGCTTGCCCACAATGCGGGCGATTACGTTAAACAGCAGCACGCAAATCATCAGCAGTGCCGCGGTACCCCAAACGATCTGCTGGGCCTCGGGGCTGCCTTCGCCATAGATCTTGTAGATATGCACGGCGAGCGACTCACCGGGGCGGAACACGTTCCAGGCGCAAGTAGGGCTCGACAGGTTAAGGCTCAAGAAGTTGAGGCGAACCGGCGAGCTCATGCCCGAGGTAAAGAGCAGCGCCGCGGCCTCGCCAAAGACGCGGCCGGCCGAAAGCACGATGCCGGTCACGATAGCGGGCATGGCCTCGGGAATCAGGATGTGCAGCGTGGCCTCCCAGCGGGTGAGGCCCATGGCCAGGCACGCATCGCGCTGGGCCTGCGGCACGTCCTCGAGCGCCTGCTGGATCACGCGCACCAGAATGGGGATATTGAACATGGTGAGCGCGACGGCGCCGGAGATGATGGAGTACTTCCAGCCCAGCTGCACCGAGAACACCAGAAAACCGAACATGCCGACAACGATGGAAGGCAGCGAGGACAGCGTCTCGATGGCGGTGGAGGCAATGTCGCGGACGGGTCCGTCGGGTGCGTACTCAACCAAAAAGACCGCGCCACCCAGGCTGATGGGCACCGAGATGATCAGGGTGATCAGCAGCAGGTAGAACGAGTCGAACAGCTGGTAGAGCACGCCGCCCTGCGTTCCGTTGGCGCGCGACGGCTCCGTGAGAAAGCCCGGCTGGAACAGCGTCGAGATGCCCTCGAACAGGATATAGGCCACCATGGAGACGACGATGAGCATGACGATGGCGACGATCGCCGTCAACACGCCCGTGGCGAAGCGGTCCTGCTTTTGGACACGCCCGAGCCTCGCCTCGTCGATGTGGATACGCGTGCTAGCCACGAGCCTTCGCCCCCTTGCGGCCGATAAGGTGGATGATCAGGATGAAGATGAGACTCATGCCCATCAGCAGCAGGCCGAGCGCCCACAGAACATCGTCTTGGGCCGAGCCCTCGGCATAGACTGCCATGGACGTGGTGAGCGTGGTGGTGATGGTCGAAGCCGGCGACAGCAGCGACGTCGGCATGGCCTCGATGCCGCCGATGACCATGCGCACGGCGAGCGTCTCGCCAAAGGCGCGGGTCATGCCCAAGATAACCGCGGTCATGAGCGACGGCATGGCGGACTTGAGCACCACGTGCCAGATGGTCTGCCAGCGGGTGTAGCCCAGCGCGAGCGAGCCCTGGCGGTAGCCGTCGGGCACGGCGCGCAGGCCATCGACCGAAAGCGTGGTCATGGTCGGCAGGATCATGACGGCCAGCACGATGGCGCCGGGCAAGATGCCCAGGCCCGTGCTCACGTGGAAAACGCTCTTCATAAGACCGACGACCACGTGAAAACCGATCAGGCCAAAGACGACCGAGGGGATGCCGGTCAAAAGCTCAATGAGCGGCTGAAAGATCTTAGAGCCAAACTTAGGGCTAATCTCGACCGCAAAGATGGCAGAGCCGATGGCGATGGGCAGCGCGATAAGCGTGGAGAGCACCATGACCGCAAACGAGGTGACGATCAGGGGCAGGGCGCCGGTATAGGGCAGGCCGTTTTCGGCTGTGTTGGCCAGGTCCCACTTGGTGCCGGTGAAAAACTCGACGACCGAGACGCCGTCCTTGACAAAAGCCGAGAGGCCCTTTTGGGCGACCATAAAGATGAGCGCGGCAACGACAAGCGTCACGAGCGCTACGCACGCGCCCGTGACGCCCAGGCCCACGTTCTCAAGGTCGCGCTTTGGCAGCTGTTTTGCCATTGCAAACCTTTCCGGGGCGATTACTTATTTAGCAGAGACCTTGCCGCTGGCGTCCTTGACGACCTTCATGGCAGAGACGGGGATAAAGCCCTGCTCCTCGACAAGTTTGCCCTGGACGTCGTCGGAAAGCATAAAGTCCAGGAAGGCCTTGGTGGCCTCGTCGGCGTCCTTGGCGCAGTACATGTGCTCGGTAGCCCAGATCTTGAAGGAGTCGTCGGTGACATTCTTGCTCTTGGGCTCGACACCCTCGACCTTGACGGCGTTGAACTTGGAATCGTCAAAGTGCGAGAAGTCGAGGTAGGAGATGGCGTTGTCGGTGCTGCCCATCTGAGTCTGAACGTCGCCGGACTTGTCGAGCTCGGCGTCGCCCTTAAAGTCGACAACCTCGTCGCCAAAGACGGCGGCCTCGAAGGTGGCGCGAGTGCCGGAGCCGGCCTTGCGGTTGAGAACGACGATGGTGGCGTCGTCGCCGCCGACCTCCTTCCAGTTGGTGATCTGGCCGGAGAAGATGCCCTTGAGCTGCTCGAGGGACAGGTCGTCGACCGTCACGTTCTTGGAGACGACGGGACCCATGCCCACGACAGCAACCTCATGGTCGACGAGGTTCTTGACCTGGTCGGCCTCGAGCTTGGTCTCGGCGAAGACGTCGGAATTACCGATGGTAACGGTGCCGGCGGCGACAGCGGTCAGGCCCTTGCCCGAACCGTTGCCCGAGCCGGAGACGGAGACGTCCGGGTTGGCATCCATGAACTTCTCGGCAGCGGCCTCGACGAGAGCCTGGAACGAGGAGGCGCCGTCGTAAGTCACCTCGCCGGAGACGGACTCGGCAGCAGCGGCGCTACCCTCGGCAGCGGTGTCGGCGGCGTTGGAGCCACCGCAGCCAACGAGGCCGAGACCGACGATGCTGGCAAGACCACCAGCGAGGCCGAGGAACTGACGACGAGAATAAGCCTGATCGAGCATGATCTTCCTTTCATACATGCGACTCGCGGGCACCCCGCCCGCTTTGCTGTTTGGAAAGATACGGCCTCGATCGGGCAGTGCCCGCGCCAACTGCGGTTTTTTACGGGCATCTGATAGACCCTTACCGCAAGCGCAGCACGGCCTTTACAAACGAATAACAATCCAGCGCCGAACATGGCGCACCTTTTACACCAGAGGAAGGTAGTTGTTGGGGACGTTCTTAAACGACTAGTCGTTGGGGACGTTCTTGTTTGACTAGTCATTTAAGAACGTCCCCAAGGACTACCTTGGAAACCCCACAGGTTGAGCATAAGTCAGCGAAAACGCCCCTAAGCGAGCAAGGTGACGTGAAAGAGGAGGGAAGCGTACTTTTGTACGCGACCGACGATTGAACGTCAGATTGCCGCTTGGGGGCGTTTGCAGCGTCGAGCTGTTACGCGGTTTGGTAAAACCGCGTAACCCTAAAGCTCTAATTCATTCAAACGGAGGATCGCAACAATATAGATCTTGAGCGCCTGCTTGAGCTGTTCCTCGTTGGCGCACTCGTTGGGGCCGTGCATCTGGCCGCCCCATGCGGGCAGCTCCAGGCCGGTCTCCTCGGGGCCAAACGAGACGGCGCGGGCAAAGTTGCGCGCGTACGTGCCGCCGCCCATGGCAAAGGGCTCGGCATGCTTGCCGGTGAACTCGTTATAGGTATCGATAAGCGCCTTCACGGCCGGATCGTCGGCAGACACCGAGAACGGCACCTTCGCACGACCCACACGGCACGTCACGCCAAAACGGCCCACGAGCGGCTCGAGCTGCTCGCGGATGGTATCGGCACTCGTGCTGTCGGGGAAGCGCACGTCGATGACCTGCTCGATATGGCCATCCGCCACACGGATGACGCCAGCGTTGCAGGTAAGCGGGCCAAACGCTGGGCTCGTCGCGTCGATACCCAGGCCGCGACCATAGGCATCCGCATGCACAAAGGCCAGGAACTTGACGAACTCGTGCTCGGCAGGCGTCAGCAGGCGCTCGTCGCGTGCACCAAACGCGTCCTCGGCCTCGCGCAGATACGACACGATCAGGCCGACGGCATTGATCGTCCCCTCGGGCATCGAGGCGTGACCGCCAATACCGTGGGCGAAAATCTGCACATGACCATTGTCGAGAGCCGTGATCTCCAGGCGGTCAGCATTCTCGACCGGCGCCGGCAGCTCATCGGCGGCAATCGCGAGCTCGCAGATAGACTGCGACGGAATGGCGTTGCTCGCCTCGGCACCGCTCCAGGACACAATGCGCCCGCCGTCGATCTTGGGGCTCACGAACGTCGCCCCAAACTGGCCCTTCTCAGCATTGCAGACCGGGAACTCGGCATCGGGCGTAAACAAAAAGTCGGGGTCTGCGTGGTTCTCCAGATAATGGTGAACGTCGGACATGCCCACTTCCTCATCGCAGCCCAGCAGTGCGCGGAAGGTGTAGCGCGGAACAATGCCGTGCTTGAGAAGGTAAGCGCCGGCGTAGAGCGACAGCACCGCCGGACCCTTGTCGTCAATCACGCCGCGACCGAGCAGCCAGCCCTCGCGGCGCTCCATGGCGAACGGGTCGGTGTTCCAGCCAGGGCCGGCGGGAACCACGTCCACGTGGCAAATGGTCGCGAGCTGCTTGTCGCCGCGGCCGGGAATGTCGGCGATGCCCACATAGCCCTTGTCGTCGCTCGTCTGATAGCCGAGCTTTTGCGCGATACCGAGCGCGCAATCGAGCGCGTCGCGGACCGGGCGACCAAACGGCGCGCCGGGCTCCGCACCGGCGGCAACAGCCACGGACGGATAACTCACCAGCTGCTCGATATCGGCGACGACATCCTCCCAGACCTCGTCGACATACTCGGTAACGCTCTGCTCCACCTGATTCATGGACGACCTCCTTAGCAATGAGCGACGGGCACGCCCGCCCCTCACATTACGTCATTAGATAGCGAAAAGTTTAGCAAGCTCTGCCACCGAGTGCACCACCGCATCGGCACCCGCCGACTCGTGCTCGCCCGGCGCCGCCGCGCCCGAATAGATGCCGATGCACGGCACGCCCATCGCGTGCGCGCCCTCCACGTCGTTAAAGCGGTCGCCGATCATCACGGCCTCGTCGGCAGTCGCGCCAAGCGCCGCCAGGGCGTCGCGGACCGAATCGGCCTTGGTCTCGCGTCCCTGCGGCGGATTCATGCCAACCACCGCCTCAAACTGAGAAAGCCCCAGCTCATGCACCATGTCGATACACTTTGCCTCCATGCGAGACGTCGCCACGGCCATGCGATGACCCTGCGCCGCCAAGCCATCGAGCAGCTCGGGGATTCCGTCGAACACGGGATACTCCTCCGGACCCAGCTCGTCAAAAAAGGCACGGTACTCGTCGGCCACCACGAGCGACTCCTCGCGCGTAAAGCCGTAAAAGTCGTGGAAGCTCTTCCACAGCGGAGGCCCGATCATGCGACGCAGGTCACCCATCTGCGCCTCCGAAAACCCGCGCGCGGCCAACGTTTTGCGTGTCGAGGTCATCACCGCCCGACCCGTATCTGCCACCGTGCCATCGAAATCAAACAGCACGACCGGCCGCTTGCCTATCTCCAGCGCCTCCATCGGTATCCCTCTTCCCCAGTTGATGATTTCCACACCGACACTTCAAACTGTTGACTATTCAACAATTGAACCTAGCAATGTAGAGCAACTCCACTATACTTGTCGCACTTTGCTCTCAGAAGGCGGCGCTGCCGCGCCCCAACGAAAGGTGCAATTATGTCTTTTGCCATCATAACCGACTCCACGTCGGACATCTCCCCCGCCCGCGCCCAAGAGCTCGGCATTTACGTCATTCCGCTGCATGTGATTATCGAAGGCGAGGACCTGCTCGACCAGGTACAGATCACCGCCCAGGAGTACGTCGCCCGCATGGCCGGCTCCGAGCAGCTGCCGCATACCTCGCAGCCGAGTGCCGGCGAGTTCAAGGCGCTGTTTGACCGCGTGCGCGCCGATGGCCACGACAGCGCGATCTTTATCTCGCTGTGCAGCGAGTGGTCCGCCTGCTATTCCAATGCATGCCTGGTCGCCGAGACCCACGAGCTCGACGTGCGCTGCATCGATTCGCGCACCGGCTCGGGTGCCGAGGGCCTGCTGGTGGAGTACGCGCTCGCCATGCGCGAGGACGGCCGCAGCCTGGACGAGACCGAGGCACAGATCCGCGCGACCCTGCCCGACGCGCACCTGCTGCTGATTCCCCGCACGCTCGAGAACCTCGTTAAGAACGGCCGCGCGCCCAAGCTCGCCGGCCAGCTCACGCAGATGCTCAATATTCGCCTGGCCGTTTCGCCGGAGTGGCAGTCGGGCGAGATCAAGGCCATCAAGAAGGGCCGCGGCGCCAAGCGCATCGTCGCCAACACCATGGCAGACTGCCTCGCGTTTTTGGCCGAGCACCCGGGCTCAAGCGTGCGCGTGCTCACGACCGGCGCCGCCGAGGAGCAGGAACTTGTCAACGAGGCGCTCGCGGGCCAGGACTACGTAGACGCCGGCACCGGCCCCATCGGCTGCACCATCGCCACCCACGTAGGCGTCGATGCCATCGCCATCAGCTACTGCCCCCACTACCAGCCCGTTCACTAGAGGCACCTTTACCACTTGCGGTGGAATAGGGACTGTTTTTGGCTTATCAGCCGCAAATCAGTCCCTATTTCACCGCAACTTTATTGCCGCGCGCTACCCACATACAAGATATTGCTGGCGATTGGCGCGTTCCCAGCTGTTTGGGGAGCTTTGATTGGCCCCAACGATACCCAGTGGGCAAAAAATGGCAAATATGAGTACTGTCACAATTTTAGTAACAGCAAAATCTAGCTGAAATTGCCCGCTTTCACCGATTTCATGCGCCATAAAGCCCCGAATCGTCGTGGTAAGGGGGTTAGAAATATCTAATCTCAGCCAATTGGTCTTAAATACTTTCCAAATGATATGGTACTAGCCAGGCAACAGTACTCATATTTGCCATTTTTTGCCCACCGGGTTCGGATGAAGCCCGCTCTTTACGCCTCCGGCTGCCCACATAACCGCAAATCCTGATTACCAAGGGCCGTCGCGCGCCTTGGCATCGACCGAAAGCCACTCGCGGAGCAATCCCTCACCATTAGCGAACTTGAATCGAAATTATATATCCCAAGAAGTCGCAATGCCGTACCCTCGTCTCAGCAACTCCAACACAAGAATGGCATTCAAATGGGCAACACCATGCATCAATACGCCCTCTTTGGGACCGCACAATTTAAATACGATCAGACGATTGCGCACACCGCAGACCCACACCGACAAATCGTCATTTGCAACAACGGTTCAGACGTACGCTACGCCACACTTGAAGAGTGGGAAGAAGCCGGCGCTTTGTTCGATGAACGAGCACAAATCGAGGGCATCGTCACCAGTGCGAGCCCAGCACGTGACAAACTCGAGCTCTTTCGCAGCCTCTTTACCGGGCGTAAAGATGTTTACGCTCATGGATATCGCAGAAAAGACGGGGGCATCGGCTATACGCCCGCTTGCGCAAACGAGTGGAAGCCGGGAATTTGTCCCAAAGTAGCCCATCAAAAAGTCAAATGCGCGGAATGCCACAATCGCGTCTTCCCCGAATTAAGCGATGCCGCAATCATTGCTCACTTTAAAGGCAACGATGACCGGTTCCGCGATGTCCTCGGGCAATATGTACTCGACAAGAACTGCAATACGAAAGTTCTCGTCATCGATTTTGACAAAGCAGACTGGAAAGAGGCAACAAATGTCGTACGGCTTGTTGCAAAACGACGGAACATTAACGCCGCCGTCGAGCGCTCAAGGTCCGGCAACGGCGCACACATCTGGTTTTTCTTTCTCGAGCCAATCAGCGCAAAGGCTGCCAGAGAGTTTGGAAGTTGCCTTATAACCGAAGCTGCGGCGCTTAATAAGACAATCACGTTCGAGGCCTTTGATCGAATGCTACCCGCTCAGGACACTATTCCCGATGGAGGTTTTGGAAACCTCATCGCACTTCCCTTTCAAGGCAAGGCACAACGTGAAGGAAACAGCGTATTTGTAGACGAACAATTCGAGCCCTTTCCCGACCAATGGCTTTATCTGTCGCAAGTCCAGCTGATTCCGCGCTCGACAGTGCAAAATCTGATCGAGACCACTGGGGACAACCCACACGGGCTAGCAACAGTTACGGTCGCAAACAAGACCAAACGATATGCCCAAAAACCACGAAAGCGGCTACCGCTCACATCGCGGGACTTTCCTTCATCGCTGCCCGTCACGCAAGCCGATATGCTCTACATCCCCGAAAAGTCTCTGAGTCCTGCAGCTCAAATGGAAATCCGCGGGCTCGCAACATTCGCCAACCCAGAATTCTATCGAGCACAAGCCATGCATCAATCGGTATTCGGTAAACCGCGACTTATAGACCTCAGCGAACTGAGAGATGGTTATGTTGCGATTCCCCGGGGCTGCAAAACTCAGCTTGAGCAGCTGCTCCGAGAAACCGGCGTTACTGCCCACTATTCAGACGAACGCAAATCCGGCAATCAAATTGTGATGACATTTAAAGGCGCCCTTCGCCCTGAGCAGCAAATCGCCGCTGATCAGATGCTCATATACGAAGACGGAATCATGTCCGCGCCGACAGGCTTCGGTAAAACAGTCGTCGGAGCTTATCTTATTGCATCCATTGGTCTTCCAACTCTCGTCATCGTTCCCAAAACCGCACTCATAACCCAATGGAAATCCCAGCTCGAGCGATTTATCGACATTACGGACAACAGGGAGCCCGTCCGAACCCCAAAAGGACGAATCAGCAAAAGGCAGCCTCCGGTCATCGGACAAATAGGAGGGGGCAAAATGGCCGTAAGCGGCCTCGTCGACATCGCTTCGTTCCAGTCGTTATCTGGCAAAGACCGCCAAACCGGAGAGCCGATAGTTAAGGGCCTTGTTCGTAATTACGGCCTCATTATCTGCGACGAATGCCACCATGCCGCCGCACCACAGCTCGAGCTTATTCTCAAGTCCGCCCCGGCCAAATACGTATACGGCCTTTCTGCGACGCCCGAACGATCCGACGGCCTTACGCGGGCGCTCTCCATGCTCTGCGGCCCGCTCCGTTATGTTATCGATCCAAAAGCGCAAGCGATTCAGCAGGGCATCCAGCGCATCGTACGGCCTCGTTTTACTGGAATTCGACTACCCGCCTACGAGCCAGGTGCAAACTTCAATCAGATTCTCGACCTGCTGTGCACGCATGCAGCTAGAAACGAATTGATTGTCAACGACGCTATTGAAGCTGCGTCAAACGGCCGGCATCCGCTCGTGCTGACTAAAAGGAAAAAGCATGCCGAGGAGCTGTTCGGGATGCTCAAAAACCAAGGACACGAACCCGTTCTCCTGACCGGGGAAATCGACGCCAAAGAAAGAAAAACGATACTGAGCAGTCTTCCCCGCTTCGAGCATGAACATCGAATCATCGTCGCCACCGAAAGCCTTTTGGGCGAGGGCTTCGATCTGTCCTTCCTTGACACTCTACTCATTGCCACGCCGATATCGTGGGACGGCAGCATCACACAGCAGGCGGGCAGGCTCCATAGAAGCCACGAGGGCAAGCGACGGGTTGAGATATTCGACTACGTTGATTTATCTATACCCATGCTCGCCCGCATGTACCAGAAGAGACTCAAGACCTACGCCAAGCTCGGGTACGAAGTCTACGTGACCGGAGGCAGCGAGCAGTCCGATCAAAACATTCTCATAGAACCGGCTAATGCCGTAGAGACTCTGGTTGAAGACATCGTTGGCGCCGCCAAGAGTATCTTCATTGCCGCGCCCTACGCATCCGCCGCCTGCCTCGCAAAGCTCGGCGACGCAATCAAAGGTGCCACTGCCCGAGGGATTGCTCTTGAGTTTTTCATTGCCTCGACTCCGCGCGAAGATGCAAGCGAGACTTTGGCAGAAATGAACGTCGAGCATGCCATTAGAGCAGAAGGACGTTTGTGTGCAGCGATAATTGACGAAGAAACTATCTGGTACGGAACGATCCCGCTACTAGCTTTCCCCAAGAAAGAAGACTGCAGCATCAGGTTCAAAAACAGCGAGATCGCAGCGGAGCTCTTAGACGAAATCAACCACAAGGGAAAGCCAGATGCCACGTCAACAGGCAGGACATCCCCACCATTTGCGGTGGAATAGGGACTGTTTTTTGGCGTATCAGCCGCCAATCAATCCCTATTCCACCGCAAGTTAAAAGCGAGTGGCTAGCTCAGTGGGCCCTGGAACAGTTCCTCATGCGAGCCCATTCTGACCAGTCGGATCACAGGATTAGTCTTATGGGGAAGATAAAGAACGACCACATCGACCAAGCCATCGGATAGGTGGAAATCAATGTGGCCGTTGTAGTTTCCGCCCGGGTTTGAGAGCTCGTGGGCGCCGTACTCCGCTGGAAGCGACCCATGGGCCACAAGCTCTGCAACCGCCGCTTTAAACTCGCTCTTTAGCTGCGGATGGATGCGCATCGTCCGTTTGTAATCCACCTTAAACTGAGCCTCGACTTTAATCTCAAACATCGCTAGTCCTCATCGAGGAACGATATAAGCTCACCAGCGTTATTGAATGACGGGCTGTCGTCCGGCAAAATCCCCAACTCATGAGCCTCGGCGATCACCATGGCGCGTCTCGTCGCCTCGTTGGGCACCTCCGCCCTTCCTACAATCTCAAAAGGAATCTTTCGCTGATTTACCAGCTGCCGAACGGCAAGATTGAGATAGGAATTGAGGCTGAGGCCGACCGAATCCAAGAACTCAGTCGCCTGCTCCTTGAGCCCCTCTTCGATTCGAACCGTCGTAGGCTTAACTGTTGCTGTAGACATTTGCGACCTCCTCGCTCTCGTCTTTTACACCAGTATACCCAATATAAATGGCAATCTGATGTTAAATAACATCAGATTGCCATGCATATTCATGTCGCGTGGGCACGATTGATCTACATCAGCCCGCTCAGGGCGATGTCGACGGCCTCGTTGAGGTCGTCGGTAATGTGTACCAGATCCGGATCGAGCGGGCTGATCATGCCGGCGCCCATCACCGGACCGTTAAGCCAATCGAATAGGCCCTGCCAGTACTCGCTGCCCACCAGCACGAGCGGCATGCGCTTGACCTTGTGCGTCTGCACCAGCGTGAGCACCTCGAACATCTCGTCGAGCGTGCCAAAACCACCGGGAAACACGATGGCGCCCGAGCTGTATTTGACGAACATGGTCTTGCGCACAAAGAAGTAGCGGAAGTCCATACCGAGGTTCACGTATTTGTTGAGCCCATGCTCGTGCGGAAGCTCGATACCCAGGCCGACTGACTTGCCGTTGACGCTCGCCGCTCCCTTGTTGGCCGCTTCCATGATGCCGGGGCCGCCACCGGTGATGACCGCCACGCCACGTTGCGCGATCTTGCGCCCGACGGCACGCGCCGCCTTGTAGAGCGGATCGGTCTTGGGCGTACGGGCACTACCGAAGATGGTCACCGCAGGCCCTAACTCGGCAAGTGCGCCAAAGCCATCGACAAACTCGGCCTGGATGCGCAGCACGCGCCACGGATCGGCATGCAGCCAGTCGGTCGACTCCTCGGGCGCCAGCAGGTTGGCGTAGGTGTTGTCCTTAGGAATCATGGGGCCGCGCATGACCACGGGACCGCGGCGGTACGTCTCGTCGTAGGCAGGCTCGCCCTCGACATTCTCGTTCTTAATCATGGGTACTCCTATCGAAAATAGAAACGGGCGGGGTCGACGCCATGCGTCAAACACCCGCCCGAACATCAACTATTCGGTATGGTACCCACGATGCATCAAGCGCTTGCAAGGCATCGGTCAGCGGTCGCGGCTCTTAGTAGTCCACCGCCGCAGGGCTGTTCATCCAGTCGCTCACAAACGCGCCGTAGCGGCCCTCGATAATGGCCTGGCGGGCACGCTGCATAAGGTTGAGCAGGTAGTAGATGTTGTGCATCGACAGCAGAATACCGCCGAGCATCTCCTTCTGCGTGACCATGTGACGGATGAGCGCGCGGCTGTAGCCGCCCGTGCACACCGGGCAGGTGCAGGTGGGGTCGATGGGGCCGTCGTCGTGCGCAAAGCGGGCGTTACGGAAGTTGAGGCGGCCTTCGCTAGAGAACGCCGTGCCCATGCGGCCGGTACGCGTCGGCAGCACGCAGTCGAACATGTCGATACCCACGCCCACGCCGCGCACGAGCGTAGTCGGGTTGCCGACGCCCATCAGGTAGCGCGGCTTGTGCTTAGGCATGTACTCGGAAACCAGCGGCGCCAGCGTCTCGAACATGGTCTCGTGGTCCTCGCCCACCGAGTAGCCGCCGATGCCGTAGCCGGGGAAGTCGCCGCACTCCTCCAGGTGGCGCAGCGATCGCAGGCGCAGGTCCAGATGCATGCCGCCCTGAACGATGCCAAAGAGCGCCTGGTCATCACGGGTGTGGGCCTTATAACAGCGCTCGGCCCACATGCTCGACAGCTCCACGGCGCGCTCGACGTAGGCGCGCGTGGCGGGATAGCCGGGGCACTGATCGAGCTGCATGCAGATGTCGGAGCCGAGCTTCATGGCAATTTCCATGTTGTCCTCGGGCGTCCAGAACACGTGGCGGCCGTCGTAATCGTTGACGATAAAGCGCACGCCCTCGTCGGTGAGCTTGACGGCGTCGTTGTGGCTGAACACCTGGAAGCCACCCGAGTCGGTAAGAATGGGGCCGTGCCAGTTCATAAACTTGTGCAGTCCGCCCAGCTCGGCGATGGTGTCCTCGCCGGGACGCATGGACAGGTGATAGGTGTTGGCAAGCACAATCTGGGCGCCGAGCTGCTTGACGGTCTCGGTAGGGATGCCCTTGACGTTTGCCTTGGTGCCCACGGGCATAAAGATCGGCGTCTCGATGTCGCCGTGCGGGGTGTGCAGCACGCCGGCACGCGCATGCGTAGTCGGGTCCTCGGCGATCAGGTCGAATTTAAAAAGGCTCTGGTCCATAAACTGGAACTCCTTGGTTGCGGTTCATACGCAAACCATTATACGGGCAACCCGCAAGAAGCACCGACTCGACAGAAACTGATGCATTAAACGACTAGTCGTCGGGGACAATCTTCAGCGCCATCTTGCAAAGAAGTGTCCCAATCTGCCGGCACTTAGGGACCGTCCCCAGGTGCCGGCAAGAGCGTCCCTTTCGACTAGTCATTTAAGAACGTCCCCAACGACTACATCTGGGATTATTTCCAACGGCCAAGGCAACGCCGATGCTCTGACAACGTCAGCGAGCGGTCGCCAGAGCGAACAAATTGGCATGAAAAGAGGACGGCATAGACCTTCTGGTCATGCCGTCCTCTTTGAGTGACAAGTTGTCGCTCTGGTGACCGCGCAGCGTCGGCTGGTCCGCCGTTCGTTAGAACGGCGGAACCTGAGACGTAACCCCTACGGCCGCTGGCCCATGCCACCCTCGAGGGTGACGGTCTCGCCGTTCATATACTTAAAGTCGGGGCCGCAAAGCTGAACGACCACGCGGCCGATCTCCTTCTCGACATCGCCGTAATGGCCCGCCGGCGGCATGTGAACGTTGGCCTTGAACGCCTCGGGATAGGCGTCCTGGAAGTTCTCGAGCGCAGCAGTCCAGGCAAGCGGGCACACGATGTTGACGTTGATGCCGTCCTTGCCCCACTCGTTGGCGGCAACGCGAGTCAAGCCGCGGATGCCCTCCTTGGCGGCAGCATAGCTGCACTGGCCATAGTTGCCAAACAGACCGGCGCCCGAAGCAAAGTTGACCACGGAACCCTTGGTCTCCTTCAGGTGCGGATAGGCCTTCTGCATGTACAGGTAGGTGGCATACAGGCCAGAGTAAATGGCCAGATTAAACTGGTCCATAGTGTGGTCGGCGATGGTCACACCCGAGGCGCTGGCCTGGGCGTTGTTGACGACGGCGTCGATGCGGCCGAACTCCTCAATCGCCTTGTCGATAACGTTCTGCACGACGGCCTCGTTGTCCTGACCAGCCGAGACATCGGCCTGAACAGGCAGAACTTTGACGCCGTACTCAGCCTCGAGAGACTCCTTGGCAGCCTCGAGTTTAGCAACGTTACGACCGGTGATGACGAGGTTCGCGCCCTCCTTGGCAAAAGCGATATCGATACCGTAGCCGATGGAGCCAGCAGAGCCGTCCTTAAGCGTGGCCTTGCCGCCGCCGGTGACGATCACGGTCTTACCAGTGAAAAGTCCCATACGAAGTCCTTTCAAAATCGCGACGGGCACGCCCGCCGACTGCGCGCATCCAAAATAAACGCGCCAAAAGCTGAAATGCAACTTTAGCTTCTTCAAGTGAAAAGAAAAGGCCTCGGCAGGCGAACGGCATAACGTCTTTCGGCGAAGGGATTGTCAAGTACAAACTGGATAAAGGGGCCGAGTTTTTGCTATCGACACGAGCCATCGAACACGTTTTGAAACTTTGCTGCGGCGCGCGGGATGTCGGCGCGAGACTTTATCATAGGGTGACAAACAACGATGAGGAGCACATGCCTATGACAGACGAGCTGGACCCCCAGACTCAACAGCATATTGATGATTCCGCAGACACCATTGACGACTGCGATACTTCTACCAGCAGCGATGGCGGCATTGATGCCGCTGTCGAGGAGGCTCCTGCCGCCGCAGACGAGGCCGGAGACGCAAATGTTGCCGCAGATCAAGGCAAAGAAGAGCAGCTGGAGCAGCCGGACCCGAGCGATACTGAGCCCAAGACTGAGGACGCTCCGAATGTAGCGGGCCCCATCGAGGTGTCATCGGAAGAAGAGCTCGACGCCGTCATGGACTCCATGATGGATGCCGTCAAAGCGATGAAGAACGCTGTCGCCGATGCCGATGTCGACGCCGAGGAAGAGGAAGCCGCCGAGGCCGCCTCGACGTTTGTGCCCGGCGAGACCCCGGTTGCCGACCAGGGCAGCACCATGCCCTCGTTTCTGCAGCTCGAGCATCCCACGATCGGCGCCGACGCGGTCGACCCGCACGCAGCGGGCTTTTCCGTAATCGAAGGCGGCACCGGCAATATCGCCGCGCCGCAGACTGCCGATATGAATGCCGCCGAGGCCGCGCACCCGACCACCTCGCATTCCCCCGCCACGAGCCGCGACCTGGGGAGCGCCGTCTCAAACACCGCTAACGCCGTGGGCACTTTTATCGCCCAGGGCGCGTCGGCCATGCGCGAGATGAACGCCGCCAAGAAGGCACTCGCCGATGCCCGCGCCCATTTAGCCGAGCTTGAGCAGCGCATCGCTGACCAGGCAGAGGAACTCGAGACGCGCCAGGACATCGCAGGCCGCTACGATCAGATCATCGCCGACCAGCGCCAAGCGATCGCTACAGCGCAAAAGGCCGCCGCGGCAGCCGAGATTGACCGTGATGCCCACGCCGCCAAAGCGACAGAGCTCAAGGGTCAGTTCGAACAAATGAAGACAGAGGATGACGCGACTGAGCTCCGCCTGAAGGCCGCGCTCGACGCCGTGGAGGCCCGCGAGGCAAGCTCTCGCGAGACCGGCAACCGCCTCGTTCGACGTCTTGAGGATTCCAAGCGCATCCGCGACAAGGTGCAGGCCGAGCGAGACGCCGGCATTGCCGCCGCACAACAAACCGTCGACGCCACGCGCGCCCAGCTCGAGACGCTGCGTCATGAGTATGCCGAGCTGCAACGCAATCCCTCGGCAAATCCCGCCAACTATACGGTGCGCACCAGCGAGCTCTCGATGCAGATCTCCGACACGGCAGATGCCCTGCGTAAAGCCGAAGAAGATGTCCCGCGCATCACCGCCGACCTTGAGCACTCGCTTGCCGCAGCCGAGCAGGCCGTCGAGCAGGCTCAAGCCCCCATTGCCGAAGCCAAACGCGCGCACCAAGCCGTGACGACTGAGGCTGATGCCGCGCGCGACGAGCTGCAGACGGCGAAAACTGCCGCCACGACGCGCCAGCGCGAACTGCGCGAGAAGATCGCCGCCGAGGACAAGGCACGCCGCGACCAAGAGCAAAGCATCGCCAACGCCCAAGCAGATGCCGCACATGCACAGTCGATCATCGAGCAGGCGACCGAGGTACATGACCATCCAGAGATCACTGAGTCGCTTGCAGGATCCTTGGCCCGAGACAAAGCCGAACACGCCGAGACCGAGCGAGAAGTCGCCCAGCTCGAGGCCACCGAGGACGCGGTGCGCGAGCGCACCCGCGACTCACGCATCAAATTCACCGGCGCCATCGTCTGCATCGTCGCCGCAATCCTGGTGATCATCCTAGTCTGGCTGTTCGCGAGCAAGTAAACCAGCCGCCAAAAAAACGCTCAACGCAGTTGCGGTGAGATAGTTCCTGTTTAGCCCAAAAAGGCCAATTCAAGAACTATCTCACCGCAACTTATTTAGATTGATGCAAGGTAGTCGTTTAAGAACGTCCCCAATGACTACACCGATGTTTTGTTGACAACCAAAGAAATGCCGGTGTTTTGGCAACGACAGCGAGCGGGTCGCATTTGAGGCAAGGTGACGTGAAACGAAAGGGCGCTGACCTTCTGGTCGCGCCCTTGAAGTTGAACGTCAGATTGTCCAAATGCGGCCCGCGCAGCGTCGACCGGTTACGGCGTTTGTAAAACGCCGTAACCTACAAGATGAGCATGGCGTCACCAAAGCTGAAGAAGCGGTAGCGTTCTTCGATAGCAGCGGCGTAGGCATCCATGATCTGGTCGCGGGTGGCAAGTGCGCTTACGAGCATCATGAGCGTGGAGCGCGGCACGTGGAAGTTCGTGATCAGCGCGTCGACCACGTGATAGGTCGAGCCGGGCATGAGGTAGAGCTGCGTTGTCGCGTTCTCGCGCACCACGATGTCGCCGCGGCCGAGCGTGTCGGCCCCGTCCTCGCGGCCCTCAAAATAGCGCGCCGTCACAGCCGGATCGGACACCGGCGCGTCCGCGTCAAACGCGCTCTCGAGCGAGCGCACTGCGGTAGTGCCGACGGCGATCACACGATGGCCCTCGGCCTTCGCCTTATGCACGGCGTCGACAACCTCCTGCGACACGTGGTAGCGCTCGGTGTGCATCACGTGCTGCGCGGGGTCGTCCTCCTCCACCAGACGGAAGGTATCGATACCCACCTCGAGCTCGACGGCGGCAAACTTGGCACCCTTGGCCTCGATGGCAGCCATGAGCTCGGGAGTAAAATGCAGACCCGCCGTGGGAGCAGCGGCCGAGTGCTCCTCCTTCATGGCGTAGACGGTCTGGTACTTCTCGGGATCGCCCTCGTAATCGGTAATGTAGGGCGGCAGCGGCACGTGGCCGGCAGCATGGATGGCCTCGTCGAGCGTGCGCGGCTCGCCGGCGGCATTGCAACCGGCCGGCTCAAAGCGTACCAGGCGGCCGCCGCGGCTATCGGTGACAAAGTCGACAACCTCGGCCGTCAGCACCACGGGAGCCCCCTCGGGCGCATGGGCGCCACCGGCGCGATACTCAATATGAGCACCGGGCTTCAGGCGCTTGCCCGGCTTGACCAAGCACTCCCAAACATGGCCCAGCGGATCCACGTCCTCGCGGCGCTTGAGCAGCAGGGTCTCGACCACGCCGCCCGATCCCGTTTTACGACCGATCAGACGGGCCGGCATCACGCGCGTCTGATTGATGACGAGCACGTCGCCCGGCTCGATATAGTCGATGATGTCGCGGAAGATGCGGTGCTCAACGGTACCGCCGTGCTTCAGCGGCGTTCCCGCCTGGGAGCCCTTGCGATCCACCACCAGCAGGCGGCAGGAGTCGCGCGGCTCGGCTGGAGCCTGGGCGATCAGTTCCTCAGGAAGGTTGTAGTCAAAATCATCGGTACGCATAGACACGTCGGATACTCCTTATATAGCTAAAGTCCGCTCTACATCCTAGCAGGCTGACGTCCCAAATGAACTACTTTTTGGACGCTTTGCGCTCGTCGCGGATGCGGGCGCGGTCCATGGCCGCCTCGACAGCCGAGAAGCGGCAACCACAGTAGTTCTGCCGATACATGCCCAGCTCGCGCGAACGGCGTGTCGCCTCGGGGTAATACGGACGAAAATCGCGAATCACCGGAGTGAGACCGCGGGCGGCAGCCAGACGCTCCAACACATCATTGCAGGTTTCGAACAACTGATACGGCGAGACGGCGAGCGTCGTACCCACAAACTCAAACCCACGCTCCTGGGCCACGCGGCACGCCTCGGCCAAGCGCAGGGCATAGCACGCACGACAGCGACGGGGCCGATCGGCACCCAGCGGTGCCACGCCGGCCTCCCAGCGCTCACGGTCCTCCCCCGCCTCGATAAGCTCGATGTCGCCATCGGCACACCACCGGCGCAGCTCGTCCAAACGCCGCTGCCATTCATCGTGCGGCTGAATATTGGGGTTGGTCCAGCAGATTGTGGGCTCAAACCCTTCCTCGCGCAGCAGGCGGACCGGCTCAAGAGAGCACGGCGCACAGCAGGCGTGCAACAACAACGGCTTCATCGACATCTCCTCACCCGAAAAAGCGCACGCCGAAGGACGTGTCCTCGCAGGCGACAATGCGGCGGTCGCGCAAAATGGTCCGCACGTAATACCAGTCGCCCACACAGCCTGACAAATGCAAGCCGGCCGCCAGATAGCACAGCAGCGGATAGCCCGAAAACGCAAACCCCAGGGCAAGCGTTGTCGTCACAACAGCCGTCGGTGCCAGGCAAACCGCCATGTACCGCCGGCGCGAATACACAACGCCCTCGGCGCAGGCATAGATCATCGCCGTCTCGCGATTCGCCCCAAAGGTCACCTGCGCGCCCGCAGGCGCCAGCAGCTTAAAAAACACACCGTGCACCAGCTCGTGCACGGCAAATGACGCCGCAGAAACCGCAGCCAAGCCGACTATCCAGCCCACGACAGCCATCCAGCCGCCCGCGTCAGCCGCATCCAAGTCTGCAGGCCCGCCCAGCAGCATAAACACCGGCACCAGGCACACGGCAAACACGCCGACTACGACCATCCCCCACACGAAGCAAGCGTGCAGAAATTCCTCGTCTTCAAACGCATGTATGTTGGAAATCTCATTCATAGCATCTTAGGATAGCGCCCCTGCCACGTACCCGTCCGCATGTGCGATAATGTCGAACGATATGCACGAATTGACCACCGCGTCGCCAGGCCTTGCGCCCGGCCGCGCTCTCACCATATGCGAAGGAGTCCCATGGCATCCAAATACTCCATGAACGACCGTCCCAGCTGGCCTCGCCGCGCCATCGTTACCGCCGGCGAGCCCTACGGCAACAAGGGCCTTCACTTTGGCCACGTCGGTGGCGTCTTTGTCCCGGCCGACTTCTTCGCCCGCTTCCTGCGCGACCGTCTGGGCCGCGAGAACGTCATCTTCACCTCGGGCACCGACTGCTATGGCTCGCCCATCATGGAGAGCTACCGCAAGCTCAAGGAGAACGAGGGCTACGACAAGTCCATCGCCGAGTATGTCGAGTCCAATCACTCCCGCCAGGCCGCGACCCTCAACAACTACAACATCAGCTGCGATATCTACGGCGGCTCGGGCCTTGAGCCGGCTGCGCAGATTCACAACGAGGTGACCGCCGAGATTATCGAGCGTCTGCACGAACAGGGCACCATCTCCAAGCGCTCCACGCTGCAGTTCTACGACGCCAAGGCCGGCACGTTCCTCAACGGCCGCCAGGTGATCGGCCGCTGCCCCATCCAGGGCTGCAAGTCCGAGAAGGCTTATGCCGACGAGTGCGACCTGGGTCACCAGTTTGAGCCCGAGGAGCTCATCGCGCCCAAAAGCCAGCTCACCGGCGAGGTGCCCGAGCTGCGCCCGGTCGACAACCTCTACTTCGACCTGCCGGCCTACCTCGACTTTATGAAAACCTATACCGCCAAGCTCGCCCAGAACCCGCAGGTTCGCTCCGTGGTCTCCAAGACCATGGAAGAGTGGCTGCTGCCGGCCCAGCTCTACATCCAGAACAAGTTCCGCGAGGCCTTCGATGCCGTCGAGGATCAGCTTCCCGAGCACACCGTGCTGGAGCCCGAGGGCAACAAGAGCAGCTTTACCGTCACCTTCCCCAGCTGGAAGGAGCGCGACGATGCCCACGCGGTGCTCGCCAACGGCGGCGTGCGCTTCCGCAGCGGCAAGGCGCTCGTACCCTTCCGCATCACCGGCAACATCGACTGGGGCGTTCCGGTGCCCGAGGTCGATGGCGTCTCCGACGTCACCTGCTGGTGCTGGCCCGAGAGCCTGTGGGCTCCCATCAGCTATACGCGCACCGTGCTCGCACGCGATGCCAAGGCCGCCGGCGTGACCGAGGGCGTCGCCGCCCAGGATGCCGCCCTCATGGGCGAGCCCGCCGCCGATTCCACGCAGGTCCCCGCGCCCACCTACCAGCACAGCTCGCTCGACTGGCGCGACTGGTGGTGCTCGGATGACGCACAGATCTACCAGTTCATTGGCCAGGACAACATCTACTTCTATTGCATCGCGCAGACCGCCATGTGGGAGGCCCTGGGTTGGAACCTCACGCAGAGCACCGTCAGCGCCTGCTACCACCTGCTCTACATGGGCAAAAAGGCAAGCTCGTCCTCGCAGACTCCTCCCCCGCCGGCAGACGACCTGCTCAACCACTACACCTGCGAGCAGATGCGCGCGCATTGGCTGTCGCTCGGCCTGTCCGAGAAGCCGGTGAGCTTTAGCCCCAAGGCATACGACACGCGCGTGACCGGCAAGGACAAGGACGGCAACGAGGTGCGCGCCTGCGACGACAAGCGCGTTATCGACCCCGCCCTTAAGGAGAGCGCGCTGCTGACCGGCGTGTTCAACCGCCTGGCCCGCAGCTGCTTCTACGGCGTCGCCGTCAAGGAGGGCGACGAGAGTCCCTATCGCAACGGTTGCATCCCCGCCGGTGCCGCTTCTGACACCGTGGTCGAAGCCGCCCAGCAGGCAGCCCTCGCCTTTGAGCAGGCCATGTACAAGTTCGAGACGCACCGAGCGCTCGCTGTGTGCGACGACTACCTGCGCGCCGCCAACAAGCGCTGGAGCGATGCCTCCAAGGCCGCCAACAAGCTCGAGGGCGAGCCGGCCAACGCCGCCATGACGCAGGCCCTCGTCGACGCCTTTACCGAGCTGCGCGTAGCGACCGTGCTCATGCACGGCATCGTGCCGGCCGGCTGCGAGCTCATCTGCGAGTACTTCGACGTTGACCCGGTCGCCTTCTTTAGCTGGGATAACATCTTTGCCTCCACGGATGAGTTTGTGGAGAGCCTGGGCGAGAAGCCCGGCGACCACCGCGTGAAGCCGCTGCCCCCGCGCTTCGACTTCTTCAGCAAGCACGAGAGCCAGTACTAAAGCACGCCAGCAGCGGCGTGCCCGGAAAGTAGTCAATTTGGGACGGGAAGGAAAGACGGATGTCCAAGCCGCGTCGTCGTAAGCAGAAAAAGCAGGTCAAGGCCGAGCTCAAGCTCAGGCAGTTTGCTGCTACCGAGCTTTCCGACCAGCTTGCCGCCCTTCCCTGCGCCGCCGACCTGCCGCGCTTTATGGTCGACACGGTCGCCGGCGCCTATGCGCCCGCCGATGCCAAGCTCATGATCGAGGGCTTCGGCGCCGCGGCCACACGCCCGGTCACGCTGCGCGCCAACACGCTCAAGGCGACCGCCGAGGACATCGCTGCGGCGCTCGATGCCGCCTGCATCGCCCACCAAACCGTTACCTGGTATCCGGACGCCTTTATCCTGCCCGAGGCCCAGGTTTCAGATCTGTGGGATCTCGACATCTACCGCGACGGCAAAATCTACCTGCAGAGCCTGTCATCCATGATGCCGCCGTTGGTCCTGGGCGCCCAGGCAGGCGAGGACATCCTGGACATGTGCGCAGCCCCCGGCGGCAAGACGACGCAGATCGCCGCCCTCACCCAGGGACAGGCGCACCTCACCGCCTGTGAGATGAGCATTCCCCGCGCCGAAAAGCTCGAGTCGAACCTCCATCGCCAGGGTGCCAAAAACGTGCCCGTCATGCGCATCGACGCACGCGAGCTCGACGAGTTCTTCCGCTTTGACCGCATCCTGCTCGACGCTCCCTGCACCGGCACGGGCACCGTCATCAGTGGCAACGAGAAAAGCCTGCGCGGCCTCACCGAGCAGTTGCTGAGCAAGTGCGCCCGCTCGCAGCGAGCACTTCTGGACCGCGCCATGGGGGCCCTCAAACCGGGCGGCACGCTCGTCTATTCGACTTGTTCGATCTTGCCGCAGGAAAACGAGGACGCCCTGCAAGAGGCCCTCGACAAGCATATGGACTGCGAGCTCATCCCCCTCGACGGCACGCCAAGCGAAAGTGAAGCACGACGCACCCAGGAAGCTGGTGAGGAGCCGCGCATCGAGTCCAACGCTCTGACCGAAGCCATTGCCGCGGGTCAGGTATCGGCCATCGTCAACGGCCTGCCCGGCACGCTCACCATTCCGCCTAGCCGCGACTTTGAGGGCTTCTACATTGCCCTGATCCGAAAACGCAGCTAGCGCACGGATCCAAAACTCAACAAGCTATCTCTGTGCGCGTTTGCCCTGCTGGTCGCGATGCTGTTTAAGCATCGCGCGCTCCTTGCGTTCGGCCCTTTTGCCCTTAATGGCCGTGACCACAAAGTAGATGACCGCGGCGGCAACGATTGCGGCCACACACAGGCCGATCGAGCCAAACATTGCTGTCAATTCCATACCGCGTCACCTCTCTTTTAAACGGGGCTTTCAAGATAGCACCTCGATACCCGCCACCACAGCTCCTTCACGTTCGCCGGCCCTTCGGTCTAACGGATGGCGCGGCGGGGAAAAATCAACTCGTCAAACGATTTAGCATTCGCAATTCCGGCTGCATCGCGCCGGCCATCATCACATAGAATCGAGCCTCCATGGATACCCTCAACGATCTAAATGAGCGCGTCGACGCCTTCGTCGGCACCAGCTCCTTCGACACGCCTGCGGCGGCAAACGACCAAGCTCCCATCGATGTGCCCGCCGAGGTGCACGAGGACATCGTCGCCTCGGTCGATTTTTCCGAGGTCGAGCTTGCAGACGAGTTCACCGAGCCCCAAATAGCCGTCACGCCCAACGGCCTGCTCCCTATGGAGCCCCTGCCCATCGACGGACGCCTACGCAAGGCTGCCCTTCGCATGCCCGACGAGATCGAGGAGGCCAGCGGCTTCACGCTCTTTGGCCGACGCATCAAGTCGCTCATTTACACCACCGATGTCGCGGTTATCCGCAACTCCAACGCCGACGCCGTCTTTGCGGTCTACCCTTTCACGCCGCAGCCCGCCATTACGCAAGCGCTGCTGACCGTCGCCGAGTGCCCGGTCTTTGTAGGCGTGGGTGGCGGAACTACGACCGGTAAGCGCTCCGTGCAGATGGCAGCCGTCTCCGAGATGCAGGGCGCGGCGGGCTGCGTGGTCAACTCCCCCGCTACTGCCGAGATGGTCGAGCACATCACCAACATCGCCGACATCCCCGTCATCGCCACGGTCGTTCGCTGCGACGACGATGCCCACGCCAAGGTGCGCGCTGGAGCCAAGATTCTCAACATCGCCGCCGGCAAGAACACGCCCCAGGTCCTACGCGAGCTGCGCGAGCACTATCCCAACCTGCCGCTTATCGCGCCGGGCGGCAAGACGCCCGAGAGCATTCGCGAGACCATCGCCGCCGGCGCCAACGCCATCATCTGGACACCGCCTTCGGCCCAGCAGCTACAGACCGACATGATGCAGCGTTATCGCAAGATGAAGGAAGACGCCACACCTGTCATCTCGCGCGACGACGTGCCCATTATCGACCAGGTCGCCGCCGCCGAGGTCAGCCAAGTCGAGAACATGAATCCCGATGTGCCGATTCCCGACGAAGTCATCGAGCGCGTCGCTTCGATCCACGAGCGCGTCGAGGAGCATCGCGCCAACCGCGGCCTCAAGCCGTCACTGCACGGCTTTTTCTTCCGCGGAAAGAAACGCTAGCAAAACATCTTGGCCCGCCCCACAAACGTGAGGCGGGCCGTTTTCGTTTGAGCAATCATGCAGCGACGTGATGGGGCAAATTAATCCACGCGCTTGTCGCCCATAAAGAAGAGCGCCACCGTACCAGGTCCGGTATGCGAGCCAATCAGAGTACCGATGTCATTGATCTCAATCTTGCCTTTAAGCTGCGGAACCTGTTCCTCAATCAGCGCCGCGACCGCCTCGGCATCCTCGCGGCACGCCGACTGCGACATGATGCACTTACCCGAATAATCTGCACCGTCCTGTACGTGTGCCATCATGGTCTTAGCCATCTCGGAAATCGCGCGCTTCTTAGTGCGAATCTTCTCACGTGGCGACAGCTTACCTTCGCAATCGACCGTCATAAGCGGGCAAATCTTAAGCGCCGTGCCGATGATCGCGCTCGCGGCCGAAATGCGACCGCCGCGCAGGTAGCTCGACAGATCGGTCGAGAAGAACCAGTGGTGCAGGTTGAGCTTGTGCTCCTCGATCCAGGCAGCCGTCTCGTCGAGTGAAGCCCCACTATCGCGCACATCGGCGGCATATTCCAACAACAGGCCAAAGCCCGAAGACGCCGCCAGCGAATCGATGACGCGCACCTTGCCGCCCTCGGGATAGCGATCCGCAAGCATCTGCGCCGCGACGCAGGCCGATCCATACGTGCCCGAAATACCCGACGACAACGTCAGGTGCAGCACGTCTTTACCCTCGGCAACAAACGGCTCCCAAAACTCCTCGTACTCACCCACGCTCACCTGAGACGTCTTGGGCATGGCGCCCGCGGCAATCTGGGCAAAAAACTCGTCCGGCGTAATCGACTGATACAGATCGTCCGTATAGACAACATCGTCGATCTCGTAATGAAAACACACGACAGGGATATTGCGCGACGCAAAGAACTCACGGGTTCGATCGGCGGCGGATTCACAGGTCAGGACAAAATCACTCATATGAGGCTCCTTACTCATTGCTGCGCAAATTATCGCACAGTGAGCCTACATGCGGTACATATGTCCACTATTTACCAAATCGAACCAAAAATAGTGAACATCTTTACCACCATCGTCTCCACCGACCCGACGCATAAATATCTGAGAAAACACCCTCTGTCGTCTCCACCCGACCAACACATCTACCTTCACTAAATCGATTTACCAAACCGTTCAGCCGACAATTCAGCCGCTGGCGCAAAATCGAAACAAAAGCGGCGCATACTGGTAAACGTTTGACGCTGTTTATCAGTTTTACCAGCCCCATCGGAAGGTGTTTCATGGTCGCATTCGATCGCAACCTGCAAGACTTCAAGTATCTGCGCCTGCTGTCGAGACAGTTCCCCACCGAACAATCCGCATTTACCGAAATTATCAACCTCTCGGCCATCCTCAACCTACCCAAGGGCACCGAGCATTTTATGAGCGACGTGCATGGTGAGTACGAAGCCTTTATGCACATCCTCAACAACTGCTCGGGCGTCGTGCGCGAACATGTCGACGAGATCTTTGGCGACACGCTCTCCTTTGACGAAAAGGGCGAGCTGTGTACGCTCATCTACTACCCGCGCGAGAAGATCGACCTGGTCCGCAGCCGGCGCGAGGACTCGCCCACCTGGTACAAGACGATGCTTGACCAGCTCATCATGGTCGCCCGGTCGCTTTCAAGCCGCTACACGCGCTCCAAGGTGCGTAAGGCTATCCCGCGCGATTACGCCTATATCATCGACGAGTTGTTGCACACGCACCCGGACGAGAACAACTATCGCGTGCGCTATCACGAGCGCATCGTGGAGTCCATCCTGGAGACCGCCAGCGCCGACGACTTTATCGAGTCGCTCGCCTCGCTCATCAAGCGCCTGGCCGTCGACCACCTGCACCTGGTGGGCGACATCTTCGACCGCGGCGGCGGCGCGGCCAAGATTATGGACCGTCTGCTCACCTACCATTCACTCGACATCCAGTGGGGCAACCACGACCTGCTGTGGATGGGCGCTGCGGCCGGTGAGCCCGCCTGCATCGCCACGGTGTTGCGCAACAACCTGCGCTACGACAATTACGAGATCCTGGAGAACGACTACGGTATCTCGCTGCGTGAGCTTGTCGCCTTTGCCGATGCCACCTACACCGCCGGTGAGTCCATCACCCCGCTGATCAAGGCCATCAACGTGCTGCTCTTTAAGCTCGAGGGCCAGATTATCCAGCGCCACCCCGAGTTCGACATGACCGACCGCCTGTTACTCGACAAGATCGACCACGACACCGGCACGGTCACGCTCGCCGACGGCAGCGTGTGGCCGCTCACGACCAACGACTTCCCCACCGTCGACCCGGCGGACCCCTACACGCTCACGTCTCAGGAGCAGCACATCATCGACAAGCTCGTGTCCGAGTTTGTCACCGCCGATCACCTGCATCGCCATATCGATTTCCTCTACACCCACGGCTCGATGTACAAGGTCGCCAACGGCAACCTGCTCTTCCACGGCTGCGTTCCGCTCAACGAAGACGGCACCTTTAGCAGCATGAACTGCCTGGGCACCTGGCACGCTGGCCGCGATTATCTTGATTTTTGCGACCACATCGCCCGCCGCGCCTGGCGCATGGGCGACCGCGACGCTCTCGACTGGATGTGGTACCTGTGGATTGGCTTTAACTCACCCGCCAGCGGACGCCTGGTGCGTACCTTTGAGCGCGCCTATATCGCCGATAAGAGCACCTGGGTCGAGCCGATGGACCCGTACTTTACACTTACCAAGTCGCCCTCGGTCTGCGACGACATCATGCGCGAGTTTGGCGTCGCGCCCATGGCATGTTCACCGACCGGTCACATCATCAACGGCCACACACCCGTTAAAACCACCAAGGGCGAGCAGCCTATCCGAGCCGAGGGGAAGCTGCTGGTCATCGATGGCGGCTTCTGCCGCGCCTACCATCCCAAGACGGGTATCGCCGGCTATACGCTCATCTCGAGCTCGCGCGGCTGCCGTCTCAAGTCGCACCGGGCCTTTACGACGGTTGCCGAGGCACTCACACGCAACGTGGACATCGAAAGCGAGACCAACCGTTTTGACCAAGCAGACCGTCGCCGCATGGTGAGCGACACCGATACTGGCGCCAAGATCCGCAGCCAGATCCAAGACCTGCGCCAGCTGCTCGATGCATATAGAAACGGTGCTATCGAGGAGCGCGCCTAGCCCCACCCGCGGGGATTGGCTAAACTTGCTGAGTTTGTCATCCCCACGGCGTCCCGGCGCCACCCTAAGGCAGGTACCATGCAAAAGCTCCTTGCGCAGATCATGAAGTTTGGCGTCGTCGGCGTCATTGCCACGGTCATCGACTTTGGCATTATGAATCTGCTCCACTACGGTCTGGGCCTCAACATCCTAATCGCCAACACCAGCGGCTTTATCATCTCACTCATCTTTAACTACCTCGCCAGCATGAAGTACGTGTTTGCGCACAAGGAGGGCATGAGCCGCCGCCGCGAGTTCATTATCTTTGTCGTGCTGTCCGTGATCGGCCTGGCACTCAACGACGGTATCGTGTTGACACTCAACGCCGGCCTGGGACTCGAGGCCAATATCGCCAAGATCTGCGCCACCGCGCTTGTCATGGTCTACAACTTTGTGACCCGAAAGATCTTCCTGGAAGGCGACGAGACCAAGTAACTCGCAACCTTGCAGCTTTACGATGCCCACGGATGACGCACGTCGAGCGCTGTGTTGTTCGTGGGCTTTGCTCGTTTACGGGCAAATTTTCAACGTTTGCGGATTAGCTCTTGAAAATTTGGCGAGTTCGTATAGTTCTTGGCAAAGACCTTACGTTTCCCTTGCAAAAGCTCTAAAGTATCCTCTGCTCGATTCATCAACGCATTGGATGTGATTACGTGCGCAAGGCACTGGCACAACCTCATACCAAGCAGTTCCTCAAGTTCGCCGTCGTGGGTCTTATCTCCTTTGGCATCGACTGGGGCATGCTTATTGCGCTCGTCGAGCTGTTCCACCTCGACTTTTTGATGAGCACCACGGTCTCGTTTACCACGTCCGTCGTGGTCAACTACTGGCTCAGCATGAAGTACGTGTTCGACCATCGCGAAGGCATGAGCCGCAAGCGCGAGTTCACGATCTTCACCATCCTGTCGGTGATCGGCCTGGGCCTCAACGACCTGTACATGTTTGTGGGCGTCACGTTTTTGAGCATCGGCTACCAGGCCATGAAGGCCATCGCAACGTTCCTCGTCACCTGGTACAACTACTTCAGCCGCCGATTCTTCCTCGAGGGCGCACGGTCGTAGTCGATCACCATTTGCTTGAATGTATAACCGGTTGGAATTCCCATTCCAACCGGTTTTTGTTTGCCGAGAGACCCGGCGGCCCAGTCCCATTCGCACGAAAAACGGGCGGCCCGGATGTTTGTCCGAACCGCCCGTTTGATGCAATATGTCGAGGCTCCTAGCCTGTCACGTAATACCAGACCACGCTGTCGCCATTGGAGAGAACGTAGTTACTGCAGGCCGTCATGGGCGTTGAGCCGTTGACGGAGTACATCCAGCCGCTCGTGCCGCCGTACTGTTTCTCGGCCAAACCACCAATCGCGGAGACATACGTGCCGTACGACGAGCCATGTGCGTTGACGGAAAGACCCAGCGCGCACAGGGCATCGTAGACGGTAGCGCCTTCGTTAAAGGTAAAGGTGCCACCAGAAGACACAGGATTGCCCACAGCGCTCGATGTGACCGAAACCGTCACTGTTATGTAGCTGGACTCCTGCGAGCCGCTCTGGCCGCCCGAGGAGGCGTTTCCACCATTAGAGGATGAGGCTCCATCAGACGACTGGCCACCGCCAGACGCATTGGAAGTATCACCGACTCCCGTATTTTGGGCAGCGGATTTATCGACAGACTTCTTGCCGTCCTGGTCCTCGGACTTCTTATTATCCGAGTTCTTGTCCGATTCCTTGTTTGAAGACTCGGAATCGTCCTTGGACTTGGACTCATCAGAATGCTTGGACTCATCTTTTGCGTCATTCGATGACTTGGAATCCTTGGAACTGGCCTCGCCCGTAGTCGTAGTCGAGCCAGACACCTTGGTGTCCTTGGTGACGACGCTCTCCCCCGCCACGGTCTGAATGATCCAGTCGATGGACCAGGCACCGCTTGTGGAAGGATGGACGAAACCCAGCGAGACGACGATCAGAATGGTGCACGCGGCAGTCAGAACGCCGAGGAACGCCTTGCGGCGAGGGGCGGACGCCGCCGAAGCGGCGCCCTTTTGCTTTGCATCGTCAAACTGGATAAACGAGGAATCTGGTTGCTTGGGGTCGGCGTCCTTGGATTTATTGGACACAGCCCTCACCTACCGACGTTTGGTGAACACGAACACGCCGACGATGGCGAGACCGATGACGCCGGCGGCAACGCCAACAATGGCGAGCGGGTTGGTGCCAGTCTCCTGCTCGGAGGCACTAGAGGACTTCTTAGCAGTGGTCGTGGAAGCAGCACCCGTATCGGACTTGGAATCGGGCTTCTTGTCGGACTTGCCGTCCTTCTTGTCAGACTTCTTGTCAGACTTCTTCTCGTCCTTCTTGTCGGACTTATCGGAGTCCTTCTTGTCGGACTTGTTGTCCTTGGTCTCGGTCTTGGTCGACACCGTCGTCTTGGTCGTCGGCTTATGACCCGGGGCGACAGCGCCGCCAGTCTGCTGGCCCTTAGAGCCGGAACCAGTGCCGGCACCAGCACCAGAACCGTTGCCAGCGCCACCGTTGCCACCATTAGTGCCAGAACCGCCATTGCCGCCAGGGTTAACGGCATTCTTGGTCCACTTGGCATACAGCGTCAGATCGGCCGTCACCGGCGTACTGAAGTCATACGCCTGCGTGCAAGCCTCATCGGTGAACCAACCGCCGAAAGTGTAGCCATCGCGCGTCGGATCGGCCGGCTTGACCAGCTTGCCGTCGGCCGTAGCCACAAACTTAGTGTCGCAAGCAGACCCGCCGTTGGAATTAAAGGCAACCGTCCAAGACTCAACAGCCCCGAGCTTGAACAGCGTGCCCGAATCATTGATGTAGTAGAGGTTGCCAGAAGCATCGGCAATGACCGGAGAGTCACAGTATTGGTAATGGCCAGCCGCATCATAAATCTGCGTCGCCTCTGCGTCGCCGAGCGTATAGCGATACACGCCACCACCAGCAGAGTAGTTGACGTAATCCTTGCTATCCGCGCTGTTAACGGTGAAGTACACATAGGTCTTGCCGCCCTGAACACTCACCAGCGGAGTAGCAGCAATACCGTTGAGGCCAGCCGGCAGCGCCTTGCCGTCGGCAGCAGCGACCATCGTGGTCTTACCCGTCTTCAGGTTATAGAGAACCAGAGCAGAGCCAGTAGCCGTCTGTCCGCCGACAATCAGATTGTCACCAGACACCGCAGGGGCGCTCAGATTATTCGTAAGGCCCAGATCAACCGTCTTCTGTTCACTCAGCACGCCCTTCGCCGAAAGCGAAATCACATGGAGCTTTCCATCGTGCGTCATCTGATAGAAGGTCGAACCATTGGACGGATCGGCAATGCAATCGGCATTTGCGACAGCGCCGAGCTTCATGGTCGAAACGACATCGCCCGTCGTCTTATCAATGCACTTAAGCGTGCCCGCGCTCGTAGGAACAATGGCGTACTTATCCGTCAGCGCAGCGCCAGTCCAATAATAGCCCTCGGAGGGGTCAATGTTCTGCCAAGAAACTTCGCCCGTGGCAATCTTGATACGCTTCAGGGAGCCGTTGCCGTAGGTCGCGTTGTAGTTCTCGTCATACGAAATATCGACCGTACCAACATAGACGTACTCGCCGTCCGAAACCACGGTGCAGGAGCTCTGCGTCAAGTCCGTCAAACCAGGCGTCAGCCACTTGCAGATCAGCTTGTCCGCAGTAATCGCCTGGACCGCACCGCCGTTAAGCGGAACGATGATAAGGCCGTTGGTATAGATCGGACGAGAGGTGTAGCTCACCTTGGAGGCAAGCGGCGCAGAGGCAACCTTTTTGCCCGTGGACGAATCGATCTTAATGAGCTCGTTCTCGGTCGCGATGTACACAAAACCGTTAGCAATGACAGGCTCGCTGCAGTTGGCATACTGCTGGCCAGACTCGGCCTTCCAATCGAAGGCCCACTTAAGACCGGCGGCTTGCGCAGGCGTCTTGGCATCCGTTACGGTCGAACCGTTGCCACTGTTGCCGTAGCCGGCCCAGTCGGCATCCCAATCAGGAGTCGTCGCACTCGGGTCCACGACAATCTTGTCGGGATCGGGCATGGCCGAATCGTCGGTGGTATAGGCAAGCGTAACCTTATCGCCGCTCTTGAGCGTAATCTGATTGGCGCAGAGTAAGGAGGGCTCTCCATTGATATACAGGTGCCAATATTTATTGGTCGCAGCATCCCAGACATACGGCTTGTGATCGAACGGCGAAGTAATGGAATTCAGGAGCCAGTATGCACCGCTCTGGGAGGCGTTGTAATCAACGCCCTTCTCCTTCAGAACCGTCTCAATAAGGTCCTGGGCCGTAGAGCCTTCGGGCAAAGAAACATTGCTTGCCGAGCCCCAGCGAGTATTGTTGCCGTTGACATCGGGACCGATAACATCGACGGACCCGAGAACCTGACCGGGGAGGGCATCGGCGTCAGCACCATACATAAAGGTGACGGCATCGCCCTCTCGGAGCTTGTAGGCACCGGCGCCAACGTCGGCGAACTTGCCATTTACGTAGAAGCGCCAATAGCTATTGGTCGCAGCGTCGCAGCCATAGGATTTACCATCGAACGGCGAAGTAATGCCGTTGAGGAACCAGCCCCAAGACGATTCGCCAGCATCGAGAGTAAGGCCGGTCTGCTCAAGGAGATCCTTGGCAGTAGAGCCCGCCTTGAGACTCATCTGGCCCGTCGAAGCCCAAACCTGCTGCTTGCCGTCCTTGTCCTTACCGAGGACCTGAACGGAAGCATGGACGGAATCAGAGGGCAACTGGTCGCCCCAGCCACCGTAGAACCACGTAACGGTATCGCCAGCATGAATGGTGACATTGTCTGCCGTGTAGTCGCTCGACTTGCCGTTGATGAACAGCTGCCAATAGGTCGAATAATCGAGCGGCGTACCCAGCTCAACGCCGTTGTACTTAAGGCTCAAAATGATGGAGCCCGCAGCAAAGGCGTCGATGCCATTTGCCTCGAGCGCGACCTTCGTAAGGTCAAGTGCGCTCGAGCCGGACGTCACCACATACTGCGCGTTATCGACCCAAGCCTGAGTCTTGCCCTGGGCATCGCGACCAATGGCGGTCACATTTGCGGCAACCTGGTCCTTAACGACAGGGGACGCGCTACCAGCCGTATAGGCAAACTCAATCTTCTGCCCCTGGGTGAGCTTGACGCTGCTCGCGCCAACCGAGGAAGACGCGCCGTCGACGAACAGCTGCCAGTAGGCATAAGTCGCCGGATCGAAGGCAAGCGTGCGGCCATCGCTCGGGGATGTGATGCTTTTGAGGTAGAAACCGTATGCCGTGTTCGGATCGTAATCCGCCTTGAAGCCCGTCTTCTGCTGCAGCTTAATGAAAGCATCCGCAGCCGTCGCGCCCTCGTCGAGCTTGAGCTGCGTAGGCGCCACCCAGGTCTGAGCCTTGCCGTCGGCATTGGTGCCGATAATCGAGAACGAGACCTCGACTTGCTTCTTGGCGACATCGCCGGTTTCTGTCGGGTTCTCTGTCTGGGCGGCAACCGCGGCGGCAGACCCTGCTTGGCCAGCGGATGCCGTCGAAGACTGCTCGCTCGTGGCAGGGCTCTCCCCCGTCGCCGAGCCTTCGTCGCCAGTTGCCGCCTCTGTAGTGGCGGCACTAGCTGCAGGTGCGCTCCCGGAATCCGAAACCTCGGCGCTACTCTGCTCAGCGGTACCGCCCGCAAGCGCTGCGTCCTCGCCCGGCGTCGTAGCCTGAGCCACAGCGTCGGTAATGCCCTCGGCACCCTCGGCCCACAGCTGAGCCGGCGTGGTGCCAAAGGCCATCGCGAAGGCCAGGAATGCCACCAGGCAGCGCTTTGCCACGCCGCGCGCGATTACGCCACGGCGACGAAGCGAGGCACGCTGGCACTCGTCCTCAAACATATCCATTTGTCTCCTACTGTCTGTACTTGGAGCGTTGCCTTGAAGCTGCCCCACGTCATCGCGCATGTTGCGCTTGAGTTCCCCCATCAGGGTCCCCCTTCCCTCCAGAGCCCCATGCACACCGGCGGCATAGGCCGCAGCCGCATGCAAGATGGGAAGCGATCCGACTTAACCTTAACGGCTCAGGCGCGCCGTCCGATCTGCGACGCGAACATCCCGAGCCAAGAGGAATTACGGTTACTGGTACAGCCGGGGACTTGCACCCCGATTCTCCCAAACGCGCAGGAAAACCGCGCATTCGTGCGTCTCCGCACCACCATCTAGGCCATTGATTATTACCGTCAAAATGGTATCACGCAAAAGGACCCCGCACACAGGCGAAGCCCAAGGTAAAAGCTATTGTTTGCGATAGGAAAATGCGGTGACGGTCGCAGCCTCTAGTGTTTGCCGCCGTGACTGTTGAGCCAGATATTGCGGCCCAGCATAAGCGCCAGCACCAGCGCGCTCACGTAGCCCATAAAGCCAATGACCGGGATACCAAACACAACCGGCTCGATGCGTGCGTAGTACACCACCGACGAACCGATAAACAGGCCGGCGATAACGATAGCCATCGACATGCGGTCGATAATTCCGCCCAGCTGTCGCAGTGCCTTATCGCTGCTCATGATCTGCGTGTTCACCTTAAGCTGGCCGCGCGTAAGCATGCGCGAAGCCAGCCCCAGGTACTCAGCCGCCTCGAGTGAGCCCTTCGCCGCGCGATAGCTGCTCGCGGCAAGATCGCGCCCCATGTCGCGCACGCGCGCATAGGTGCTTGTCTCGTTTTTAATGTGGGTTTGGATGATCTGGATCATGTTGACGTTGGGCATGTACTCGGTCAGCAAACCCTCGAGCGTCACCATGCCGCGCGCGAACATCGTCACCACGCTCGGCAGCTCAACGTCATTCTTACGCGCGAGGTTTAACAGCGAGGTCAAAAACTCGCCGATATCCAAATCCTTCAGGTCAAGGCCCGCAAAGTCAGCCACGATAAAGTCAAGATCGGACAAAAACGCTGAATGATCGAGCTCGGCCGAATCGCCACGCGTCACGGCAAAGCGCATGAGCGAATCCTTGAGCTTTGGCACGTCGCCCTCGGCCACGGCGAAAATCATGTCCTTTACGATACCGCGATCGTGGCTCGACATGCGTCCGACCATGCCCAAGTCGATAAAGTAAACGATGCCGTCCTTGAGGATGATGTTTCCCGCATGCGGGTCGGCATGGAAAAAGCCGTCATCGAGCACCTGCGTCGAGTAGTCCTCGACGATTGCGGCACCGATCTTTTCCAAGTCATAGCCCTCGGCCACCAAGCGTTCAGGATCGGCGATCGAAATGCCGTCGACGTAGTCCATAACCACCACGTGCTCGGTGCACAGGTCCAGATAGGATTTAGGGCACGTCACGCCATGAACGCTCTTATGGAACTCGTAGAAGTCGTTGAGGTTTTTGGCCTCGGCCAAAAAGTTGGTCTCCTCGCGAAACGAGGTCCACAACTCCTCGACTACGCCGTGCAGGTCAACGAATTGATCGGTGTTGACGAACTTGGAAACGATACGCACCACCGAGCGGATGATATCGATGTCCTGTGCCATAACCTGCTGCGCACCGGGGCGCTGCACCTTAACGGCCACGTCCTCGCCGGTCACCAGGCGGGCGCGGTGCACCTGCGCGAGCGATGCGCTACCAAGCGGATTGGGGTCGATCGCGTCGAACATCTCCCCCAGGCGCAGGCCGTATTCTTCTTCCAGACAGCTGAGTACGACCTCGTACGGCACCGGCTCCACGTCGGAGCGCAGACGACGCAGCTCGTCGCAAAAGCGCTGCGGCAGAATCTCGGACCGGTTGGCCAAAATCTGCCCCATCTTGACGAACATGGGGCCGAGTTCCTCGAGCAGGCGGCGCAAACGAACCGGCGTGAGGTTATCCCACACGCGGTACTTTTTGACCAGGCGAACAATCTGCCCGATGCGTTCGCGACGACCCGCCGGCGTGAGCTGGTATTCCTCGTCCGGCGCCATCGCGTCGGGCTCCTCGGGGACCATATCGACAGCGCGCGGCTTCTTGCGAGCGCCCGAGACGACGGCATCGACCTCATCGACAACCGCCGCCTCGTCACCCAAGGGATCTAGATTGTTGTAATCGGTGGTGGAATCTGCCATCTGCGCTGCTACTCGGCCTCTTCGGTATCCTTCGCATCGTCGGGCTCAACGGACTCGACGGGCACCGAGGTCACGTTGTCCTCGACCGAATCGACGATGTCGCGCACATGGGCCAGGAAGGCCGTGCGCTCGGGGGCGGTCATAACGCGGACGCGGGCAAGGATGAGCTCGTCGAGCACGCGCTGGGCCGCGGTCTCGCCCTGCATGCCCAGACGCTCGGTCAGGTCGGAGATGGTGCCACCGGCCTGCTCGAACATGTCGGACACGCTGCGGGCAATATCGGGGGTGCCGGCGTCCTTGCGCACCTGCTCGCCCTTGGTATTGAGGTCGTCGAGGACCTTCTTGCCGCCCTCGACGGCAACGGCAGCGGCGCCGAAGCCCACGTTGATGGCACCGTTAACAAGCTGATCGAGTTTCATAACCATGGTTGGCTCCAATCATGAACAACTGCATTGGCGTTCTTGTACCCAAGATTGGGCGAACGACACAAAATCGTTTTATCGCCAAAATAGAAATCGAGCGGGGCAAAGCCTTTGACGGCGTTTGCCCCGCTCGCTCATTGCAAGGTTGTCTTTACCTTACGTTGTCGTTCATCGCGAAGGAATTCTTCATGGCACAGCTCGTAGTGTAGAGTACCTTGCCCAACAGGGCGTCGGTCTCCACGCGCACGAGCTCGGCAAAGGCCTCGTTGGCGCGGGCGAGCTCGGCAGGCACCTCGGCCTCGGGCAGTGCGGCTACGACAGCGTCAACGTCGTGAATCTGCTTGTGGCCCATGCCGCCGACCTTCTCCTGATAATCCTCGACCGCGCGACCGCACTCATGGAAGCGAACATCGGCCAAGGCACCGATCAGGCGATTTGCCCAATAGAAATTCTCGGACGTCACGCGAGCCTGCGTGTCGGCATAGTACTCGGGCATGGTCTCGACATTGGCGTACAGCGGTACGAGCGCGTTAAACGAGTTGGAGCCAAACGCCATCCACTGCACGGCGCGATACGCCGGCTGCGCATAGGGGCGCAGCTGCAGCACGGCAAGCTGGCTGTTGCGGTTGATGCCGATGGGACGATAGGCACCACGCGTGGCGGGCGTGCCCTTGCTGCCGTAGCAGTCGTACTCCGTGCCCTGGTAGTGGCTCGAAAGCACGTACTTGATGTCCTCGATGGTCACCTTGCGCTCGGGCACGCGGCTCCAGGGGATGTCGTCGCTCTCGGGCGTGTAGTCGGCCTCGGGACCGTCCCATACATCGCTGGGGTTAAGACAGCGCTGCATGTACCAGGCGCGCGGCGTGTTGTAGACGTGGTCGCTGTCGCTGTGCGAGCCAAAGGCCTCGCGCGGGTTAAAGACCGCGGCAGGACCGTCGCCCTTAACACCCAGCGTCAGGTCCAGATGCCACTCGGCCATCCAGGAGCGCAGGTCGGCGGAGCACATGTGGTCGGCCTGGGCGCCCTCGGCGTCGTCCAGGTCAAAGCTATCGATACCCAGCTGGTTGGGCATGGTCACATAGGCGTCATCGGGCACGCGCTTGGCGATCCAGTGGTGGCCGCCGATGGTCTCGAGCCACCAAATCTCGTCCACGTCGCTAAAGGCGATGCCGTTGTTCTCGTAGGTACCGTAGCGCTCGAGCAGCTCGCCCAGGATGCGCACGCCGTCGCGGGCGGACTTGGCGTACGGCAGCACCAGGGTCACCATGTCCTCCTCGCCCAGGCCACCGGGCTGTGCCGGAACGTAGCCGTCCTCGCCCTCGTTGCCCTTGGCAGGCACGTAGTCGACGAGCGGGTCGGCGCCGCGAACACGCTCGTTGGTGGTAAGCGTCTCGGTTGCGGACATCCCGACGTTGAGCTCGTTGAATCCGGCCTCGGCCCAGATGCCGTGACCGGGGATAACGTCGGGGACGCTCGTGTAACGCATGGGGTTATCGGGCAGCTCGATCGTCAGGTGGCTCAGGACGCTCGTGTAAACGCGCGGCTGCTCGTCGGGATGCACCACGCGCATACGCTTGGGCTCAAACACCCCGTTGGACGAATCCTCGTTGCGGGCGACCAGCGTCGACCCGTCATAGCTCGCGTTCTTACCAACCAAAATCGTTGTGCACGGCATGCGCATCCTCCTTGAGCGAAGAAATCAAACGGTAACAGTGTATCGCTTCGACACAAAAAGGGCGAAACCGCGACCCCGGCAACCCTTGTGGTCAAAAAATGCCAAATATGAGTACTGTCACCAATTTAGTAGCAGCAAATCCCGCTATCTTGGACGCCAAAATCCCCACTTGTCTAAAAGTTGAACAAAGTAATTCCACATGTGTTCAATAATAGTGACTCCCTAATGATATTCACTATCATTAGGGAGTCAAAACTACCTCAAAGATATGTAACCAACGAGGCAACAGTACTCATATTTGGCATTTTTTGACCACGGGGTATCTAACCAACCCCCTAAACGTCCTCCAAACGCCTATTTTACCGCGCGTTCGGCCGCCTCGATCACGTGCTTGGCGAGAATCGCCGTCGTCACGGCGCCCACGCCACCCGGGACAGGCGTGATTGCGCCAGCAATCGGCTCCGCGGCATCAAAATCGACGTCACCGACCAACTTACCGGCCGCCTCGTCCCAGTTAATGCCCACATCGATGACCGTCTGGCCCTCACGAACCGCATCCGCACCAATCGTGCGCGCGCGTCCGACTGCGGCGACCACAATATCGGCAGCATGGCATTCGGCAGCAAGGTCGCGCGTGTGCGTGTGGCACGTCATCACGGTAGCATTGCGCGCCGTAAGCATGGCGGCAACAGGACGCCCGATCACCAGCGAGCGACCGACAACGGCAACCTTGGCACCGTCCAGCTCAACGCCATAGTGATCCAGAATCGCCAGCACGGCTTCGGCAGTGCAAGGGGCAAAACCCTCGCCGCGGCCCGAAAGCGCCGTAAGCAGCGATGCCGGCGTCATGGAGTCAACGTCCTTGGCGGGATCGAGTGCCGCGGCAACCGCATCCTCATCAAGCCCAGCAGGCAGCGGGCGAAACATCAGGCAGCCATGAACAGCCGAATCGGTATTGATGTCCTCGATGGCCGTCAACAGCTCGTCCTGCGAAACATCGGCGGGAAGCAAAATGCGACGAACCTCAATCCCCACTTTTTCACAGCGCTTGAGCGCACCGCGCTCGTAGGATAGGTCGTCCTCGCGCTCGCCCACGCGAACGATGGCGAGCGTCGGCACAACGCCGCGCTCACGCAAAGCGGCACAGCGAATAGCAAGTTCCTCGGTCAGCGCGCGAGCAACAGGAGCACCCTTCAGTAGCTCAGCCATGGCTATCCCCTCTTCCTTGCGGCGTCGGCGGCGCGGCGCGCCAGCGCATCGGCGCGCGGCAACCACATGTCGAGCAACTCATCACACGCCGTCTCGAGCTCCTCGGCACGAGCGCGATCCTTCATAGACGTGGTGTTCGCAAAGAGCGTCAAGCTCGCGCCCTGCATAGCGGAACGGCAGAACACGGCGCCGCACGCCACATCGGACAGCAGCTGACGCGAACCCTTGTCGGCCATGTCCTCGAGCAGCGCCAGCGCACGCCCGCAGGCATCCATAATGCGATACGGCGGCATAGCGGCCACATGCAGCGCACCCTGAATCGCGGTCGCTCGAGCCGGATCGTCACGCGGAATACCGTACGCCGCGGACACCTGCCCATAGGCACGAACGTCCTCGGCAACCAACTCGACAAGCTCCTGGGCCAACTCATCAGCCTGGGCAAACGCACGCGTCAGGTCATCCGCACGATCAGCAAGCGCGGGATTGGTCGCCCCATAGCGGGCGACCATCCCGCAAAGCGAGGCGCCCAGCGCGCCCACAAAGGCACTCGCGCTACCGCCGCCGGGAACGGGCTCGCGCGCAGCCAGTGCCTCGGCAAAACCGCGACAGGTTTTATCCATCATCTCTTGGCTCATACGCATGCACCTTCAAGTCATATACATCGGTCGTGTGGCAACCGCCTGCCGACCGTATCGATCACATAATGGTGCTAAGTCTAGCCCATAAGCACACAAGCGTCAGCGTACCTGGCCATCGCGGATTTCTATGGCACGCGATAGGCGGCGGCAACGCAAACATGGGACACATGGCCCACCTTTCGAGACTCTCTAGCAGCACAAACCGGGGCATATCTATAAGTAAGGAGCCCGTTGGGGCGCGGCTGCGCAACGGCCGCAAACCACGAACGGAGGTATTAACGCACTCATACAACCCACGCACAAAGACATCCGCCGCAAACACAATCGACGCCCCGGCAGCATGCGGTGCCGCGATGTCGCCAACAGACAAGGAGGACGCCACCATGAAGAAAAAGACCCTATCGATCCTTTCCCTTTGCATCGCCCTCTTTGCCGCGCTCGCCCTTGTGGGCTGCGGCGGGAGCGCTTCGAGCGGAGGCAGCAGCGCCGCCAAGAGCGAGAGCAAGGAAAAAGCTCCTGTCGCCGAAAAGACCGACTTTATCTGGTTTAAGGTCGAGATGCCCGAAGGCGTCGGCGTAAGCGACTCCGCCGGTAAGAACGCCGACAGAGTCCATCTCACCTTCCCCGAGAACGAGAACACCACGGTCGACCAATTCATCCCCGTTTGGCAAGAGAAGATGACGGCCGAAGAGTCCTTTGCCGAGCAGGCCGAAAGGCATACGGGGACGTTCCAGTGGGAAGTTGGCGACCCCGTCGAGCACAACGGCAGGACATGGCTCACCGGAACGTGCAAGGACAACCGCGGCACCCATACCTATCTCTTTACCGACGTTGAGCCGGGAAGCGTCTGCGTTCTCATCGCAAACTTCGATCAACACGAGAAAGAAGCCGAAGCACTTCTCAACTCCATCGAGTTCCCCGATGACATGAAAGAAGCCGTTACCGAGGCCCGCGGCGTCGAGATTTCGAGCATCGAGATCAAGTAGCAATTGTCCACGCACGCCCGTGCACGCGCTCCATTAAAAGCGTGGGCACCAAACCCCGGGGAGGGTCGGCAGCATCGGCCCTCCCCTCTCTTGCGTCCGCACATATTGCCACTTATCGGCGCAAATCCGACCCCCAGAATGGGACACATGGCCCACCCTAGCGAGCCGTCCGCGCGTACAGTAAAGGCAGGTAATCCATGGGCGGTTACAAATCGAGGAGGACACGACCATGAAAAAGAAGGCCTTAGCGATTCTCACCCTCTGCATAAGCCTCTTTGCCGCAGTTGCCCTGGTGGGCTGCGGCGGAAGCGGCGGCGCTGCCGGCAGTGGCGGTGGCGGTGGCGCGGAAAAGCCAGCCGTGGATATGAGGACCGATTTCATCTGGTTTAAGGTCGAGGTCCCCGAGGGCGTCGAGATTACCGATGTTGCCGGCGATACCGCCGACAGGGCCCAGTTTAAGTTCACCGAGAGCGAGCACGCCAGCGACCGCTTCATCCCCGTCTTTGACTCCGACAAGAACGCCGACGAACTGTTCGACTACGAGGCAAAGTGGAAGGCCAACTTTGAGTGGACCGAGAACGATCCCGTCAAGTACAACGGCAAGACCTGGCGCAACGCTTCCTATACACACTCGGGCGGCGTGACGACTGAGTACTTCACCGAAGCAGGCGGCGGCAGCGTCTACGTGAGCATCGACAACGTGGAGGAGCACAAGGACGCCGTCGAGACCATGATGAAGTCTCTGGAATTTGCCGACGACATCGCCGAGGCCAAGACCGAGGCCATGGACGTTAAGCTCGAGGATATCGAGATTAAACGCTAAGCGACTGGCGAGCGCAGCGGGAAACACGGGCGCACCGTAAACAAGCGACGGTATCCCAGCGCTTCGTACCAAGGGAGGGCCGGTAAACCGACCCTCCTTTTCTTATGCCGGTAGCCGACGAACGCGAGGACGCCGGACGCCGGAACCGCCCCAAATGTGGCAACAGTGCGAACACGACAAACACCCCAACACGTCCACCCGCCGATTTATTGCGCCGCGCAGACAATTAAACCGGCGTCTTTAAACATCTGGGAAGTATAGTGACCAAAACTATCGCATAACCGCACTCTGCGAATGGAGAAGTTATGACCGAACACCACGCCATCAGCCGTCGAGCATTCACGTTGGGCCTAGGACTCGCAGCATTGTCGCCATTTGCAAGCCTGCCCGAAACCGCGGCGCTGGGCCTTCCCGTGCGCGCGGCATTTGCAGAAGACACGCCCACACCGGCGAAGAGCCTCCATAGTTTCGTCATTCGCCTTCGCCCCGCGGGCTATTTTCGCACCGCAAGCGTCAACGAAGACGGCAACGTCATCGGCAACGTCTGCCACCTGTTTAATGACGGCACGTCCAGCAAACTCATCCTTGAGCGCGTAGAGACCGATGCAGATAATTCAAATTGGTATGCCATCCGCACCTTACTCAATTTCGAAGAGCATAAAAAGACGGGCTACAGCATTTGGTCGGTCGACGGCGACTCGGACAAAGATGGAAAGGTCATCCACGTATGGAGTGGCGAGTATGACAACAAGCCCAGCCGCGCTTTTGCGTTTGAACGCCAGTCAAACGGAACCTATATCATCCGAGACCGCACAAACGAGAAAAAAGACATTAATTACCTGGCCATAGAAAAGGACGGCAAAGACCAGGACAACAACAAGATCTGCCATAAGAGGAAGAGCATTCCGTGGGAGCTCGAACTTGTCGGTTACGACATGGGCAAGACCAATACCACGGTTAGCAGTATCGACTGGACCACGTATAGCAGCTACGTCGACGGGCCCTGTTGGATGAAATACGTCGACAACAACAAGTTCCTCGACGAACTGAGCATCCCGGGCACGCACGATTCGGGCACCTGCAGCGTGGACAACGACACCGAGCCCCAATCCTCCCAAGCAAAATGCCAGCAGGATTACATCCCCACGCAGCTGCTCGAAGGCGTTCGCTATTTTGATATTCGACTCGGAAAGGGTGAGAACCCCGGCATCGACCACGGAGCTTGTTACCTGCTCAAAAAAGACGGGAACTTTATGCATCTCTCCGATGTCATCGGGTACTTCAATACGTTTTTGAGCGAAAACCCGACAGAAGCGC
This sequence comes from uncultured Collinsella sp., assembly GCA_959019945.1. GTDB lineage: Bacteria > Actinomycetota > Coriobacteriia > Coriobacteriales > Coriobacteriaceae > Collinsella. Next base: position 56,130 of record CAUEQD010000004.1, on the reverse strand, counting down.
TCATCATGCTCGTGTCGCGGGGCAATGGCGAGGCTACCGACGAAAGCCTCACGACGGCCTTGGGCAAGGTTTTTGATGAGAACCCCGACCTGTTCTACACATCGAGCCGCATCCCCACGCTGGGCGAGGTGCGCGGAAAGATCGTCCTGCTGCGTCGGTTTGGGCTCGCCGGCAACAGCGTAAGCAGCCACACATGGGGCCTCGACCTCACCCAATGGGACGACAAAATCGCAGCACACACCGACAGCACCTCTATGTGTCTCGTTCGAGACGAGCGGGGCTTTGAAGCCGTGGGGAAAACGGGTGACGAAGAGCCCTATTGCACCAAGGTATACGCCCAGGACCATTACGAATGCACAGGAACCGACAAAATCGGCTGGGTCGATATGGCGCTGCAGGAGACAACCAAGCTCGCCCGCATCATGGTGGACGTCGAGGACAATGACGGGGCCAAGGTAAAGGTCCTGGAGCACAGCTGGTGTATCAACTACACCAGCTGCACGAACTACAAGCAAGGAAGCAATCCTTTTACCGCAGCACGAGTGGTCAACGAGCATCTATACAAGAGCCAGTATATAAACAGCACCGGAAATGAGAGCACAAAGGAGGACTGCCTCAAGCACATTGGCATCATTGCGTCCGACTTTGTTGATGCGGCACTGGCCCGAAGCATCTACCAGCGCAATTACGATGCGAAGCACAAGCAGACCGTTTCGTACTACCTCCCGACCCGTATACGCATGACATACGGCGACTCGTTGAGCGATGCCTCACTCCAGGATGGAAAGACCGTTGGCGAGGGTCGTTTCCGCCTTGTCGACAGCAGCAACGTACTCAGCGTGACGGCTTCGGGCAACACGTTTGCCATCGAATACGTGGATGTCGACGCTTTGGGCAACGAGACCGTTACGGAACTGCAGGGTTCCGTGCCCATCGATATCGACCCGCGCGCACTGACGCCCCACTTTGAAGGGCTCGAGGGCCTTAAGGCCGGCGAGGACGTGCGCGCAAAGATCGCGGCGCCGCTCGAGGGCAAGCTCGAAGGCGATGCCTGCACCGCCCAGCTCGAGTTTATGCACGATGCAAACGGCGCTCCGGGCACGGAAATGGCCGAGGGCGAGGCATTTACCGCGGGAACGTACTGGGTGCGTGCGAATGGGCTTTTGGGCGACGCGGCGCAGAACTACACGCTTGCCAGCGACGGAGCCGCAAGCTTTACCGTAGCGGCCTCGGACGGTGCAGGCGGCGCCGGCACCGGCACTGGCGCCAACGCGGGCAGCGCTGATAAGAACGGTAAGGGCAACAAGGGCAAGGGCTCGGGCGGAAAGCTCGCCGACACGGGCGACGGCTCTGGCATCGCCGCCGGGCTCGCCGCTGCCGCCGTAGCGACAACAGCCGTCGGCGCGGCAATGCTTGCCACCGACCGCGAAGACAACGAAGGCGCTAGCGAATAGACAAGCTGGCCTTTTGGACACATTAACTCGATCGGGGGCGCAGAATACCGTTCTGCGCCCCCGATTTTTACCTTGGTCCGAACGCCAACGTCGGCTACATCATCATGTTCAGCGCGTTGACAAACTCCTGAGCCTGGGAGCGGCTGCTCAGGCTAAAGACACAGGCAGTCAACAGCCGATTGCGCAGGAAAACGTCACGGCCTTTGATTCTGTTGACCCCCGTGATGTCCTTAAGATAGACAATCTCGGTGTGCTTGCCACCAAAAGTGCCCTTCTTGAGCACCTCGATACGGTTAGGGTAGATCTTGACGTCTTTAAACCTGCCCGAACCTTTGTCCTGGAACAGCAAGGTGTTGTTGTCCATGCGCGTCACTCCCGTGGGGTTCGTTAAAACTGTCTCTATGGTCACATTTTAGCCGTCCCAAACTGCCACGCGAAGGCGCCCGGAAGGCATCGCAATTCGTGTCCGCGCGAGGCTTTAAACTAAATGAGATAAAGATGCACTCCTCGAGAGGAAAGTGGGGCGATATTGATGGGTGAACTGGTCAACCGCGGAGAATCGGCTATCGTGCCCGAAGGTTTTTACAAGCAGGTTTCCTCGATTCTCAACGCCGCTCGCGACAAGGCCTATACCGCCGTTAACTTTGCGATGGTTGAGGCTTATTGGGAGATCGGCAAGAGCATTCTTGAGGAACAAGGCGGCGAGGAGCGTGCCAAGTACGGCGATGCATTGATTGAAGGCCTCTCCAAAAGGCTTACCGCCGATTACGGAAAAGGCTTTGGTATCGCAAACCTTCGTAATATGCGCCAGTTCTTCCTTGCGTTTCCAATTCGCGACGCACTGCGTAGCGAATTGAGTTGGACACATTACCGCAGGTTGATGCGCGTTTCCAATCCCGAAGCCCGCACTTGGTACATGAATGAATGCGCCGACTCTCGCTGGAGTACACGTCAGCTCGAGCGCCAAATCAACACCATGCTCCGCGAGCGTCTACTTGCCAGCAAGGACAAAGAGACCGTTGCTCAGGAAATCCAAAAGAGCGCCCCCGCTCGTCGCCCCGAGGACATCATCCGCGATCCATATGTACTGGAGTTTTTAGGCTTCTCGGACGATACTGCGTTTCGCGAGAGCGATCTAGAGCAGGCACTCATCACACATCTTCAGAAGTTTCTGCTAGAGCTTGGCCGCGGCTTCGCTTTTGAGGCGCGCCAAAAGCGTATCACCTTCGATGGGCGCCACTTCTATATTGACCTCGTGTTTTACAACTATCTGATGCGCTGTTTCGTTCTCATCGACCTTAAGACCGATGACCTCACACATCAAGACCTGGGCCAAATGCAAATGTACGTGAACTATTACACGCGCGAGCTCATGAACGAAGGTGACAACCCGCCCATAGGCATCGTGCTCTGCGCGGACAAGAGTGATTCAATTGTCGAATACACGCTGCCCGAAGACAACGACCAAGTGTTTGCTGCCAAATATCTGCCGTATCTTCCAAGCAAGGAAGAGCTGGCGCGCGAGCTGAGCGCCGAGTACCGTGCCATCAACGAAGCGGCGAACGTCGAGGCGCACAGGTAACAGTACGGTGCGACAGACACCACTCCAAAAAGGGATCGGACGTCTCCCGCCGTTGCCTGTGGGGTAAAATCTTGACCGCCGCGGAATCCGCCTGCGGGCAACGCTCTGATCTCTGATTGGAGTGAAGCCTATGAACTTGTTTCTTGAAATCCTGCGCCTCTCGATGTATGTGACCGGCATTGCCCGGAACCTCTACTCGATCTGGCGGGAATATAAGCAGTAACGGATAGCGAAGGGAGTCATGCAAAGGGCCGGTTGCAGCCGGCCCTTTAGACGATAATACCTGCGTTGCCCGCGCTTCCGAAGTGTGACGAGCTGAGGAGCGGGTTCCGCGGCACAACTTGATTTTACCCAGCGGGGCGGCTCTTGTGCAGCCGCTCCACTGTTTATTTACATCCACTTCCCGTTAATCGACTGGACAGCAGCTCGCGCTCCCCTACTTCCCAAAAATCGCTGCAAACAGCCCCTTGCGTTTGGGCTTTTCTTCTCGGTAGGAGCCCTCGGTTGTAGCTGCCACCTGCCGCGGCTGGTCGCCGCCTCCGCGGCGCACGATCTGGTATAGGAACGGCGATTTAACGTATTTGACCTCGATGGGTGTGGCGTGCACGGTGCTTTCGCTCGACAAATGCAAGCTCGGGTTGAGCGGTGCCACGATATGCGTCTCGCGCTTGTCGCTAAACACCACTGCGGCCGCGCGACCTGTCTGGCCATTTACAGCGATGCGCACTTGCTCGCCGTCGCGACTGTCCGTTGCCGGGCGATCAACAAAGTAGACCGGCACCATCACCAGACCGTCTTTGTGCTTGCGGGCCTTGCGTGCCCACGTGCGAATGCTCTTTTTATTGAGCCCCAGGGCTGCCTCGGCATCGTTGCCGGCAACGTCGAGCGCCAGCTTGTCAATGACCACCTGATCCTTGGTGGACGCATCGACGGAGACGACGCGGAAGTCGCCCTCCTGCATGGCGGGATCGAACGGCCCCACCTTGGCAAAGTCCCACGGTTCCAAGATGCCCATAAGGCGAACGTCCAGGTAGTTGGCCCTGGGGTATGCCCAATCGAGCACCTCGTAGTACACCAGGGTCTCCTTGCTCAGGCCTTTGCCCGGGAAGCTCGCCATCATGCGCAGGTCCGCCAGCGCCATGGGGAAATAGAAGAGCATCATGTCGTTTTGAATCGCGTCTTCCACGTCGTGCCCGGCAAAGGCATCTGGATATTGACGCACCAGCTGCAGAGCGTTAGCACGCGCCTGCTGCGGTGAAATCTCACACGGAATGCCCTGCTCTGGCACATACTCGGCACCCACGCCCATGGTCAGGCGCTTGCTAAACGTGCCGGGTTTGAGCAAGTCGGCCACGCCGATCTTGTTGCCGCAGGACGGGCACTCAAACACGCGCTGAGTGGACTCGCCCTCAAAGGACGCACCGCAGAAGGGGCAGGGAATGCTCACGTGCGTCGCCTCTTGGAACTCCTGCGCCGTCCCGCGGTCCTCCCACAGCAGATGCTCCAGAACCGACTGATTGCGCCAGTGCGAATTGAAGAAATACCAGTCCGGGTCCTCCGGACGCTCGAGCTGCGAGACATGCGTGAGCTTGAGCAACCCGTCAACCACCGTCAGCGGTGTATGGCGAATGCCCAAAGCGCTCTTAGGCTCCCCAGCGTCCGCTTGCCACGGGATGACCGTTCCGCAATAGGCACACTCAAAGCTGCGCTTTGCCTGGTGTGAATACATGGGGCCGCCGCAGTTTTGGCATTTAATGGCAAACATCTCGTCCATGGAAACGTCCTCCTTTGCACAGGGACTGTCGACATTAAGTATGTCGAGCAAATCGGCGCGTGCCCATACCCATGTGGCCCAAAATGGAGCACTCGCACGGACGAGAAGGCGCAGCGGGCTCAAAGCCATGCGGGCAACCGCCCCCCTCCGCCCCGTGCCCGTTAGCATCGGCAGACCATTGCTGCATTTTCTGAGCATCGTCGCACGACGCGTCCGTGCGAGCTACACTATCCCCTTAAACATGATTGTGAGGACGACCGTTATGCTATTTGTAAATCGGCTGGTACATACGCTTGTTCCCGGCAGCGAAAGCGAGCCGGTCGATACCTCTTGCCGCACCCGTGCCGGCTTTGCCGCGAGCCTTATCTGCATCGGGCTCAACATCGCCCTGTGCCTCGCTAAGGGCATCGCGGGCCTGCTCGCGGGCTCCGTCTCGCTTATCGCCGACGCCTTCAACAACCTCTCCGATGCCTCGAGCAACATCGTGAGCCTACTCGGATTCCGCCTTGCCAGTCGCCCAGCCGACGAAGGCCACCCTTATGGCCATGGCCGCTACGAGTACCTTGCCGGCTTGTTCGTCGCTGTCCTCGTTTGTGCCGTCGGTATCAACCTGATCTTGGAGTCGGTCACCAAGATCATCAAGCCTTCCCCCACCGCCTACACACTAGTCTCCATGGCCGCGCTCATCGCATCCATGCTCGTCAAGTTTTGGATGGCCGCATTCAACCGCGCGCTGGGCAACCGCATCGATTCCGAAACACTCATTGCCACGGCGCAGGACTCCAAAAACGACGTCATCACCTCGGGCTCGGTCTTGGTGGCGGCGCTTATTTCGCAGACGACCGGCTTTGACCTCGATGGCTGGGCAGGCCTGGGTGTGGGCATCTTCATCTGCATCAGCGGCATGGGCCTAGTGCGCGACGCCATCAGCCCGTTGCTGGGACAAGCGCCCGACCCCAAGCTCGTCCAGGCAATCCGCGACAAGATCATGTCCTATCCGCAGGTCTTGGGCACACACGACCTGATGGTGCACGACTACGGCCCCGGTCGTCAGTTTGCCAGCGCCCACGTGGAGATGCCCGGCGAGGGCGACGCGTTTGAACACCACGAGATCCTGGACACCATCGAGCACGACATCAAGCGCCAGATGGGCATCGGCATCACGCTGCACTGTGACCCCATCGCCACCACCGGCGACGACCTGCGCGGCTGGGTCAAGCGCGGCATCATGCAGATCGACCCCGCGCTTTCCATCCACGACCTTCACGAACACGATGGCTTTGTGTCATTTGACCTTGTGCGCCCCGACGGCTTTGACATATCCGACGAGGAGCTGCTGGAGCTCGTCACGCGCATCGTGCACGAGCGCCGGCCCAACGTCTCATGCGTCGTCACGTTTGATTCGGGCTTTAGCTCGCCCGACCGTCCAGCAGAGCAGCTGTAGCCCACTTACCAGCTAGTTTCCCTGCGCGCCCGAGATGCCGTTTTGCAGGGCATCCCAAGCGTTCGTTACCATGTCGCCCAGGTTCTGCGCGGTGTCGCCGAGATTCTGAGCCGTATCGCCCAGTTGCTGGGCCTTATCCCCCAGCTCCTGAGCCTTGTTGCCCAGGTCCTCCAGCGTATTGGAGCTCGAGCTGTCGGTACCGCTTTGGCCGTCGGGCGAGTTGCCCGAGCTATTCTTGTGCGTGAGTTGAATTTCGAGGTTGCCGCTGTCGTTATAGTAAACAGAAGTAACGACCCAGTTGGCATCGACGACGGGCGTTGAGCCATCATCAGTCAGGACCACGGCATTCGAAAGATCGGCGCCGCGCGACTTGAGGAGCTTCTTGGCGTTGGACCAGTACTGCCCCGGGATATCGCTCAGATCGACGGTGCTAGACGAGGCGGACTCGGTTTGCTCGGCAGCGGTATCGGCCGTTGAACTCCCTCGTTTGTTGAGCATGCCCGACACGATGGCAAACACAACCGACAGCGCAAAGAAGATCGCCAGCACGATGAGGATCTTCTTGATCACGCTCGACGAACGCGACGGCTTCTTCTCCTCGTCCTCGCCATATTGCGGAATCGACTTGGGGTACTCGCGATACGGCTCGCGCGACTCGTAGCGAGGCTGCGCCGTGCGAGGCATATACGTCGTCTGCTGAGGCTGCGGAATGGGATTCTGTGGCAGGTCATCATAGGGATTCGGCGTCGAGGCGGCATAAGAATCCTGCGGCGCGTAATCAAACGGGTCCGGAGCTGCGTTGCCATAGGGGCCTTGCGAAGATGCAGCGTAAGAATCCTGCGCCGTGTCGCCATAGCCCATAACCCGGGTGGGCTCGGCAGAAGGCTGCGTCGCGGCGGGGTCGGTATAACCGGGGTTGGGAACAACGCGGGTCGCATCGGCGCTATCGCCAGCCTGCGCGGAACCGTAGCCGCCCATCACGGTCGTCTTATCCTGGTCCATGCAACGATTCCTTTCCGTCGCCCTTAAGCATCAAGTTATTCATGCATTCTACCCGCGCAAAAGCCTATGATGGGCAGAGCCCGTCGGTATCTACAAGACATGCGCGACAGGTGGCAACAGGCGAATCGAGGAACGTCATGGCAAAAAGCAAGCTCATCAAAGATACAACGCGCGCCGAACGCGAGGAAATCATCAAGCTGGCACTCGCGGGCTGCGGCAACGACAGCTGCGATAACTGCGGAAGCTGCAGCTTGGGGGCTGGCGACCCCTACGGTACCTACCAGCCCCACATTGACGGCGAGATGGAAATCGCCGATATCAACATGATGGTCGCCGAGCGCAACGCCAAGCTCTTCGGCCTTCAACGCGGTTAGAAAACAAAAGCCCCGCCGGGCCTTGGGGGCACGGCGGGGCGGGCAGGCAGCTAGGGGCAACAGGCCTAGAACAGGCCGGTGATGTTGCCGTCGTTGTCGACGTCGATATTCTCGGCCGCGGGAACCTTGGGCAGGCCCGGCATGGTCAGAACGCTGCCGGTCAGCGCGACCACAAAGTGGGCGCCGGCAGAAACCTTGAGCTCACGTACCGTGATGCGGAAGTTCTCGGGAGCACCGAGGGCCTTGGCGTTGTCGCTAAAGCTGTACTGGGTCTTGGCCACGCATACCGGCAGGTTGCCAAAGCCGTTCTCACGCAGCTCGGCGAGCTGACGCTTGGCAGCCGGCGTAAAGTCAACGCCATCGGCACGGTAAACCTTGGTGGCAACGGCCTCAAGGGCGTCGGCCACATCGGCACCGTCCTCGTAGGCAAACTTGAGCTCGCTCGGCTGCTCGATCAGGCGCATGACCTCATCGGCCAGGTCGAGCGCGCCCTCGCCACCCTTAGCCCAAACCTCGGACAGCTTAACGTTGACACCGAGCTTCTGGCACTCGGACTCGATGAGCTCGAGCTCGGCCTCGGTGTCCGTCGGGAAGCGGTTGATGGCGACCACGCAGGGCAGACCGTAGACATTCTGAATGTTGTCGACGTGGCGCAGCAGGTTGGGCATGCCGGCCTTAAGGGCCTCGAGGTTTTCCTCGTTGAGGTCGGCCTTGGCGACACCGCCGTTGTACTTAAGCGCGCGGGCGGTGGCGACGACCACGACAGCGCTGGGGCGAACGCCCGTCATGCGGCACTTGATGTCGAGGAACTTCTCGGCACCCAGGTCGGCGCCGAAACCGGCCTCGGTAATCGCGACGTCGCCAAAGCGCATGGCCATGCGGGTGGCCATGATGGAATTGCAGCCGTGGGCGATATTGGCGAAGGGACCGCCGTGGACAAACGCAGGCGTGCCCTCGAGTGTCTGAACCAGGTTGGGTTTGAGCGCGTCCTTGAGCAGGGCCGCCATGGCACCCTGGGCCTTAAGGTCACGGGCGCGGACGGGTTCGCCGGCATAGCTGTAGCCGACAACAATCTCGCCTAGGCGCTCCTTGAGGTCATTGATGCTCGTGGACAGACACAGGATTGCCATGACCTCGGAAGCGACAGTGATGTCGAAGCCATCCTCGCGCGGCACACCCTGGGCCTTGCCGCCAATGCCGTCGATAACATGGCGCAGCTGACGATCGTTCATGTCGACAACGCGCTTCCAGGTGATGCGCTTAACGTCGATGCCGAGCTGGTTGCCCTGCTGAATATGGTTGTCGAGCATGGCTGCCAGCAGGTTGTTGGCGGCACCGATGGCATGGAAGTCGCCGGTAAAGTGCAGGTTGATGTCCTCCATGGGGACAACCTGCGCCCAACCGCCGCCGGCGGCACCACCCTTCACGCCAAACACGGGGCCGAGCGAAGGCTCGCGCAGGGCCACGGCGCTCTTGACGCCGCGACGACGCAGGCCGTCGGCCAGGCCGATGGTCGTGGTGGTCTTGCCCTCGCCCGCGGGCGTGGGATTGATAGCGGTCACGAGGACAAGCTTGGCCTGGTGATCAGTTGGCTCGTTGAGCAGGGAATAGTCGACCTTTGCCTTGTCAAAGCCGTACGGAATCAGATGCTTAACGTCGACGCCGGCGTTCTTGGCCACCTCGGTAATAGGCAGCGGCGTAACAGAACGTGCGATTTCGATGTCAGTAGGCATGAGCGGTCCTTTCGTTACCGGATGAGAAAAAGACCAATCCAGCATAGCACGGGCGCGCAACAGTAAAACGCCCGTAACCGACGAACGGCGATATGTTTACCCGATGCCCAGCGATAGCCTACAGATGCGCTAAAACAAGCCCATTCCTACAGGGTCGGTTCAATACCCAAATGCTCGAATGCGCGAAGCGTTGCCTGGCGGCCTTGGGGCGTGCGAATCATCAAGCCGCACTGTAGCAGATAGGGCTCGTAGACATCCTCAAGCGTACCCGGGTCCTCGCCCACCGCACTGGCAAGCGTGGTCAAGCCAACGGCACGGCCGGAGAACGTCTTGGCAAGCGTCTCCAAGATGCGAATATCCATCCAGTCCAGGCCGAGCTCATCGATCTCGAAGAACTCGAGCGCCTGACGGCAGATATCGAGCTCGATGGGGCCGTTGCCGCGCACCTGCGCGTAGTCGCGCACGCGCTTGAGCAGACGGTTGGCCAGACGCGGCGTACCGCGCGAACGCGAGCCGATCTCGAGTGCGCTGGGATGGTCGATCGTCACACCCAGAATGGTCGCCGAGCGTGTCACAATCTGGGCGAGCTCCTCAACGGTGTAGTAATCCAGGCGATACGAAATGCCAAAACGGTCGCGTAGCGGGCCGGTCAACATGCCTGAGCGAGTCGTTGCCGCCACCAGCGTGAACTTAGGGATATCCAGGCGAATCGAACGTGCTGCCGGGCCTTTGCCAATCACGATATCGAGGGCAAAGTCCTCCATCGCAGGATACAGGACCTCCTCGACCGAGCGGTTGAGGCGGTGGATCTCGTCGATAAACAGCACGTCGCCCGGTTGCAGGTTGGTAAGAATGGCAGCCAGGTCGCCGGTGCGCGCGATGGCCGGACCGCTCGTCGTCTTGATCTGAGCGCCCAGCTCGTTGGCGATAACCGTAGCCAGCGTGGTCTTGCCCAGACCCGGAGGGCCCGAGAAGATCACGTGGTCGAGCGTTTCGCCGCGGCTCTGCGCCGCCTCGATGAGCACGCGCAGGCTCTGTTTGATGTGCTCCTGACCGCAGTAGTCGTCCAGGCGCTGGGGGCGCAGGGTACGGTCGACATCGAGGTCCTCGGGCGTCAGCTCCGAGCCCACCATGCGCTCACCGTGTGCCATGGATGCCGCCGGCGAGTTGCCGGGCGTCGCCCACAGGTCCTGAGAGTCATCGGCTTCCCACATCACGCATCCATTCCGAGTCGCTTAAGCGCCGCGCCGAGCAGATCCTCGACACGCATATCCTGCCCATCATACCCGCTCAGGGCGACATCGGTCTCCTGTGGGCTAAAGCCCATGGAAAGGAGCGCCGCACGGGCGTCATCGATTGCCGAAGGAGCGGCGGCGGGAACCGGCATCGCAACCTGGCCGGGAATCACGTCGACCGGCACAAAGCCCTTGTCCTTGGCAAAGGTGCTCTTGAGCTCCAGGATCAGGCGCTGCGCGGTCTTTTTGCCCACACCGGGCACCTTGGCCATACCCTTGTCGTCCTCGGCCATTACCAGGGAATACAGTTGCCCCACGGTATAGGTGGAGAGCACGGCAAGCGCCAGGCGCGGGCCAACGCCCGACACGGACACGAGCCGATCGAACATCGTGCGCTCGTCCTTGGAGGCAAAACCAAAGAGCGTCATGGCGTCCTCACGCACCTGCATACGGGTATAGAGGCGAACCTCGCCGCCGGGCGTAGGCAGCGTAGCGGCGGTGCTGCCCGAGATGCCGAGCTCAAAGCCCACGCCCGACACATCGACGACGGCCGAGCTCATCGTGGCCTCGACGAGCGTTCCATGGAGCTGGGAAATCATCAGTATCCGGTTCCTCTCTGTTGATAGAACTCGCCGCCGGTAAGCGCCCGGGTGCGGCTGAGGTTAACGTGGCAGATGGCGCAGGCCAGGGCATCGGCGGCATGGTCGGGATGCGGGTCGTGATCGAGCTGCGTGAGCGTACGCACCATGTAGGCGACCTGCCGTTTGTCCGCGGCACCGGTGCCCACCACAGCCTGCTTGATCTGCATGGGCGTGTACTCGCCAATCTCGAGCGCGCATTCCGAAAGCGCCACGAGTGCAGCACCGCGGGCATGCGCCGTGGGGATGGCCGAGCGAACGTTGGCGCCAAAGTAAATACTCTCGATAGCAGCAGTATCGGGTCGATAACGCTCCACGACACCCTTGAGGTCGCGGGCGATATGCGACAGGCGCACCGCGAGCGGGCTTCCGGCACTGGTCTCAATACAACCGTAGGCACGGCAGCGAACCTCTCCGCGCCGTTCCTCGATAATCCCCCAACCCGTATGGGCCAAACCAGGGTCGATACCCAAGATAACCAAGCCAACCTCCCCTCGCCACAAGCACGGCGCAAGGCAAGGCCCCACGCATCATTCACGAACGTCTGTTCTAGAATAACACAATGCTAGCCCTATAAGTCAGCCGAGATCGAATTGTAGGTTGAGCATACGCAAGCGAGCGCCCGCCAGAGCGAGCAAGGTGCCTTGAAAGAAGAGGGCATTGACCTGGCGGTCATGCCCGACGATTGAAAGGCAGATTGCCGCTCTGGCGGGCGCGCAGCGACCTAGTTTTGAGAGAAGAACGGGAACTGCCTCGGATCAACCGGCGGGTGCGGCATCGGTCCGCCCTGGGGCCCGCCCTGCGGGCCACCCTGGCCGCCCATCATCTTATCGATGGCGTCCTGGACCTCGCCCTCAAACTTCTTCATGCCCTCGTGCAGACGACGCTGGCCATCCTCGGAGCGCAACTCCTCCATCTGCTCGGGCGAAATACCCAACAGGTCACCCAGTATGCCCATCATCTCGCCACGCATGCGCTCGCTTGTATCCTCGTCGGCAAAGCGGTTCACCTCGGCGCGCGCCAGCGCATCGACCGTCATGCGTTCCTTGCCGCTCAGCCCCAGGTCGGACCATGCGAGCATATACGGCCAGGCACGCTCGACAAACGAACGGGCCGAGACGATCGGCGCTGTCGGCAGCTGGCGGCGAGCCGCCTCTCCCTGGCGCACGAGCATCAGCAGCAACGAACATGCCTCGGGCTTGCCGGTGGCCATCGGAATGTCGTCGAAGGGACGGTTGCGGTCGACGTGTGACTCGAGCGTGCCATCGACCTCGCCCGGCTCAAGCCCGCCGAGCAGCTGCGCCGCGCGGTCGAGCATGTCAACCGGACCGTCAAGCGTCGAGAGCGCTTGCGCCAGCACGCGCTCCATGCAATCCTCCACCGCGTTGAGCGTCACGAGCTCCTGCGGCACCACGGCAGACGTACGGTTGCGCACGCGCGCCACAAACTCGAGCGTCGACAGGTACACGTCGCCAAAGGGCGCATAATCGCCCTGGTAGCCACCGCAAAGTGCGGGCGCCGCCAGCGCGTACTCAGTTTTGGACAGCGGGCTCAACACCATCGCGCCCAGCTCGAGCGCCGTATCCTCCAGCATGAGGCCCAGCGTGCGAGAGCGCAGGCGCTCGGCATCGCCCGCCGACACATCGCGGTCGAGTACGCGTGCGGCATCCGGCGCATCGCGCTCAACCGTGCGAATATGCAGGCGCTCGGCAATCGCGCGAACGGCGGCGCAACGGGCGGCTTCGGCCTCTTCCTGCGCCGGCGTAAAGATACGGTTGCGGTCCAACACCAGGCCGATCACATTGCGCGAACCCAGGGCGTCGACGGCAAGCGCCGCCAGCAGGGACGACGGCAAGTCGCCCTCGAGCGCCACCACGGCGCGCGACGTGCCGTGGGCGCGGGCGTTATCGCGAACGGCGAGCACCAGCGCCTGCCACAGCCACTCCTCAGAGCGAAACTCGGGCAGCTCGTGGTCCTCCAAGGCATCGAGCATCACGCCGCGCTGGATCTCCTGAACCAGTAGGCTCTCCTCAAAACACGGCGCTTGGGCCACCACGCGGCCGCAGTCGTCGAGCACAAACGAGCCGCCGGTATACACCGATTCGTCGTACGCACCGACCGGCGCCACGCAGGCAAACCACACGCTGCGCTTGGAGGCGATCTTGCGGTAGGCACCGCTGCGAACGGCGGCAATGGCGGCCGTCTCGCGGTCGGACATATCAAACGCGTTGAACTGAAAATAGGCGATGAGGTCGACGCCGGTCGGAAGCATGCCGAGCTCGCGGTCCAGATCGAAAATCACGGCGATGCGCACACCGTCCACGTCAAACACCGGCGGCGCCCAGCGCGCGTCGTTGTTCTCGCCACGCTGCAGGGCAATGCTCGAACGGGCCGGCACCACATGGCCGTCCTTGAGCATCATGTAGTCGAGCAGGGGCTGGCCCTCAAACGAAACCGCCGCGGGCACGATGCAGATCATATCGAGCTCTTGGATACGCTCGGCGACGCCGGTCAAGCCGGCAAGCATGTCGTGCTCAAAGTCGGCAGTGCCCACCAGGCCGCCGGGCAGGGCTCCCATAAAGAGCGGAGCCGGCACGCACAGGACGCGCGCACCGCGCTCGTGGGCCAGGCGCGCCTGGTCCTCGATGCGACCGCAGATACCCTCAATATCACCCAGGCGCATATCGATCTGTGCAAGTGCGAGCTTCATGGCTCAGCCCTTTCCGTCGTAAACCATCGTTGTCGTAGTAAAAGCGCCGGCCGCATGATGCAGTCGGCGCTCGCATGTGCATATGCTAGCTATGATACCCCGAGCGGGGGCGCGCTCCTAGAACGTCGCGGACCACAGCCCGTGCAGGTTGCAATAGGCATAGACGGTACCGGTCTTGGAACCGCCGGCAAAAAACGTCGCGGGCTTCATGCCGGGTTCAAGGTAATGGACCTCCAGACGGCCCTCGGCCTCAAGGGCGATCCACTCGATGTAGTGCTCGGGCACCATAGGATGCTCGACCGAGCCCACGCGTGCACGGATCACGTGACCGTCGCGCTCGCTCTCGACGACGGGCACATGCTTCTCGTGCGCCGCGTCCTCGGTGTTCGCGGTCAGCTCCGTGCAGCCGGTAGGGGTTGCAACGTCGTTGCCAAGGGCGGCAATGAGCTTGCCGTCGGGGTCCTTAAAGAATTTCGCCATGATGTTCTCCTTTGCTGATATGCCGATGTTCTCGATGTTTCTTATGCCCAAAGGCAAGCGAACCATCCACGGCATCGCAAATGAACACATAACGGATCAGGCAAGCGGTCAGGCTAAAATGCGTCGACCGTCCTGCCCACTCCAGCAGTCCCACCCCGCGCGCGGCTAGCGCCCGTCGCCGCCGAGCAGCGCCAGAACATCCTCGCGGGTAAACAGCGCCGAGGAGATGCCGTCGCCGCCAAGCACACTGTTGACCAGGTCGCGTTTGGACTCCTGCATCTGCATGATGCGCTCCTCGATCGTGTCCTTGGCGATGAGCTTGTACACGGTCACGGTATGTTGCTGGCCAATACGGTGCGCGCGGTCGGTCGCCTGGTCCTGCGCGGCAACGTTCCACCACGGGTCGTAGTGAATGACCACGTCGGCCGCCGTCAGGTTAAGGCCCACGCCGCCCGCCTTGAGCGAGATCAAAAAGACCGGAACCTCGCCCGCCTGGAACTGCGCGACCATCTTGGCGCGGCTCTCCTTGGACGAAGCGCCCGTGAGCTTAAGAAAGCCGATGTCCTCCTTGGCCAGGCGCTTGCCAATGATATCGAGCATGCCCGTGAACTGGCTGAACAGCAGAATGTGGTGCCCGCCGTCGAGCGCACCGTGCACGAGCTCCATGCAAGCGTCGAGCTTGGCGCTCCCCGCCTTGTAGTCCTCGTAGTGTAGATGCGGGTCGCAGCAGATCTGGCGCAGCTTGGTGAGCTCGGCGAGTACCTTGAGCTTGTCCTTCTTAAACTCGGATGCCTCGCGATGCTGCACCTGCTGGGCGATGCGGTCCTGGTTGGCCAGGTAGAGCTTGCGCTGCTCGCCGGCGAGCTGTGCCATGACGGTGTCCTCAATCTTCTCGGGCAGGTCAGCAACCACGTCTTCCTTGACACGGCGCAGCACAAACGGCGACACGAGCGCCTGCAGGCGAGCGGCGCTGTCACCCTCGGCGTGCTCGACCGGGCTTTCGAAGCGCTTGGCAAACGACTCGCGCGTGCCAAGCAGGCCCGGCATCAAAAAGTCGAAGATGCTCCAGAGCTCGGACAGGCGGTTTTCGATGGGCGTGCCCGTCAGGGCAAAGCGCACACCGGCCGGCAGGCGCTTGGCGGCGCGCGCCACCTGTGTGAGCGGGTTTTTAATGTACTGGGCCTCGTCGAGCACAACGCGGGCAAAGTCCTGCTCGGCATACTCGTCGATATCGCGGCGCATGAGGTCATACGACGTCACGACCACGTTATGCTCGTCGGCGCCGGCTATCTGCACGCGGCGCTGCGCCTTGGCACCCACGATGGCGCACACGTCGAGCGAAGGCGCAAAGCGCTCCAGCTCGGCAGTCCAGTTATACACGAGCGACGCAGGACACACCACAAGCGTGGGATTGGCGTCCCCCGCCTCCACGCGCGCCAGGATATGTGCGATCATCTGCAGTGTTTTGCCCAGGCCCATATCGTCGGCCAAGATGCCGCCAAGGCCCAGGTGCTCGAGCGAGCCGAGCCACTGGTAGCCGTCGACCTGATAGCCGCGCAGTGTGGCTTTGAGCGAGACCGGCACCGTAAAGTCCATCTTGCCGAGCGTGTCCAGGCGCTCGACGGTGCGGCGGAACGCGGCGTCGCGATCGGCCTCAAGCGCCGGCGTGCGCGCGAGCATGCTGTCGACAAACAGGGTACTCGACGCGGGAAGCGACACGCCGTCGAGCAGATCGACGGCATCGACGCCCAGGTCCTCGGCAAGACCAAACGCGGCGCGGGCACCCTCGTCCAGGCGTACGATGTCGCCCGACGTGAGACGTGCAAACGTCTGGTGACGCTTGTAGGAGTCGAGGTAGATGGCAAGATCTGCCGCCGAAAGACCGCTCGCGCCCAGTTCGACATCGAGCAGGTTGCTCTTGACGGTCGCGCGCACCGAAAGCTTGGGCGCAGGGCGCACCGAGATCTGGCGTAGGCGGTCGCTGAGCATGACCTCGCCCAGCTCGGACAGGGCAGACAGGCCCTCGGTCAGCAAGTGGAACAGGCTCTCGTCGTCGCGCTCCTCAAACGCCAGGCTGCCCTCGTAAAAGTCGAAATACAGGGCCGCCGTATCCATAACGCGAAACTCTGCTATCTCGTCGCGCGGCGGCACACCAGGGCGCTGCTCTTCGAAGGGGCTGCCCGGAGCGCCCAGGCTAAAGAGATCTGCCGACCAGTCACCGTAGGCAACTGCAATCTTGCAGGTCACAAGCCCGTCGTCGACACCGATTGCCATGGCAAAGCTCGGCTCGGGCGCCACGGTGTCGAGCACGGCGGGAGCGGTGAGGTCGGTGTATTCGCGCAGCACGGGCAGTGCCATGCGGCAGAATTCGCCCACCTGCTCGGCGGCGATATGGACCGGTGTGCGACAGGGCAGCAGACGCGACAGAAACGGTGCGGCATGCTGGGCAAACATCGCATCGGCGCGGCGCGCGCGGTGCGTGTCGACCAGATAGGCAACGTCGCCCGAGGCAAAGCAGTACATATCGGCGGGCAGGCGCAGGTCGTAGCTGCCACCGGCCGCCGGCGCGATCTTGGCGGCAAGGAGCGGCGGTTGTTTTGCCGAGGCCTCGTCCTCCCCCACCGGCAACAACTCAACCGCCACCTCGTAGGAACGATGCGTCGTCGTTCCCCGCGACCAGGCGGGCTCAAAGGAAATGGTCCGGCCACGCAGCAAGTCCAGCATGTATACGATGTCATGCTCGGACAGCGGCAGTTGGCGCTCGGCGACAAAGCCGCTGCGTGCAAAATCGTACGACGCCGAACGCGAACTCGTGATGTCGCTCAGATACACAACCGTTGCCACAACAAGGTCGAGCAAGCGCACCGAAACCTCGTCGAAGGCCTCGGGCGCATGGACAAACGTGAGTTTCTTGCCGTACGAGAACGTGCCGCCGCGCACGTAGGCGGCGGCCATGCCGTCGATGTCCTTGACCACGTAGGACACCGAGCCGCAGCGGATGCGAAGCTCGAGCGCCCAGCTAAAGCGGTCGGCAAACAGCGGATTGTAGTACGGCACCAGCGAGGGCTCCAATACCGCCTTGGGAGCATCGGGGTCGACAGTGCCGGCGAGCTTGCGGCGCATGCCCGCCAACTCATCCATGCGCGCGTCCGAAAGATCGGAGAGCGCCTTCATGAGGCTCGGGCTCGTGGGAACTGGCGCCGGGAAGGGAAAGTTAGGGTTGACCGCCGGTGCGGCGGACGCGGTGCGCGCGGGCTGTTTCGGCTGCGCCGTAAACGTGCGGACCGGTGTGCGCAGCCCCTCGACGGGCTCAATGCCGCTTGCGTCCAGATACGCCAGCGCCGTGGCGATGGCGTGCTTGCACATGCCAGGGTAGCGATAGGCAGCGGGGCAATCGCAGTCGTAGTCGATCACCTCATGCTCGTCCATGTCGAGCGCCACGTGTGTCTTGTACAGGTCACCGCGCGAGCCGCGCACCGAGCCCTCAACCGTCACGTTTTTGGAGAAGCGCGAGCCGTTGTCCTCAATCGACAGCACGGCGCCGTTGAGCATGAGCGAGCGCCCTTTCATAAAGGTGCCGCTCAGCGCCGCCTCTTTCCGGAGCGCCTGCACAAACGTCCCCTGCGCCATCACTTCCTCCAATCTCGCACCGAGTACCTCTCAGCAACGCCGTCCCTAGATAACCGTCACGCGGCCCTGGTTGCCCACAATGGCCTTGGCCTCGGCCAGCAGCGGAATCGAGCGCGCGTTGACCTTGGCAGGCACCTCGGCGCGCAGTACGCGCCCGTCCACCTGCTCGATAAAGATCTCCACACGGTCGCCGCCCGGGTTAGCGGTGAGCACCGTGGCCAGGCGCGCCATATTGCCCTGGCTAAAGCGGCTGTTGGGCACCATGACCTCAAACACCTTGGGCTTGTTGTTCTCCTCGTTGAGCTCAAGCGGCACGATCTCCTGCGCGATGATCTGGTCGCCGCGGTCCGAGCGCTCGAGTTTGCCCTTGATGCGCACAAAGGCGTCGGACAGCTGCGCACCGGTCTCGGGATCGACCTCGCCGTACAGGTACCCCTCGGCCTCTTTATAGGTCTTGGGGAACACGACGACGGTGGCCTCGCCTTCCATGTCCTCGAGCTGCACGATGCCCATGGGGTCGCCGTTTTTGGTCACGCGCTTGGACACGCTCGAGACCATGCCGGCCCACCACAGCGCTTTGCCCTCGGGAATCTCCTGGTTGATGGTGCCGCCCGTAGGATTCTGAACTTCGTAGCCGGTGTCGATCTGCGAGAACGAGAAGTCGCGCGCTTTGCTGAGCGCATACTCAAACGGGCGCAGCGGGTGGTCCGAGACATAGATGCCCAGAACCTCCTTCTCCTGGCTCAGCTTAAGGTGGCGGTCCCATTCCTGGCCGTCCGGATCGGGCACGCTGACCTCGAAACCCGAGCCCTCAACATCACCAAACATGTCGAAGAACGAGGTCTGGCCGCTCGCGCGGTCCTTCTGGCGCTTTACCGCGGCGTCGATGATGTTCTCGGGATTGTTCTTGTCCACAAAGTGCATCATCTGGCGACGCGGATACCCCGTGGAGTCGAAGGCACCTGCCTTGATCAGCGATTCGATCACGCGACGGTTGGCCTGGCTCGAGTCCACGCGCTCGACAAAGTCGTGTAGCGTCTTAAACGGACCGCCTGCCTCGCGCTCGGCGATAATCGCCTGCGCCACGCCGGTACCCACGCCGCGGATGCCGGCCAGACCAAAGCGCACGCCCTCCTTGGTAGCCGTGAACTCGGTACCGGACTCGTTGACATCTGGCGAAAGCACGGGGATGCCGTCGTGACGGCATGCCGAGACGTAGTGCACGATCTTGTCGGTCTTGCCCGTATAGGACGTCAGAACGGCCGCCATGTACTCGTGCGGATAGTGCGCCTTGAGCCACGCCGTCTGCATAACCAGGATGGCGTAGCCGGCGGAGTGCGACTTGTTAAAGGCGTAGGACGCGAACTCGAGAACATCGTCCCAAATCTTCTGGGCGACCTCGCGCGTGTAGTTGTTCTTGATAGCGCCGTTCATCCAGTGGTCGTAGGTGGTCTCGTCCGAGCCATCCTCCCAGTGGAGCACCGTCGACGTGAGCAGCTTGATCTTTTTCTTAGCCACGGGCTTACGGATACGCGAGTCCGATTCGCCCTTGGAGAAGCCGCACATCTCGACGGAGATGAGCATAACCTGCTCCTGGTAGACCATGGTGCCGTAGGTTTCGCCCAGGATGTCGTCCAGACGGTCGTCGTAGGAGACGGCCGGCTCCTTGCCGTTCATACGGTTGATGTAGGACGAAACCATGCCGGCGCCCAGCGGGCCCGGGCGGTACAGAGCGATCAATGCCACGACGTGCTTGTACTCGGTGGGCTTCATGTTCTTGATCGTAGCCGTCATGCCGGCGGACTCGACCTGGAAGACGCCGGCGGTGTGACCGGAACCCATGAGCTTAAAGATCTCGGGGTCGTCAAAGGGAATCTCTTCCTCTTTGATGTCGATGCCGAAGTTCTTTTTGATGTTTGCCTTGGCCTTGGAGATAACCGTCAGCGTGCGCAGGCCCAAGAAGTCCATCTTGAGCAGGCCCATGTCGGCAACGGTATGGCCCTCGTACTGGGTAATCTCGACGCCGCCCTTGGTATCGAGCTTGGTGGGTACGTGCTCGTTGACGGGGTCGCGGCAGATCAGAACGGCACACGCGTGCACGCCCTCGCCACGGGTGAGACCCTCGATCGAGAGCGCCGTGTCGATGATGCGGCGGGCGTCGTCGTCCTTTTTATAGGCCTCGGCAAAATCGGGGTTAAACAGATCCTCTTTGCCGGGTTGCTTGTCGAGCACCTGCTTGAGCTTGACCTTGGGGTCGCTCGAGACCATCTTGGACAGGCGCTGGCCCATGTAGACCGGGTAGTCCAGGACGCGCGCGGCGTCGTTGATGGCCTGCTTGGCCTTAATGGTCGAGTAGGTGATGACGTGGGTGACCTTCTCGGGACCGTAGAGCTGGCGAACGTGCTCCACGACCTCGAGGCGCCGCTCATCGTCGAAGTCCATATCGATATCGGGCATCTCGGTACGCTGCGGGGACAGGAACCTCTCGAACATCAGGCCGTTCTCGAGCGGGTCGAACGCGGTGATGTTCATGGCGTAGGCGACGATAGCGCCAGCGGCCGAGCCACGGCCGGGGCCGACGCCGATGCCATTGTCCTTGGCCCATTGCACGTACTCGGCAACGATCAAAAAGTAGGCGGCAAAGCCCTTGTCGCAGATGACTTTGTATTCGTACTCAAAGCGCTCTTTGATGTTGACGCCACCAATCTCGCGCGTGGCCCAGTCGTCGCCGTAGTGCTGGCGCAGGCCCTTCTCGCACTCGCGGCGGAACTGGCTCTCGTGCGTCTCGCCGGGATCGAGCAGCGGGAAGCGCGGCAGGATGATGGAGTCCCAGTCCAGCTCAACGTAGCACTTGTCGGCGATCTCGAGCGTGTTGTCGCAGGCCTCGGGGCAATACGGGAACATCGCCCGCATCTCCTCCTCGGTCTTCATGTAAAACTCCGAGCCAGTCATGCGCATGCGGTTAGGGTCGTCGACCTTGGCGTTCATACCAATGCACATGATGACGTCCTGCACCGGCGCGTCCTCGCGGCGCAGGTAGTGGAAGTCGTTGGTGGCGATGACCTTGACGCCCACCTGTTTGGCGATATCAATGAGCGTGCGGTCCATCTGCTCATCGGTCAGGCCGTTGTCGGTGGTAATGCCGTGTTCCTGGATCTCGATATAAAAGTCGCCGGGGTCGAAGGTATCACGGAAGGTCTCGGCCCATTTAATGGCGCCCTCCATGTCACCGCGGTCGATGTACTTGGGGATGATGCCGGCGATGCAGGCGCTCGTACAGATCATGCCCTTGGCGTGGCGGCGCAGGTTGTCGAGCGTCACGCGGGGCTTATAGTAAAAGCCCTGCACGGCGGCCTCGGAGACCGTCTGCATCAGGTTGACGTAGCCCTCCTGGTCCTTGGCCAGAAGGATCATGTGGTAGAGCTCGGGCTTATGGTCGCGGGCGAGCGTCTCGTCCGGCGTAAAGTAGACCTCGCAGCCAAAGATGGGCTTGATGACCAGAGGCGGCTTGAGCTCGTCGATGTTGCCCTTCTCGTCCCACATGGCCATGTCCTTCACATACTGGGCATGCTCACGCGGGTTTGCCTCGGGATCGGGCTCCACCAGCTCGTCGCGGCGGTCCTTTTCCAAGAAGGCCTTGTCGTGGCTCCAGGTTTTGTACTCGGGTGTGTTGTGGTTGACGGCGTCGCAGGCCAGCGCCAGATCGGGCACGCCATACATGTAGCCGTGGTCGGTAATGGCGACGGCGGGCATGCCCAGCTCTACGGCGCGATTGACCATATCCTGGATACGGGTTGCGCCGTCGAGCATGGAGAAAACAGTGTGATTGTGCAGATGGACGAATGCCATGTGATGAGCTCCGATGCGGGTTCGTGTTCTGACTGAACGATTTTACCCCACGGCACGGACAGCACCCGAACCTAGCCAAACCCACACGGCTCCTCTTGCAGTTGCGGTGAAATAGTTCTCGTTTGGCCCGTCTGAGCCGTAAAACAGGAACTATTCCACCGCAACTTCAAAGGGCCCGAGCGACCCTCCTGAATTGCGGTGAAATACGGACTGTTTGGCGGCTTTTTTGGCCAAAACAGTCCGTATTCCACCGCAAGTTATCTGAGGGCTAGAAGTTGTAGGTGACCACTTGAGGTTCGGCGGGTTCGACGAAGAGGGTCGGATCCGGCTGCTCCACGCGGACGAACTTGACGGTCACGGCCTCAAAGCCCGCCTTGTGCAACACGTCGGCGTAAACGCGCGCCTGCAGGGCGTGCTTCTCGAGCAGCTGGTCCGGCGTCTCGTCCGGCGTGCCGCCCGTCTTGTAATCAATGACCAGGGCGCGCGACGGATCGGCCGGGTCGGTGGCCAGTGCATCGATGGCGCCCTCGGCATAGGCACCGTAGCGAGCGATGTCCTCGTCCTCGCAGCCCAGCGAAAAAAACGGCACCTCGGCGCGAACGCACGGCCACGCGAGCAGGTCGGCACGAACAGCCGACTTGAGCCAGCGGTCCAGGGCAACGTCGAAGCGTTCGCGCTGCTCCGGCGTCAGGCGCCACAAGCGTGCCAGCGCATCGGCACGCGCGGCGGGCAACGCGTCGGCACCCATCTCGATGAGCCACTGGCAGGCGGCGTGGAAGGCCGAGCCCAGCGCCATGGGATTGCCGGCGGGCTCGACAGCGGCCACGTCTGCATCCGTCATCTCCGAGCCATCCGACTCCGCATCATCGCCAGCCTCGTCCATGGGAACACGAGCCTCGGCGGCACGGTCTTCCGTCTCGGCATGGAGTGCCGCGGCGATTGACGAGTAGCTATACGAGTCACGCATCGGATACGGACAGATGCCCATGCGCACGCCCACCGCCTGGGGATACACGAGCTCAAACGCATCGGGCTTGGGGTCGGCAGGACCGGGGACGATTGTACTGGCCGAATCGTCGGCAGCATCTGCATCGGCATCGCCACGAACAAGCCTGCCCTCGGCATCCAGCGAAGCGTTGGCCTCAAACGCCTGCTCGCCAAAGGTAAAGCCCGCGAGCGAAATGAGCTCGTAGTCGCCCAGATGGGAGTTGTCGAACACCAGGCGGTCGGCATCGAGCTGCGGCATATCCAGAGCGTCGGTCGGCAAAATACGGCGCAGCACATCGTAGGTCAGATCGGTCTCGACATCGAAGGTCGGCGCCGTTACCTTGCCGCGGCTCACGCCGGCATCCATCGCCAGAATGACCAGCTCACGCGCTCGCGTCATGGCGACATAGAGCAGACGAGCCCGCTCCTCGAGCGAAAGCTGCAGGTCGTCGTTGCGCAGGCGAGCAAATGCCTCGGCGGGAGAACCCGTCGCACAGACGTCCTCCATGAGCTCCGGCGGCAGCCACAGCGACGTGCCCTTGCCCTTAAACGCGTGCTCAAACTGCTTTTTGACGTCGTCACCCTTCACAAAGGTACCGTCGGCGAGCTTAACGCCGCCGAAGCGTGCCGGCAGTGCCACGACCTGCGCTCCGCCCTCGACGCGACCCATCTGTGCCGCACCCGAGGACTTACGCACGCCAAAGCACTCGGCGACCGCCACGACCGGATATTCCAGACCCTTGGAGGCATGCACCGTCATGATGCGCACCGCGCCGTCGCCTTCCTCGTTGAGGGCACCTGGGGCTTCCTTGCCCGCCAAGAAGCGGTCGAAGGCCAGCGCGATGGAACGCGGCGAGTTGCCGAACTCGGCCTCCTCCTCGGCCACGGCGTCGAGTGCCTTGAGCACGTTGGCGGCAATGGCCTTGCCCTCGGGACCACGCTGTGCCAGACGTACAAACCAGCCGGAGGCGTTGACCACGTCGTGCGCGATGGCGGCGAACGAATCGCGGCCCACGCGACGAAGCGCATACCGCAGCACCTCGCGGGCGCGCGTCACGAGCGGCAAGTCTTGCAAACCCGGCACATCGGAATCGCTCATGATGCCCGCATCGATGTTGCGGCGCGACGTCTCGCCCGTCTGATCGTCGAGTTTGGTCGCCAGCGCCAGGAACTCCTGGGCGCCGAGTGCAAACATCGGCGAGGCGAGCAGCGGCATAAGGCCCTGCGCCGTATCGGCCGGATTGGCGAGCGCACAAACCAGGGCGCGCACCGTCTGCACCTCGGCTGCTTGGGCAAAGACCGAGCCGCCCGCGATGACGCAGTCGAGCCCCTGGTCGCGGAAGGCCTGGGCGTAGACGTCGGCGTTGGTCATGCGGCCCAGCAGCAGCACCATGCCGCCCTGGGGCTGGCCGGCATCGGCAAGCGCGCGGAATCGCTCGGCGATCGCACGGGCCTTGGCCTGTGTGCGTTCCTGCGTACTGCCGCCGGCAACAAAGAGGGCCTGGCGACGCGAGGCGTCTGCCACCAGCGTGTCCTTGCGGCCGTCGCTCGCCTCAAGATCCAAAAAGCCCTGCATCAGGCCGCCGTCATCGCCGTCGAAGACGCGTGCCACGTAACGCAGTACCTCGTCGTGGCTGCGGAAGTTGCGCACGAGTTTGACGAGTTCGCCGGCAGGGGCGTCGACCACGGCAGTCGCCTCGGGCGCGGCAGACGAGCCCACCTTGCGCTCCTGACGACGGAACACCTCGACCTCGGCGCCACGGAAGCGATAGATGGACTGCTGCGCATCGCCCACGGTGCACAGCGCGCGCTCCCCCGCACCCGTCAGGTAACGGATCAGATCGACCTGCATCTGGTCGGTATCCTGAAACTCATCGATCATGACCATCTTAAAGCGGCCCTCGTACGCAGCACGGATGGCAGGGTAATCGCGCAGGGCCTCGTAAGCCATACGCAGCAGGTCGTTATTATCGAGGGCGGACTGGCCAGCCTTCAGCGCGCGATACTCGGCCTCCACGGAACGGGCCAGGCCCACCAGCGCATCAAGCGCCGGGCCACCACAGGCAAGCACGATATTGATAAATGCATCGGCGGCCTCTGCCTTGAGCAGCTCGGCCTGCTCCTTGGGGAATGCCTTGCTCGCCCGCGGCATGCCGCACGACATCATGAGTCGCGCCGCATCGACCATGGTCTTGTCGCTCGCCTCGAACGCGTCGATGGCATCGAGCGCCGCCTGCGCCTTCTCGGTCGAGGACTTGCTTGCGCCCAGCGCCGCGCGATAGGCATCGGCGAGCGCCGAGGTATCGGCCTGGCCGCGCGCCACGCGCACGTCGTCCATACCGCCCGGCAACTGGCTCGACAGCTCCAGCAGGTCGCGCACCAGGCCCTTGATGGTCGTGCCGGTGCCAAAGGAACCGCCCTCGCCCGCCATGGGATACCAGGCATAGAGGGCCTTGAGCGATGCCGCGAGCTCGGGGGCGGCATCGGGTGCCGTCGCGCGGGCCAGCACGTGCTCAACAGCCTGGTCCATAAGCTCGTCGGTATCGGTGAGCACCGTGAACTCGGGGTCGATGCCCAGCTCCAGCGCATGCGCGCGCAGGATACGCGAGCACATGCCGTGAATGGTCGAGATCCACGCGTCGTCGACGGTCAGTGCCTCCTCGTCCATGCCCTCGTCGATAAGCGCACGGCGCACGCGGTCGCGAATCTCGGCCGCGGCATCTTTGGTAAAGGTAATGGCGAGCACCTGGTCCAGATGCTCAACGAACGGACCGGATTCGGGCGAGAGCGCATAGACGATGCGGCGCGTGAGGGTAAAGGTCTTACCCGAACCGGCGCCCGCCGAGACAAACAGCGGGCGGTCGAGCGTTTTGACAATCTGCAGCTGTTGCGGCATCAAAGTCGAAAGATCCATGGTCTACACGTCCCTCCTTACAAACGTTCCTTCGTGGTTATACGAGCAGCGCGCATGCGCGGCCTGAGCCGACGCCGGGTCGACGGCGGCAACGTTGCCCGCCTCGAGCTCGCGCAGGCGCTCGGCGATGCCGGCCTCCACGCGATCGAGCAGGGCATCGAAGTCCATGCTGCCGCCCTCGCCCGGGAAGCCCTTCTTGAGGCCCGGGATGCGACCGTCACCGCGCTCTTCCTCGAGCAACTCGGCGCTCGCCGCACCGCGCAGCGCGGGCTTGCCGCCCTTGGTCGAAAAATAGAGCGCTGCACGGGTATCCAAGCCCAGTGCCCGACGCATGGCCTGCGCGTAGATGAGCGTTTGGGTATGGGGCGGCAGCCAGCGCGGGTCGTCGATGGGAGCCTCGCCCGTCTCCTCGTCACGCACCGTGGGGTCGGCAAGCTTAAACTCCTCAACGCCCGAACGATGCTTGTAGTCGATTACCACGGCGCGGTTCTCGGCGTCCACATCCACGCGGTCGATGCGCCCGCCGAGCGGCCAACCGGCATACTCGACCTTAAGCTCATTAAAGGCGAACTCAAGGTAGCGTGGCGCAAAGGGGGCAAGTGCCTCGGACTCGTAGGCGAGCACGCCTTCCAGCTGCGGCAGAATCTCGGCCACCTGACGTTCCTCTACCGGAGAGAGCGGCACGAGCGGACCCTCGGCACCGCGCTTGCCGGCGTGCTCGGCCAAGGTCTCGTCAAAGACCTCGCGCAGCAGCTCCTGTGCGCGCGGCAGGTTCTCGGGCGTCACGCGCTCCATGCCCTCTTGGGGCAGACGGGCATGCAGATGCTCCAGCACGTCGTGGACAAAGTTGCCCTTCTCCATGTTGCCAAAGCCCGCGTCGATAGACTGGGGCTTGACGCGATACGACACGAACCAGCACAGTGGGCAGGTAGAATAGGCCTCGATCTGCGAGGCGGACGTCAGACGCGGCACGAGCGGCGCGTCCTCGCCCTCGCCATCGCGACGGCGCAGGACCAGATACGGAATGGCTTCATCGCTCAGATGCTGAGGAGCTTCGCAGGTCACGCGCTCGCGCCTAAAACCTTCGCCTGCAGCGGGATCAAAGTCGGCGATGATATCGCCCTCGCCCACGCGCGTGGGCTTGGCAGCGCCAGCGGCCTCGGCATGTGCCCGCAGCTCGGTCCATACGGCTGCCGGGTAGCACTCGCGCGCCTGGCGATCGTGCGTCACGCGGGCGAGCGCGACCGGACCGCTCGCCGCCTGCATCGCACGGCCAAAGCGCACGCGCAGCAGGGCGGCGGGCTCCAAAGACACGCCGTCGCGGCGCAGCTCGGCCGTCAATGTGGCAAGCGGGCCCTCTTCGTGCGAAAGCGGATAGCTGTCCAGGTCGACATCGGCAAACAGCACGGCATCGTAGCCGCCAGGACGCAAAACCGACGCATCGGCAAGCGACACGAAGCGCACTTGTGCCCGTGGCGTGCGATCGACCTCGTAGGTCGCGTAATCGTAAGCGGTACTGCGCTTGTCCACCTTGGTTCGAACGCCGTCGAGAACCGGCACGGTCGCGGCCTGCGACACGTCGAGTGCGCGAGCATCGTTCATAAGGATGTCGATGACATGACGCAGCAGAGCCGTCTCTGCCTGGCGACGGGCCTGGCCGTCAAGGCCGCCTAGGGCGCGATCGGGCAGCGCCTCGGCAACGGCGAGCATGGCCTTGAGCGCCGTCACGGGTTTGTCGCGCCACAGCGCCTGAAACACGTCCGAGACCACGCATGGCACGTTCTTAAACCAGTTATCTTCGCTAGCGGCCTTGCGGGCGCCCCTCACCTGGCCCTGCACGCTCTGCAGCAGGCTCTTGACGCCCGCAGTGGTTTTGTTGCGCGACAGGCGCATGTTCTTGTCGAAGCCGCGGGCGCTCGCGGCGTCGGCACCCGAAAGCGGGCTATAAATCCAGTCGGTAAGCTCTGAAGCGGGCAACCACTCGGTCTTGGAAGCGGTGCCCTCGTCGGCGGCTTTCATACGCTCGATCAGGTTGGCGAGCGCCGTAAACTGCCTGCCCGCGATGGACTGGGAAAACGCCGTGAACTCAGTCGTCTCGGCCGCAATGTGACGCGCCGCCAGACGAGAGGCGAGTTCGCCGAACAGCTGGGGTGCCCGGGCAGAAACAACGAGCACGCGCACGGGGTCGGCAGAAGCGCCGTCGACCTCGGAACCCCGGCACGTTTTTACCAGATCATCAATTGCGTACGCATAAGCATGAGCACGGGCATGGGGGCCAGCGACCTCAATAAAGGCAGGCTGAGCGGCGGTCCCGTAAGCGGCATCAGACGCGCCGACACCCTCCCCTAGCGGCGCGATCTCAAACAACACATCGCGGGCATCAAATGCCGTGGCAAGCTCCTCGCGCATCGCCGCCTGCTCGCGGGCAAGCAGCACGACGACCTCTCCCCCATTGTTCGCCACGGCAGACAGCAGCTCGAGCAGACCGTGCGTAAACGACGTGATACCGCGCACGCATACGGCGCGAGTGCACGCCGGCAGGCTATCGGCCAGGACACTGGTCATAATGTCAGCTGCCTCGCAGGGCTCAACCATATCTCGACGGTCCAAACCGCCCGCGTAGGCGCGCAAAAGCTCGAACAAACGAGCCTCGGCATCGCTTTTTGGCTCAGGCTGGCAGTTGTCGCCACGGCATCGTTCGGCACCCGTCCCCGCAACGCCCGGCAACACGTCGCGGGCCATGCGCGCGAGCATGCGCACTGTGCCCTGGCTGCGCGAAAGCGGCTGCAGGTCGGCATCGTCGAGACGCGTGACCATGTCCGAAAACAGCATCTGGCGCTGCAGGTTGTCGACGAAACCGCGCCCGTCGCCCATAAGCTCCCACAGCGAACGGAGCCACGACGAGGGGGTCTTGTAATCAACGCCCAGCGAGGCGCCGTCCACCGCCGCATCGTGGCGGCACAGGTCGAGCTCGGCAAACGTTGGTGCCAGCAACACGGCACGCCCGTGACGGGCAATAAGGTCGGCAAGCAGCGCCGACTCGGCATCGCTCAAATCCGTGCCGGCATTGGTGGTATAGATTCGAACAGGCATGGTCCTCCGCTCAAACTGTTCGCAATAATCAATGCATCCATCCTACCCGCCCACGCGGACAGATTTGCCCCACGCCAACAGATTTGATCCCTTGAGGACGGAGGAAAATGGATCACAGAGGGGGTCAGTCTAACCCGGTGATCCGTTTTCCTCCGTCCCCAAGGGATCAAAAAACCGCCCCCGGAGGGACGGTTCTTCGTAATTCAATGTTGTCGCCGGCCTACTCGCCATCCTCCAACTTAATGAGGATCTTGCGGTAGCCACCGTACTCGCCGTTCAGCGCCTTTGAAACGCGGCTCACCGTGGTGGACGAAGCGCCGGTACGGGCCTGAACCTCAACATAAGGCTCGCCCTCGTCCAAATAGCGCGCAACCTGCAAACGCTGAGAAAGGTCGCAAATCTCGCGCGGCGTGCAGATATCGGTCAAAAACGCTTGGATATCCTTCTCGTCGTCCAAAAGGCTAAATGCGTGGACCAGCTGCTTGACATCAGGCTTGTCAAACATGTTCTCGATATTCATCGATCACCGCCAAACCCGCCAAAAGGCATCGAAGTTGATACTGACATCGGGCATCGTTCGCCCGTTCTATGCAATAGGGCAACGCCTGTGGCTTTTGCCCGTAGCAGTGTAGCACACCACCAAACTAAAGCGACAAGACTCTCTGCCAGCGGCGCGTTTTTCAGGACGAACGCCGTTTAGAAATCATATGCGCACGTAAGCTCCACGAATATTTGAGACAATGGGCGCCCAAACACCGCGGCGCGCCCACGCAACCATCCAGGTCGCCGCCGCAAGCCGCTTCACGCGACGCCAGCAACCCCGGCGCAAGAAAGGATTCACGCCATGCGCTTTATGCTTAACTGGCTCTTCACCTCGATCGCCATCGCGATCGCCACGTTCCTCGTCCCCGGTATCCAACCCTTCGGCTTTGCCGAGACCTGGGTCTGCTTTGCCTTTGTGGGACTGTTCCTGAACATTGTCGATTCGTTCGTCAAACCGTTCCTCACGGTCATCTCGCTGCCGCTCACGATCATTACGCTGGGCATTTTCCAGCTTGTCGTCAACAGCTTTATGCTTGAGCTCGCGAGCTACCTGTCGGTCAACCTGCTGGGCGTCGGCATCTCCATCGCCAGCTTTGGATCGGCCTTTATGGGCAGCATCCTGGTGTCCATCACGCGCAGCATCCTCGACAGCATCGCCGAGGACTAAAACGGCCATTCCGACCGTGTCCGTCTCAACAGCCCAAAACGAAGGCCGCCCATCGCAAAAATGGACGGCCTTCTTATTTTTCAAGTCTCAAAGGGCGAGAGAATCTACCATTTCCACCCCGTCCCCAAATGCAGGTGTGGGTTAGATGACGTAGTCGTAGCCATGGTTGGGAGCGACTAGTTGATCGAGCGTCACACCGTCGAGGTAGTCGTTGATGAGCTTGTCCAGGTTCTTCCACACGTCGAGCGTGGGACACTCATCCGAACGCGAGCAGCCCTTGCAGTCGCCATCCAGGCAGGCGACCGGCGCCAGACTGCCCTCGGTCAGGCGCAAGATCTCGCCCACCGTGTACTGCTCGGGCGGGCGCGTGAGCACATAGCCGCCGCCCTTGCCACGCATACCCGAAAGCATGTTGGCGCGCACGAGCGTAGCCAAGATGTTCTCCAGATATTTCTCGGAAATCCCCTGGCGCGCCGCGATCTCTTTGAGCGGGATGCGACCGGCTGCCTGGTGCTCGGCCAGGTCGACCATAACGCGCAGGGCATATCTGCCCTTAGTAGAAACCAACATGTATAGTGCTGCCTTTCGGTCATTTAGTCCGTAGAAATTCTAGCCGAAAAATTTGTTTTGAAAATACCCGTTCCGGTCAAGATGGTTAATCGACTCGTAATAATCTTCTATTTCCTATTGCGTTACTAGGCTTTACTGTCTACTATGCTTGCCAACAGCAAAACGAACAACCTATAAGGTTTGTGGGTTTCGTTGCTACACACACCGTAAAACCACACGGTATCCAGTCATTTGAACACTTTGGAGGTTCATCATGAGCAAGGTTTACGCGTCCATCGATCAGCTTATCGGCCACACCCCGCTCCTGGAGCTCACTCACTTTGAGGCCGATGAGGACCTCAAGGCCCGCGTGCTCGTCAAGCTGGAATACTTCAACCCCGCCGGGTCCGTCAAAGACCGCGTCGCCAAGAACATGATCGACGAGGCCGAGAAGGCCGGCAAGCTCGTGCGCGGCGGCGGCTACACCATCATCGAGCCCACGAGCGGCAACACCGGCGTCGGCATCGCCTCGGTGGCGGCGGCTCGCGGCTACAAGGTGATCATTACCATGCCCGAGACCATGTCCGTCGAGCGCCGCAAGCTTATGCAGGCATATGGCGCACAGCTCGTGCTCACCGACGGCTCCAAGGGCATGAAGGGCGCCATCGCCAAGGCCGAGGAACTGCAGAAGGAGACCCCCAACAGCATTATCGCCGGCCAGTTTGTGAACCCCGCCAACCCCGCCATCCACAAGGCCACGACCGGCCCCGAGATCTGGGATGACACCGACGGCGAGGTCGACATCTTCGTCGCCGGCGTTGGAACCGGCGGCACCGTGACCGGCGTGGGTGAGTTCCTTAAGGAGCAGAACCCCGAAATCAAGGTCGTCGCCGTCGAGCCCGCCACTTCCCCGGTGCTCTCCAAGGGCCAAGCCGGCCCGCACAAGATCCAGGGTATCGGCGCCGGTTTTGTGCCCGACGTCCTCGACACCCAGGTCTATGACGAGATCATCCCCGTCGAGAACGACGACGCCTTTGCGACCGGCCGCGCCGTGGGCCACAAGGAGGGCGTGCTCGTGGGCATTTCGTCCGGCGCCGCCGTGTGGGCCGCGCTGCAGCTGGCCAAGCGCCCCGAGAACGAGGGCAAGACCATCGTGGCCCTGCTTGCCGACACCGGCGAGCGCTACCTGTCCACGGCGCTCTTCCAGGACTAGGGCCTGTCGCCCATAGGTTGAGCCCACGGACGAGCCGGTCTCCTCTCTCCCGGCAGTCTGAGCCCATCCAATCAGGGTGTCCCACGAGACGTCCGAACTTGCTACAATGTCTGCGGCGCGGAACCAGCCTCCCGCGCCGCTTTTCTTTTTTGGCCACATGCCACCAAGGAGAACCTCCCCATGCACAACAAGCGCGTGCTCGTCGCCATGAGCGGCGGCGTCGATTCCAGCGTGACCGCGTACCTGCTCAAAAGCCAGGGCTACGAATGCGTCGGCGCCACCATGCGCCTCACCCGCCCCGCGCCCGATCCCGCCACGGGCATGAGTAAGGTCGACCGCGACATCGCCGATGCGAAGGCCGTCGCCGAGCGCCTGGGGATACCCCACCATGTGCTCGACCTGCAGCAGACCTTCGACCACAGCGTGATCGAGCGCTTTGTGAACGCCTACCAGGAGGGGCTGACGCCCAATCCGTGCATTATCTGCAACCGCCACATTAAGTTTGGCGCGCTGCTCGATGCGGCGCTCGATATGGGCTGTGACTACATCGCCACGGGTCACTATGCCAAAACAAGCCAGGCGGCAGACGGCACCTGGCAGCTCCACCGCGGCGAAGACCCCAAAAAGGACCAGAGCTACTTTTTGTATTCGCTTACGCAGGAGCGCCTGGCGCACACGATCTTTCCGCTGGCAGGCCTAGACAAAGAGCGCGACGTGCGCCGCATAGCCGCCGAGCAGGGCTTCACCAACGCCCAGAAGGCCGAAAGCGAGGACATCTGCTTTATTCCAGACGGTGACTACGCGGGCTATATCGAGCGCCGCTGCGGACATCCCGCTGCACCGGGCGACATTGTGTGGCGCGACGGCAGCGTGGTCGGGCGCCACAACGGCGCGCTGCGCTATACCATCGGCCAGCGCAAGGGCCTGGGCGTCGCGATGGCGCATCCCGTGTATGTGACGGGCGTCGATGCCGCCAGCAACACCGTACATCTGGGCGAAGCCGAGGACCTGACCGCTGCTGCCCTCACGGCCGATGAGTGGATCTGGAGCGCGCCGGACGCACGCATGGAGGCGGAGCTCGACGCCGGCGGCATTCGCGTAGGTGCCAAGTACCGCTACCGTCAGAAAGACCAGGCAGCGACCCTTACGCGTGACGAAGACGGGCAAATGCTGCTGACTTTTGACGAGCCGCAACGAGCCATCGCCCCCGGCCAGGCCGTTGTAGTCTATCGCGGCGATATCGTCCTCGGCGGCGGCACCGTGACCGGCGCACTTAAGTAGCCCCATCCCCTTCATAAATTGCGGTGAAATAGGGACTGTTTAAGCGTTTAAAACCGCCAAACAGCCCCTATTTCACCGCAACTTAGAGAGGACGGCCTCGGTCGGTACTGCCGTATCAGCCGAGGCCGCTGCATCGCTAGCGCTGTACGTAGGCTCGGACCAGCTCGTAGGTGTTGCGCACGCCGTCCATGTGGCTGCGCTCGTAGTTGTGGCTCGCATACACGCCGGGGCCGATCAGGCCGTGACGGATGTCGTAGCCGGCAGAGAGCGTGGCCTCAACGTCCGAGCCGTAGTGCGGGTACACGTCGATGGCGTAGTCAAGTTCAAGCTCGCGCGCGATATTGGACAGCGCCGTCACCAGGTCGTAGTTGTACGGACCACCCGAATCCTTGGCGCAAATCGAAACCATGCGCTCGGTGCAGCCCAGGTCATCGCCCACACAGCCCATGTCCACGCTGATCATCTCGCGTGTGTCGGCCGGCACGAAGGCACCGCCATGGCCGACCTCCTCGTACACGGTAAAGAGCAGCGAAACCTTACGCGAAAGCGTCACCTCGCCAGCGGCGACGGCACGCGCCAAGCCCAACAAAATGGCGGCCGATAGCTTGTCATCCAGGAAGCGGCTCTTAATGTAGCCGCTCTCCGTCACCGTCGTGCGAGGATCCATAGCGATGATGTCGCCGGTCTGAATACCCAGCTCGAGCACATCGTCCTTGCTGTCGACGTTCTCGTCGAGCAAGATCTCCATGTTCTTCTCGATGGTCTTGACCGGCTCGTCGGCCACGTGCGCCGAAGGCTCGGTGTTAAGAACCACGCCCGTGTAGACATTGCCGTCGCGCGTGTAGACGGTGCAGTTCTCGCCATCGGCCGTAGACCACTGATGCCCACCGAGCGTCGTGGGGCGCAGGCGGCCATTGTCCTTAATGGAACGCACCATGGCGCCCAGGGTATCGACATGGCTCGCCAGTACGAGCGGCTCGCCCTCGCCGCCAAGCTCAACGAGCACGTTACCCTTATTAGAACGCTCAGGCCCAAACCCCATATCGCGCAGGGTCTCCATCAGATAATCAGTCGCCGCACGGGTATAGCCGGTAGGGGAGGCAATAGAAGTCAGCGTCTTAAGCTGTCCTGCGATATAGGAGAGCGTCTCCTCTAGAGAAGCATCAATATTAGAAGTCATATGCATCCTTCCAAGTAAAACTAAGACCGAGTCCCGATTTTAACCGTTCTGCACGTGCAATGCCCCAGGAGCCGAGCCGCCTCCAGACGCCCCCGCACCGGTTTTGTGCACGTGCACGGTTTACAATCTCAATCTTGCATAAATCCTATTGGTATTTGCATAGAAATGAGGCATCTTTTTGCTTCGTCTCAGGGTGCCCCACCTTGGACCGTGCAAAAAACGGAGTATTCAGCACCGTGGGCCCCAACGGCCCCATCACGAACGACAAAACGACGCGGTTACAGCAGTGTTGCAGGTCGTCGCAAAGCAGAAACTCAGTAACAACCCCCTCCACTCATCGATAGCCCGCCCACAATGGCTGTCGATGGGCGCCTGCGGATCACTACCGCCCATTCACAACGTTATGCATTTTTCAGAACTTGCTGAATACTCCCAAAAATGCACGCAGGGAAGTGCACCACCTATCCGCAGCGGGCAGTACGCCTTGGTTTTGTCCGTCTCAGGGCATCGACGCAGCACAAAAAGCCCCGCCGTGCGTAGCACGGCGGGGCCAGCGGCACGTCAAAAGACCATACACCTACGGGCGAAGGACCACCAAACTGGGCTAGGCAGCCGGGCAGATCTTCTTGAAGAGCTCGATGACGTCGTCGAGCGTTGCCTCGCGCGGGTTACCCGGGAAACAAGCGTCGGCCATGGCGTCCTTGGCCAGGACCTCGATCTCGTCAGCCTTCATGGCCTCGCAGACGTGCGGGATATTCACGTCGGCGGAAAGCTGCTTGACGGCGGCGATAGCGGCGTCGGCAGCCTCGTCGGTGCTCATGCCCGTGGTGTCAACGCCCATGGCGACGGCAACCTTGGCCAGACGCTCGGCGCAAACCGGCTTGTTGAACTCCATGGCGATCGGCAGCAGCATGGCGCAAGCGACGCCGTGCGGGGTGTCGTAGTGAGCGGACAGGGTGTGAGCCATGGCGTGGTCGATGCCCAGGCCAACATTGGAGAAGCCCATGCCGGCGACATACTGGCCAAGGGCCATGCCCTCGCGGCCGGAGCCGGGCTGGCCGGACTTGGCCTCGGCAACGGAGTCGCGTAGGTTCTCGCTGATCAGCTTGATGGCCTCAAAGTGGAACATGTCGGAGAGCTCCCAAGCGCCCTTGGTGGTATAGCCCTCGATGGCGTGGGTCAGAGCGTCCATGCCGGTGGAGGCGGTCAGGCCGGCGGGCATGGAAGCCATCATGTCGGGGTCGACGACGGCGACCTCGGGGGCGTCGTTGGTGTCGACGCACACGAACTTGCGGACCTTCTCGGGGTCGGTGATGACGTAGTTGATGGTCACCTCGGCAGCGGTACCGGCGGTCGTCGGCACGGCGATGGTGAACACGGCGTGGTTCTTGGTGGGAGCAACGCCCTCGAGGCTACGGACATCGGCGAACTCGGGGTTGTTGATAATAATGCCGATGGCCTTGGCGGTGTCCATGGAGGAGCCGCCACCGATGGTCACGATAGCGTCAGCCTCGGCGGCCTTGAAGGCCTCGACGCCGTCCTTGACGTTCTGGATGGTGGGGTTGGGCTTGATCTCGGAGTAGAGGCTCCATGCGATGCCGGCGGCGTCGAGCTCGTCGGTCACCTTAGCGGTAACGCCAAACTTGACCAGATCGGGGTCGGAGCAGACGAAGATCTTCTTGTAGCCGCGACGCTGGAGCTCGCCGGGGATCTCCTTGATGGCGCCGGAACCATGATAAGAGATGGTGTTGAGAACGAAACGATTAGCCATTGATAGCCTCCCATCGTGTGCGGGGCATCCATTACGCCCCACGCTATGAGTCCCATCCTAACGCTTTTGAAACAAAAAACGCGTGAGAACGTCAAAATTGTTAAAGCGTTTCAACACATGATGAAAAATATTGCGGCAAAGGGACAGCCCCTTTGCCGCATTCGGTTACTTTCGGCAGCCCTCTTTCCAAGCCTCGGCCGCAACCTTCCAGCGTAAGCGCAAGTCGCGCTCACGGTCGATGAACATGATGGCAAACGCAACAAACAGCAGCAAGCTCGCCACGACGATGGCGTGCAGGCCCATGCGCTCAATACACCAGTTGCCCAACACGGCGCCAAACACAAAGATAAAGATCACGCCAAAGTACAGCAGGCCGTTTTCCAAAAAGCCGCGCCTGTGGGTGATGATGTAATCGTCCACGTTTTGCAGCGCGTTGCGCAAGTTGCCGATGCACATGGTCGTAGCGATGCCGTGACCGTGGATCTTGCGGAAGCTCTCGACCTGCATGCCGCAGGCAAATGAGGTGAGGCAGTTGGCGAGCAGGTTGAAATTGCCGCCCGGGATAAAGCTCACGCCCAGCAAGATGACGGCTTCAAAGAACACCGTCACCTGACGCCAGTGGATCACGCTGCCAAACCGCTCGTGTACCAGATCGGCAAGCATAATACCCACGGCAAACGACACCACAGGGAAGAAGTAGCGCCCCGCAAGTGCCCAGTTGCCCTCCGAGATGCTCACGCCCACGAGCAGGATGTTGCCTGTCTGCGCGTTGGCGAAAACATGGTCGCGCCCAATGTACGAATACACGTCCATAAAGCCACCGGCGAGCGCCAAGATGATGCCCAGCTCAATAGACTCCGATATCTGTTTGGCACGCTGCATCGTCGTGCATCCTCCTTGTTGACGACTCTCTCGTGCGTTGGCGGAAACATAGCCGCCGTTCATACTGTAACCCATTGACAACATGGCGTGCGCGCGAGACGGGTTCTCCAACGCGTAGATACACAGTCTAGAAACAAACAGCGGGCGCGGCGCCGGCACCCGCATCGACACGCCGATCCGTCGGCTCGTGTACTCCACCAGTCTTTTTAGCCCCGTCCCAAAAAGACTGGTTACAATTACGTGCAGCATACAAACACCGGGAGGGATCGTGGCAAAAAAGCCTCAGCACGCTCAGAACAACCAGCGCAGTCAGCAGGGCAAACAGGGCCAGCAGCAAAAGCGCGGCGGTAAGGCCCAGAGCGGCCACACCACTCATGCCCCGGCAGCGCCTGTCCGCCCCTGGCGCCCGGGCCGCGATAAGTTCCTCCCTGTCAGCCGCGCCGACATGGATGCGCGCGGTTGGAACCAGTGCGACTTTGTCTACATCTGCGGCGACGCCTACGTGGACCACCCCAGCTTTGGCATGGCCATTATCAGCCGCGTCCTCGACGCGCACGGCTACAAGGTGGGCATCATCTGCCAGCCCGACTGGACCGACCCCGCCAGCATCAGCGTGCTCGGCGAGCCGCGCCTGGGCTTTTTGGTCAGCGCCGGTAACATGGACTCCATGGTCAACCACTATTCGGTGACCAAGCACCGCCGCCACACCGATGCCTACACGCCCGGCGGCGAGGAAGGTCACCGCCCCAATCGTGCCGTCACGGTCTACGGCAACCTCATCCGCCAGACGTTCAAGGACGCTCCCATCATTATCGGCGGCATCGAGGCAAGCCTGCGCCGCCTGGCCCACTACGACTACTGGCAGGACAAGCTCAAGCGCTCGGTACTACTCGACTCGGGCGCCGACATCCTCATCTACGGCATGGGCGAGCACGCAATCGTCGAGATCGCCGACGCGCTCGACGCGGGACTGCCCGTCGACCAGATTACCTATATCAATGGCACCGTTTACCGCACGGGTTCGCTCGACGAGGTCTACGACTACGACCTGCTGCCCAGCTGGGACGACCTTACCGCCGACAAGTTCAACTACGCACGCAGCTTCAATGTGCAGCAGCAGAATATGGACCCCATCACCGGACACCGCCTGGTAGAGCCCTACCCCAACAGCGTCTATGTGGTGCAGAACCCGCCATCGGCGACGCTCACCACCGATGAGATGGACGAGGTAGCCGAGCTCCCCTACGCACGCGATTGGCATCCCGACTACGACGTGGCAGGCGGCGTGCCGGCCTTTGCCGAGATCAAGTTTTCCATTAGCTCCAACCGTGGCTGTTTTGGTGAGTGCTCATTTTGCGCCCTCACCTTCCACCAGGGGCGCGTGCTGCAGATGCGCAGCCACGATTCGATCATGCGCGAGGCCGAGCTGCTCACGCGCGATCCCGAGTTTAAGGGCTACATCAACGACGTGGGCGGACCGACGGCAAACTTTAGCCGCCCTGCCTGCGACAAGCAGCTCAAGCACGGCGTGTGCAAGAACAAGCGCTGCCTGTGGCCGAGCGTGTGCAAGAACATGGTGGTCGACGAGAGCGGCTACACGCAGTTGCTGCGCGACCTGCGCCAGCTGCCGGGCGTCAAGAAGGTCTTCGTCCGCAGCGGCATCCGCTTTGACTACACCATGGCCGACGCCTCGGACGAGTTTTTGCGCGAGCTGCTGGAGCACCATGTCTCGGGCCAGCTCCGCGTGGCACCCGAGCACGTGAGCGACGCGGTGCTGAGTGTGATGGGCAAGCCGAGCCGAGCCGTCTACGACGCGTTCTGCCGTAAATTTGAACGCCTGAACCGCGAATACGGACTCAAGCAGTACGTGGTGCCGTATCTGATCTCGAGCCACCCCGGCTCGACCATGAAGGAAGCCGTGGACCTTGCCGAAGCCGTGCGCGACATGGGCTACATGCCCGAGCAGGTGCAGGACTTCTACCCCACACCGTCCACCATGTCGACGTGCATGTACTACACCGGCGTGGACCCGCGCACCATGAAGCCGATCTACGTGGCGCGCGACCCGCACGAGAAGGCCATGCAGCGCGCGCTCATCCAGTATCGTAAGCCCGAGAACTACAAGCTCGTGCGCGAGGCACTGGAAAAGGCCGGGCGTCGTGACCTGATCGGCTATACCAAGCATTGTCTGATTCGCCCCGTGCCGCCACGCCCGGGCGAGACGTCTGCCGGCGGTGGGCATGGCACCGGCAAGAAGGGCGGCAAGCCGCACGGTGGAGCCGCCGGCAAGGGGCCCAAGGGCAGCAAGGGCCACGGCGGCATGTCGCGCGCACAGAACACCGCGGGCCGCAACCGTGCGGCGCAGGGACGCCAGGGCGCCAACGGCGGAGGTCGTCGCAACTAGGGCAGCGGCATAGCCGCCGCGTTCGACCGGCATGCCTGACGCAGCGAGCGCATCGCCTCCAGCAGCACGGCGACCGCGATGGCGACCGTAATCACCACGCTGAGCGGCGTGCTCACAAACCACAGCAGGCCGATGAGGTACGACCCAGCGTTAAAGGCAAAGTGCAGCAGGATCGTGTAGCGGAGTTTTCCGGTGGTCACGAGCACCCAGCCAAAGATGATGCCCGCGGCACCCGCATAGCAGCCCTGCACCCAGTTCATGTGCATAAAGCCAAAGATCGCCGCCTGCAGCACAATCGCCGCGGCGATACCCCAGGTACTTGGGGCCGCCCAGGGCACCATGGCGCTGTCTTGCGGTCGCACGAGACGTCGGCGCTTCCAAAGTGGGCAGCACTGCGGGTTAAACGCTCGGAGCGCAAACTCAAACACAATACCGCGCACCAGCAGCTCCTCACTAAACGGCGCACCGAATACCGTGGTCAGAATAGCCAGGTAGCTCGTGTCGCCCATGCCCGTCTCCTCGACGAGCTCGCTGTAGTCGGACGCAATCTCGGGCAGCAGCGACAGCACGCCGTCGCATACGTAGCTGATGACCACCTGCAGGGCCAGGCCAATCACGATAACGCAGGCGATGCGTCTCCATGCGCCGCGCGCTCCTCCGCCAAGCGGGCGCTCGCTTTGCCAGCGCGCCATAAACGAGCGCGGCCACAGATAACGCCACCACAGCAGCGCCATCAAAAATGACGCCGTCTGGGCGACGGCCTGAAGCAATTGAATATCGAGATCGTCGATCGAAAAACCCATGAACACCGATGCGACGCCAAGGGCGGAGAACAAAACGACGCTCAGGGCAATATCGACAGCGACGACGCCAAAACAGGCAAGCGCCCAAATCATCGCATTGAGCATGCCAACCTCCTCAAAACCGTTCCCTAGTTCTACCACAACTCGGCAGAGAGCTGATCCCATGGGGACGGAGGAAAACGGATCACTTATTGATGAGAATCGGGCGCAGTGCCAAAGGCCCCGTTGGGCGAGATGTCGAACGGGAAGGTGCCGCAGCGATTGAACGCGGCGATAAACATGCGGATGGCGTTGGACGGCGTGGTGCCCACGAGCTGGGTTGCCGCCGCGAAGGCTGCCTTCTCCTCGGGCAAGACCTTCGCGACTACGGGGGTCATGTGTTCTGCCATGGCGCTTCCTTTTTGAAACGACGGTAGTGCGGATAGATGCGGGCCACGCGGCTGGGCGACGGGCTGTGAAGGCAACCCGATTGGCCCGCATCTGGAGTTTGTTTCTGCGGCGTTGGTATTACTTGGTATTCCTAAGTATTACCCCGCAGATAGAATACCACACCCGACCCCATGGGGACGGAGGAAAACGAATCATTTTGTTGCTGAGTTAGTATTTAGAGCGTGATGATGCCCGAGATATCGAGGGCCTGAGCGTCGGAGACGTCATGTGTGGCGAGCAAGAGCGTGCGGCCGTCGAGCAGGCCGAGCACGACCTTGGTCGTCGCATCGCGCGCGGCGGCATCCAGGCCGGTAAAGGGCTCGTCAAGAATCACCGCGCCGCCCGGGCACAGCAGGGCTCGAGCGATCTCGACACGACGGCGCTGCCCGCCCGAAAGCTCAGCCACGCGAACATGCACGTCGATTCCCGGCACCAACCGGCGCAGCAAGGTCGTAGCGTTCGAAGCATCCACGCGCGCATCGGCACACACCAGCACGTTATCCAAAGCCGAGCTGCCCTCTACCAAGCGTGCATCCTGAAACACCATCGAGCACGGCGCGCACTCCCCCGCTGCCAACGAAAGCAGCGTCGACTTGCCCATGCCCGAAGCGCCCATCACGCAGATACGCCCACCCGCAGGCACGTTGAGCACCAGACCATCCAGCGCCGGCGCCCAGGGCGCACGATCGCCCACGGCAAGCGCAAGCTCCGCTGCGGCGTCATCGCTCGCAGCCCCCGCACGCCCGCGCAGTCCATGCCCATGCGCCCGCACGGCCGCGCGCCACGCCACGGGTCCCGAAACCCGCAGCAGCCACACCAGCACGCGCTCACACGCCCACGAGGCGGCAACGACCAGCACGGTCCACGCCAGCAAATCAGCCGTCTCAATCAAAAGCTTTGCCTGATAGATGCGCTCGCCCACGGTGCCCACCGCCATGCCGATCAGCTCGGCTGCCACGCCGGCCTTCCAGCTCATGCCGATCACGGCGCGGGCGCACGAAAGCACAAACGGCAGGACTTCGCGCCAGGTATGGGCGCAAAACAGGCGCCAGCCGCGCACGCCATGCAGACGGAACATCTGCTCCAGCGGTTTATTCACCTGTGCCAAGCCCTCGGCCAGCGAAAAATACACGCCCGGCAGCGCCATCAAAAAGACCGCGGCGATGCTCACGCGCGCCGATCCCAACCAAATAAGCAGCAGGACCACCACGC
The DNA here is from genome assembly GCA_959019945.1 of uncultured Collinsella sp. Classification (GTDB taxonomy): domain Bacteria; phylum Actinomycetota; class Coriobacteriia; order Coriobacteriales; family Coriobacteriaceae; genus Collinsella. Next base: position 14,297 of record CAUEQD010000004.1, on the reverse strand, counting down.
AGGCAACCGGCGTCGCCTTAACAAACGAAAGTGCCGGAGCCACCAGGCGCGCAAACGCCCGCAACCGTGACGAAATCCCGGCAAGCACGCCACCACACACCGCGGCAAGCGCCAGCCCGCCCAGTATCCGCGCGCCCGAGCCCACCAAAATCGCCCAGGTACCGCCATCGCACACCAGGCGCAGCAGCGCCAAGGCAACAGCACCCGGCCCCGGCAAGATCAGTGGCTGCGCCACCAGCACCGCCGCGAAGACCCACACGGCAAGCCAAAAGGCGGCGACGGCACCTGCTGCCGCCACCGCCTTCATACGCTCTGTCATTTGTCGAGCAAACGCACGCACGGGCTACTCCATGTAGTAGAAATCGTCAGCCGGAAGTTTGCCACCCACGGCGCTCGCGTCCGCGTCGGACAGCACCTGCAGATACCCACTAAGTGCCGCCTTCATATCCTTGCCCGTCTGGCACACGAGCATGCACCCGGGAATCGCCTTCTCGGCGATCTTGGCGTTGTCCACGATGCCGGCATCGACCACGGCCTGCGCCCAGTCTGCCGGCGCCGCATTGACAGCCTTAACGCTCGCCGCATGGCAGCTCAAGAACTCCGCCACAGCCTCGGGATGTTCCTCGGCAAACGCGCGGCGCACCACGGTCACGCCCGTCAGCAGGCGCGAACCCGTGTCACCTGCCAACTCGTCCCACACATCGGTCAGGCTTACCGGAGCCGACAGCCTGCCTTCGCTCTTGGCGATGGCAGCGGTCTTGAACGGCTCCGGCAGCACGCCCACGGCGGACGGGTCGGCAAGCAGGGCCGACAGCACCTCGGTGGGCTCGCTCTTAAACTCGAGCGTCACCTGGCCGGTCAGGCCTGCGCGCTCCAGCAGGTAGTTCATGACGTACTCCGGCGTGGTGCCCTTGCCCGTCATATAGACGATATGGCCCGCCAGATCGCCAAACGAGGCCACACTCGCGTCGCCCGTCACAACGTTCAGCACGCCCAGCGTGTTGATGTCGATGACCTGCACCGCACCCTCGGTCTTGTTGTAGAGCACGCTCGCCACGTTGGCAGGCACCAGGGCGATATCGACATCGCCCTGAATCACCTTGGGCACGATCTCATCGGCTGCAGTGCTGATCGCAAAGTCGAACTCGTTGTCCGTCTCACCATCGGCCGCCCGGTCCATAAACTGCACCAGACCCATCGACGTCGGACCCTTGAGCGAGGCGACGTGCACCTCAACCGGCTCGGCAGCGGCACCGTCAGCAGCAGACCCGGCAGCCGAGCCCGCGGCGGACCCGGTACCGGCAGCCCCGCCGCCACAGCCCGCGAGCGCAAGCGACAGGGCGCCCGCGGCGAGCGCCGAGGCAAACCCCCGGCGCGACATCTCAAAATCAAACGCGCGCATCGCTAGCACGTCCCCTCGTTAGGCATCGTCCATGCGTGATGGTCGGTATGCAGCAGCTCCTCGGCCAGCGGCGAGAGCGGCTCGCCCAAGAACTCGCGGTAGCACGCCTGGACATCGGGATTCTCGTGCGAGAAGCGAATGTCCGCAGCGGCATCCAGACCCCACAGCACCTGACCGCGCTCGGCTGCCAGCTCGCAGCCGTCGTGGATGGGCTGACCGCCGCCACCGACGCAGCCGCCCGGGCATGCCATGACCTCAACGAAGTCATAGCTCACGCGGCCGTCGCGAATCGCGTCGAGCAGACGGGCGGCGTTGCCTAGCCCGTGCGCCACGGCGACGCGCACCTTGGTGCCATCGATACCGGCCACGGCCTCCTTCCAGCCGTCCAGGCCGCGCACATCGGTAAAGAAGTCGGCGTCGGGGTTCTTGCCCGTCACCAGGTAATAGGCCGAGCGCACGGCAGCCTCCATCACGCCGCCCGTGGCGCCAAAGATCACACCCGCGCCCGTGCCAAAGCCCAGCGGCGTGTCGAGCGGCTCCTCAACCAGCGTGTCGACGCTCACGTGGCTCGCGCGGATCATGCGCACCGTCTCGCGCACCGTCAGCGCAACGTCCACATCGGGCGTGCCGTCCTCGCCCACCATGCTCGGCAGCGCGCACTCGGCCTTCTTGGCCGTGCACGGCATCACGGACACCACAAACAGACGCTCGGGCTCCACGCCCAGCACCTTGGCGTAGTAGGTCTTGGCGATGGCGCCAAACATCTGCTGCGGCGACTTGGACGTGGACAGGCTGTCGACAAACTCCGGATAGCGCGCCTTCACAAAGCGCACCCAACCCGGGCAGCAGCTCGTAAACATGGGCCAGCCGCGGCTGTCACCCTCGCCCTTGGCGGCGGCGCCCAAGCGCTCGAGCAGCTCGGAGCCCTCCTCCATAATGGTGAGATCGGCCGAGAAATCGGTGTCGAACACGTACTCAAAGCCAACGCGACGCAGCGCGCAAGCCAGGCGCTCAACGGTGGCCTCCTCGCGCGGAATGCCGAGTTCCTCGCCCCAGGCGCTGCGCACGGCAGGCGCGATCTGCACCAGCACGATCTTGTCGGGATTAGCGAGCGCGTCGAACACGGTCTCGGTATCGTCGCGCTCGCGCAGTGCGCCCGTCGGGCAATGCGTGATGCACTGGCCGCACGCGACGCAATCGGTCTTGCCAATCGGCGCGCGCCCGCGGGTACCCACGGCGGTATGCGTGGCGCGGTTGGTCAGGTCCCAAATCCCTAGGCCCTGCACGCTCTCGCACACCTTGATGCAGCGCATGCATTTAATGCACTTGTCGTTTTCGCGGATGATGGGAAAATCGAAATCCCAGCCCTCGCCCGCCAGGTGCTGCTCGTACGGCAGATAGAAGATGCCCAGGTCGTTGGCGATGGTCTGCAGGTTGCAGTTGCCGCTGCGCACGCAGCTCGTGCACCGCGAATCGTGCTGGGACAGCAGCAGCTGCACGTTGGTGCGACGGGCCTCGCGGGCCTTGGGGCTGTTGGTGTGGACCACCATGCCGTCGAGCACGTAGTTGTTGCAGGCTGCGACCAGCTGATCGCAGCCCTCAACCTCGACCACGCACACGCGGCAACCGCCGATCTCGTTTAGATCGCGCAGGTAGCACAGGGTGGGAATCTGGATGCCGACAGACTTGGCCGCATCCAGGATCGTGGTGTGCTCGGGCACCACGACCTCGCAATTATCGATAGTGAGCTTGACCATGTTGAGTGCTCCGCTTTCGGTGTTGTCGCTTACGGTGGTTTTGTTGAGCTCTACCATTCCAGGTTCCTCCCTCCGCGGAACGCACCAAAGCCAAAGTGGTCGCAACGCAGGCAGCGACTCGCCTCTTGGCGTGCCTCCTCCTCGGTAAGGCCCTGTTCGACCAGATTCCAATCGTGAATGCGCTCGCCGGCCTCGCGCTCGCCCAGCTCGCAGCGGCCGCACTCGTGCTTGCCCTTAAATTGCACGGTCGGCAGCTCCACGTCGAGCTTAATCTTGTGGTCGAAGCCCAGGTAGCGGTCGATGTTTGCCGAAGCCACGCGGCCGGCATTGATGGCGCGGATGACGGTGGCGGGGCCGGTCTGGCAGTCGCCGCCGCTAAAGAGGCCATCGAAGTTAGGCACGGCGCCGTCCGAATCGGTAACGATACAGCCCCACTTGCAGGCAATACCCATCTCCTCAAACGGCTTGGAATCGATGTCCTGCCCAATGGCGACGAACACGCGCTCGCAGGGGATGACGCGCTCGGGCGTGGCGGCGGCACGCGGAGCCGGACGACCGCGACGGGGCTCGCCGATAATCTGCGGTTGCACGCGCAGGCCGCTCACGCGACCATCTTCGCCCGTCTCGATGGCGAGCGGCGCCGTAAGCTCCAGAACCTCGCAACCCTCAGCCTGGGCGCCGGCAATCTCGGCGTCCTGAGCCGTCATATCGCAGATGCGACGACGGTAGACGATGCTCACCTTTTCGGCGCCGCAGCGCACGGCGGAGCGCGCCACGTCCATGGCCACGTTGCCGCCGCCGATGACGCACACGCGCTGGCCGCTCAGGTCGGGCAGCTCGTCGTCGCCGATGGCACGCAGCATCTTGACGGCCGACTCCACGCCGGGAGCCTCTTCGCCCGGAAGACCGAGCTTCTTATCGCTGTGGGCACCGATGGCCAGGTAGACGGCATCGAACTCGTCGCGCAGGCGGGCAAGCTCCTCGCCGTTGACGGAGTGATCGAGCTCAACGTCGATGCCGGCGCTCAAGATCCAGTCGATCTCGGCCTGCAGGCGCTCGCGCGGCAGACGATAGCTGGGGATGCCGTAGCGCAGCATGCCGCCCAGGTGGTGGCGCTGCTCAAAAATGGTCACCTTGTGGCCCATCACGGCCAGGTAGTAGGCACAGGAAAGGCCGGCCGGGCCGCCGCCGATCACGGCGACGCGCTTGCCGGTGTTGTCCACTACATGCGGCTTGTGGTCGTTGAGGTCACTGTGCTCAACGGCAAAACGCTTAAGGGCAAGGATGTTCATGGGGTCGTCGACCATGCCACGGCGGCAATGCATCTCGCAGGGATGCTCGCACACCAGGCCACAGACGAGCGGTAGCGGGTTGTTCTTGCGGATGACCTTGACGGCGTCGGCATAACGGCCTGCCTCGACGAGCGAGATGTACCCGGGGATGTCGACATGCGCCGGGCAGCCCGAGACACACGGGACGCGAGCCTCGCGGTCAAAGCCGCAGGAGTGCTCGCGGATGTGGTGCTCAAAATCGTCGCGAAAGCCGCGAATAGCCGTGAGTGCCATGGCGCCAGCTTCGTAGCCGATGGCGCAGTCGCTCGAAAGGTAGATGGTGCGGGCCGTGCGCTCAATCAGGTTGAGCGTAGACTCATCGGCGCGCCCTTCGAGCACATCGGCAAGCAGGTCGCTCAGCGCGCTCAGGCCCACACGGCAGGGCGTGCACTTGCCGCAGCTCTGGGTGGAGCACAGGTTGACGAGCGCCGCCGTAAACTCAACGGGACACGGGGCGAGCGAACTCACCGCCAGACGGCGTCCGAGCGCATCGTGCAGGTCGTCCATGACGGCCTGAGCGTGGCTGCGTTCCATTACGTGCAGTCGTGCCATAAGATCCCCTCTCATGCGGCAGCCCGGAGGCGAGGCCGGGCGAAATTGCTACACGCACAACACTGACCTATAAAGTTGTTAGGCCTCCACGCAGTTCGGCAGGCGGCATGAAATGCGGCCATCAACGGTGATAAAAATTTTTACCGCAGATTAACGCCATATTTGATAAAACGCATTACCCACAATGGCCAAAAGAGAGGGGCCCCTTTTCTCAACATTGGCGACTTGCCGGCCAGAATGCGGCACTTGGGAACGTTCCCTTGCACCAAATGACAATGCCCCGCCCGCGTACAACACGCGGACGGGGCATTGTTCAAGTTATGTGGCCAGCGGCGCTGCCACCATTACTTAAGCTCGGGCCAGTAACCCTTGTTGGCCTCGATCATGTCGTCGAGAACTTCCTTGGCGACGTTCATCGAAGGCACGGTCTTGTTGAGCGTAAAGGCCTTGAGCGCCTTCTCGTACGAACCCTCGATCGTGGCCTCGACCACAAGCTTCTCAGAGTTCAGCTGCTGCATCATGAGGCCCTGCTGGAACAGCGGGATGTTGTCGCGGCTGATGACCTCGGGGCCGTTCTTGCCAATGTAGGCAGGCAGCTCGACCATGGCGTCGTAGGGCATGTTGGGGATAGCGCCCTTGTTCTCGCAAATGACCAGGAAGCGCTGCTTGGTGTCGTTCTTCAGCGCGATGGCCAGATCGGCAATCCAGTCGCCGTGGCTGCCCGCATAGAACGTGCTCTCGTCGATCTCGCCCGTCTTCTCGTAGTGATCGATACCGTCGAAGAGGTTCTTCTCACGCGTCTCCTCAACCTCGTTAGCACGGGTGCGCTCGGGGTTGGAGTGCTCGACGAACTCCTTCTGCTGCAGGTAGTAGTTCAGATACGTGTTGGGCAGGTACTCCGGGAAGCACTCCATGATCTCGTACTCGCCCTTCCAGACGTAGTACCAGCTGCCCTTGGTGTGGCGGTTCTGCTCGGGGTGCTCGTCGGTGGCCTCCTCGGGCTTCTTTGCCATGAGCGAGCCCATGCCCTTGAGGTACGAATCGGGCAGCAGAATCTCATGCTCCTTGATGTACTCGCGCAGCTGGGGCAGGACCTCCTCGCCCTTGTGACGGATCGAGGTAAACCAACCAAAGTGGTTGAGGCCAAAGTAATCGTACTCAACATCCTTCTTGTCGATATCGAGCGCGGCGCAAACCACGTCGATGATCGCGATCGGCATGTCGCAGATGTTGATGATGCGAGCGTTCGGGCGCAGCACACGGCAGCCCTCGGAGACGATGGCGGCGGGGTTGGAGTAGTTGAGAATCCAGTAGTCCTTCTTGGCGTACTTCTCAACGTCATCGATCAGCTCGACCATGGGGAAGATGGTGCGCATGCCGTAGGCAAGGCCGCCGCAACCGCAAGTCTCCTGACCCACGCAGCCGTGACGCAGCGGAATCTTCTCGTCCTGCTCGCGCATGGCGTAGCCGCCCACGCGCATCTGGGCAAACACGAAGCTCGCGTCGGTAAAAGCCGTCTCCTTGTCGGTGGTCACCGTGAGCTTGATGTCCAGGCCGAGGTCCTCGTGCAAAATCCAGTCCACGAGCACGCCGATCTTGCGCTGGCGCTCCTCGTTGATGTCGTACAGACGAATCTCGTCAACGTCGAGCTCGTCCTTGCGCAGGGCGATGGACTTGACGATGCCGGGGGTAAAGGTGGATCCGCCACCACACAGAGTAATGATCATTGTTTACTGCTCCTTCTCAATTGCGTTTTCGACCTTGTCGCGCATCTCGGCGACCTTCATGCCAAAGATGATCTGGATATTATTGCCGTTGCGGTTGATGCCGCTGTTGGGCACGTGGTTGATGAGGTCCTCATTGATGAGGTCCGGGTTCTTAACGTTCACGCGAAGACGCGTAAAGCAGTTCTCGAGCTCCTCGATGTTGTCCTTGCCACCAAGACCTGCGACCAGGTCGGCAATACCTGCATCGACGCCCTCTGCGGGAGCCGCGGCAACAGCGCCCTGCTTCACCGCGACAGACGCGGCGGCCTCGCCCTCGGCAACGGACTCGGCGAGCTCGGACTCCTCCTCGCGACCAGGCGTGTGGAGGTTGAGCTTCTTAATAAGGAAGGTGAAGAGGAAGAAGTACAGAGCGGCGTTGACGACTCCGAGCACAAGCATAACCGGCCAGTTGGTCTTATCGACACCGAGGACCAGGTTGGAAACCACGATGTTGATGATGCCGCCTGCAGTCGAAGCGGGCACGGAGAGAACCTTGAGCAGAACCAGGAAGATGCCGGAAAGAACCGAGTGAACGACAAAGAGCACGGGAGCGGCAAAGACAAAGAGGAAGTCCATGGGCTCGGTCACGCAGGAGAGCACGGCGGTGATGATCAGCGGGATGATAACGGCCTTGGTCTTATCCTTGTTCCCCTTGTAAGCGGTGACGATAAAGGCGAGACCGATACCGATGTAGGGCCACAGGTTGTTGAAGGTGTAGCTGTTGAAATACGTGCTATCGGAGAAGGGCTGGCCCGTCATTGCCATCTCGGCGACACGGATGGGGTAGGCGCCGGCGATAACCTGATCGCCCAGCGTCAGGGTGCCACCCACATCGGAGAACTGGAACGGGGTGTAGATGAGGTGGTGCAGACCGGTGGGAACGAGCAGCTTGTTGAGCATGCCGTAGATAAACAGACCGATGTTGCCCGACTCCTTAATGATGCCGGCAACGGAGGAGATGGCACCCTGAACCGGAGGCCAAACGATGCAGAAGCCAGCGCCCATGATCCAGGAAATGATGATCATGATCAGGAACGGGAAGCGAACGCCCGAGAACATCGAAAGGGCAATGGGGAACTGCTTGTTCGAATACTTGTTGAACACGGCACCGGTGATGCAGCCCAGGATGATGCCGCCAAACACGCCGGTATCGAGTACCTGGATGCCCATAACGGTGCTCTGGCCGGTTCCGGTAAGACCGAGCATGCCGTTCGCTTCGGCAAGAGAGCCGGTGGCGTTGAGCACGATGTTGTTAGCCTGCAGGAACAGGAAGAACGACATCAGGGCAATCAGCGAAGCATGGCCCTTGTTCTTCTTTGCCATGGCGCCGGCAATGCCCACGCAGAACAGAATCGAGAGGTTGTTGATGATAAACATCAGCGACTGGTAGACAACGGCGCCCACAAGCTGGAACGGACCGGAGCCCAGTACGGGGACCAAAGCGCAGATGGTCTTGTTGGTCAGAATGATGCCCACGATGAGCAGAATGCCGGCAACCGAGAGATACATCATCGGCTGGACGATTGACTTCGCGAACACCTCCAACGGCGCTTTGAAATTGAACTTCTTTTTTGCGGTCATAGCGGTACTCCCCTTCCTTTTCCGCAAATTAAGACAGATGTGCCCTGGACAAGACCGTGAGCCTTGCCTTATATCAATCGATGTATAGGCACGTTATGCCTAGAGACCAGGTTCTCCAAGCAGGTTAACAATGTGATATGCGAGATAACTCTTCTCGGCATCGGTAACGACAACGTTATAGGTAGACGACAAGTGGGCGGCTATGGCGTCCGCGCACGAGAATGCGCACGGATACGCCGTTTCATCGATTCGGAACAGCGCGTCTCCGTTGATTTGCCCGGCCGTAGGATCGAGCGCTCGCTGCGCGAAAAACTGCAGGTGACGAACGAAACGTTCGTAAGGCAGCGAGGTGTTATCGAGGGTCGTAGAATAGCGCTCAGAAACAATCGCAAGCACGTCGCGAACAAGCTGGACCGAAACAATCAAACGATCGGAGCGTTGCGGCATGGTGGCGTTGACGATATGCAGCGTAATAAAACCCTGCTCTTCTTCGCTCATCTGGATGCCCATATACTCCTTGATAATCTGCAGCGCACGGCCCGCAAGTGCATACTCCTTGCGATAGAACTGCTGGATCTCGAGCAGCAACGGATTCTCACAGGAGACGCCCTTGCGCTTGCGCTCCAAAGCAAGGCTGATATGGTCTGCGAGAGCAATGAGAATCTTGTCGTTAATATCAACATTGAGCTCTCGACGGAGCATCTGAACAATGTCCTCGGCAATCACGAGGTTGACGGTGGGGATGGACTCCAAAAGATGTGCCAAGCGGTCAATCGTACGCGAGTCCTGAGAAGTTCCCTCCTGCAACGCGTAGGTCTTTTCGATCGACGCCTCGTCGATGGCATCGCCGGCATGACGGCCAAAGCAGAGGCCTCGACCGATGACGATGAGCTCGGAGCCATCGTCCGAAGTGACCATTGCGACGTTGTTGTTAAAAACTCGCTTGATAACCACGGTACCCACCACAAGAATTTACTCGGAAAGCCAGACGACAGGCTCTTTAACAGCAACAGGGCCGGAAGCATGCTCACGAAGAGTCGAGTTCTCCGAGCGCTCGCACACGATAACGAAGACCGTGGGATCGAAGCCGGCGGCGCGAACCGTGTCGAAATCGACCTCGACGAGGGGCTGGCCCGCGTCGACATGGTCACCCTGGGCAACAAGCGCATGGAAGCCCTTGCCCTCAAGCTTAACAGTGTCGATTCCGATATGCAGCATCACCTGAGCAGAGCTGTCGTCGGACATGATGCCCAGCGCGTGCTCAGTCGGAAACAGCGCCGCGACGGTGCCGGAAACAGGAGCGCACACCGTTCCCTCTTGGGGAACCACGGCAACGCCATCGCCCACTGCACGGCTGCTAAAAGCAGGGTCATTGGTATTTTCTAGATGAACAAGCTCGCCGGAAACGGGAGCGAGGATTTCGAACTCGGAAGCTGCAGTCTTCTGCTCATCCGAACCGCCCATCAGGCGAGAAAAGAAACCCATGGTGGCATGTCCCTTCATAAATATAGCCCAACCAAAATCAAGCGAATGCATCCAGAAAGACACACCCGTTCAAAGACTTTGGTTAGGCCCACGTCCGAGGGACTCGGTAACCTTCCGCATTTCTTTTTACGGGAGCTATTGTAGACGAGCCCAAAGCCAGAACAATCATTATGACCGATGAACGGTATTTTTTCTTCGATAAACGGTATTTAGGCGACACTTAGGGACTAGGCGGCACTTAGGGACGATCCTTTTCTGCCGGCACCCAGGGGCACTCCTTGCTCTGGTGCAATGGGGTCAGGTTTGTTTGCACCAACTTGGTGCAGATTAACCTGACCCCAATGCACCAATCTCGCTTGCGTTAGATGAAGATCTCACATTCCCTGCGCTCGACGCAAGCCTTGCTCAGCATCTGGGTAACGGCGGCAAGTTTGTTAGGGTCAAGTTTGCGAGCATTCTGCGAGCATACGGAGACGCAACGCATGCAGGAGATGCACGCCTCGCCATCCACCTGCCTTGGATCGTCCTTGTCGATAGCTCGAACAGGGCACAACGCAGCGCAAGCACCGCAGGAGACGCAATCCTCCGTTGCATGGGGCACCATACTGTGGCCTCCAGCTTGCTTATAAGGACGATTGCCGGGAATAGAGGGCTCGGACGCAGCCCCGTCCAGTAGCTTTTGCCGGATCCGCTGCGCAAACTCTGAAAGTTGCGCCACATCCTGCGCATCCGGTCGCCCAGCAGCAAACTGACGAGCAACGGAATGCTCAGCAATGGCAGAAACCGCTGCAACCACCCTAAATCCGGCACGCTTTGCAACGTCTTCCAGCTCAATAAGCGTATCCTCAAACGCGCGGCCCCCGTAAACACAAACCAAAACAGCCCGAGCTCCGTTGCCACGCACCATTCCCAGTCGCTCAACCGCCACAGCTGGAACCCTGCCAGCATATGATGGGACGGAGATAACCGCAACGTCGCCCTTCGCCATCGAGACCCCGTGGAAATCCAACCCGCTATCGGTCAGATCGACAGTAACGATATTCCCATCCAGCGCCCCGGTCACAAGACCAGACACTTTCTCCGTTCCGCCCGTTGGACTAAATACAATTTCGAACATGCTCATCGAACATCCTCCCCTACGCTTGGTAACACACCAAGCCGCCCGCATGCTTAGACAGAGTATACGGCGCGTGGGGACACCCCGGTTTGGTGCAAAGGGGTCAGGTTTGTTTCCACCAACCTGGTGCAGATTAACCTGACCCCTTTGCGCCAAACTATGCTGTCTGCCTCATCGATTTGCATAATTTCCGTAACAGATTGCATATATTTACATGATACCGCTGTGTTCTCCTGAGGTACCCCATCCCGGACCGTGCAAAAAACGGAGTATTCTGCAACGCGCTCGTGCCAACACCGCCGCGAGCGGGCAAAACTGTAGGGCGCTGCATCATTTTGGGTTCCGATATAACGAGAATGACGCACCTTTGCACCGGAAAACGGAAAAGTCTGACTCAAAACGCTCGCTAGGGATATCCGAAGGCCACCGCTGGCGACGTCGAATCGTATGCAGGCAACTCGATCTGCAGAATACTCCAAAAAATGCACGGCGCACCCCATGGGACCCATTGCCGCATGGCTGAAAACGGGCCTTCAGCATCCTCCAGGTGCATTCCTGAGCAAATCACACCGGATCAACGGTCGGATGCGGCAAACAAAAGGGCCCGAGCGTTGTTTGCTCGGGCCCTTAGCTTGTCTCACGCTAGCGTGCGATGCGTATGTTACTTGCGCTTGCCGCCGCCGTCACCGGGGCGACGGGAGCTACCGCCGCGCTTGCCGCCGCGATTGTTACCATAGCTGCCACGGTTATCGCGACCGCCGGCACGACCGCCGCGGGAGCCGGCCTGGTTGCCGCCACGCCCGCCGCGGTAGCCGCCACGGCGCTCCTCGCGGGTGTCGTCGTAGTTGCGCCAGTCATCGCGACGATCGCGGCTGGCACGCGGGTCGCGACGATCGCGCGACCCATTCGAACGAGCAGCGCCGCTGCGGCCACCGTTGCCACGAGCGCCCTCGCGACGCTCGCCATCGCGGCCACCCTCGCGACCCCCGCGCTCGTCAAAGCGCTTGCCGCCGCGGGTACCACGCTCGTCACGCGAACCACGGCCTTCGCCGCCACGGCGCTCATCGCGCTCGCCATCGCGACCGGAGCGACGACGGTCACCCGAGCCGCGCTTGCCGCCGCGCGAACCACGGCCTTCGTCCTCGCGCTCAACACGACGACGACCGCCACGGTCCTCGTCCTCACGACGGCGGCGGTGTGCCTCGCCCTGGAACTGCTTGGCACGACGCTCGGCACGGTTGCCGCGCGGGGCCTGCTCGACGGCAGCAGCACCGGCGCGCTCCTCGGCAGCCACCTCGCGGGCCACACTCTCCACGGCCTCGTCCACGCGAGCCTGAACGCCCTCGCGCACGCGGGTCTTGCCACCACGCTTGGGACGGCTCGGGCGCTCACCGTCGCCGCGACGCTCATCGCGACCGCGGTTGGAACGACCGGCAACATCGCCGTAATCGTCGCCGTTGCGTTTGCCGTCGCGACGCGCCTGCTCAAGCTTCTTCTTGCTCTTGGACTTGCCGCGCTTGGTCTTCTTCACCTTAAAGGCCGCAGGGTCGCGCTCGGGGTCAACTGCAGGCGGATTGGGACCCACATGCAGGTCGCCGGCGTCATAAATGTCGGCCGTCTTGTCCATGAGCTTCTCGATCTCGTAGAACTCATCGACGTCCTGCTCGGTCACAAACGTAATGGCCCAGCCCAGCTCGCCGGCGCGGCCCGTGCGGCCGATGCGGTGGATGTAGTCGGTCGGCTCTGCCGGCACGTCAAAGTTCACGACGTAGCGCACGTCGCTGATGTCGATGCCGCGGGCGAGCACGTCGGTCGCCACCAGCACGTCAACGGTGCCGTCGCGGAAGGCCGAAAGCGCGCGCTCGCGCTGGGCCTGGCTGCGGTTGCCGTGGATCGCGGCGGCCTTGATGCCCTTGCGCTCCAGACGACGGCAGCAGCTGTCGGCGCGGTGCTTGGTGCGCATAAAGACGATAGTGCGCTCCGGGCCCTCCTTTTTGAGGAACTCGGGCAGCAGGTTGTTCTTGGCCTCGATAGACACCGGGAACACAAACTGGTCGACGGTGTCGGCGGTCGACGTGGCGGGCGCGATCTCCACGCGTGCCGGGTCGCTCACCAGGTCGGTGATCTCGCCCACGGCCTCCTCGTCGAGCGTGGCCGAGAACAGCAGCGTCTGGCGCTCGGCCGGCGTCTCGCGCACAATACGGCGGACGGCGGGCAAAAAGCCCATGTCGAGCATGCGATCGGCCTCGTCGAGCACCAGGACCTTAACCTCGTCCAGGTGGCAGGCACCCTGCTCGATCAGGTCGACCAGACGGCCCGGCGTTGCGACCAGGATGTCGCAGCCGTACTTGAGTGCCGCGGTCTGGGGCTTGTAGCTCACGCCGCCCACGACGGTCACGGCGACATGGCCGGTGACGTCGGCAATCTTGCCGGCGACCTCATCGATCTGCTGGGCAAGCTCGCGCGTGGGGGTGATGACGAGCATCGCGGGGCCGCGGCCGTTGCCCTCGGGCTTCTTGGCGCCGCGACGGCGGTTGCGGCCGCCACGCTCGCGCACGGGCTTGGGCGGAGCAATGTGCTCCAGATTGTTCATGGTCGGCAGCAAGAAGGCGGCCGTCTTGCCGGTGCCGGTCTGAGCGGCGGCAAGCAGGTCACGGCCCTCAAGCACCACGGGGATCGAGCCGGCCTGGACAGGCGTGGGCGCCGTGTAGCCCAGGTTCTCGATGGCACGAAGCATCTCGTCCGAAAGTCCCAGCTCGTCAAAGGCGGGCAGGTTCTCGGTCGCGGACTCGACGGTCTCGGCGGCGCTGGCCTCGTCGGCAGCATCGAAGGCAGCCTGGGTCATGGCCTCGCGGGCCTCGTCCAGAATCTCGGCGTCCGTGACGTCGGATACAGAATTACGCATATGTTGTTGTTCCTTATCTGCACGCATTATGGGCACGGCATGCGGCCGCGCGAGCGTGCTTGGTAGTGCGCTAATACATACAAAAACAGGTGCGCACAGAGAGGACGTTGCTCAGCACGCTGGCGATCGCTTTGGCAGCCTTATCACGCGCCGTCCAGACGCAGCAGCTCTAAGCGATGGAGCAGATTCGCCGCCGGTTAGTATACCCGCGCTTCGCATGCCCCCACGTAAACCACAGATGACGGGGCGAACGGGGCGGGCCTGGCCGATTGTCTCAATCTGTAACAGATGCAGGGCAAAACCGGGTCCAAATGTTACAGAACAAGACAGAGGGGGATTTCCGTCCAGGGTTGATTTCCGATCTCAGCCGAACACATTAGGCGGACAGGCCGTTCCCGCAG